>JANNRI010000034.1:0-67423 GCA_031401195.1 Burkholderiales bacterium
CGCGGTTCGCCTCGCCGCTCGGCCTGGCCGTGGACGGCGCGGGCAATGTCCATGTGGCGGACCTTGCCAACAACACCATCCGCAGAATCTCGCACGCGGGCGTGGTCACCACGCTCGCCGGCGCGGTGGGCCAGCCGGGACACCGAGACGCCAGCGGCCGCCAGGCGCGCTTCAATGCCCCGACCGGTGCCGCTTTGGACGCTGCGGGCAACCTCTACGTGACCGACGCCAACACGCACACGCTGCGCAAGCTCACGCCCGCGGGCGTGGTGACGACGGTTGCGGGCCCGCCTCAATACGGCAACGCCGATGGCACCGGCGCCGTGGCGCGCTTCGACTTGCCCCGAGGCCTTGCCATCGGCAGCACGGGCAACATCTACGTGTCAGATCTGCTCAACCACACCATCCGCATGGTCACGCCCGCCGGCGTGGTCAGCACCTTCGCCGGAACCGCGGGTGAACCCGGCAGCGTCGATGCCATCGGCACCGCGGCGCGCTTCAGTCGCCCGGCCGGCATTGCCGCCGATGCCGCAGGCAACTTGTACGTCGCCGACGCGTTCAATCTCACCGTTCGCAAGATCACGCCCGCCGGGGCCGTGAGCACCTTTGCCAGGGCGCCGCGGCAAAGCGGCAGCACCGATGGCACTGGGGCCGCGGCGCGCTTCGCAGAGCCGAACGGCATCGCCACCGACAGTGCCGGCAACGTCTATGTGGCCGACTTCGGCACCATCCGCAAGATCACGCCCGCGGGTGTGGTCACCACGCTGGCCGGGGTGGCGGGTCAGAGCGGCAGCGTCGATGCGGCAGGGGCCGCAGCGAGGTTCAGCGACGCCTCCCTGGGTCTTGCCACAGACGGCGCGGGCCATGTCTACGTGGCGGACTTCGGCAACCACACCATCCGCAAGATCACGCCCGCGGGCGTCGTCACCACCGTGGCGGGCACGGCGGGGCTGCCCGGCAGCACCGATGCGACCGGGGCTGCGGCGCGCTTCTCCTCTCCGACAGGCGTCGCTACCGACCGCGCCGGCAACGTCTATGTGGCCGACCAGGCCAACAACACGGTGCGCAAGGTCACGCCGGACGGGGCCGTGACCACCGTGGTTGGCGTGGCGGGCCAACCGGGATTTGAGCCCGGCGCGTTGCCGGGACGGCTGATTGCCCCGCTCGGTGTGGCTGTTAGCGGGAACTTGCTGTACATCTCCGCCTATGACGGCATTGCGGTCGTGACCCAGCGGCCTTGAGCGGACGGCGGTGATGCCGGCCGCAACGCGCGGCCGGCTGCGGGGCGGGCCCGCCCCTGCCGGTGCCAGCGGGGCCACTGCGGCGCCGAGCTCAGCGCTGCGAAGGCCGCTCGAACCCGCCCTCCACCCACCGCTGCGCGCTGGCGGCATCGAGCTTGAAGCCGGCCGCGACCTTGACCTGCGCCACCTGCTGCTGGCTGCCGTCGTGCGCGCTGAGCGTGGCGTAGGGCTCGTCAGCGTCGGGCACGATGTCCAGCTTGACGGCGTAACACACGCCGTCCACGTAGATGTCCACCCGCTTGTGCAGGGTGGCGTGCAGGTGCTGCTCGTGGCGCCGCACCACCTCGTGGGCGGTCTTGACCAGGGTGTTGAAGGCGCTGGTGTCCAAGGGCTTGGGGTTCTTCTTGTCGCGACCCATGGTCCAGGGGCCGACCAGCGCCGGCTCCGCCTGCCCATCGGGTGTCATCGAGACGGCCCAGCCATCGTCGTCCTCGTTCTTGATGACCTGCGCCGTCCAGCCGTTGTCGCGCCAGGTGCGGGCTTCGTAGATGGGTTCGTTCCCGGTGTCGTTTGGCTCGTGCGTCATGGCCGGCGTGCTTGGCGTCATTGCGCCATGCTAGCCCGGATGCGCTGGGCATACCCACCAGCAGCAGCGACATCGCGATGGACCCGAGCCGCAGACAAAGGCGGCACGGAAGGATATCGGGCTCAACGACCATCGGGCCCAACGACCAGCGAGACAGGGACATACTGCGAGCTCCATGCCAGTAGGGAGGCGGGACGCGCCATGACCGAAGCACAGATCCGACAGTCGATCGAACAAGTTCGCCGCGGCCGCCTGTCACGGCGCGGCTTCATCGCGCGCCTGGGCGCGGTGGGCGTGGCCATGCCGATGGCCGCGCTGCTGCTGGCCGATGCGGGCCTGGCGCAAACCTCCACGCCGCCTTACAAACCCACGCGCCGCGGCGGCGGTGGCTCGCTCAAGCTGCTGTTCTGGCAAGGCCCCACGCTGCTGAACCCGCACTTCGCCACCGGCACCAAGGACGCCGAAGGCTCCAACATCTTCTACGAAGGCCTGGCCCGCTGGGACGCCGACGGCGTGCTGCAGCCCAGGCTGGCGGCCGAGATCCCCAGCCGCGAGAACGGCGGCGTGGCGGCCGACGGCCGCTCGGTCACCTGGAAGCTCAAGCGCGGCGTCTCCTGGCACGACGGGGCGCCCTTCACCGCCGACGACGTGGTCTTCAACTGGCGCTTCGCGACCGACCCCGCCACCGCGGCCGTGTATGCCGGGGTCTATCAGGACCTGAAGCTCGAGCGGGTCGACTCGCACACGGTGCGCGTGATCTTCGACAAGCCGACGCCGTTCTGGCCGCGCACCTACGCCACAGCGCAACAGATTCCGAAGCACATCTTCGAGCCCTACATCGGCGCGAAGTCGCGCGAGGCCCCGGCCAACCTCAAGCCGGTGGGCACGGGCCCCTACCGCTTCGTCGATTTCAAGCCCGGTGACCTGGTGCGTGGCGAGCTCAACCCGAACTACCACATCGCCAACCAGCCGCACTTCGACACCATCGAGTTGAAGGGCGGGGGCGACGCCACCTCGGCCGCCCGCGCGGTGTTGCAAACCGGCGAGTTCGACTACGCCTGGACCCTGCAGGTCGAGGACGACATCCTCAAGCGGCTGGAGACCGGCGGCAAGGGCCGGGTTGTCACCGCGCCGGGCGGGGCGCTGGAGTTCATCGAACTCAACACCACCGACCCCTGGACCGAGGTCGAAGGCGAGCGCGCCCATGCCAGCACCCGCCACCCCATCTGGCAGCACGCCGCCGTGCGACAGGCGTTCGGGTTGCTGATCGACCGCGCATCGATCCAGCAATTTGTCTACGGCCGCCTGGGCGTGGCCACGGCCACCATCATCAACAACCCGGCGCGCTTCCGCAGCCCCAACGTGAAGGCGGAATTCAGCGTCGAGAAGGCCAACGCCCTGCTCGAGGCCGCCGGCTGGAAGCGCGGCCCCGACGGCATCCGCGCCAAGGACGGGCAAAAGCTCAAGCTCGTATTCCAGAGCTCCATCAACAGCCCGCGCCAAAAGGTGCAAAGCATCGTCAAGCAGGCCTGCACCCAGGCTGGCATCGACCTGGAGCTGAAGACCGTGACGGCCTCGGTGTTCTTCGGCACCGACGTGGCCAACCCCGACACCAACACCAAGTTCTGGTGCGACATGCAGATGTACCAGTTCACCATGGGGCCGCCCGACCCGCAGCGCTTCATGGACCGCTACTCCAGCCGCGAGCTCTCGACCAAGGCCAACAAGTGGCAGGGCCGCAACTACACGCGCTGGCGCAATGACGAGTTCGACCGCTTGTGGGAGACCGCCGAGCACGAGCTGGACCCGGTCAAGCGCGTGGCGCTGTTCGTGCGCATGAACGACATGGTGTGCGCTGAGGGCTACATGCACCCGCTGCTGTTCCGCCCGGCGGTGTCCGGCGTGGGCCACCGGCTGCAGGCCGTGCTGTCGGGTTGGGGCAACGACATGAGCGCCGTCGGCAGCTGGTACCGCGAGGCCTGAGCTCGCCTGGGCTCGGCGCGCAAGACCTTCGCCGCTCGCGGCCTACTGCAGGCATCGGATCCAGCGCACCACCCGCGCCGCGAGGTCTTGCTCGGGCAGAGTCTCGGCCCGTCGCACCGTCTCCTCGATATCGACGACATCGCTGCGCAGCAGCGCACGGTCGAACTCGGTGTCCTTCTCGCGCGCCAGGCGCGCCGGCCGCTCACCAGATCACGATCGGATCGGGCGCCACCATCGGGTCGCCCGCCTTGCAGCCAAAGGCCTGCGCAAAGGCCGGCATGTGGCTGATGGGCCCAAGCACGCGGTACTGGCCCGGTGAATGCTGGCCGGTGCGCAGTTGGTTGACGAGCGCCTGCTCGCGCCACTTGATGCGCCACACCCGCGCATTGGCCAAGAAAAAACGCTGCTCCGGTGTCTGGCCTTGCACGCGCGGCACCCCCTCGCCGGTGGCGCGCTTGCGTTGCAGCGCGATTTGCAAACCGTCAAAAGCAATCTGGATGCCGCCGAAGTCGGAGATGTTTTCGCCCAGCGTTTGGTGCCCGTTGATGCGCATGCCGGGCAGCGGTTCATAGCCGCTGTACAGCTGCGCCACCTGTTCGGTGCGCGCCTGGTAGGCGGCGGCGTCGGCCGCTTGCCACCAGTCGCGCAGGTTGCCCACCGCATCAAACTGCCGCCCGCGGTTGTCGAAGTGGTGGGTGATCTCGTGGCCGATCACGCTGCCGATGGCGCCGTAGTTGCTGGCATCGTCGGCCTCGGCATCAAAAAAAGGCGGTTGCAGGATGCCGGCCGGGAACACGATGCGGTTGCCTGCGGACGCAAAGGCATTCACGGTGTGGGCGCTGGTGTTCCAGCGCTTGCGGTCCACGGGTCGCGACAGGTCGGCCAGGCGGCGTTGGGTGTCCCACTGGCGCACGCGCAGCGTGTTGCCGGCAAAGTCCTCGCTGCTCACCCGCAAGCCTTCGTAGGCTTGCCAGTGCTCGGGGCTGCCGATCAGCGCCCCCATTGCCTCCAGCTTGGCCAAGGCTTGCTTTTGCGTGGCGCTGCTCATCCAGGGCGAACGGCTGATGCGTGCGTGCATCGCGCTGCGGATGTCTTCCACCATCTGGCGCGCGCGCAACTGCGCCTGGGCCGAGTGGGCCTTGCTGACGTACAACTCGCCCAAGGCTTCGCCCAGCGGCGCATTGCCATTGAGCCCACCGATGACGGCGATGATCCGTTCAAACCGCGGCGGCGGCGACTGCACGCCGCGCCGCACGCCACTGTGGTATTCGAAGTGGGCTTGCGCCAGCGCGCTCGGCAACTGATCGGCCACGCCGTCCAGCACACGCAGGCGCAAGTAATGGCGCCAGGCCAGCAGAGGCGCGTTTTGCACCTGGGTCGCCAGCGCGCGTGCCAGCTCGGGCTGGCCCAGCACCAAGCTTTCGGGCAATGCCTCACCGGCATACGCGGCCAGCCACGCCTTCCAGTCCATGCCGGGTGCCCCCTGCTGCAAGCCACCGACGGTCTGCGGGTTGTACGTCGCGTTCGGGTCACGCCGCTGTACGGGTGTCATGCTGGCGCGAGCGAGTTCGGTTTCCAGCGCGAGCAGCGCTTCCAGGGCGCTGTCGTCCACCGCGATGCCGGCGCCTTGCAGCAGGCGTTGCGCATAAAGGCGGTAGCCGGCCTGGATGCGCCGCGTGGTCTCGTCAGTCTTGAAATAGTCGTCGCGCTCGGGCAGACCCAGGCCGCCCTGGAGTGCGAGCACACGGAAGCGTGTGGCGTCCTTGGCATCGATGCCGACAAACAGGCGCAGCGGCAGGTCCACCTGCAGCCGCGACAGTTCGCCCAGCAGCGCCGGCAGCCCGGCGCGGTCGACGCCATCGATGCGCGCCAGCAGTGGCGCCACCGCCGCCAGGCCACGCTGCGCGATGCCGGCTTCGTCGATGCCGCTGCGGTAGTAGGCCGCCAGCCGCTTCAAGCCGGGCGTGGTCTGCCGGGATGGCTCCGCCACCAGTTCGGCCAGGGCATCCTTCAGCATGCGATCGTTGTTGCGCCGCAGGTCAGTGAAACTGCCCGCTGTTGCGCGGTCCGCAGGCAGCTCGGTGGCAGCTTGCCAGACACCGTTGACGTGGGCGTAGAAGTCTTGGCAGGCCGAGTCGGGTGCGGCGGCTGCAGCGGCCGCAGCAGCTGGTTGTGACCATGCCGGGGACCCAGCTTGAGCAGCGACCACTGCGATGAAGATGAACGACCGAAGCATGGAAGGTGCCCTCGATGATGATCATCTCGATGCAGGTCTGATAGTAGCCGCGCGCGGCCATGGCGTCCCGCGAGGGCTCGTCGGCTTCGCCATTCACTGGATTCCAGCCCCCGAAGCAACGCGCGCGAGGAGTTCATTCGTGACGCGGTACCCCTCGATGGACAGCGAGTGGCGGGCGTCGCGCGCATACGAGTCCTTGCGTGGCCGAGGGGCTGCTTCCCGCGCCGCAGTTCCGGCTCGCCTTCGTCGGGCCCTCGCACCAGCAGCCGATGTGGCGGCGGTGGCGGTGGCGGTGGCGGTGGCGGCGGCGGTGGCAGGTGATACGCTGCCGCCTGCGTCCACCTCGGCCCCATCCCACATAGATCTCCCCGTGAACGAAGGCAACCAGGAACTCGCGCGCTTGCTCGGCCGTGTCGCGCTGCGCGACCCCGCGGCCTTTCGCGCGCTGTACCGGCTGACGTCGGGGCACCTGCTCGGCCTGGCGGTGGGCATCGTCGAGCGCCGCGACCGTGCCGAAGATGTGCTGCAGGAAGCGTTCATGAACGTCTGGCACGGCGCGGCGGGCTACCGCCCCGATGTCGCGGCCCCCATGACCTGGCTCATCAACATCGTGCGCAACAAGGCCATTGACAAGCTGCGCGTGGGCAAGGCCGAACGCGCCGCCACCGTGGAGCTCGACGACGAGGCGATGGCCCTGCCCGATGCCCCCGAGCGCCAGCCGCAGGCGCTGCTGGAGGAGAGCCTGAAGCGCGCGCGCATCGACGCCTGCATGGCCCAGCTCGGCGCGGCGCAGCGGCAGGCCATCGCGCTGGCTTACTACCAGGGTCTGGTGCACACCGAGATCGCCGAGACGCTGGGCGCGCCGCTCGGCACCGTGAAGGCCTGGGTGCGGCGCGGCATGGACCGGCTCAAGGGCTGCCTCGAGCAGGCGGGGGTGAGTGCGGCATGACGTACGCCAGCGTGCACCATGCGTGCGACATGCCTGCGACATGCGTGCACCGTTCGTCTGGCGTGCGTTGCGACATGACGGCGGCATGACGGCGGCATGAACCTGCTCCACCCACCCCGCCTGGACGCGCTTGCCCGCGAGTACGCGCTCGGCACGCTGGCCGGCGGCGCGCGGCGGCGTTTCGAACGCCTGTTGCGCGACAGCCGCGCGGCCGAAATGGCGGTGCTGACGTGGCAGCAGCGCCTCGCGACACTGGCGGCCCCAGTGCCCGCGCTCGAGCCGAGCGATCGTGTCTGGGCCGCGCTCGAGCAGCGCCTCTTCCCTGCCGCCGCCTCGGCCACCACCTTGCGCGAACCCTGGTGGCGCGTGCTCGTTTCCGGCCGCTCGCTGAGCGGCGCCCTGGCCGGCATGCTGCTGGCCGTGGTGGTGCTGCGCGAACAACCGGCCTGGGTGGGTCTGGAGCCTGCGCGCGAAATGCTGCCGGCCAGCTATGTCGGCCTCTTGCACGACCGCGCCGGCAAGCCCACGTTGCTGGCCAGCTCGCGCCGGCACGGCCGCGCGCTCACCGTGAAGTTGCTGCAACCGCTCAGCGTGCCTGCAGGCAGCGTGGCCGTGCTCTGGGCGCTGCCCAAGGACGGTGGCGCGCCCTTCGCGGTGGGCAGGGTGCCGGCCCAGGGCAACGGCACACTGGCGCTCACCGACAGCGCGGAAAAGATCTTCTTCAACGTCTCGCGCCTGGGCGTGAGTTTCGAGCCCGCCGCGGCGGCCGACCCATCAGGCCGGCCGAGCGGCGAGTTCTTGCTCAGCGGCGATTGCGTCAAGCTCTGGTAGCGCCTTGTTTCAAAGGCGCCGTGCGTCCGCCGGGGATCGGGCCCTCGTAAGTGGCCGCAGGACAAACGAGAAGCTGTCCGCCCACCGCCACCAGGAGCCTCCATGCACCGCTTTGCCTCCCTCGCCCTCGCCGCCCTGATCGCCAGCGCGGCCCCGCTCGGCTTTGCCGCCGACAGCGCGACACCTGCCGTGCCGGTGGCCGCCGACCCGCTGGGCAGCGCGCGTGCGCTCATCGCCGAGAACAAGTGGGTCGCCGCCGTCAAGGAGCTCGAGCGCGTGAACCTGCCGCGCAACGCCGACTGGAACAACCTGATGGGCTACAGCCATCGCAAGGCCAAGACGCCCGATCTGGCTGCCGCGGAACGTTTCTACGACGCCGCGCTGCGCCTCGAGCCCAAGCACCGCGGCGCGCTGGAGTACTCCGGCGAGCTTTTCCTGCAACTCGGTGACCTGACGCGCGCCGAGCAGCGCCTGGCCACGCTCGAGAAGGTGTGCGGCGGCTGCGAGGAGAAGAAGGATCTGGAGGCCGCCGTGGCAGCCTTCAAGACCAACGGCAACCGCTACGTGGTCAAGAACTGAGCTGAACCGGCGCCGGGCGGCGGCGCGGTCGGCTACGCGCCACCGCGCTCCCAGCGGTGAGCCAGCAACGAATCGATCACCGCCTGCTGCGCCGTCGTCAACGGGCGCTCGGCATGCGCGAGCAGGCTGACCTCGCGCACGATCGGCACGTCGGTCGTGTGCACGCAGGCGAGGCCCGCCGCCTCGGCGATCGACGCCGGCATGAATGCGACACCGAAGTTGGCGCGTACCAGGGCCTGGATCCAGTCTTCGCGCGCCGACTGCTGCACCACCTCGAGCGCCACGCTGCGTTCGCGCAGCAGGCGCTCGATGTAGGTGGAGAACTCGCACATCACGCGCTCGCAATAGCGCTCGCGGTGCAGTTCCGCCATCTCGATGCCGCTGCGGCCGTTGAACCGGTGGTCGTCGCCGATGGCCAGCACATAGTGCTCGCGAAAAAGCGGCTGCGCCGTGAAGCGCCGCGGCATCTCATACGGTGAGCACATGATGCCCAGATCGACCTCGCCCTGGTCGAGCGCATCGCTCAGCGCTTCGAGATTGCCTTCGCGAAAGCTGAGTTCGACTTCGCTCCTGCCATGCTGGCTCTCCACGAAGCCGGGCAGCACCTGGTGGAAGTCGATGGTGCACATCACGCCCACGCGCACCACATCCCGTTGCCGGCGAGTCAGCCTGCGCGCCTGCTCGCGCGCCTGCTGGGCGCTGTCGTAGATCTGGCGGAAATTGGGCAGCATCGCGCGCCCGAGATCGGTGAGCTGCACCGGGTTCTTCGAGCGCTCGAACAGTCGCCCGCCGATCGTCTCCTCGAGGCGCTGGATGGCCTTGGTCAGCGCCGGCTGCGAGATGAACGCGCGCTCGGACGCGCGCGTGAAGTTGAGCGTATCGGCCACCGCGAGGAAGTAGCGGATCTGGTAAAGCTCCATGGCTCACGTCGGTCGGCATCGGCAAGCATTTCATTACAGCGCGGGCCATAACCCCGGCCGATGACGCGATGAACGGATGCCATTTCCCGCAACGGTGCGTGCCGCCTACGCTTGCCGACATCGACAAGGCCCGACCGGCCGCACCGCTACCGCTACCGCTACCGCCACCGCCACCGCCACCGCAGGAGTGCATCATGTTCATCGGCAAGACCGCCCTCGTCACCGGCTCGACCTCGGGCATTGGCCTCGGGATCGCGAAGACACTCGCCGCCCAGGGCGCCCACATCATCCTCAATGGCCTGGGCGAGCGCGCTGCCGTCGACCGCCTCTGCCACGAACTCGGAGAGGCCCACGAGGTGATGGTGCGCTTCGACGGCGCCGACATGAGCCGCCCCGACGCCATCGAAGCCATGATGGGCAAGGCGTTGGCCGAGTTCGGCTGCATTGACCTGCTGATCAACAACGCCGGCATCCAGCATGTGGCGCCGGTGGACGAGTTTCCGGTCGACAAGTGGTACGCCATCCTGGCCATCAACCTCTCGGCCGGCTTCCACACCACGCGCCTGGCACTGCCGGCGATGAAGAAGAAGGGCTTCGGCCGCATCGTCAACATCGCCTCGGCCCATGCGCTGGTGGCGAGCCCCTACAAGTCGGCCTACGTGACGGCCAAGCACGGCGTGGCCGGCTTCACCAAGGCGGTGGCGCTGGAGGTGGCCGAGGCCGGCATCACCGTGAATGCGGTGTGCCCGGGCTATGTGCTCACGCCACTGGTTGAAAAACAGATCCCCGATACCGCCCGCGCGCGCGGCATCAGCGCCGAGGCCGTCATCCGCGACGTGCTGCTGGCGGCACAGCCGACCAAAAAGTTCGTCACCGTGGAGCAGGTGGCGGCACTCACCGCCTTCCTGTGTTCCGACGACGCAGCGTCCATCACCGGCGCCATCCTGCCCATCGAGGGCGGCTGGACGGCGCATTGAATCCCCGCCCTCTTCCCTTTCATCTGGAGCAACCCATGAACCTCAAGCCCCAACGCCTGATCATCCTCGTCACCCTGCTCGCTGCCGCCGGTCTCAGCCGGGCCGGCGAATGCCCGGCAGACAAGCTCACCGCCAACGACCTGCCCGGCGCCGCCAGTGCACCCATGGGCGTGAAGGACACCGAGCTCGCCTCCATCGATCTCTCCCGCGAGAACGTCAAGCTCGAGCAGCGCCGCCTGCGCTTGCGCCACATGACGATCCTTCCGGGCGGTGTGGTGCCGCTGCACAGCCACGAAGACCGGCCGGCGCTGATCATGGTCACGAGCGGCGAGATCTACGAGCACAGCAGCAAGTGCGCCGTGCCCATCCTGCACAAGGCCGGCGAGGTGGCGCGCGAGGCGATGGGCACGCGCCACTGGTGGAAGAACACCGGCAGCGCGGTGGTGAACCTGACCATCGCCGACATCGTCAATGACAAGAAGCCGGCGACGATGGAAAAGATGATGTAGCAGCGGATCGACGCGCTGCGTGGTGCGGGAGCGGCCTTTAACTCCCGCACCTGCATCCCGACCAACATGCACAAGTGCAAGCAACGGCACACGAACACGCCAAGAGGACCACCATGACCCCCCTGTCGACCCCCCACGCCGCCAAGGCGCACCGCGCGAAAGCGCCTGCCGGCCTGCCGGGCCAGGTGGTGCTGGTGCTGCAAGGCGGCGGCGCGCTCGGCGCCTACCAGGTGGGCGTCTACGAGGCCCTGCACGAAGCCGGCATCGAGCCCGACTGGGTCATCGGCACCTCCATCGGCGCCATCAATGCGGCGCTCATCGCCGGCAATCCGCTCGAGCATCGCCTGGACCGGCTCAATCAGTTCTGGCGCCATGTCGAAGTGCCCTCGTCGACGGCCGGTCCGGTGGACTGGCTCGGCATGGGCAACCTGGTGGCCAACATGACGACCGTGATGCGCGGCATCCCGGCCTTCTTCGAACCTAACCTGGCCGCGCTGCGCGGCACACGCGCGCATGTGGGTGTCGAGAACGCGGCCTACTACAGCACCGAACCGCTGCGGCGCACGCTCGGCGAACTCGTCGACTTCACATCGCTGGCCAAGGGCTCGACGCGCCTCACCGTGGGTGCCGTGAACGCCTGCAGCGGCGCGATGCGCTACTTCGACAGCCGCAACGAGACCGTGGCCGTGGACCACGTGATGGCCTCGGGTGCGCTGCCGCCGGCGTTTCCGGCCGTGCGCATCGAGGGCCAGCCCTACTGGGATGGCGGCATCTACTCCAACACGCCGATCGAAGCCGTGCTCGACGACCGCCCGCGCCGCGACGCGCTCATCTTCGCCGTCAACGTCTGGCACCAGACCGGGCCCGAGCCCGATTCGATCTGGCAGGTGATGGGACGGCAGAAGGACATCCAATACGCCAGCCGCGCCGACAGCCACATCGCGCGCCAGAAGCAGATCCACCGCCTGCGCCACGTGATCCGCGAATTGGCACAGCGGCTGCCGGCGGGCAAGTTGTCCGATCCGGCGGTCAAGGAGCTCACGTCGTGGGGCTGCGGCACGACGATGCACGTGGCACACCTGCTGGCGCCGCGTCTCGAGGGCGAGGACCACACCAAGGACATCGACTTCACACCCGCGGGCGTGAACACGCGCCGCGAGGCCGGGTACGCCGACACGTTGCGCATGATCGAGCGCTCGCCCTGGCGCGAGCCTTGCGACCCCATCGAAGGCGTGATCGAACATGTATGACGCTGCCTTGACCCCCACCCACGGCGCCCTCGACCTCGGTCGCGGCCAGGACAGCCCTGTGCGCTTCAGCGTGGCGAGGCATGTCTTCGAGGGCGAAGAATCTTGATCTCGTTGAACGCACACCACACGCGCCACATCGACAGCAACGATGCAATGCACGAGGTGAGCAAGATCCATGGTGCGGGAGCGATGGCATGACGGCTTCATGGGGTGCGGCCCACGCGGTTGTCGCGGCCCTGTTCTCGGCACTGGCCGTGGGCGTGATGGGTTTCGCCATCCAGCGCGGCGGCACGTGCACGGTGGCGGCGGTGGACGAGATCGTCAGCCAGCACCGCGCGCACCGCCTGATCGCGATGTTCGAAGCCTCGCTGTGGGTGGCTGGTGGCCTGGTGCTGGCGCAGCTGGCTCAGCTCGCGGGCAGCATGCCCGGCGGCCATGGCATCACGGCGTGGACCATCGGTGGCGGTGTGCTGTTGGGTCTGGGTGCCTGGGTCAACGGTGCGTGTGTCTTCGGCGCCATCGCACGGCTGGGCTCGGGGCAGTGGGCGCAGGCGCTCACGCCAGTGGGCTTCTTCGTCGGCTGCCTGACAGTGACGGCAACCCTACAGCCCGAGCAGGCCGGCGCGTCGCCCGCGCCCTCGCCGCTGTGGAGCGCGGCGGCTTGGCTGGGCCCGCTGTTCGTGCTTTACGCGTTGTGGCGCGTCGGCCCGGCCTTGCTGGCGTGGATGCGCAGCCCGGGCGGCGCGCGCCTGGCCGAGAAGGTCTGGTCACCTCACGCGGCCACCATCGTGATCGGCGCGAGCTTCGTGCTGACCTGGCTGCTCGCGGGGCGCTGGGCCTACACCGATGTGCTCACTGACCTCGCCGCGGGCATGGCCCGCGGCGGGTGGGCCGGGCTCGCGCTGCCGGTGCTGTTGCTGGTGGCGCTGTACGCGGGCGCCCTGCTCGGCGGCTGGAGCGCAGGGCGCTGGCGGCACACGGTGCCGACGCGAGCGGGGTTGCTGCGCGCCTTCTTCGGCGGCGCGTTGATGGGCTGGGGCAGCCTGCTCATCCCCGGCTCCAACGACGGGCTGATCCTGATCGGTATTCCGCTGCTGTTGCCGTATGCCTGGGTGGCGTTTGCGAGCATGGGCCTGGCCATCGCCACGGCCCTGGTCGTGCAGCGCGAATGGAACTCCAGGGGCACACGGCTCGGTCGATCAGCGGGGCCGTGAGCCGCCGCCGCCGACCGTCTCAGGCCCTGGCCTGCCTCAAGAAACCAGGAAACAGTTGCTCGAGCACTTTGGCCTCGGCCATTCCGGAGGCGGTACCCCGCCTCAGCGTGCCGCCGCAGGTGGCCTGGGCCAGATTTCAAAGTGGCCTGCCGCCCGGGCCCCGCGTTGTGGCACGCTCGACGCCTTGGCTGCCTACGACTACGTGATCATCGGCGCCGGCTCGGCCGGTTGCGTGCTGGCGCACCGGCTGACGCAGGACGGGCGCCACCGCGTGCTGCTGCTCGAGGCCGGCGGCAGCGAACGGCGTGCCCGCGTGCAGGTGCCCATCGGCTACGGCCTGGCCTTTCACGACCCGCGCTTGAACTGGCGCCTCACCACCGAGCCCGAAGCGGCGCTGGACGGGCGCCGCGGCTACTGGCCGCGCGGCAAGGTGCTGGGTGGCTCGAGCTCGATCAATGCCATGGTCTACGTGCGCGGCCAGCCCGCCGACTACGAACGCTGGCGCGCCGAAGGCAACCCCGGTTGGGGCTGGGACGATGCGCTGCGCTGCTTTCGGCGCATGGAGAGCTTTGCGCCGGCACCCGATGCGCATCGCGGCCACGACGGGCCGCTGCACGTGAGCGATGTCTCCAGCGAAGTGCACCCGCTGTGCCAGTCCTATCTGCGTGCCGGCACCGAACTGGGCCTGCCGCACAACGCGGGCTTCAACGGCGCCAGCGCTGAGGGCCTGGGCGTGTACGAGATCACCATGCAGGGCGGCTTGCGCATGAGCGCGGCGCGCGCCTACCTGCGCCCGGCGATGCGCCGCGCCAACCTCACCGTGCACACCGAGGCGTTGGCGACGCGCATCGAGTTCGCCGGCCGGCGCGCGGTGGCGGTGCACTACCGCCGCGGCGGCACCATGTTGCGTATGCAGGCTGCGCGCGAGGTGATCCTGTGCGCGGGCGCGGTGCATTCGCCGCTGCTGCTGCAGGCCTCGGGCGTGGGGCCGGGCGAGTGGCTGCGGGAACTGGGCATCGAGACCCTGCACGATCTGCCCGCCGTGGGTCGGTTTCTTCAAGACCACCTGTGCATCGACCACCTCTACCGCGCGCGCGTGCCCACACTCAACCAGGAACTCGGCTCCTGGCCCGGGCGCGTGCGTGCGGCGCTGCGCTACCTGGCCACACGGCGCGGGCCGCTCAGCCTGAGCGTCAACCAGGGCGGGGGCTTCGTGCGACTCAACGCGAGCAGCACCCGGCCCGATCTGCAGCTGTACTTCTCGCCGCTCAGCTACGCCCGCGCCGCGCCAGGCAAGCGTGCGCTGATGCAGCCCGACAGCTTCCCCGGCTTCCTGCTCAGCGCGCAACCCTGCTGGCCCACCAGCCGCGGCCACATCAGGCTGCGCGCGGCCGATGCGCAGGCCGCGCCGGCCATCGTGCCCAACTCATTGGCGACGCCCGAAGACCTGGAGGCCCTGGTGCAAGGCTCGCTGTGGCTGCGTCGGCTGGCCGCGACGCCGGCCCTCTCGGCCGTGATCGAGGCCGAACTGCAACCCGGCCCCGGCGCGCAGACATGCGAGCAATTCGAGGCCGACATCCGCCGGCGCGCCAGCACCGTCTTCCACCCCGTGGGCACCTGCCGCATGGGCCCCGATACGCGCCAGGCGGTGGTCGATGCCCGCCTTTGCGTGCATGGGCTTCAGGGGCTGCGCGTGATCGACGCGTCGATCTTTCCGCACATCACGTCGGGCAACACCAACGCGCCGACGATGATGGTGGCCGAGCGCGGCGCCGAGCTGATGCTGGAAGAAACGCGCTGACGAACCCAAAACATTCGACAAGGCCCTGTGCCACGAGCCCTGACCCCTGACCCCATTGCCCCCCACCCGGAGACACTGCTTGGATCCCACCGTATTTGCCACCGACGCCAAGCTCGCGCCGTACTGGTGGGACCACGTGCCGCGCCCCGGATTGCCCGAGGCCGCGCTGCCGGCGCAAGCCGACGTCGTAGTCATCGGCTCGGGCTACACCGGCCTGCACGCGGCCTTGCAGACCGCACGTGCCGGCCGCGCCACGCTGGTACTGGATGCCGAAGACGCCGGTTTCGGCTGCAGCACGCGCAACGGCGGCCAGGTGTCCACCAGCGTCAAGCCGGGCTATGCCGAACTGGCGCGCCGCCACGGTGAAGCGCGTGCGCGCGAGATCGTGCGCGAGGGGCAGCGATCGCTGGCGTGGTTGGGCGAGTTCATCGCCGCCGAAGGCATCGAGTGCGAATACGGCGTGGTCGGCCGTTTTCACGCCGCGCACAACGCATACCAGTTCGAGCAGCTCGCGCGCGCCGCCACGCAGCAGGTCGCTGGCCTGGAGGTGCCGGCCGAGGTGGTGCCACGCGCCGAGCAGCGCCACGAGCTGGGCACCGACGCTTACTGGGGCGGCGTGCTCTACACGCGGCACGCCAGCGTCGACCCGGCGCGTTATCACCAGGGCCTGCTGCAGCGCGTGGGCGCGGCCGGCGCCACGGTGGCGGCGCACTGCCCGGCGCAGAGCATCGAACGCAGTGGCAGCACCTTTGTCGTGCACACACCACGCGGCAGCGTGCGCGCGCGCGACGTGGTCATCGCCACCAACGGCTACACCGGCACGCTCACACCTTGGCTGCGCCGGCGCGTCATCCCGATCGGCAGCTACATCATCGCCACCGAGGCGCTGCCGGCGGCGCTGATGGACAAGCTCATGCCCCGCAACCGTATCGTCAGCGACACGCGCCGCGTGGTGTACTACTACCGGCCGTCGCCCGACCGCAGCCGCATCCTCTTCGGCGGGCGCGTCTCCATCGACGAGACCGACCCCGCGGTGAGTGGCCCGCTGCTGCACGCCGACCTGGTGGCACTGTTCCCCGAACTGGCCGGCACGCGCATTTCGCACTCATGGTGCGGCTTCGTGGCCTACACCTTCGATTCGATGATGCACATCGGCCGCCACGAGGGCATGCACTATGCGATGGGCTACTGCGGCTCGGGCGTGGGCATGGGCAGCTACCTCGGCATGCGCCTGGGGCAGCAGGTGCTGGGCCTGGCCGAGGGCCGCACGGCATTCGACGACCTGCCCTTCCCGACCAGGCCGTTGTACACCGGCAAGCCCTGGTTCCTGGCCGCCTCGGTGCGCTGGTACCGGTGGCTCGATGGCCGCGCGCGCTAGCTGGGAGCCCGCATGATCGCTCTGCACGGACTCAAGGTGCTTGAACTCGGCCAGCTCATCGCCGGCCCTTTTGCCGCTCGCACACTGGCCGACTTCGGCGCCGACGTCATCAAGGTGGAGCCGCCAGGCACCGGCGACCCGCTGCGCACGTGGCGGCTGCAGCGCGATGGCACCTCGGTGTGGTGGGAGGTGCAGTCGCGCAACAAGCGATCGGTGTGCCTGGACCTGCGCACCGCCGAAGGCCAGGCCACCGTGCGCGCCCTGGCCGCCGAGGCCGATGTGTTGATCGAGAACTTCAAGCCCGGCACCCTCGAGGGCTGGGGCCTGGGGTGGGATGCGCTGCATGCGCTGAATCCGAAGCTCATCATGCTGCGCATCTCGGGCTACGGACAGACCGGCCCCTACCGCGACAAACCCGGATTCGGTGTGTTGGGCGAAGCCATGGGCGGCCTGCGCCACCTCACCGGCGAGCCCGGCCGCACGCCAGTGCGCGTGGGCGTGTCCATCGGCGACAGCCTGGCCGCCTTGCATGGCGTGATCGGGGTGCTCACCGCGCTCAGGCACCGCGAGGTGAATGGCGGCCTCGGCCAGGTGGTGGACGTGGCACTGTACGAAGCGGTGTTCAACATCATGGAGAGCCTGCTGCCCGAGTACGACGCTTTCGGCGTCGTGCGCGAACGCTCGGGCAGCGCCATGCCCGGCATCGCGCCCACCAACGCTTATCCGTGCAACGACGGCCAGTACGTGCTGGTGGCAGGCAACGGCGACAGCATCTTCAGGCGACTGATGCAGGCCATCGGCCGGCCCGACCTCGCCGACGATCCGCAGCTCAAACACAACGACGGCCGCGCGCGCCGCTGCGAAGAGATCGACGCGGCCATCGGCGCCTGGACGGCGCAGCGCAGCCCCGCCGAGGTGCTGCGCACGCTCGACGCGGCCGCGGTGCCGGCCGGGCGCATCTACAGCGTTGCCGACATCGCGGCCGACCCGCAGTACCACGCGCGCGAGATGCTCGTGGACGTGACCGCGGGTGACGGCCAGCGGCTCACGGTGCCGGGCATCGTGCCCAAGCTCAGCGCCACACCAGGGGGCATCAGCCACGCCGCACCGCAGCTCGGCCGGCACGACAGCGACGTGGCCGGTGGAGCGAGCGCAGGCTGGCCGGCCCGCAAGGGATGACCGTTTCGGGGCTGCGCGAGCCCGCCCTCGATCGGGTCCAAACGCCTGTACCGGCCGCGTGACACTGGCACGATGGGTGGGTGGCCCTACATCAGAACAATGTCGTACTGCTCCGGATTCATCGTCGGCTCGGTACTCAAGGAGATTGGCCGCCCGATGAACTCACTCAGCCCGGCGAGGTGCACGCTCTCTTCATCCAGCAGCATCTCCACCACGGTGGCGCTGGCGACGACGCGGAATTCCTTGGGCGCGAACTGCCGCGCCTCGCGCAGGATCTCGCGCAGGATGTCGTAGCAGACGCTGCGCGCCGTCTTCACCTCGCCGCGGCCGCCACAGGTGGGACAGGGCTCGCACAGCATGTGCGCCAGGCTCTCGCGCGTGCGCTTGCGCGTCATCTCCACCAGGCCCAATTGCGTGAAGCCACTCACCGTGGTGCGTGTGCGGTCGCGCGCAAGCTGTTTCTTCAGCTCGCCCAGCACCGCGGCCTGATGCTCCTCGCGCAGCATGTCGATGAAGTCGGCAATGATGATGCCGCCCAGGTTGCGCAGGCGCAGCTGCCGGGCGATGGCGCCGGCCGCCTCGAGGTTGGTCTTGAAGATCGTGTCTTCGAAGTTGCGCGAACCGACATAACCACCGGTGTTCACATCCACCGTGGTCAGTGCCTCGGTCTGGTCGATGATGAGGTAACCACCGCTCTTCAAATCCACACGCCGACTCAGCGCCTTGGCGATCTCCTCCTCGATGCCGAAGAGATCGAAGATCGGGCGCTCGCCGCGGTAGTGCTCGAGCTTGGAGGCGGCGCCTGGCATGTAGGTCTGGCCGAAGGCGGCAAGCGCGTCGAACTGCATCTTCGAGTCGATGCGGATGGCCATCGTGGCCTCGTTGGTGAGATCGCGCAGCACACGCTCGGCCAGGCTCAGGTCCTGGTGCAGCAAGGTGCATGCGGGCTGGCTCTGGGCGCGCTCACGGATGGCCGCCCAGGCCTTGCGCAGGTAGGCGATGTCTTCGGCCAGTTCGCTGTCTGTGGCCTCCTCGGCATTGGTGCGCAAGATGAAGCCGCCCGTGGGCGCGCCGGGCGACAGGCCGGCCGAGGCCAGCACGGTGACGCGCGCGCGCAACTGCTCGCGCAGCTCCTGCGAGCCGATCTTCTGGCTGATGCCGATGTGGTTGTCGTGCGGCAGGTACACCAGCATGCGCCCGGCGATCGAGACCTGCGTGGACAGGCGCGCACCCTTGGTTCCGATGGCGTCCTTGATGACCTGCACCGTCAGCGTCTGGCCTTCGAAGACCTGGCGCTCGATGGGCACCGGCGGTGCGTCGGCGCGCGCGGCCGTCACCCCCGCGGCGCTATGGCCGTTGCCGTTGCCGTTGCCGTTGCCGTTGCCGTTGCCGTTGCCGTTGCCGTTGCCGTTGCCGTTGCCGTTACCGTTGCCGATCCCATGGCCGATGCCGTGACCCACTTCGTTGGATCGGCCAGCGGAACCACTTCCATGGCCGGCACCGCCATGGCCAGGGGCACGACCTGCCGGCGGCACCGGCAGCAAGTCGGCCACATGCAGGAAGGCCGCGCGCTCGAGACCGACATCGACGAAGGCGCTTTGCATGCCGGGCAGCACGCGCACCACCTTGCCGAGGTAGACGTTGCCGACCTGGCCGCGCTCCAGCGTGCGCTCGATGTGCAGTTCCTGCACTGCGCCGTTCTCGACGATCGCCACGCGCGTTTCCTGCGGGGCCCAGTTGATGAGGATGTCCTGGCTGGCCATGCGCGCAAGTCTAGGGCTTGCACAAGGCGGTCTCGACGCCCGCGGCACGCAACAACTGCACCGTCTCGAACAGCGGCAACCCCATGATCCCCGAGTGACTGCCCTCGATGTGCGCGATGTAGCCGGCGAGCGCGCCCTGGATGGCATAGGCACCCGCCTTGCCAAACGGCTCGCCGCCAGCCACATAGGCCCGGATCACCTCTTCGGGCAGCGGCGCGAAGCGCACGCAAGAAACCGAGAGCGCCTGACGCACGCGCCGCCCGTCGTGCACAGCCACAGCGGTGAGCACGCGATGGGTGTGCGCCGACAGGCGCCGCAGCGTGGCCGCGGCCTCGGCGGCATCGGCCGGCTTGCCGAGGATCGTGCGACCCAGCGCCACGGTGGTGTCGGCACACAGCACGGGCGCAGAGCGCCGGCCCGAAGCCGCGAGCCGCGCACCAGCCGCTCGCAGCTTGAGCAGCGTCACCCGCTGCACGTAGGCGGCGGGCAGTTCGCCGGGCCGATGGGCTTCCAGCGCTTCGGTGTCCTCGTGCGCTGCCGGCAACAGCAGTTCGTGGCGCGCGCCTGCTTGCTCGAGCAACTGGCGCCGGCGTGGGCTCTGCGATGCGAGGTAGACGAAGGCGTGCCGGGGCACCGGGCGGATGCTGTCGAGGAGGAGCGCGCCGCGGGTCACGGCCACATTGTGTGCGCCGCCGCGACGGTGCCCTCGGCGCTTGCTTGCCATCCGGCGCTTGCGTTGGTTTCAGGGCGGACAACGCGACGACGGCATGATGGCGGCCCGTCGACTGATCGTCACACGCGCCTCCGCCGAGGCAGAAGGTCCGCAATGAACCACCGCATTCCGCAAGTCAGCCGCCGGCCCCGGGGCGTACTGCAGACCGTCCGCGCACTGGTGTGCGCCATGGGGCTGGCCGCCCTGTTCTCCGGGTGCGACACGGCACCCATGACCGGGGTCGCCCCGGGCACGGGGGCCGCCGGGCCGATGACCGCTGGCGCCGGGGGCAGCGCAGCCCAGGCGCACGGCCGCCTGATCGAGGCTTTCAATGGCTGCCAGGAACCAGCCTTCCTGGCCGCCTATGCGCCGCTGTTCACCTTCACCACCTCGAACACCAGGCAAGTGCTCACCACGCGCGAGGCCTTGCAGCGTTACCTCGCGGCGGGCTGCGCCAATCGGCCCAACCCCACGGCGACCCTGGTGCAGCAGTCCACACGTGTCAGCGGCGCCATCACCGTGTTCTCTGGCCAGTACCGTTTCAAGGTGCCCGTCAACAGCCCGGGTGCTGCACCCGGGCAGACCGTGGAGGTGCTGCAGAACTTCACGGCCGTGTTCGAGCGCATGGGAGACCGTTGGCTGATGCTGGCGCACCACGTGTCCGTGGCGCCCTGATCCACCCCGATGGGCGACACTCTCGGGCCGCGCCACCGCGAACGCCCGCTCCGCACGGCACAGCACCGTCCCGCCCACCATGGTTTCCCGACTTGAAGGCCACATCCTCACGCCAGACGGGTTCGTGGCCGGCACGCTCGAACACGACGGTGGTCGCATCACGGCGATTCGAGGCACCCCGGTGGCCGACGATCACGAAGTGCGCGCGGCGGCGCGCCCGATCGTGCTGCCTGGCTTCGTTGACCTGCACGTGCATGGCGGCGGCGGCCACGATGTGATGGACGGCGCCGAGGCCGCGCAGGCCGTGGCCCGCCTTCACGCCTCGCACGGCACCACCGCGATGTTGGCCACCACCATGACCGCGCCGCTGGAGGAGGTGCAAGGCGCGCTCGCGGCACTGGGGCCGCTGGTGCACGACGGCGCCTCGCGGGCGCGTGGCTCGGCACGCTGGCTCGGCATCCACCTCGAAGGGCCCTACCTGAGCCCGCAGCGGCTGGGCGCACAGCCGGCCTATGCGCGTCGCGCCACACTGGCCGAGGTGCTGGCCCTGCACAAGCGGGCGCCGATCCGTGTCATCACCCTGGCCCCGGAGGTCGACGGGCACTTGCCGCTGATCGGGGCACTGCGCGACGCGGGTTTCCGCGTTCAGATCGGGCACAGCGACGGCAGCTACGAAGACGGCGTGGCCGCGTTGCGAGCCGGCGCCGCGGGCTTCACGCATGTCTTCAACGCCATGAGCCCGCTGCACCAACGGGCGCCGGGCATGGTCGGCGCGGCACTTGCGCACGCCGAGTTTGCCGAGCTGATCGCCGACCTGATCACGGTGCATCCAGGCGCGGCGCGCGTGGCGTTGCGGGCGATCCCGGGGCTTTATTGCGTGAGCGACGCCACGGCCGCCGCTGGCATGCCCGACGGCGAGTACCACCTCGGGCACGGCCCGGGCGCCCAGCGCGTGCACAAATGCCTGGGGGCGGTGCGCCTGGTCGACGGCGCACACGCCGGCAAACTCGCCGGCAGCGCGCTCACGCTCGACCAGGCGTTTCGTAACCTCGTGCAACTTGGGCTCGGCCTGGCCGAGGCTTCGCGGCGCCTGTCCACCGTGGCCTGCAACTACCTGGGCCTGGCCCATCGGGGCCGCCTGATCATTGGCGCGTACGCCGACTGCGCCATCCTCGACCGCGAGTTGAGGCTGACCGGCGTGCTCGTCGAGGGCGAGCACGTGGACACGGCCGCGCCCTCTGCGTCGCCTGCCCCCTGAACCTGGGTCTCGGGCGCAGGTCCAACAGATCAGACAGGCTCACGACATGGCCCGCACGGTAGAGTCGGCCGTGGAGAAGCCGGCACGCATGAGGAAGAAAAAGGCAGTCGCGGCAGTCGCGGCAGAAGCTGTGGACGGCGCGATGGTTACCACCGCGCCGGTCGACATTGCCACGCTCTTTGCGGAAGCCGGCGCCGGCCTGCCCGGCGCCGACGAACGCCTGGCGGCGCATCTGCGGCCGCGACTCCAAACCGCGCTGCGAGAAAAGCTGCTGGCGGGCGCGCCGATGCCATTGGCAGACGCCGCCGCACTGCTGCAGCCGTTGTGGGTGCAGATCGCTGGCGCCAAGGGTGGGCGCGGCCGCAAGAGCGCGCTGCGCACGTTCTACCCGGTCTTCGTGGAACAGGCTGCCCGCGTCATGCAGACGCTGGTCGGGGAGTTGCTGCGTTGGACGGGCGCCGGCGACGGCGCGGGCAGCGCGGGCAGCGCGGGCAGCGCCGGCAGCGCCGCGCCTGCCGGCACCGAGGCAACGACGAACATGCTGAGCGCGCTTCAGGCGCTGGCGAATCTCGAGCCTCGCTTGGCGCGCGTGGTGCGCCTGCGCTGGCATGCGGGGCTCGCGCTCGGCGAGGCCGCGACCGCGTGGGGCCAAAGCGAGTCCGAGACCCACCGTGCCTGGCTCAAGGCGCGTGCGTTCCTCGCGGCGGCTGGCGCTCGCCGCCGCGCAGGGCCCGGCACGGCCGACGCAAGTGCGCCCTGGTCGATGCGCCTACTCCCCGACGCCGAAGCCTGGGCGCGCCTGTCGACTCTCTTTGACACCGCGACCGAATTGCCGGCTGAACTGCAGGCGGAGTGGTTGGAGTCGATGCGCGACGAGGACCCGAGCAGGGTGGACTGGCTGCGCGCGATGCTGGCCGACGTCGCCACAGCCGAGCCCGGCGACGCACTGGAGCGCGGCCCATTGCTGCCTGGCTGGGCCGAAGAGCCGGCCAGCCCTGTCGCTGGGCCTGTCGCTGGGCCTGTTGCTGTGCCTGCCGCTGTGCCTGCCGCTGTGCCTGTTGCTGTACCTGTTGCTGTACCTGTCGCTGAGCCTGTCGCTGAGCCTGTCGCTGAGCCCGTCGCTGTACCTGCCCCTGTGCCTGCCGCTGTCGATGCACCAGCGGACATCCCGGCTCGCGCGCCCTTGGAGGTCCATGCCGACGTTCGCAGCAACGTTCGCGGCAACGTTCGCCGCGACACCCGCGCTGACAGCTCCACGCCAGACCCGGCACCGATGCCAGCCCCGGCACCGAAGGTCGAGCCTGCAACCCAGCCTCAGGCGGCGCACGCGCCCGGCCCGGTATCCAGTTCCACACCGGGAATCGCGTCCGCGCTCGCGCCGGGCCTCGCGCAGGAATCCGAACTGCAACCCGACGCGGCGGCGCCCCTCGCATCCGGCGCGGAAACAGCCGCCACCGCATGGCCGGCGCCGGGTGGCGAGTCAGAACCGGCGCCGCCCGCCGATGCCAACACCGACGTGCAGGCCGAGCTGCAGCTTGCCGCGCCCGAGGCCACGCCCCGCCTGGCGCCTCCCGCATTGGCAGCCGGGATGCACCTCGGCCCTTGGTTGCTGCTGAGTCTGATGCCCAGCATCGACGCACGTGTTTCGCAGTGGCGCGCGCGCCCCACCCAAGCGGAGCTGCCCGCGCGCGAAGTGGCCTTGCTGATCCCGCACCAGTGGCGCCCTCGCGCGGAGCTGTCGGCATGGCTCTCGCACGCGGCGGCGCACCCGCTGTCGTTGGCGCACGCGCACATTGCGCGCTTCACGCAGGTCGGCGTCACCGATGACGGCACGCCCTGGCTCGCCGCCGAACTGGCCGAAGGCCAATCCATCGACCGCTGGTGCCGCGATCACCCGCTCACACTTCACGAACGGCGCGCACTCGGCGAGCAGGCTGCCGAGGCGCTCGCTTTTGCGCATGCGCGACTGGTGCTGCACGGAAAGATCCACCCCACGCAGTTGATCGTCACCCCCGATCGGCGGCTGCACTGGCTGAACCTGGGCCTGGACGACATGCTGGCGCTGCTGGACACGCCGCCGGTCGCGGAGGCGCCGCGCGCCGGCGGACCACCGGCGAGTGCCTACCTGGCACCAGAGTCGCGGCGGGCCCCCGGGCAGCGCCCAACGGCCAGCGTGGCCGGCGACGTGCATGCATTCGGCTTGGTCCTGTTCGAGGTGCTCTCCGGTGCATCGCCCTGGCAGCCCCGCTCCGGCAGCAAAGCCGCCGTCAGCGCGCGCGGGTCACGCTGGCCGCGCCCGAGCGACCTCGTGGGCACGGCGCGGCTGCGGCGCTCGCTTCAGGGCGGCCTCGACGCCATCGTGGCCAAGGCCACGCATGCCGACCCGGCCCGGCGCTATGCGGCCGTGGCCGAGTTGCTGAACGACTTGCGCCGCGCGGGCGCGCACCGGCCCGTCGCTGCGATGGGCGACGGCTTGCGCCACCAGTTCAGCAGCATGGCGAGGCGGCATCCGGGGCGCACGGCGGTGGCCACCGTACTGGCCATGTCTGTTTTGATCAGCTTCATGGTCCTGCCCTGGCAGATCTGGTCGTGGACGAATGAGCGTGTGCAGTCGCAGGCGGCGGCGCGCAGCCTGGCGGCGGTATCGCGGCTGCTGCAGGATGCGTTGCACAACGGCGCGCAAGCCAACACGGAACATGACTGGGCGACGGTGCTTGTGCAAACCGAGTCGCTGGCGCGCTCGACGCTGAAGGAGCAACCAGCAAGTCTGGCCAGCGCGCTGGCATTGTTGGGCCGGCACCATGTCGAGCGTGGTGCCCTCGCCGAGGGCCGCAATCTGTTGGCCGAAGCAAGGCCGGTCATGTTGGACAAGATCGCGCAACTCGAGGCCGGCTGCGACGAGGCATGGGCGCAAGCGCTGCAGGGCGACGCCATCGAAGAAGCCGAACAGCGCCTGCGCCGGGTGACGGAAAACGTCGCCGTGCCGCCGCTGACGCGATCGCTGTGCATGGCGCGCCTGGCCGACCTGGAACGGCGCATGGGCCGCAAACGTGACGCTTCTCAAACCACCTTGGAGTCTTGGCGTGCCTGGAACAGTTCGGACGACAAGCCGCCACAGTTGGCACTCTTGCTCGGGCGCCCTGCGGGGCCGCAGAGCGCAGCCCTCGGCCTGTACAGCGAAGCTCAGGAATGGTTTGAGTGGACGCTCCAGTTCGCCGAACTCCTGCAGCGTGACAAGGCCGCCGTGGGCGTTGAATTGCGCGAACAGTGGGGCGAGTTGAGTCTGGCCGCTGGGGACGCCGAGCGCGCCATCAAGCTGGCCGACACCAACCTCGCCCTGCTGGCCGGCAACGATTCCGCGGCCGACGATGACATCACCACCGCACCGCCGGCAGCCCTGCTGCTCGCTGCCGCGGAGCCGCGCCTTGAACTGCACCGCCTCGCTGAAGCACGTTCATACCTGGAACGCGCCATCACGCTGGCCGACGCCCGCGGCGACCAGCCGCTCAGACAACGTGCGCGTTGCCTCATGGCCCAGGCTGCGTTGCGGGAGCAGGATGTCCCGGGTGCGGCGCGCTGGCTCAAGGCGGTGCCCGCCGACGCTGCCGCGGCCACCCTGGCGCAGGCCGGCATCGGTGGCGGTGGGGGTACCGGCAGCACCATCGCAGGTACCTCGCTGTTGGACCTGAGCCGCGAGGCGGCGCGCGAATCGGCCCGCGGATCTGAGCAGTTCTGCCGTGCGGTGGGCGCAGAGCTCGCGCTCCAACAGGGGCGGCCCATGGAGGCCCATCGCGAGACCGAACGGCTGGTGAACGTGGCCGGTGGCCTTGCGCCGCGTCTGGCCGTCACAACCAAGCTGTTGCGCGCCGAGGCACTCTTGAGCGCCAAGCAGTACGACCGCGCGCTCAGCGCGGCGCTGCAGGCCGTGGAACAAGCGCGCGCGCTGCACCAGGCCGACAACGTTGACCAGAAGGCCCGGCCTTCGTTTCGCAGTGGCCAGGCGGCTGTCGTGCTGGCCGAAGCGCAGCGGGCCACTGGGGACATCGAGGCCACGGCACAGTCGCTGGACTACGCGCTGCCGCAGCTCTCGGCGACACTGCCGGAAACGCATCCATGGCGCCGCCGCGCCGAGGCCGCCAAGACTTCGCTGGCAGCGCACCTGCAGAAAAAGCCATAGCGCGCGGTTCGGGGTCGCGCTCGTCACGTCCCACGCGCCGCTGCGCTCACTCCCGGTGGTAGGGATGCCCCTCGAGCAGCGTGTGCGCGCGGTACAGCGCTTCAGCCAGCAGCACGCGCGCCAGCGCATGCGGCAAGGTCAGATCAGACAGGCGCAGGCTCTCGTCGGCGCGTTCGCGCAGGGCCGGATCGAGCCCGTCGGGGCCGCCGATGAGCAGCGCCGCGTCGCGGCCCTCTTCGCACCATGCGCGCAAGCGCTCGGCGAGATGTGCCGAGCTGATGCGCACGCCTCGCTCGTCCAGTGCGATGCGGCGCACGCCGCGGCCTTGGCGGGTAAGCGCGGCGAGGGCGGCCTCGATGCGCACGGCCTCGGCGGCCATGCATTGCGCGGCCGTCTTGCCGCCTTGGCGGGGCTCGGCCTTCAGGGGCAGGAGTTCGAGTCGCAACTCGGGCGGGAAGCGTCTGGCGAAGTCGGTCCAGGCCGCCTCGGCCCAGGCGGGCTGGCGGTGGCCAATCGCCAGCACCAGCAATTTCATCGCAACGACGCTTGCGGCGCAGCCCGGCGCTTCAGCGCGTGCGTGAGCCAGCCTTGCGCGGTGCGGCCGCCTTCGCCGCGGGGCGCCGCGGGGCGGACGTCTTGGCCGCAGGGCGCTTGGAGGCTGGCTGGGCGAACACCTTGCCGGCCGACTTTGCCGCCGACTTCGGCCTGGCCTTTGATGGGGTCTTCGCGCCCATGCCCCTGCCGGTCCTGGCACCGGCCCTGGCGTCGGTCCTTGCACCAGTCTTTGCACCGGTCTTGGCTGCGGTCTTTGCGGGTGCCTTGAAGGCCGTCTTTCCCGCTGTCTTGGTGGCTGGCTTCGTGACGACCTTCGTGGCCACCGTGGCCGATGTGCCCTTGGCAAACCTCGCGGCCAACTGCTCCGCTGCTGCGTTGCCCTGCGGGCCCTTGAGCCTCACGGGTTTGGCACCCCAGATCTCCTCGAGGTGGTAGTAGTCGCGCACAGCTGGCTGCATGATGTGCGCCACTGCGGCGCCGCAGTCAACGATGATCCACTCACCGTTGTCCTCGCCCTCGGTGCGCAGTACCACCAGACCACGTTTCTTGACCGTCTCGCGCACGCTCGAGGCCAGCGCCCGCGTCTGGCGGTTGCTGGTGCCGCTGGCGATGATCACCCGCTCGAACAGCGGCGACTGTGCCTCGGTGTTGAAGACGACGATGTTCTGGGCCTTGACGTCTTCGAGCCCGTCGACGATGGCGCGTTGCAGCTTGCGGATGTCCAGATTCAGCTCCCGTCTTCAATCCGTCAGCCCGGGGGTTGGGTGACGGTACAGCCCGTGACGGGCAATATAGCCGGCCACCTCGGCCGGCACCAGTGTGTGGATGTCCTGCCCCGCGGCAACACGCGCGCGGATGTCGGTGGCCGAGATATCCAGCATAGGCAGCGGCACCATGCGGTGCGGCGCAGCCAGCACCTCCGGGGCCGCGGTGGCGGTGGCGCCCGGGCGGTTGGCCACCGCGAGCGTGACGAGCACCAACAGTTCGCGCCAGCCGAGCCAGGTGTGCAGGCCTGCGTACTGATCTTGCCCGATCAGCAACACCCACTCGGTGGTCGGCTTCGATGTCGGCTTCGATGTCGGCTCCGGCGTCTGCTCCGAGGCCACCAGCGCCTTCACCGTATCGAGCGTGTAGCTCGGGCCGGGCCGGTCGACCTCGATGCGGTCGATGCGAAAGCGCGGTTCGCCGGCAGTCGCAAGCTCGACCATCGCCATCCGATGGGCCGCGGGTGTGATGGCACGCGCCTTCTGCCACGGCTGGCCGGTGGGGATCCAGCGCACTTCGTCCAATGCCAGCGCCTCACGCGCCGAGCGGGCCAACGCCACGTGGGCGCGGTGCGGGGGGTCGAAGGTGCCGCCGAAGAGCGCGATGCGCTTCACTCGTGGACCCAGTCGCGCGGCCGCAGGAAGTCTGTGTACAGCCGCGCTTCCGGCGAGCCCGGCTCAGGCCGCCAGTCGTAGCGCCACTTCACCACCGGCGGCATGCTCATGAGGATGCTCTCGGTGCGCCCGCCACCATGCAGCCCGAAATGCGTGCCGCGGTCCCACACGAGATTGAACTCGACGTAGCGGCCGCGCCGGTAGGCCTGGAAGTCACGCTCGCGTTCGCCGTAGGGTGTTGCGCGACGGCGCTGCACGATGGGCAGGTAGGCCTTCAGGAAGGCATCCCCGGTGGCACGCATCAGCGCAAAGCCGTTGACGAAGCCGCCATCCGCGTAGTCGTCGAAGAAGATGCCGCCCACGCCGCGCGGCTCGTTGCGGTGTTTGAGAAAGAAGTATTCGTCGCACCAGGGCTTGAAGCGCGCGTAGAGCTCACCGGGGAAGGCCGCCAGCGCATCGGCACAGGTGCGGTGGAAGTGGCGCGCATCGTCTTCGTAGCCGTAGTAGGGCGTGAGGTCCATGCCACCGCCGAACCAGCTCACCGGCTCGGCGCCTGGCGGCTTGGCCACGAGCATGCGCACGTTCATGTGCACCGTGGGGACGTAGGGGCTGAGAGGGTGCATCACGAGCGATACGCCGAGGGCCTCGAAGGGTGCGCCGGCCAACTCGGGCCGGTGCTGTGTGGCCGAGGGCGGCAGCGCCTGTCCTCGCACATGGCTGAAGTTGCAGCCACCGCGTTCCAGCAGCTGGCCCTGCTCCACGAGGTGGGACATGCCGTCGCCTTCGAGCGCGCCCCCCACCGGGCGTTGCCAGGCGTCACGAAGGAAACGCTTGCCATCCTCGGCCTCGAAGGCTTCGACGATGGTCTCTTGCAACGCGATCAAGTACGCGCGCACGTCGTCGACGTCATTCATCGCCAACCGCCATCGATGGAGCGGGCCCGCCCGACAGAACCTCAAGCAACGCCATCCGATCCACGGCGTTCAATGTTTCATGGCGCGGTGGCCGATGTCGTTGCGCCACTGGGCGCCGGAAAAACGGACCTGGCGCACCGCACCCAGCGCCCGGGACTGGGCCAGGCGCACGTTGTCGCCGAGTGCCGTCACGCACAGCACACGCCCACCACTGGTGACGAGGGTCTGCGCCGCCGGAGCACCGGTGCCGCCGCCGGCGGAAAGCCGGGTGCCTGCGTGAAAAATCTTGAGGTCGGCGTCGTCGGTGGGCAGCCCGGTGATGGCATCCCCGCTGCGGGGTTCGGCCGGATAACCCGCGCTGGCCATCACGACGCCCAGCGCAGCGCGGCGATCCCACTGCGGTTCGACCTCGGCCAGCCGGCCCTGGGCGGCAAGCAGCAGCATCTCGAACAAGTCGCTCTTCAGCCGCATCAGGATGACCTGCGCCTCGGGGTCCCCCAGGCGGCAGTTGAACTCCACCGTGCGCGGCCGACCCTCGGTGTCGATCATCAGGCCCGCATAGAGAAAGCCGGTGAAAGGGATGCCCTCGCGGACCATGCCGTCCAGGGTGGGCTGGATGATCTCGTGCATGACGCGCGCATGCACGTTGGGCGTGACCACCGGCGCCGGGCTGTAGGCACCCATGCCGCCGGTGTTGGGGCCGGTGTCACCCTCGCCGACGCGCTTGTGGTCCTGGCTGGTGGCCAGGGGCAGCACGGTGTGGCCGTCGGCAATCACGATGAAGCTCGCTTCCTCGCCGGCCATGAATTCTTCGATCACGACACGCGCGCCCTCGGCGTTGTGCGCCACGCCCAGCGTGTTCGTGCCCAGCATGTCGTCGATGGCGGCATGCGCTTCGGCCAGCGACGTCGCCACCACCACGCCCTTGCCGGCGGCCAGCCCGTCGGCCTTGATCACGATCGGAGCGCCCTGCGCCTCGACATGGCGGTGCGCCGCTGCGGCGTCGCCGAAGGTGGCGTGGTGCGCGGTCGGGATGCCGTGCCTGTGCATGAACGCCTTGGCGTATGCCTTGGAGCTCTCGAGCTGCGCGGCTGCCTGGGTGGGCCCGAAGATCGGCAGGCCGCGGGCTCGAAACAGGTCCACCACGCCCGCCGCCAGAGGCGCCTCAGGGCCAACGACGGTGAGTGCGATCTTCTCGGCCGCGGCGAAATCGGCCAATTCGTCAGGCCGTGTGATCGGCAGGTTCTTCATCGCCGCCGTGTCGCGCGCGGTGCCACCATTGCCCGGCGCCACGTACACCGTTTGCACGCGCGCGCTCTGCGCCAGCCGCCACGCGAGCGCGTGCTCGCGGCCGCCGCCGCCGATGACGAGTACCTTCACGGCCCAGCCCCATCGATCGGGCTCGGAATCGGGGAACTCATAGCTCGGCGTTGTGGAACACGTCCTGCACGTCGTCGAGGTCTTCGATGACGTCGAGCAGCTTTTGCATGCGGCCGGCGTCGTCTCCGGCCAGCGCCACAGTGTTCTCGCCGCGCATGGTCACCTCGGCGATTTCGGCCTGCAGGCCCGCCGCAACGAGCGCGGTCTTGACGGCCTCGAAAGCCGGCGGCGCGCACAGTACCTCGATGGAGCCATCCTCACCGGTGACGACGTCGTCGGCGCCGGCCTCGAGCGCGACCTCCATCACCTTGTCTTCATTGGTACCGGGCGCGAGTACAAACTGCCCGCAATGCTTGAACTGGAACGCCACCGAGCCTTCGGTGCCCAGGTTGCCGCCGAACTTGCTGAATGCGTGGCGCACCTCGGCCACGGTGCGCACGCGGTTGTCGGTCATGCAATCGACGATGACGGCAGCGCCGCCGATGCCGTAACCCTCGTAACGGATCTCCTCGTAGTTGACGCCTTCGAGGTTGCCTGTCGCCTTGTCGATGTTGCGCTTGACGGTATCGGCGGGCAGGTTCACTGCCTTGGCCTTGTCGATGGCCAGGCGCAGGCGCGGATTGGCTGAGGCGTCACCGCCGCCCTGGCGCGCCGCGACCATGATCTCGCGGATCGCGCGCGTCCACGATTTGCCACGCTTCTCGTCCTGGCGGCCCTTGCGGTGTTGGATGTTGGCCCACTTGGAATGACCGGCCATGAAGGAATGCGCTCCTGGGCAAACGGGTAATGATTCTATTCGGCGGCCGTGGCCTGGCCCCATGTGCCGTTGCGGCACGCCGCGCGTGCGCCACCACGCCGTTCTTGCGCTGCTTTGCCTCCCCCTGAGGCGCTCGACTTTCCCCTTCGCCGGTATGGGTCTGTCACGAATCTTGTGGGTATCCTGACTTGGCGCCGATGGTCATTGGCGCTACCGTCGAACGCACCATGTACCGCTGCCCGTGCCACTCGGACCCGACATTCGGACCCGGCATTCGGACCCGGCATTCGGGCCCGGCATTCGGACCCGCCAGTAGGGTCCACCGCTCGAACCGCAACTCCGGGAGACGAGGTCGATGCAATTCGACGCCTGGCTGAACAAGTCGTGGGGTGAACATGCCACGCAGACCGCCGCCGTTGCCGCACGCATAGGCACCGAGGGGCTGACGCACGCACGCACGGACGCCGACGCCGCGGCGCTGATGCGTCTGGCCCACCACGTGCTGGGCGAGCATCTGGGGAGCTGGTCGGTCGGTCGGCAGTTGCTGTTTCGCATCGGCACTAGCGATGCCGCGGGCCCGTCCGCCGGCACGGCGATGCGCGTCTTCGACGCCAGCCTGGCGCTCGCCGGGGGCCTGGAAGACCTGCGCGGGGCGATGGCGCCCAGCGAGCGCATCCGCGTCACCGCCCACGCCGCCGGCGCCTTGGCCGAACGCGACGCTCCACGCGCGGCCTCCTTGCTGCGCGAGGCTGCGCTGGAGGTGGACACCGCATCGCTACCCAACGCCGACCCCGCTTGCCGGGCGGTGGCCCTCAACGGCAACGGCATCGCCACCACGCTCGGTGAGAAGCTGACACGCAGCGACGCCGAGCGCGACCTCATGCTGCTGGCCGCGCGTGTGGCGCGCGACTACTGGGCGCGCGCCGGCACCTGGCTGGAGGTGGAGCGCGCCGAGTACAGGCTCGCCATCAGCTGGCTCAAGGCGCCTGACCTGAGTGCAGCGCGGCGCCATGCCCGCCGTTGCCTGGACATGGTGCGCGAGCACGAAGCGCCGGCGCTGGAGTGGTTTTTCGGCTACGAGGCGCTGGCGCAAGTCGAGCGGGCGCTGGGCAACGGCCCCACGGCGCAGCGCGCCGTGCAGGAGATGAAAGCCGCGTTCGAGCGGCTGGACGAGGCGGACCAGGGCTGGTGCCGCGCAAGTCTGGAAAAGTTCTCCCGGCTGGCGCCTGCGGGCAGCGCACGCTGAGATCGCTCCCTCCCGCGCGGGCGGGAGGTGCCAGTGAGCGTGGCCTTGATCTTCTCGAGGGATCGCCCCCTCCCGCACGGGCGGGGTGGCTTGGCTTGGCTTGGCGCGGCGCAGGGCGTCGCACGGGGCCCTGCTCTAGACTGTGGACCAACCCGCTCAAGAGCGCACCGTTCCGAGGAGCCCCACATGCCCGACCCGATCCTCCTCGCCCAGCACGGCGATATCGCCTGCCACCTGCTGCCCGCGCTGGCCAACCGCCACGGCCTGATCACCGGCGCCACCGGCACCGGCAAGACCATCAGCCTGCAAAAACTCGCCGAGAGCTTCAGCAACCTCGGGGTGCCGGTCTTCATGGCCGACGTGAAGGGCGATCTCACGGGCATCACGCAAAAGGGCATAGTGAGCGCCAAGCTCGGCGGCGTCCTGAAGGAGCGCGGCCTGCCGGTGCCCGAGTCCGCGCAGTGCCCGGCCACGTTGTGGGACGTGTTCGGCGAATCCGGCCACCCCGTGCGCGCCACGGTGAGCGACATGGGGCCGCTGCTGCTCGCGCGCATGCTGGCGCTCAACGAGACGCAGCAGGGCGTGCTCAATCTCGTGTTCAAGATCGCCGACGACAACGGCATGCTGCTTCTGGACATGAAGGACCTGCGCGCGATGCTGCAGTACGTGGGCGAGAACAGCAGCCAGTTCACCACCGAGTACGGCAATGTCAGCGCGGCCAGCGTGGGCGCCATCCAGCGCGGCCTGCTGCAAATCGAGGAGCAAGGTGGCGACAGGTTCTTCGGCGAGCCCATGCTCGACATCGGCGACTTCATGCAGACGGTCGACGGCAAGGGGGTGATCAACATCCTCACCGCCGACAAGCTGATGAACGCGCCACGGCTGTACGCCACCTTCCTGCTGTGGATGCTCTCCGAGCTGTTCGAGATGCTGCCCGAGGTGGGCGACCTGGAAAAGCCCAAGCTCGTCTTCTTCTTCGATGAAGCGCACCTGCTGTTCAAGGACGCGCCTTCGGCGCTGGTGGAGCGCATCGAACTGGTGGTGCGGCTGGTGCGCAGCAAGGGCGTCGGCGTCTACTTCGTGACGCAAAACCCGCTCGACGTGCCCGACACCGTGCTCGCTCAGCTCGGCAACCGCGTGCAGCATGCGCTGCGTGCCTTCACGCCGCGCGACCAGAAGGCGGTGAAGAGCGCGGCCGAGACGATGCGCGCCAACCCCAAGATCGGCGACATGGCCACCGCCATCACCGAGCTCGCGGTGGGCGAGGCGCTCGTCAGCTTTCTCGACGAGAAAGGGCGCCCCAGCATCACCGAGCGCGTCTACGTGCTGCCCCCTGGCAGCCAGATCGGCCCCATCACGCCCGAGCAGCGCACGGCGCTCCTCGCCAGCTCGCTGGTGGCCGGAGCCTATGAAAAGACGGTCGATCGCGAGTCGGCCTACGAGAAGCTGAAGGGCCGAGCCGTGGCTGGGGCCGATGCCGCGTCTTCGGGCGGCCGCGCGGGCGGCGGCATGGTTGGCATGCCCGTGCCGACTTTGCCTGGCGATACCGGTGGTGCAGCGCAAGCCAGCGGCGGCCTGGGAGGCATGCTGAAAGACGCGATGCTCGGCAGCACCGGGCCGCGCGGGGGCCGCCACCCGGGCCTGGTCGAGAAAGCCGCCTCTTCCGCCGTGCGCAGCATCGGCTCCGCCGTCGGCCGCGAGATCATTCGCGGTGTGCTGGGCTCGCTCCTGGGCGGCAGCCGCCGGCGCTGAAGAACGGTCCGCGGTGCCCGGCCCGGAGGGGCCGCCGCGCCGGGGCATGGTGCAAGCACTCTAAGCAGATCACAGGCGGGCCTTCAGAATCGCGCCGCCGGGACCGGCCCGGTCCCACATCCGGGGCATGCCATGGTTGGGCTGAATTGGATCTTGATTGCGGTGGCCCTCATGGCGCTGCTTCCGTTGCTGGCAGGCCAGCTGGGGTGGCTGCGCGGGTCGCCCCCTGCGCGGCTGGGCGTGGAACAAGGGCGGTTGAAGCCGCCCTCCAAGACCCCCAACAGCGTCAGCAGCCAGGCCGATCTCTGGCCCGACCACCCCCAACGCGAGTACGCGCACATCGCGCCGTTGGCCATCGCCGGTGACGCCGATGCCGCCTGGAAGCGGCTGCGCGAGCAGTTGGGCGCGATGCAAGGCGCAGCCATCGTTCGCTCCGAGGGCGACTATCTGTACGTGCAGTTCTCGACGCGCTGGCTAAAATTCACCGACGACGCCGAGTTCTGGCTTGACCGAACGGCCGGCGTCATCCACCTGCGCTCCGCCTCTCGCCTGGGGCGCAAGGACTTCGCAGTGAATCGCGCGCGCATCGAGGCCTTGCGCAATCGGTTGGCGGCCGCCTGACGGCTCGGCCAACTCGACGGGAGGCGGTCCGCTGCCCCTCCGGCGGGCCGGCCCCCGCGTGAACCGCATTCCAGCCGAGGCCTCGCCTCGCACCTTTCGTGCGCGAGGGGCTGCAGGTCCGCAAGCCCGCAAGCCCGCAGGCCCGCAGGCCCGAAGTACCCCAGCTTAAAATGATCCCTTTCCAGGCAGGGCGCTCCATGGCCCGTCCCGACCGGGGGTACCACTTTGTCTTTGCCGCAGATCGCCATCGGGGAAACCGCCGCCGCCGCCCTGGAAATGGAGTTGGCGCGCCTTTTCGTCGATGCCTTGAACCTCGAGACCCCTGCCGAGACGATCGACCCCCTGGCGCCGCTGTTTGGCGACGGCTTGGGGCTCGACTCGATCGACATCCTCGAGGTCGCTCTCGAGATCTCGCAGCGCTACGGCTTCCAGTTGCGCGCCGACGACGAGAACAACCAGCGCATCTTCCAGAACCTGCGCAGTCTCGCCGCTTACGTCGCGCAGCAACGCACGAAGTAGCCGCGCCCACACCCGCCTCACCATGTCGCCAGTGCCCGCGCCTTCGCCTGCGCCTGCGCTGTGGCGCCTGGCCGGCACCGGCGCGGCGCTGGGCGGCTACGCCATCGTCTCGCACATGCTGATGGTGCATGCACCCGACCGCCCGTGGAGCGTGGCGGCGCTGTTCGGCCCGCTGTGGGCCGCCGTGGCGCTCGGCGGCTGGATGCGCCGGCACTGGCCCACGCTGGTGGCGTGCGCGCTCGTTCTGGCCTTCGTGGCCCTGGTGGTGGCGCGCGGCGGCGTCGAGGACATCCACCTCATGTACGTCTTGCAGCACGCCGGCATCCACGCCGCGCTGGCCTGGGTGTTCGGCGCCTCGCTGCGAGTCGGCAGCGTGCCGCTCATCACGGCCGTTGCCGAGCGCGTGCACGACGCCGTCCCGCCGCGCGAGCGGCATTACACGCGCAAACTGACGCAGGTGTGGGTGGTGTACTTCGTCGGCATGATCGTCCTCTCGCTGCTCCTGTACACGATGGCGCCATGGCCCTGGTGGTCGCTGTACTGCAACGTGATCACGCCGCTCGCGGTGCTGGTGCTGTTCGTGGGCGAACATGGCTGGCGCCGGCTGCGCCATCCCGAGTTCGCGCGCGTCTCGTTGTTGCGCGTGTTGCAGGCCTATCGGCAGGGTCGGGCCAACGGGGCGCCGCGGTGAACAGGACGGGCACATCAGGCCAGCCTCGGCCCGAAGGTGCATCGCTGCCGCTGCTGGCCGGACGCGACCTCGGTGCGCCCCTGGTCTGGCGCAAAGGGCAGCCGGTGAGTGGCCATGCCTTCCTCGCCGCCGCGGCGCGCCTGGCCGAATGCCTGCCGGCCAGGGGGCGGCCGATCAACCTGTGCCAGGACCGGCTGCACTTCGCGATCGGCCTGGCGGCGGCACTGATGCACTCGCAAACGAGCCTGATGCCGCCCAATGCCCTGCCGGCCACGCTGCGCCAATTGCCTGCGCAGGGCGCGCCTGCCTACGTGCTGGTTGATGTCGGCGCTGCCGCCGGCTTCGATGCCGGTGGCCTGCCGGTGGTGCAGGTCGCGTTCGATGCGCCGCCAGGCGCTCTTGCCGCCGAGGTGGCGCTCGAGCCGGGCATAGACGTCGAGCTCGAAGCGGTGTGCCTGCTCACCTCGGGCTCGACGGGCGCGCCGCAACCCCATGCCAAACGCTTCGGGCCTCTCACCTCGAACATCGTTGCCGAGGCCGAGCGGCTCGCCGAGTGGCTGGTGCGCCCCAACCTGCAAGGCCTGACCATCGTGGCCACGGTGCCGGCCCAGCACAGCTACGGGCTGGAGTCGAGCGTATTGCTGGGCATGCTGGGGGGCGCCAGCTTCGATGCCGGCCGGCCGTTCTATCCGGCCGACATCGCCGCCGCACTGGCGCGGGTGCCGCGGCCACGAGCGCTGGTGACGACGCCGTTCCATCTGAAGACGCTGTTGTTGTCGGGTGTGGCGCTGCCGCAGGTCGACCTGGTGCTCTCGGCCACCGCGCCGTTATCGCCCCAGTTGGCGGCGCAGGCCGAGGCCGCCCTGGGTGCCCGGCTCGGCGAAATCTACGGCTGCACCGAGGCCGGCCAGGTGGCCGCACGCCTGACGACACAAGGCGAGACCTGGACCACGCTGGGCGAGTTGCGCATCACGCGCGAGGTTTGGCCCGACGCCGGCCAACCAGGCCCGCAAGCTCACGGGGCCGATGGCACCGTTGTCACCCACGAAGCTCACGAGCGCTTCGTGGTGAGCGGCGGTCATGTGGTCGAGCCCACGCCGCTGGCCGATCTGCTCGAGTTGCACGACGCGCGACACTTTCGCCTGCTTGGCCGCGGCAACGACCTGATCCATGTGGCCGGCAAGCGCAGTTCGCTCGCGCACTTGAACTTCCACCTCAATCGCATCGACGACGTCGAGGATGGCGCCTTCTGGCTGCCGGAGCCGGGCGACCTGCGCGCTGCCGGTGCGCTGTCTGCCGGTGGCCTCGCCACCGAGGCCGTGTTGCGGCCGATTGCCTTCGTCGTCGCGCCACAACGCAGTGCGCATCAAATCGTCATTGCGCTGCGCGCCGCGCTCGAGCCGGCCTTCGTGCCGCGCCGCGTGGTGCACGTGGCGGCGCTGCCGCGCGAGGCCACGGGCAAGCTCACGGTGGCCGCCTTGCGCCGCTGGGCCCTCGCGGTGCTGGCAGCGCCGGCCGCGGTGACCGGGGCGACCGGGGCCGTCGGCGGAGGCGACACGCCCTCACGCGATGAACCCGGTGAAACCATCCCTGACGAGTACCTCGTCGAAGTTGACCATCCCGCCTTCGCCGGCCACTTCCCCGGGCACCCTTTGCTGCCGGGCGTGGCCCTGCTGTCGCTAGTCATGGCCTCCCTGGCAAAGCAGCCGTTGCTGCGCGGCCGCCTGGGCCAGACGCCTAGCATCGAGCAGGTGAAATTCCTGTCGCCCGTGGGCCCGGGTGAGCAGGTGCGCGTGCGGCTGCGCGAGCAAGGCGCGGGCGTTGCCTTCGAGTGCCTCTGCGACGAACGTGTGGCAGCGCGCGGGCAACTCGGTCGGGGGCGCGCGGCATGACCTCGGTCTGGCCGCCACGCAACGTGGGGGGCGACCCCACGGGCGTCGGCGCGGGTGCCGGCTCAGCCTCCCCGGCCGCGGACTGGACGGCCGCCCCGGAACGCAGCAACCTTCTGGCGCTGCGCGTGATGGCCTGGATCGCGGTCCGGCTGGGGCGGCGCTTGGCACGCCTCGTGCTGCATCCGATCACGCTGTATTTCTTGTGCTTCGCACCGGCGCCTCGACGGCATTCCGCGCGTTATCTGCAACGCGTACTCGGTCGCGTGCCAACTCTGGCCGAGCGCTACCGGCACTTCCACACCTTCGCCACCACGGTGCTGGACCGCATCTACTTCGTGCGCGGCGCCATGCACGAATTCGACCTCACCATCACGGGCGTGGAGCTCGTGGATGCCTCGCTGGCCGAAGGCCGCGGCGCCTTCCTGCTGGGCGCGCACATCGGCAGCTTCGAGGCACTGCACGCAGTGGGCCATAACCGCCCCGGCATGCGGGTGGCCATGGTGATGTACCCCGACAACGCGCGCCTGATCCACAGCGTTCTGCAAAGCGTGGCCCCACACTTCAAGCTCGGCATCATCCCGATCGGGCGCGCCGGCAGCACGCTGGCCATCCGCGACTGGCTCGACGGCGGCGGCCTGGCCGGGCTGCTGGGCGACCGCTTCCTGCCGGCCGATCCGGCCCGCGCCGGCAGCGCGCCACTGCACTTCCTGGGCGTCACCGCGCACTTCACCGACGGGCCACTGCGCCTGGCGCAGCTGCTGCGCCGACGCGTGATCTTCATGGTCGGCCTGCACCGCGGTGGCAAACGCTACGAGGTGCGCTTCGAGTCGCTGGCGGACTTCCGCGAACGTGTGGACGACGCGGCAGAGCGCGAGCGCCTGGTGAAGGAGGCCCTGCAGGCCTACGTCGCGCGGCTGGAGGCGCTGGTGCGCGAGGCCCCGTACAACTGGTTCAACTTCCATGACTTCTGGAAAGAGGGTTAGCCGCGCGCCGAAGCAGCCTGCGGCGCGCAGCGGGCCAGCTCGCCGCGCGTTTGTGGTGACGATGGCAGCGTGCATGGGATGGGGTTCGGGTGTTCGCCGGGCGGACGCACAAAGCGCACAAAGCGCACAAAGCGTACGAAGCGCTCAAGCCGCTCAAGCCACCCAAGGCTTCGATCTCGACGTCCTCATGGCCGCGCTCGCGCAGCGCAAGAGCGGCGAGGCGCGCTTCACCGAAGAGCGCACCGTCACCGGCTTCGACGGCCCACTGCGCGCGAGCGGCACGCTCAGCTTCAGCGCACCCGACCGCTACACGCGGCAGACACTGGAGCCGCGGCGTGAGCGCATGGAGGTCGCCGGCAATCAGATCCGCCTGGAGCGCGGGGGCCGCACGCGCCAACTGACGCTGGACGCGGTGCCCGAACTGGCCGGCCTCGTGGAAGGGCTGCGCGGCACGCTGAGCGGCAACGCGGCGCTGCTGCGCAAGCACTTCGACGTGAGGCTGGCGGGCCAGGCCGGCCTGTGGACACTCACGCTCACACCGCTGGACAGCGCACTGGCGGCACAGGTGCGGCAGTTGCAGATCGTCGGCACCGGCGCCGACCTGCGCACGGTGGAGCTCACGATGGCCGGGCAGGAGCGCTCGCTGATGACGATCGAGCCGATTTCCGCGCTGGCGGCCACGCCACGATGAGCGCCGTGTTGGGTCGCCAGCACCGCGCCACGGTGCTGGGCCTGTGGCTCGCCTGCGTGGCGCTGGCGTTGCTGTGCGTGGTGCGCGCCACCTACACCGCCGACCTCTCGGCCTTTCTTCCGCGCAGCCCGGACGCGCGCCAGCAACTGCTCATCACGCAGCTGCAAAGCGGCCTGCCCTCGCGCACCCTGCTGGTCGGCATCGAAGGCGGCGATGCATCGGCGCGCGCCGCGGCCTCGCGCGAGCTGGCCGCGGCGATGCGCGCCAGCGGCCTTTTCGAGCAGGTGCTCAATGGCGAGCGGGCCGCCTTCGCCGAGCTCGGGCGCTGGCTCTTCGAGCACCGCTATCAGTTGAGCCCCGCGGTGGTGCCGGGGCGCTTCGGCCCCGAGGGTCTGCGCGATGCGCTGGCCGAGACGATGTCCTTGCTGGGCACGCCCGCCGGTGCGGCCACACGCGAACTCCTGCCGCGCGACCCCACAGGCGAGATGCAGCGCATTGCCGAGGCGCTGATTCCGGCCCAGGCGCCGCGGCTGGAAGGCGGGGTCTGGGTCTCGCGCAACGCGCCGCGTGCGGTGCTGATGGCGAGCACGCGGGCCGACGGCGCGGACCTCGACGCCCACGAGGCCGCCATCCAGCGCGTGCGCGAGGCTTTCGCCCCCGCCGCCGCACGCGGGCTCATGCTGCAGCTGTCGGGCGCGCCGGTGTTTGCGGTGCAAAGCCGCAGCCTTATCGAGCGCGAGGTGCGCTGGCTCGGCACCGCCGGCACATTGCTGATGGCGGCGCTGCTGCTGGCGGCATTTGCCAGCCCGCTCGCGCTGGCCGTTGCGCTGTTGCCGGTGGGCAGCGGGGTGTTGGCGGGCATCGCCGCGGTGGCGCTTGGCTTCGGGCACGTGCACGGCATGACGCTTGGTTTCGGCGCCACGCTCATCGGCGAAGCCGTGGACTACGCCATCTACTATCTCGTGCAGGCGCGCCGCGGCTCTGCGGCCGAGGGCGGCGCACACGCCGCTGCCGTGGGCGAAGGCTGGCGCCATTGGCTGGCCCGCGGCTGGCCGACGCTGCGCCTCGGCCTGTGGACCTCGATCTGCGGCTTCGGTGCGCTGGTGTTCTCCGGCTTCCCGGGCCTGGCGCAGTTGGGTGTGTTCTCCATCGCCGGGCTGGTGGGCGCGGCGCTCACCACGCGCTGCCTGCTGCCGGCGCTGCTGCCCGATGGTGCGCCGGGCGTGGGCCTTCGAAGCCAGCTCGGCCGCGTGACGGCGGCGGCGATGGCATGGCTGCCCCGCCTGCGCGTGCCCGTACTGGTGCTGGGCGCCGCGGCGCTGGTGCTGCTCGTGCAGCGTGGGGACCTCTGGCGCGCTGACCTGACTGCCTTGAGCCCGCTGCCGGCAACGGCCCTGGCTCTGGATGTGGCCTTGCGCGACGACCTCGGTGCCAGTGATGCACGCACGCTGGTGCTGGTGCAAGGCGATGATGCCGAGGCGACGCTTCAGCGCACGGAGGCCGTGGCGGCACGCCTGGACGGCCTCGTCGAGCGCGGCCAGCTGGCCGGCTTCGACAGCGTCACCCGGTTCCTGCCAAGCCGCGCCGCCCAGGAGCGCCGCCGCGAGAGCCTGCCCGACCCGTCGGCGCTGCCTGCGCTGCTGACCGAGGCAGCGCGCGGCACGCCGCTCGACGCGGCGCGCCTGGCCCCTTTCGTCGACGAGATCGTTCAGGCGCGCAAAGCCGCCACTCTCACACCGCAAGACGTGTGGGCATCACCCGCCAAGCCGCTCGTCGATGCGCTGCTGCTGCGCGCAACGCCAGCCAGGCAAGGATCGGGATCGGGCGCATCAGGCTACACGGCCCTGCTGCCCCTGCAGGCGCCGACGGCAGTCGGACACCCGGGCATCGACGCCACTGCTTTGAGCACCGCGCTGCAAGGGCTGCCCGGCACCCAGGTGCTGGATGTCAAGGTCGAGCTCGACCGCCTGTACCAGCGCTACCTGAGCGAGGCGCTGTGGCAGGCCCTGATCGGCGCGGCTGCAGTGGTGACGCTCGTCGCCGCCTCGCTGCGCAGCGCAAGGCGCACACTGGCGGTGTGCCAGCCGTTGGCGTTGGCGGTGCTGCTGGCGCTCGCGGGCGCGGCGGCGTCGGGCGCCACATTGGGCATCCTGCATCTGGTGGGGCTGCTGCTGGTGGTGGCAGTGGGCTCAAACTACGCCCTCTTCTTCGACCAATTGCAACTGGGTGCGAATGCGGCACTGACGCGCTCGCACAGCGATACGCTGGCCTCGCTGCTGCTGGCCAATCTCACCACGGTGGCTTCGTTCGGGCTGCTGGCGTTGTCGGACATCCCGGCGTTGTGCGCGATCGGACGCGTGGTGGCGCCCGGAGCCTTCCTGGCGCTCGTTCTTGCGGCGGTGTTCGCGCGCCGCGGGCGCGCGATCCCAACACCCGGCGGCGCGCCGAGCCCCATGTGACAGAATTTTGAAGCCCATGACCACCTTGGCCACTGCCACGACCGACCCCCCACGCGCTGGACGTTGGCCGCGGCCCTTGATCTTTGACGCCAGCGTTGGCGTGCACGCCTGCGCCGGTGCCGCGGCCTGGGCGTTGCCAGGGGCCGAGATGTGGTCGCTGGGCGTCGTCGCACTCAATCACATGGCGCTCACTGCGGCCGGATTGATCCCGGGGTCGACCCTGTTGGGTCCGAACCTGCGCCGCCTGCCGCGCGCGCAGCCATCGACCGCGCAACCGTCGATTGCGCAACCGTCGATTGAGCACCTGTCGATTGCGCACCTGTCCCGGCACGCCCCGTCCCAGGCTGGCGCGCCGCAAACCGAAACGGTCTCCAGGGTGGCGCTCACGTTTGACGACGGGCCCGACCCGCAGGTCACGCCGCAAGTGCTCGACCTGCTCGACGCCGGCGCGGCCAAGGCCACGTTCTTCTGCATTGCCGAACACGCCGCACGGCATCCCGCGCTGGTGCGCGAGATCGTGGCCCGTGGCCACGACGTGCAGAACCACAGCACCTCGCACCGACATCACTTCTCGCTGTTGGGCCCACGCGGGTTCGAGCGCGAGATCGGCACGGCCCAGTCGCAACTGGCCAGCATCACGGGGCTCGTGCCGCACTGCTTCCGCGCACCGGCGGGGCTGCGCAACCCCTGGCTCGACCCCGTGCTGCACCGGATGGGCTTGCACCTGGTGAGCTGGACACGCCGCGGCCTCGACACCGTGGATGGCAATGCGCAACGCGTGCTGTCGCGACTCGCGCACCGCCTTGCCGCCGACGACATCCTGCTGCTGCATGACGGCTGCGCGCGCCGCACGGCCGCGGGCCGCCCGGTGGTCCTGGAGGTGCTGCCCCGGCTCCTCGAAAGGCTGCGCGAGGCCAACCTGGCCACGGCCACGCTGGCCGAGGCCGTGCCGCCACGAAGCGCCGGCTGACGCCGCGGTGCACCCAAAGGCTGCATCCCGATGAAGCGCGACGATCTGCCTGTGGCCGCCGGCGGGGCCGGCACCGATGCGGCCTGGCGCGAGATGCACGCCGCGGCGTCAGCGCCCTACCGGCAGGCGGGGCGCTTTGCGTGGCACTTCGCGCGCGGCAAGCTGGGCCGCGATCCGGTGTTCCGTTGCCTGATCGAACGCGGCGATCTCAGCGCCGGCGCGCACTTCGTCGACATCGGCTGCGGCCAAGGTCTGCTTTGCTGCTTGCTGCAGGCGGCAAGCGACCTGGCGGCCAGCGGCCGCGGGCCGCTCGCATGGCCCGCGCCCCCGCGCGCCCAGAGCTACCACGGCATCGAGCTCATGCCGCGCGATGTCGCGCGTGCGCGGGGGGCCACCGCCGGCCTGGCACTCGCGCCAGTCTTCGAGTGCAATGACATGCGCCACGCGGTGCTGCCGCCGTGCGACCTGGTGGTCATCCTCGACGTCCTGCACTACGTGGACCATGCGGCGCAGTCTGCGCTGCTCACGCGCGTGCGCGACGCCTTGCTGCAGGGCCGCGAACAGCGCGGGGCGGGCGTGGCGGCGCCAGGGCGACTGGTGGTGCGCGTGGGCGATGCGGCCAGCGCCCGCAGTTTCGCCGTCAGCCAGTGGGTCGATCGCACCGTGACCCTGGTGCGCGGGCACCAGGCGCCACCCACCTGGGGCCGGCCGCTCGCCGGCTGGCTCGCGCTGCTGCAGGAACTCGGATTTAGTGTGCAGAGTGTGCCGATGAGCCGGGGCACGCCCTTCGCAAACGTTTTGCTGGTGGCCGACGTCGTCGGGCGCGCGTGATGGGCGCTCCCGGCACGACCACACCGGGCGCGGCGGTGGAGAGGCCGGCACGTGCGCAGCCTGGTGCGGGTGCCCCGGTGCCGTCCGCCACCTGGCCGGTGACGGCCTGCACGCTCGTCACCGCGCTCGGGCTAGGCATGCAGGCCACGCTCGAGGCGCTCGCTGCGGGCCGCACGGGCCTCGTGCGGCGCGGCTTCGAGACCGCCGAGCTCGCCACCTGGCTGGGTGTGGTCGACGAGGCCGACGACGTGCGTCTGCCCCCGTCTCTGGCCGCTTTCGACTGCCGCAACAACCGGCTCGCCGAACTGGCCCTTGCCACCGATGGCTTTGGCGCCGCCGTGCGCGCAGCCGCGGCCCGGCACGGCGCACACCGTGTCGGCGTATTCCTGGGCACCAGCACCTCGGGCATCCTCGCCACCGAAGTGGCGTACCGGCAGCGCGACCCCACCACCGGCGCACTGCCGGGCTGGCTGGACTACGTGCGCACACACAACACCTACTCCGTGGCGCGCTATGTGCGCAGCGCTCTGGGTCTCGCCGGCCCGGCCCAGGTCGTGAGCACGGCCTGTTCATCGAGTGCCAAGGTCTTCGGTACCGCGGCGCGCTTCCTGCAAGCCGGTCTCATCGATGCGGCCGTGGTGGGCGGTGTCGATTCGCTGTGCATGACCACGCTGTACGGCTTCCGTGCGCTCGAGCTGGTTTCACCCGACATCTGCCGGCCGTGGGATGCGGCGCGCGATGGCCTGTCGCTCGGCGAGGGCGCGGCCCTTGCGCTGCTGGAACGCACGCCCGCCGATCCAGGCCACGTACTGGCCTGGTTCCTGGCATGCGGCGAGAGCAGTGACGGCCATCACATGAGCGCACCGCACCCCGAGGGCGCGGGCGCGGCGCTGGCCATGCGGCAGGCGCTGCGCCAGGCCGGCCTGGCCCCCGGCGACGTCGACTACCTCAACCTGCACGGCACCGCCACGCCGGGCAACGACGCGGCAGAAGACCGCGCCGTGGCGAGCGTGTTCGCACCCACCCTCGCCTGCAGCAGCACCAAGGGCTACACCGGCCACACGCTGGGCGCGGCGGGTGGCGTGGAAGCGGCCATCTGCATGCTCGCGCTGCAACACGGCCTGCTGCCGCCAACCCTGAACCTGCGCGAGCCCGACCCAACGCTTCGATTGACGGTGCTGCGCGAGGCACGCCACACACGCCCGCGCGTGGTGGCCAGCAACTCCATCGGCTTCGGTGGCAGCAACGCCTGCTTGCTCTTTGCTGCGGCCGAGGTGCGCGCGTGACGATCGAGCTCTGGGTGCGTGGGGTCGGCCTGCTGGGCCCGGGGTTTGCCGACTGGACCCGTGGCGCGCAGACACTGCGCGCGCTGGCGACAGGCCAGGCGGCCGCCTGGGCCCGCGCGGCCACCGCCGTGCCCGCCCCCGCCCGTCTACCGACCAACGAGCGGCGGCGTGCGGGCACGGTGATCAAGGCCGCGCTTGCGGTGGCCGACCAGGCAGTGGCAATGGCGGATGCGGACCCGGCGCAACTGGCCACCGTCTTCACCTCCTCCACTGGCGACCCGGCCAACTGCCATGCCCTGTGCGAGGCCCTGGCCACGCCCGAGCGCCTGCTGTCGCCCACACGCTTCACGAACTCGGTGCACAACGCGCCGGCCGGCTACTGGCACATTGCCACGCACGCCATGCGCGCCTCCACCAGCCTGGCCGCGTTCGATGCCAGCTTCGGCGCCGGCCTGCTCGAGGCGGCAGTGTCGTGCCAGGTCGGCGGCGAAGCGGTGCTGCTGGTGGCTTGCGACGTGCCTTATCCCGAACCGCTGCATGCCCTGCGGCCGATTGCCGACACGATGGCGGTGGCGCTGCTGCTGGCGCCGCGTGCCGCGGCTCGCAGCGGCTTATGGGCCTTGCGCGTGGAGCTGTTGCGCGAACCCGCCACGGCAACGCCTTGCGCGCAGGCGTCGCTGGAAGCCCTGCGCAGCGAGATTCCCGCCGCGCGCGCGCTGCCACTGCTGTGTGCCCTGGCCGGCAGCGCCGACGCGGCCCGCACGGTGCGGCTGGACGCGGCCGAGGGTTGCACCCTCTCGGTCACCGTGGAGCACGGCGGATGAGCCCGCCCGGCCGTCCTGGATCCGAAGGGTCCGCACGTGCGGAGCGGGGCGAATTGCCTAGGGCGCGGCACGAAGGTGCGCCGGCCGGTGCAGCAGACGGTTCGCCATCCGGTACGCCTGCCACGCTCGACCACGCCGGCATCGCTCTGCGAGTGCCCCATGCAGGCACCATGTGCCTGCTCGACCAATTGCTGCGCTGGGACCCCGACGCGATCGAGTGCAGCATCGTCAACCATGCAGAACCGACCCACCCGCTGCGCTTTGCACAAGGCGGTCTCGATCTTGGACTGCCCGCCCCGTGCGCCATCGAATATGCCGCGCAGGCCATGGCATTGCACGCTGCGTTGAACGCCACGGAGGGGGCGCGGCCTAGGCCAGGCTTCCTCGCCAGCGCACGCGACGTGCGACTGCAGGTCGCGCGCCTGGATACCGCGGCCGGGCCGTTGCGCGTGAGCGCGAGGCGACAGGTCGGCGACGAGCGCCAGGCGATATACCGCTTTGCGCTGCACGACGCGGCCGGGAGGATGCTCGTCGAAGGCCGCGCGACGGTGGTGCTGAACAGTCCGCTGCCGGTGCGGGCCTCCGCCGCCGCCGCAGCGACAACCGAGACGGCGCCCCTGGCGAGCCCTGCGCCTGCGGCGGCTTTGCGGTCATCATCGACAGCAACGGCAGCATCGGCAGCATCGGTAGCATCGGAACCACCGGCTCCAACGACATCACCCGCACCGCGATCCACACCTTCACCATGACGCCCCAAGAAGCCTCAACGCTGCCGCTCGCTGGCCGCCGTGCCCTCGTGACGGGAGCCAGCGGTGCCATCGGCAGCGCCATCGCGTTGCGCTTGGCCGCCGATGGTGCACACGTGCTGCTGCACGGCCACTCACGCCCCGGGGCCCTGAAGGCGCTGGCGCAGCAGATTCGCGGCTTAGGCGGCAGCGCCGAGCCGGTGCTGTTCGACGTCGCCGACGATGCAGCTGTGCGCGCGGCATGCGAACGGCTGCTCGCCGCGGGGCCGGTGCAGGTGCTGGTGAACAACGCCGGCACGCACGACGACGCCGTCTTTCCCGGCATGCGCGAGTCACAGTGGTACGGCGTGATCGATGTGTCGCTGAACGGATTCTTCCGCGTCACGCAGCCGCTCACGCTGCCGATGCTGCGCACGCGCTGGGGCCGCATCATCAACATCACCTCGGTGGCGGCACTGGCGGGCAACCGTGGCCAGGTCAACTACGCGGCGGCCAAGGGCGCGGTGAACAGCGCCACCAAAGCCCTGGCGATCGAACTGGCCAGCCGCGGCGTGACGGTCAATGCCATCGCGCCCGGCATCATCGAGTCGCCGATGGCCACGGGCGTGCCCGCCGAACCCCATGCGCCGAAACTGCCGGGCGCGGCCACCGGTTCTGCCGCGCCAGGCGCGGCATCATCGCGGCCCGCTTTTGACGCCGAAGCCATCAAGCGCCTGGTGCCTGCACAACGGGCGGGCACGCCCGAAGAGGTGGCGGCACTCGCCGGATTCCTCGCCAGCCCGGCGGCCGGCTACATCACCGGGCAGGTGATCTCCGTGAACGGCGGGATGTACTGAGTGCGCCTGCGCGCACCTGCGTGCACCTGCGTACACCTGCGTGCACCCGCAGACGCACGCAGCCGCCCGCACTCCCCCTTGTGCCCGGCGCACCCGGCTCACCCTCAACCCCGGTCGCCGCTGCCATGCCCACGCCCGCCTTGAATCGCCGCACTCTGCTTGGGGCATGGCTGGGCACGGCGATGGGCGCGGGCCAGAGCGGCTGCATGAGCTGGCCCGCGCCGACAACGCCGATGCCCACGCGACGCATGGCTGCGCGCTGCGCCATCCGCTCCCGCTGCGTGCTGCTCCCCGGGGCGCTCAGCCGCGCCGAAGACTTCGTGGCGGAAGGGTTCGTCGCCGATCTGCAAGCCGCGGCACCGGCCTGCGAGATCGTGCTCGCCGATGCGCACCTCGGATACTTTGTCGAAGGGCAGATGCTCGGGCGCTTGCGCGCCGACGTCGTGCAGCCAGGCTCGCCGGGCCCGCGGCCTTGGCTCGTGGGCATCTCGCTCGGCGGCTTCGCGGCATTGACCTACGCCATGCAGCACGGCAGCGAGATCGCCGGCGTACTGGCTCTTGCGCCCTACCTCGGTCGCCGCACGCTGCTGCGCGACATCACCGCCGCGGGCGGCCCGGAGCACTGGCGCGAGCAACCCGCCGTGTCGCGGGAGCCCCACGAAGCCATCGAAGACGATTTGTGGCGTTGGCTCGCCCGCCCCGCCCGCCCCGCCAGCTCTACCCGAGGCGATCGCCCCGACCCCCTCGGCAACACCGGCGCGGACCCACCCATCCACCTCGGCTACGGCCGCGAAGACCGGTTTGTCGACGCGCACCGCGTGCTGCAGTCACTGCTGCCGCCGGGCCACACGCACGCCGTGGCCGGCGGACACGACTGGCCGCCTTGGCGCGCGCTGTGGCAACAATGGCTGCGTGAGGGGTGGCTCGCCGCCCCCACGGGTGCGGCAACGGCTTGTGGAGGCACGGCATGACGGTCTTTTTCGCTGCACTGGCACTGGTGCTGCTGGCCTGGTGATGGTGATGGGGACGGCGGGGGAGACGGTGGTTGCAGCGATGGCGGAGGCTGCAGTGGCGGCGGCGACAGCAGCTGAGCCCGCGACCGCACCGCGGCCACGGCCCGCGCCCGCGCGCATCGAGCCCGTGGCCGTGCGCGCATTCAGCGCGGTGTGCGCAGCAGGCCTTGATCGCGCGGCGTTGCGTGCCGCACTCCACGACGGCGCCACGAGACTCACGCCCAACCGATTCGGAGAACCCACGCTGCCGACCTGGGTCGGCGTGGTGGCCGCGCTAGACGAAGCAGGTGCGCCGCATCTGTTGCCCGAAGCGATGCGCCAGCGCTGGGATGCGCGCGCCACGCGGCTGGCCTGGCTCGGACTGCAGGCCGACGGTTTCATGCGCGCCGCGTGCGCCGCTGTGTCGCGCCACGGGGCGGCGCGTGTGGGGCTGGCGCTGGGCACCTCGGCCTCGACGATCGGGGTCTCCGAGGCCGCATACCGCGCCTTGGCGCCCGATGGCGGCTTTCCGACACGCTGGCGCGACGAGCGCCTGAATACGCCGCATGCACTGACGATGTTCGTGGGCGAAGCGCTCGGCGTCGGCGGACCGACGGTGACCGTGTCCACCGCATGCTCGAGCAGCGCCAAGGTCTTCGCCGTGGCCGAGCGCTGGCTGCGTCTGGGCCTTGTCGACGCGGTGGTGGTCGGCGGCGTCGACGCGCTGTGCCAGAGCGTGCTCTACGGCTTCGCCGCGCTCGGCCTCGTCTCGCCGGTGCCATGCCGGCCCTTCGACCGTCGGCGCGACGGCATCAGCGTCGGCGAGGCCGCGGGATTCGCGTTGCTGGAGCGCGGCCACAGCGAGCTGATGCTGCTCGGCCACGGCGAGGCCAACGATGCCTTTCACATGTCCAGCCCTCATCCGCAGGGGCTCGGCGCCGAGCTGGCGCTGGACGAGGCCCTGGCCCGAGCCGGCTTGTCCGATGGCGATGAAGACAGTGGTGTCGAGGTCGACTACGTGAACCTGCACGGCACCGCCAGCCCGAAAAACGACGAGGTCGAGGCCGCCATGTTCGCGCGGCGCTATGGGCCCCGGACCTGGGCCAGCGCCACCAAGGGCCTGACCGGGCACACCATGGGTGCCGCCGGCATGCTGGAAGCGGCGATCTGCCTCGAGGCGCTGCAGCAGGGTGTCGCACCCGGCACCACCGGATGCGATGAGCCCGAGGCGGGCGGCGACCCCCGCCTGTTGCGCGCTGCGAAGGCGCGCACGGTGTGGGTGACGGCGAGCCACTCCTTCGGCTTCGGGGGCAACAATGCCGTCCTCGTTTTCGGGAGGCCCCGATGAGCAGCGCCATCGCGCGCCGCGCGGCCTTCGTCGATGGCATATCGCTGTGGACACCGGCTCTGCCCGGCTGGGATCGCGCCGCCGCAGCCCTGCGCGGTGATCCGCAGGCGCCGGCCCCGTCTCCGGCCCAGGTTTCGGCCCAGATGCCGGTGCGGCCCGCGCCGGCAGGCATGGCAGCCAACGAACGACGTCGCGCGCCCGACTCGGTGCTGGTGGCTCTGCTGGTGGCCGAGCAGGCGCTGGCGATGTCCGGGCTATCGGCGCCGTCCGAAGCACCAGGGCGTGAGGCCCGTGCACTGCCCAGCGTCTTCACCTCGGCCCATGGCGACCTGCCCATCCTCGATGCGCTCATGCGTACGCTGGCCGACGAGCCCGCGCTGCTCTCGCCCACGCGCTTTCACCACTCGGTGCACAACGCCCCTTCGGGCTACTGGGCGATGGCCAGCGGCAGCCACGCCGCGAGCACGGCGCTCGCCGCCTACGAGCACAGCTTCGGGGCCGGCCTCCTGGAGGCGCTCGCCCAGTTGGTCACGGAGGAGCGGCCGGTGTTGCTGGCCGGTTGCGACACCGAGGCGCCCGGGCCGCTGGCCTCGGTCAACCGCAGCCGCGGCCTGCTCGGCGCGGCACTCGTGCTCGCGCCGCAGCCCGGGCCTCACAGCATCTGCTCGTTGCATTGGCGCCTGGGGCCGACCCACGCGCCGGGCTGCACCGACCCGACGGCGGGCCGCTTTGCAGGCCTCGCGTCCAACGCACTGGCCGACGCGCTGCCCCTCTTCGAGGCCCTGGCCCTCGGCGGCGCGGCAGAGTTGTCGATGCGCTGCGGCCCCGCAGTGGCTTTGCAGATCTCGCTGCAGCCCTGGCCACAACCCCGGCCGGGCGCGGGGTGAAGCACTCGCGCGCGCTTGCGACATGCAGCTTGCGGCATGATGCGATCGCGCCAGCTTGGCCTTCCTCCACAACCCTCCCGAGACGTTCACGATGCCCGATCCCGCTGCCGAAGCCTCTGCGCACGACGTGGTGATCATGGGCGGAGGCCTGGCCGGCCTCACGCTCGCGCTGCAACTGCGGGGCCGCTTCCCCGATATCGACGTGCTGGTGCTCGAACGCCAGCGGCATCCGGTGCCTTTGGCGCGGCACAAGGTCGGCGAGAGCTCGGTGGAGATCGGCGCTCACTACTTCGCCGAGGTGCTGGGGCTTAAGGAACACCTGCAGACGGCGCAGCTGAAGAAGTTCGGCTTTCGCTTCTTCTTCAGCGAGGGCCGGCGCGACATCGAGAACTGCGTCGAACTGGGCGCCAGCCGGCCGCTGCCGGTGGCAAGCTACCAGATCGATCGCGGCCTGTTCGAGAACTTCCTTGCCGCAGAGGCACAACGTCGAGGAGTGCTTTTCATCGACGGGGCCGTCATCCGGCAGACGCAGCTCGGCAAGGATGGCGCCGCGCACACCCTGCGCTGGCAACGGACCGATGGCGCCGATGGTCTTATCACCACCCGCGCCCGCTGGCTCATCGACGCCTGCGGGCGCAGCGCGCTGCTCAAGCGCCAGCTCGGCCTGGTGCAGGGCAACGTGCACGGCGTGCACGCGGTGTGGTTCCGCGTCGCCAAGCGCATCGAGCTCGATCGCTGGTCCTCGGACCCGGACTGGCAGGCTCGCTGCGTGACGCCCACGCGCTGGCTCTCGACCAACCACATGGTCGGCGCCGGCTACTGGGTGTGGCTGATCCCGCTGGCCTCGGGATCGCACTCGGTGGGCATCGTCGCCGACCCGCGGTTCCATGCGCTCGAGCGCATGAACACCTTCGAGCGCGCGATGGAGTGGCTGGCCGAGTACCAGCCGCTGGTCTTCGACGACCTCGATCCGCACCGCGACAAGCTGCAGGACTTCGCGTTCTTCCGCCGCTTCAGCCACGACTGCAAGCAGGTCTTCTCGGTCGATCGCTGGGCGCTCGCCGGGGAGTCGGGCCGCTTCCTCGACCCTTTCTACTCCCCGGGCAGCGACTTCATCGGCATCGGCAACACCTACATCACCGAACTCATCGCCCGCGATCGCGCCGGGTTGCCACTGGCCGCCCATACGCAGATCTACGAGCAGATCTTCAAGAGCTTCCACGACAGCACGCTGGCGCTGTATGTGGACCAGTACGGCATCTTCGGCGACGCCGAGGTGCTGCCGGTCAAGGTGATCTGGGACTACACCTACTACTGGGGCGTGCTGGCGCAGCTCTTCTGCCAGCAGCGCCTGACCGATCTCGCGACGCTGTCGCACCAGCGCGAGGCGCTCTCACGCTGTCAGCAGCTCAACCTGGGCGTGCAGGCGCTGCTGCGCGAATGGTCGGCGCGGCGCGGATACGGCCGCGAAAGCACGCCGCGCGCGGCGCCGGTGATGCTCGACCAGGCGTCCGTGCCCTGGTTCGTGGAGCTGAACCGCAGCCTGGACGATCGGTTGGACGACGTGGCCTTCCGCGAACGGCTGGCCGAGGCCGCCGACAGGCTGCTGGCCCTGGCCGGCCAGTTGCTTGAGCGCGCCGAGGCCGAGTGGCCGGCCATCGAGGCACCTTTGCTGCGCGCCGAGCTGGCCGGGCGCCGGCCGAAGGGCAGCTTCCCGGACATGCTGTTCGGGCAGCGGGCCGAGGTGGCGGTGGCCTGAGCCCTGCGCAGGACTTGGTCCAAGCCCTTTCGGTCCGCCTGCCCTCCTGCCCACTCGCCCACTCGCCCACTCGCCCACTCGCCCACTCGCCCGGGCCCTCAGGCCCTCAGGCCCTCAGGCCCATTAAGCCTGGAATGGAGGGCGCCCCGTGAACCGCCGCCACAGCAGCAAGGGCAACCTCAACAGGAACTCCACCATCAGCCGCGTGTGCATCCAGGTCAGGAGCAGGTTGTCGCGGCCATAACGGAAGTGCGAGACGCCGCCTTCATCGGCAGTGAGGTACTTCACCGGTGCATCCAGGTTCACCGGCTTCACGCCGCACCAGGCCAGGCGCACCGCGGCTTCGGTGTCGAAGTCGAAGCGGCGCATCCACGGCTGGCCCTTCATCACCGCCACCAGTGCGGCAATGGGGTAGATCCGAAAGCCGTACAGGGAATCACCCACACCGGCGCCGAGCGTTTCGAGGTCGGTCCAGGCATTCGAGATGCGCCGGCCACGCACGCGGATCAACGGCGCGCTGGCATCGAACACCGGACGACCGAGCACCATCGTCTCGGGCCGTGTCATCGAGGCCTGCATGAACGTGCGTATCAGGTCGGCCGGGTGCTGGCCATCCGAGTCCATCGTCAGCGCATGCGTGTAACCTTGACGTTGTGCCTCTTCGAGCCCGTGCAGCACGGCGGCGCCCTTGCCGCGGTTCTCGGGCAACAGCCACACATGCAATCCGGGGTCCGCGGCGGCCAGGCGCTGCAAACTCTCGGCGGTGCCGTCGGTGCTGCCATCGACCACCACCCACACCGGGCACCATTGCGAGCGCGCCGCCGCCACCGTCTCGTAGACCTTGGCGCCGGTGTTGAAGCTGGGGATCAGCACCAGGTGCGTGCTTGAGCACGCCGCGCCGTGCGGGGCCTGCGCGGCGCTCGTGGCTGTAGACGGCGCGGTCCCTGTCATCGGGCCATGGCCTGCGGCGGCACCACCACGGCACTGGCGAAATAGGCCTGGACCTCGCGCGTCAAGGCTTCGTGGTCTGCTGAGGGTTCGAAGCGGCGACCCAGCCTCACCGAGAACTCGACCGGCAACGGCGGCAGGCGCCACAGCGGCCAGCCCTTGCCCAGGTAGGGCGAGCGCGTGTCGATGAAGACGGTCTGGATCGGCGCGTTGGCGTGCTTGGCGATGAGGGCGAAGCCGGGTTGGAACTCATTGATCGGCGCGTGTGTCGTGCGCGTGCCCTCGGGGAACATGACGAGTTGCCCGCCTTCGCGCAGGTCGGTCACGGCCCGGCGCACCATGCCGTGGGCCGAGTCGTTGGGGATGTAGCGGGCGAGCATGGCGCCCGCGGCGAGGAAAGGATTGCGCATCAGGCTCGCCTTCATGACGCAGGCGCTGCGCGGCAGCTGGGCCATGATCATCATGGCGTCCAGCAGGCTCGGATGGTTGGCAATGATGACGATGCCCGGCTCGTCGCGCAGCACATGCAGGGCATCGGCGCGCAGGCGCAGCAGCCCAAAGGCCCGCGTGAAGCGCCAGTAGCCGTTGTAACCCCTGGAGATGGCTGCGCGGCCCAGGCGGAGACCGGTGGCACGCGGCAGCAACGGATAGAGCACGAGGGCGATGACGTTGAAGATCGCGGAGGCCAGCGCGAGCGCGACGAGCTGTGCGTGCATCGACAGCCACGCCAGCGGCCACAGCAGCCAGGGCACCGGCGCGGGTTCGCGATGGGGCGCATCCCCCGCGTCGTGCGCGCTCAATCGGGCACCTTGACCATCAATGCAGAACGCGCAAACACCCACGACATGACGAGACCCGCCGACCAAGTATTGGCCCGCGTCACGAGCGAGCTCGCCTCGAAAGCGGCGCCGCGCACGCTGTCGGCCCGTACGAAGCCGCCGAGCCAGAACGATCCGAATCGGCGCGAGCCACCCAACGTGGCCTGCCAGCCCGAGCTGCCGCTCCCAGCGCCGTAGGCGGGGCGTGTGGCGCTGGCGAACTCCGGCGCCACGTTGTAGATGTAGCCGTGGAAGCGCCGGTCGCCCCATAGCCCGCCGGCTCGCACGCCGAGGTCCCACCCGGCCTGCACCCACTCGGCCGAGAAGTAAGGTGAGGCCGACCAACCCACGTGGCGCGGCGAACTCTCGACGGTGAACACCGCCCTGAGCGGGGCGCGCAGTTCCACCTTCCAATCGACGCCGCGCGCGAAGGTGAAGTTGGCATTCGGGCCCAACTCGAACGTGGGCGCCAGGTCGGGCATGCCCTGCCGGGCACGGTTGTCTTCGCTGCGCGTGGGGGCGCTGCCGGCCACGCTAAGGTCCACCTCGAGGGTCTGGCTTTCGAGCAGCACCGCACGCGCGCCCTCGCGGTCGGCGCGCAGGAAGCGGCCGCGGTAGATGGCGTAGGGCAACGGCAGCAGCCAGGCACGCGACTGCTCCGAGCCTCGGTAGTGCGGCAATTGCAGCGCGGCCGCCCCCACGCCCAGTTCCCAAAGCGGCGCCTCGTTGTCGGCGGCCTGAACGGCCACGCCGGGCAAAAATGCGAGCAGGGGCCACAGCCGGGCATACGCGCGTTTCGCCCGCGCTGCCCGCGTGGCAATGGCTGCCGGCTGCTTCATCGGGCCGGCGCCATCACGCTTTCGCCGCAAACCTCATCGACGTCCCAGCCGTCGGCGAGGTCGGGGCAGCCGTGGTGCCGGTGCCGCTGCGAAAGAAGCGCGATGCCCCGCTCGGGGATGCCGATGCGTTCGACCTCCGCCGCATGGGGTGGCAGTCGGACGCCGAATTGCTCGATGGTTTTTTCAGTGGCTGCCATGAGCAATTATTGCGCCGCGACACGGGCTCGTGGCCCGCCACGCTTGCTGCGAGCCCGCAGGCGTGTTACTCGAAGGTGCTTCGTAGAATCGCTCGACACCCCAACACCCGATGAAACCCGCCTCCACCCCCCCTGACAAGACCCTTGCCGCGCACCGCTCGAACAATTTCCTGCGCGGCATCATCGAACAGGACCTCGAAGCAGGCACCTACGCCGGCCGGCGCTACGGCGGCAGCCCAGGCGACGCCGCCCATCACGCCGCTGGCGGCCCGGACCCGGCGCGTTTGCGCACGCGTTTTCCGCCCGAGCCCAACGGCTATCTACATGTGGGCCATGCCAAGAGCATCTGCCTCAATTTCGGACTGGCCCGCGACTACGACGGCGCCTGCCACCTTCGCTTCGACGACACCAACCCGGAGAAGGAGGAGCAGGAGTACGTCGACGCCATCATCGAAGCCGTGCGCTGGCTCGGTTTCGACTGGGAGACCGCCGACCCGGGTCGCCCGAACGGCAAAGTCAGCCATCTCTACTTCGCCAGCGACTACTTCGATTTCATGTACCGCGCCGCCGAGGCGCTGGTGGGCGCCGGTCTGGCCTATGTGGACGAGCAGAGCGCCGAGGACATGCGCGCCAACCGCGGCGACTTCAACACGCCCGGCACGGCCAGCCCCTTTCGCGGCCGCACGCCTGCAGAGAACCTGGCGCGCCTGCGCGAGATGCGCGACGGCCAGCATGCCGACGGCGCCATGGTGCTGCGCGCGAAGATCGACCTGGGCCACCCGAACATCAACCTGCGCGACCCCACGCTCTACCGCATCCGCCGCGCCACGCACCACAACACCGGCGACACCTGGTGCATCTACCCGATGTACACCTACGCGCACCCGATCGAGGACGCTCTGGAACGCATCACGCACAGCATCTGCACGCTGGAGTTCGAGGACCAGCGGCCCTTCTACGACTGGCTGCTGGAGCACCTGGCCGACCTCGGCCTGCTGGCGCGACCGCTGCCCAAACAATATGAATTCGGGCGCCTGAACCTGAGCTACGTCATCACGAGCAAGCGAAAGCTGCGCGCGCTGGTGGAAGAGAAGATCGTCGAGGGTTGGGACGACCCTCGCATGCCCACCGTGTTTGGCATGCGCAGGCGCGGCTACACCCCAGAGAGCATCCGTGCGATGGCCGACGGCACGGGTGCCAGCAAGACCAACGTTTGGATCGACTACGCCGTGCTCGAAGGCTGCCTGCGCGCCGACCTCGAAGGCCAGGCGCCACGTGCGATGGCCGTGCTCGACCCGGTGCCGCTTTCGCTCACCAACTGGGCCGAGGTGTTCGGCAGCGTCGACCACGTCGAGCCCTGTCAGGCGCCGGCGCACCCGCAGCGGCCCGAACTCGGTCTGCGGCAGTTCGGCCTCGGGCCCGAGGTGTGGATCGAACGCGAGGATTTCGCGGAACTGCCCGCCAAGGGCTTCTTTCGGCTGTTTCCGCCCAAGGTGCAGCCCGACGGCAGCACGGCCCCTGGCAACAAGGTGCGGCTGAAGTACGGCGTCGTGATCGAGTGCACCGGTTGCGAGAAAGATGCGGCAGGTCGTGTGGCGCGCGTGCAGGCGCGCGTGGTGCCCGACACCAAGAGCGGCACGCCCGGTGCCGATGCGGTGAAGGTCAAGGGCACCATCACTTGGGTCGGCCGCCACGACGCCGTGCCCGCACAAGTGAATCTGTATGACCGCCTGTTCGCCCAGGCCCAGCCCGAGGCCGGCGGGCGCGACTTCCGCGAGGCGCTCAATCCAACCAGCCTCCAGGTCACGCAGGCCTGGCTGGAGCCCGGGCTCGCCACCGTGGCACGCGAGCAGCGCTTCCAGTTCGAGCGCCACGGGTACTTCGTCGCCGACCGGCTGCTGCACCGGCCCGAGGCACCGGTCTTCAACCGCATCACCACCCTGAAGGACAGCTGGAGCGGCTGATCGGCCTCGCGTCAATCCGCCCGCCGGCTGCCGGGGCACGCGGCGACAAAAATCTTTGCATGCCACGACGCTGCAAGGGACACGCCACGAGCGTAGAGTAGCGGCGCCGTTCAGCTCCGTGGAGGCACCCATGTCGCCAGCGCTTCGCACCACCCTCATCGCCATGGCCGTGGCGCTCCTGTCGGCCACCGTGCTCGTCGTCTTGGCCCGGCCTGCGTTTGCCGCGGGCAGCGCGGAGGTGCGGTTTGTCGAGCCCGAACGTTACAGCGATGCCGGGCGCAGCGCGCTCGATCGCCAGCGCACCCTGGCCTCGTTGGCGGCGCATCTGCAATCGCTGGCCCAGCGCCTGCCCGATGGCCAGAGCTTGAAGATCGACTTGCTCGATGTCGATCTGGCCGGCGAGGAGGTGCCCCGCCGCGGCCACGACGTGCGCGTGTTGCGCGGCGCGGCCGACAGCCCGCACATCCACCTGCGCTGGACTCTCCAGCACAGTGGTGGCGCGCTGCGCTCCGGGCAGGAGCGGCTGGTCGATCTTGGTTACCTCAGCGGCATTCGACCCGCGGCCGCCGATGGCGATCTTCCCTACGAAAAACGCATGCTGACGCAGTGGTTCCGCGCGCAATTCGAAGGCGCGCGCTGAAGCACGCCACCCGTGCGGGCCGCGGTTGGTAGCATGGCGGGCATGAAGAACCTGCCTCTCCTGTTCGCCCCCCTTCTCGCCCCCCTTCTGCTCGCAGCGGCGCTGGCCCCTGCCCAGGCACAAAGCCAGGCCAGCGCACCCTCGGTGGCCGACCCGCTCGCCGCCGCTGCCGCCGAAAAGGGTGCCGTGGTCACGCCCAGCGGCCTTGTCTACCGCGCGCTCGAAGAGGGCAAGGGCGAGAGCCCCGCACCAGCCGACACGGTGCGCGTGCACTACCGTGGCCGCTTTCCTGACGGCCGCGAGTTCGACAGTTCGTACTCCCGCGGCCAGCCCGCGAGCTTTCCGCTCAACCGCGTCATTCGTTGCTGGACTGAAGGCGTGCAGCGCATGAAGGTGGGCGGCAAGGCCAAGCTGACCTGCCCCGCGGCCATCGCCTACGGTGAACGCGGCGCTGGCGGCGCGATCCCGCCCAATGCCATCCTGCTGTTCGAGGTGGAGTTGCTGGGCATCACCAAGGCACCGGCCTGAACCTGCAAGTTCAGGAGCGCTGCGATTCGATCCTTGGCGCCCTGAGACGCCCAGACAGCGCCTCAAGCACGCGGCGTCTTGCCCCGAAGCCTCTGCACGCCGAGCCACACCACCAGCAGCACCGCCCCGGCCAGCACGCCGATCAGGCCGTCGGCCAAGGTTGACACGCCGAACTTGGTGGCTCCAGCAAGCCCCTGCGTCGCCGCGTCCACGGCGTGGTGCACCGCCGGCACGCCATGCACGAGGATGCCACCGCCGACCAGAAACATCGCCGCCGTGCCCGCCACCGACAGGCCCTTCATCAGCCACGGCGCGGCGCGCACGATGAACCTGCCGAGGGCGCGCGCAACATTGCCCGCGCGGCGGCTCAGCCACAGGCCGAAGTCGTCGAGCTTGACGATGCCCGCCACAAGACCATAGACGCCTACCGTCATCAGCAAGGCAATGGCAACCAGCACCGCCACCCGCGTGGACATCGCGGCAGTGGCCACGGTGCCGAGCGTGATGACGATGATTTCGGCCGAGAGCACGAAATCGGTGCGAATGGCGCCTTTGATCTTGTCGCGCTCCAGCGCCACCAGATCGATCTTCGGGTCCTGCAACGCCTGCGTCAGTTCGGCATGGTGGGCCTCGTCTTCGGCCCGGCTGTGCAGGAAGCGGTGGGCCAGCTTTTCCACGCCCTCGAAGCAAAGGAAGGCGCCGCCGACCATCAGCAGCGGCGTCACCAGCCATGGCACCAGAGCGCTGATCGCCAGCGCCGCGGGCACCAGGATGACCTTGTTCCACAGCGAACCCTTGGCCACCGCCCACACCACCGGCAGCTCGCGCTCACTGGCGACGCCACTCACCTGCTGGGCATTGAGGGCGAGATCGTCACCCAGCACGCCGGCGGTCTTCTTGGCCGCCACCTTGCTGAGGATGGCCACGTCGTCGAGGATCGTGGCGATGTCGTCGATGAGCGCGAGGAGGTTGCCGGCAGCCATCGTGGCATTGTCCACGCGCCGTGCCGCCCGGGCCGACGGCATGGCCGACGCGGACCCGGCGCGGCAGCGCCACCCGGGGTCGGTCCTCGATCAATCAGTCGTCAGCGCGTACGACCGCGGGCGTGGCGAATTCGTGGCCGATCACGACCCTCGCATAGAAGTAGTTCCTGCGCGCGCGCTCCGAGAGCGCGTCGAGCGACACCACGCCATGCTCGTCGCACGGGAAGGCGAGGCCCCGGCCGGGGTCGAACAGCGACTCGAATCGAAGCACGAATCGCGAGGCGTCGGAAACGATAGCCTTCATGGTGCTTGCTCCAGCTTGCAGCTTCGTGTGTAACGTAGAGGTTCATCGGCATCCAGGCCATGACACCCAAGGGGCAGATGCCGTCGGCAATCGGGTGCATTGCGCGTCGGAATCGGCCCGACAACACAACGATCGCCCGTGCCGTGCGGAAACGTCGATATCGCACGCATGCAGGCAACCGCACCTGACTCGGCGACAGCACCGGCAACTCCGAACGGCGTTCATCTCGTCAGCCGAGAACTCGATCACACGCAAGAGAGCGGCGTTGTCGGCGCCATGGTCGCCGCGCCCGGTGCGATGATCTCTCCGCGATGCGCGAACACTTCCTGCTTGACCCCGGGGTCACGTTCCTGAATCACGGCTCCTTCGGTGCCACGCCGCGCGTCGTGCTCGAGGCTCAGCATCGACTTCAGCGGGAGATGGAACGCAATCCGGTGGCGTTGCTCGCCCGCGGCTCGGCGTCGCTGCTCGCGCGGGCACGCGACGTACTCGCCGCCGCGCTCGGCGCACACGGCAAGGACATCGTCTTCGTTCCCAACGCGACCACCGGCGTCAACGTCGTCGCGCGCTCGCTGGTGCTGGCCCCTGGCGACGAGGTCCTCACCACCGACCACGAGTACGGCGCCTGCCTCGCCACCTGGCAGCGCCGCTGCGCCGACGTGGGCGCAACGTTGCGGACCGTGGCGGTGCCACTGCCTTTCGAGTCCGGCACGTTCGCCGATCGCCTGCTCGCCGCCGTGACCCCACGCACGCGGCTCATCTTCGTGAGCCACATCACGTCGACCACGGCGCTGATCTTTCCGCTGCACACGCTGTGCGCCGAGGCGCGCCGTCGGGGCATCGCCACGCTCGTGGATGGCGCCCATGCGCCCGGGCAGATCGCAGTCGACTTGCAGGCCCTGGGTGCCGACTACTACACCGGGAATTGCCACAAGTGGATGTGCGCGCCCAAAGGCAGCGCCTTCCTGCACGTACGGCCCGAGCACCAGCGCGGGCTCGAGGCGCCGGTGATCAGCTGGGGCTATGTGGCCGAGGAGGCCGAGGCCGTCAGCGCCACCTTCGACGCGGCGAAGAGCGGTCACGCGGGCCTGGACGCTTATACCGGCAGCACGCCACTGGAGCGCCGCCTTCAGTGGCAGGGCACGCGCGACATCTCGGCGTTCCTTAGCGTGCCTGCGGCGATCGAGTTTCAGGCGACTCATGACTGGCCGCGCTGGCGCGCGCGCTGTCATGCCATGGCACTCGAGCTACAGAGCGAGGTGCTGGCGCGCAACGGACTGGCGCCGATCGCGCCGGATGACGCACTGGCGCAGATGGCGCCGATCCCCGTGCGCGCCAATGACGCCGAGGGTCTGCGCCGCTGGCTGTTCGACGAGCGGCGCATCGAAGTGCCGGTGACACAGCACCGCGGCCAGGTGTTCGTGCGTGTTTCGGTGCAGGCGTACAACACGCCGGCCGACCTCGAGCGCCTACGCGATGCGCTGGCCGAACGCGGCGTTTAGGGCCTACGCCAGAAGCGACGGTGACCGTTGGGCTCGGCGTTCGCCCTACTTCGGCTTGGCGCTGCGCGCCACACCCGGCCGCGGCGGCAGGCCGGTGTGCTGGGTGAGCATCGTCCCGCGCTTCACGGCCGTGGGCGCGCGCTTGGCGCCCGGCGCGGTGGAGTTCTTGCGCCGCGCGCTCTGGTAACCGGCGTCGATGGCCGGTTGGTAGTTCGGGATCAGGTGGTGGCGGCCGTTGCCGATGAGATCGGCGCGGCCCATGTCCTTGAGTGCCTCGCGCAAGAGCGGCCAGTTGGCCGGGTCGTGCCAGCGCAGGAAGGCCTTGTGCAGGCGGCGGCGGCGCTCGCCGCGCACGATGTCCACGCGCTCGGCGCGGCCGCCGGGGCCGAGGTCGCGGCTGATGCCACGCAGCGGGTTCAGGCCCGTGTGGTACATCGCGGTGGCGGTGGCCATCGGGCTCGGGTAGAAGGTCTGCACCTGGTCGGCCTTGAAGCCGTTGCGCTTGAGCCAGACGGCCAGGTTCATCATGTCCTGGTCGCGCGTGCCCGGATGCGCGGCGATGAAGTACGGGATGAGGAACTGCTGCTTGCCGGCCGCCGCACTGGCCGCATCGAAGAGCTGCTTGAAGCGGTCGTAGGCGCCGATGCCCGGCTTCATCATCATCGAAAGCGGGCCGTCTTCGGTGTGTTCGGGCGCGATCTTGAGGTAGCCGCCCACGTGGTGCGTGGCGAGCTCCTTGATGTATTCGGGGCTGCGCACGGCCAGGTCGTAGCGCAGGCCCGAGCCGATGAGGATCTTCTTCACGCCAGGCAGCGCACGCGCCTTGCGATAGAGCTGGATGAGCGGCCCGTGGTCGGTCTTCAGGTTGGGGCAGATGCCCGGATACACGCAACTCGGTTTGCGACAAGCCGCTTCGATCTCGGTGCTCTTGCAACCGATGCGCCACATGTTGGCCGTGGGGCCGCCAAGGTCGCTGATGACGCCGGTGTAGCCCTTGACGCGATCACGGATGTCCTCGATTTCCTTCAGGATCGAGGCCTCGCTGCGGCTCTGGATGATGCGGCCCTCATGCTCGGTGATCGAGCAGAAGGTGCAGCCGCCGAAGCAGCCCCGCATGATGTTGACGCTGAAGCGAATCATCTCCCACGCGGGGATCTTGGTCGGTCCATCGTGGCTGCCACGCGGATCGGCATAGCTCGGGTGCGGGCTGCGCGCATAGGGCAAGTCGAACACCTGGTCCATCTCGGCCGTGCTGAGCGGGATCGGCGGCGCATTCACCCACAGGTCGCGCGGCGCGCCATGGAAGTCGTACCGCTGCACCAGCGCCCTGGCGTTGCCGGGGTTGGTCTCGAGATGCAGCACGCGATTGGCGTGGGCGTAGAGCACGGGGTCGCTCTTCACCTGCTCGTAAGCGGGCAGGCGCAGCACGGTCTTAGCGCGCGCCGGCATCGTGATGGCGCCAGTCTTGCGCGATGCGGGCATGGCGATGGGTCTTGCTCCCTCTCCCGCACGCGGCAGAGGGGGAGGAGCGGCACCGCTGCTTGCATTGCCAGCGCAGTCCGCCCCTTTGGCCGCCGCCACCTGCTCCGTCGTGAGGTACGGGTTGATGTGCTCGTCAACGCGCCCTGGGCGGTCGACCTCGGTGCTATCGATCTCCATGAAGCCTTGCGGCTCGAGCCCGTCGCGCACCATGAAGGCCGTACCGCGAATGTCGATCAGCGTGTGCACCGGCTCGCGCCGCGCGAGGCGGTGCGCCACCTCGACGATGGCGCGCTCGGCGTTGCCGTAGACCAGCAGGTCGGCTTTGCTGTCCACGAGGATGGAGCGGCGCACCTTGTCCTGCCAGTAGTCGTAGTGCGCAATCCGCCGCAGGCTCGCCTCGATGCCACCGATGACCACCGGCACATCGCTGTAAGCCTCGCGGCAGCGTTGCGTATACACGAGCGTGGCGCGGTCGGGGCGCTTGCCGCCCATGCCGCCAGGCGTGTAGGCGTCGTCGCTGCGGACTTTGCGGTCGGCGGTGTAGCGGTTGATCATCGAATCCATGTTCCCGGCGGCGACGCCGTAGAACAGGTTCGGACGGCCCAACGCCTTGAAGGGCTCGGCCGAGTTCCATTCAGGTTGCGCCACGATGCCGACTCGAAAACCCTGCGCCTCCAGCACACGGCCGATCACGGCCATGCCGAAGCTCGGATGGTCCACATACGCGTCGCCGGTGACGATGACGACGTCGCAGTTGTCCCAGCCGAGTGCCTCCATCTCGGTGCGGCTGGTCGGCAGGAAGGGCGCAGGCCCGAGGCGCTTGGCCCAGAACGGCTTCCAGCTCGACAGGGGCTTCGCCGCGGGAGCGGCAATGGAAATGGTGGTCATGGCAAAGTCCGAGCGGGAGCGGATTGTCCGCTGCAACGGCCCGGGCACAGTTGCGTAAGCTCTTTGCCCTCGGCCCGACACACTCCGAAGACCCCCAACACACCCGTTCTGCCCGCAGTCTCTTCTGTATCGCCTGCCTTGGAGCCCCACCATGACCGACCGTTCCAGCCCCCTCGCCACAGACAGCGCGGACCGCACGGACCGCAAAGAGCGCCTGCCCCAGACCGAGGCCGAATGGAAAGAGCGTCTCGGTCCCGAGGCCTACACCGTGTTGCGCAAGGAGGGCACCGAGCGCGCCTGGACCAGCCCCCTGTACGAGGAGCACCGCAAGGGCACCTTCGTCTGCGCAGGTTGCGGCACGCCGGTTTACTCGAGCGACATGAAGTTCGACAGTGGCACCGGCTGGCCGAGCTTCTGCGCCACGCTACCGGGCGCCTTCGAGACCAAGAGCGACCGCAAGTTCTTCATGGCACGCACCGAGTACCACTGCGCCACTTGCGGCGGCCACCACGGGCATGTCTTCGAAGACGGGCCCGCGCCCAGCGGGCTGCGCTACTGCAACAACGGTGTTTCGCTGCGCTTTGTTCCGGAGGGCGAGACAAGGTGATGTCAAGCCCCTCCCCGTGAAAAACAGGGGAGTGGTGCAAGCCCTGCACGAGGATTAGATTTGCCGTCCGGCCGCCATGGCCGGATTCCTTCAACCGACAAGGAGACGGCAATGGGCCTGAAACAATCCCTGGACAATGTGCTCGGCGAGGCGGTCACTGCCGGCGTCGTGCCCGGCGTGGTGGCCGCGGTCACGAATCGCGAAGGCACGCTCTACGAAGCCGGCTTCGGCGAGCGCACGCTCGGCAAGGGCCAGACGATGACCCCCGACACGGTGGGCTGGATCGCCTCGATGACCAAAGCCATCACCTCGGTGGCCGCGGTGCAGATGGTGGAGCGCGGCAAGCTCGACCTCGACGCCCCCGCCCACGCCGTGGTGCCGAAGATTGCCGAGGCGCAGGTACTCACCGGCTTCGACCGCGCCGGCCAGCCCACCTTCCGCGCGCCCAAGCGCGCCATCACGCTGCGCCACCTGCTCACGCACAGCGCCGGCTTCAGCTACGAGATCTGGAACACCGATATCCAGAAGGTGCAGGCCGCCCTCGGCATTCCAGGCGTCACCGACTGCAAAAACAAGGCGCTCACCACACCACTTCTGTTTGACCCCGGCGAGCGCTGGGAATACGGCATCAACATCGACTGGGCAGGCAAGATGGTCGAGGCCGCCAGCGGCAAGAAGCTCGGCGCCTATCTCCAGGAGAACCTGCTCGGGCCGCTGGGCATGACGAGCACCGCGTTCAAGATCAGCGCTGACATGCGCCGGCGCCTGGCCGGCATCCACCTGCGCGATGCCGAGGGCAAGCTGGCGCCGATGGAATTCGAGATTCCGCAGGAGCCCGAGTTCGAGATGGGTGGCGGTGGCCTCTACGGCACCGTGGGCGACTACCTGAAATTCCTGCGCATGGTGCTCAACGGCGGCCAGCTCGGCGGCGAGCGTGTGCTCAAGCCCGAAAGCGTGGCCTCGCTGGGCGTCAACCACATGGGCAGCAACCGGGTCTCGGTGCTCAAGGCCGCGATTCCGCTCACCAACGACGCCGAGTTCTTCCCGGGCACCCAAAAGAGCTGGAGCCTGGCATTCCAGATCAACCACGAGAAACTGCCTACCGGCCGGCCCGCGGGCGGTCTGATGTGGGCCGGCCTGGCCAACTCGTACTACTGGATCGACCCGAGCAACGGCATCGCGGGTGCCTACATGACGCAGATCTTCCCGTTCGCGGACGCCAAGTCGCTGCCGCTGTACTACGCTTTCGAGAAGGCCACTTACGACGCCCTGCGCTGACACCCTGCGCTGACGCGCTGCCTGCCACCAAGGAGACACCCAATGAGCAACCCCACCCAAGCCCTTCAGTCCTGGCTCGACGCTTTCGGCGCCGCGTGCGCCCAGGGCCACCACAAGGACGCCACCGAGAAGTTCGGCGACGACTCGTACTGGCGCGACCTGATCTCCTTCACCTGGAACATCAAGACCGCCGAGGGGCCGGCGCAGATCCAGGCCATGCTCGAAGCGACGATGCCCAACGCGAAATCTTCGAACTGGAAGGTGCAGGGCGAAGGCAGCGAGGCCAACGGCGTCACCGAAGGCTGGTTCACTTTCGAGACCGGCACTGGGCGCGGTCGCGGGCAATTGCGGCTCATAGGCGGCAAGGCCTGGACCATGCTGACGACGCTGCAGGAACTCAAGGGCTTCGAGGAGGCGCGCGGCGCGACGCGTCCCAAAGGCGTGGAGCACGGCGTGCACAAGGGCCGGCAGACCTGGCTCGAATCGCGCGAGGAGGAGGCGCGCACACTCGGCTTTTCGAAGCAGCCCTACGTGGTGGTGCTGGGCGGCGGGCAGGCGGGCATCATCCTTGGCGCGCGCCTTAAGAAGCTCGGCGTGCCGGCGATCATCATCGAGAAGAATCCACGCCCGGGCGACAGCTGGCGCAATCGCTACAAGAGCCTGTGCCTGCACGACCCGGTCTGGTACGACCACCTGCCCTACATGCGCTTCCCTGAGGACTGGCCGGTGTTCGCGCCCAAGGACAAGATCGGCGACTGGCTGGAGAGCTACACCAAGGTGATGGAGCTCAACTATTGGGCCAGCACCGAGTGCAAGCGCGCCCAGTGGGACCAAGGCAAACAGGAGTGGGCCGTCACCGTGCAGCACAAGGGCGAGACCGTCACGCTGCGGCCCAAGCACCTCGTCTTTGCCACGGGCATGAGCGCCGTGCCCAGCCTGCCCAGCTATCCGGGGATGGAAGCGTTCAAGGGCGAGCAGGTCCACAGCAGCAAGTTCCGCACGGGCGCCGAGTGGAAGGGCAAGAAGGTCGTCGTCGTGGGGAGCAACAACTCGGCCCACGACATTTGCGCCGACCTGTGGGAGAGCGGCGCAGACGTCACGATGGTGCAGCGCTCGACCACGCACGTGGCGCGAAGCGACTCGTTGATGGACCTGGCGCTGGGCGGCCTTTACTCGGAGGCCGCCGTGAAAGCAGGTGTCGATGTCGACACCGCCGATCTGATCTTCGCAAGCCTGCCGTACAAGGCCATGCCGGCGCTGCAGGTCCCCGTCTACGACCAGATGAAGGAACGCGACGCCGAGTTCTACAAACGGCTGGAGAAGGCCGGCTTCATGCTCGACTTCGGCGAAGACGGCAGCGGCCTGTTCATGAAGTACCTGCGCCGCGGCTCGGGCTACTACATCGATGTCGGCGCCAGCGAGCTGGTCGCCAACGGCAGCGTGAAGGTGAAGAGCGGTGCCATCGAACGTGTCACGCCCAACGGCCTGGCGATGACCGACGGCAGCGCACTGGCGGCCGACCTCATTGTCTGGGCCACGGGCTATGGCTCGATGAATGGCTGGATCGCGCAGTTGGTGGACCAGCCCACTGCCGACAAGGTGGGCAAGTGCTGGGGCCTGGGCTCGGGCACGAAGAAGGACCCGGGGCCGTGGGAGGGTGAGCTGCGCAACATGTGGAAGCCCACGCAGCAGCCGAACCTCTGGATGCAGGGCGGCAACCTGCACCAGAACCGGCACTATTCGCTGTGCACGGCGTTGCAGTTGAAAGCCCGCATGGAAGGCATTCCGACGCCGGTGTACGGTCTGGCGCCAGTGCATCACAAGGCCTGAGCGGCAAGCCCGCGCCATCTCGGGCAGTGACGGCGGGGGCCCGTAGCCACCCGGGGCCGAGGAATAGTTCGCCCCGGGC
>JANNRI010000035.1:0-1710 GCA_031401195.1 Burkholderiales bacterium
CCCTCGACCACGATTGATGAGCCCCTGAACCCGGGCCCCAATACACTGGCCAGACCTACAACGGATCGACTCGCTTCGCGTCGTCGATCTCAGGGCACTCCAGGCTCATACCTGGATTGGAAAAGACTCCCTGTGCCGCGAGCCTACGGCCGCGCGCGCAACTGCTTGCAGATGTTGTCGCCGGTGACCGTGAGGCGCAGGCTGCCGCCGTTCCATTCGAGCCAGTTGAGCGTGACGTACTGGTCGATGAAGCCTTCGCCGATCTCGGCGGCGCGGTGCTGCTTGAGCAAGGCCACGGTGCCCGGCAGGCCGTCACGCAATGCATCGTGGCGATGAAGGGGCGACGGGCGGATGGTGCTGGGTGTCATGGCGGCGGCTCTAGACGGATGCCTCACCATAACACCAGGGCCCGACCGCCGCGTGTCCGCGGCTCGTGCCAGCCACGGTGTTAAGGTCAGGGTCTTCCCGAGCATCCCCCGCACGGGTTGTCGGAGGGTTGGGCATGGCCATCGATTCCCTGCTGCTGACGGCGGCCCGCATCGGCACCTTCGAGCACGAGCGGCCGCTGACCAACGCCAGCGGCTTCTTCTTTGCCCGCGACGAACGCCTGTTCCTGGTGACCAGCCGCCATGTGCTGATCGACGAGCCCAGCGGCCATCGCCCCAACCGCATCGAAGTCGAGATCCACACCTCGGCCGAAGACCTGGGGCGCTCGGTGCGCCTCTCGACCCTGCTGTTCCGCGACGGCAAGAGCCTGTGGCGCCAGGGCCGCGACAGCGGCGGCGAAATCGACGTGGCGATGCTCGAACTCGACCGCGCCGCGCTGCCTGCGGCGGCCGCGCTGTGCTGCTTTACGCCGGCGCACATTCAGCCTTCGCTGGGCGGCGTGGAGGTCGGCACGTCGGTGCTGATCGTCGGTTTTCCGCTGGGCTTCCACGACACGCTGCACCACCTGCCGGTGGTGCGCCAGGCGGTGGTGGCTTCGGCCTTCGGCATGCGCTTCCAGGGCCAGGGCTACTTTCTCACCGATGCGCGCACCCACCGCGGCACCAGCGGCTCGCCGGTGGTGATGCGCGACCAGGCCGCCGCCCCCGACGCCGCATTGCCCTGGCGGCTGCTGGGCGTGCACTCGGCCACGCTGGACATGAATGAGCGCGACCTCACGCGCGACGAATCGCTGGGCCTGAACTGCAGCTGGTACGCCGACATGCTGATGACGCTGAGCGAGCCCATGCCGGCACCGATGCCGCTGATCGTGGTGCCGGCTGTGGCGCCGGGACTGGCGCCGGGCGTGCCAGCCGCGGCGACGCCGCCACACAAGCCGGCTTGACCCAGCGCAAGCGCGGCGCCGACGCGGCCGCCGCAGCTTCAAGTCGGGCCGGCCCGAGCCGATAGGCACTGCATGCAAATGGCCTTGCGCTTGCCGATGTCGGGGCCCTGCACGTCCCCGCTGCGGCACGCGTGCCCGCGCAAGGGCCGCTGGCCCTCTGCCGCGACGCGCTGGAACCCTGGACGCCGCGCGCACGCGCCCCGGTGGCCGTTGCAAAGCCCGCAGCCTACACGGCAGCACCCCCGTCAGAGGACTCAAGACTCATCATGATGCACTTCGAAGATTTCAAGGTCGGCACGCGCCTGATGTTCGGCTTCGGCAGCCTTTGCCTGTTGTTGCTGGCCATCGCCATGGGGGGTGGTTACCTCATGCGTTCGATG
>JANNRI010000036.1:0-2152 GCA_031401195.1 Burkholderiales bacterium
CTGATCTCGTAGAGCTCGACCCCCGCCTTCAGCATCTCGATGCGGTAGCGCCGGTATCCGCCATGCACCATCGGCTCGTCGGTCGAGGCCAACGAGTTGGTCACGATCGAGGCGCGCACGCCGCGCGCCGCGCTGCCGCGAATGCGCTGCAGGCCCGCTTCGCCCGGGATCAGGTAGGGCGTCGTGATGAGTACGTCGCGCTTGGCTCCAACAAGCTGCGTCGACACCAGCAGGCCCATCGACGTGATCGAGCCCAAAGGGCCGGACGGTTGTGGCGGGCCGAGCAGCGCTGGGTCATCGGCGATCTTCTCGGGCGAGTCGGCGAACGCGTCGGCGCTGCCCCAGTGCAGCTTGATCGTGCCTTCATCGAGGTCGGTGCCGAGCAGCCGCTGGTCGAAGCGGTCGACCGGGCGCAGCGAGGGTAGATCGGGCGTGTCGCTGCCGCCGGTGATCTGATCGAAGCGCATGCGTCGTTGCTCTGCCGACAACTCGCTGCGAACGATCGAATCGACCGGATAGACATGGCGGCTGTTCCAGTAGGCGTCGAAAAGGTGCTGGAGCTGCGGCACAACGGCGCCGAGCGTGAAGACGTCGAAATCGAAGAAGTTGTGCAGCTCGTCGCGCTCGTAGTACTCGTCGGCCACGTTGCGACCGCCCACCACGGCCATCGCGCTGTCGGCGACGTACATCTTGTTGTGCATACGCCGGTGCACGCGGCCGAAGTCGGTGAGCGATGCGGCGAAGCGTTTCACCAGGCTGCTGCGCCCGGCCGGGAAAGGGTTGAACAGGCGCAGTTCGACGTTGGGGTGCGCCGCAAACCCAAGCAGCAAATCGTCTTCGCCTGAGGTATACAAATCGTCGATCAGCAGCCGCACCCGCACGCCGCGGTTCGCGGCGTCACGCAGCGTGCGCAGCAGCAGGCGCCCGGTGGCGTCGTTCTTGAGGTGGTAGTACTGAACATCGAGCGATCGCTGCGCACGCCGGGCCAGCTCCAGGCGGGCGTGCAGCGAGTGGCCGCCATTGAACAGCAACCGAAAGCCGCTCTGCTGCGCTTCGCGTTGCGTCGCTGCGGCGAGCTTGCCCAAGGTTGTATCGGTGCTCGCCGGAAGGGCACTCGACTCCGGGCGTGGCACTGCGCTGGGAAGGCTGGCGCAGCCGCTCAGCAACAGCGCCGCCGCGACGGCGAGCAGCGGCAGGCAGCGCCGGGCGTATCGCAAGGTGTTCAGTGCCATGCGAACCAAAGCCCGGTACCGGCCATGGCCAGCCCAAGCACACGCAAGATCTTGCTGCGCCAAGCCGCGCTCGAAGCCAGCTCGCCGACGAAGATGCCGCAGATATGGATGAACACGGTTGAGATCACGAAGCCCATCGAAAAGAACAGCGGCACGGCGGCCCGGGGCAGCTCCATGCCATGCGCAACACCATGGCAAAGGCCGAACAACAGCACGCAGACAAAGACGGCGCTGGTCATGCGCGCGGAAAGCTGTCGAGCCCCGCCATGCAGCCCGGCCCCCAGGGCCCCCCAGGCAATCACCAGCCCCAACAGCAATACCGACAGCGCCACACCGATCTCAGCGAAAGGCACCGCCCCGCCTTGAAAGCCGAACACCGCGCCCAGCACCATGGCGCACACAAACACCGCGGGTACGCGCCAGATATGGCTGCCGCCCATGAGCACGCTGACGATGCCCACGGCCAGCATGGCCAGCAAATGGTCGAGCCCCGTGACCGGGTGCAGCAGCCCGGCCAGCAGCCCCGAACCGGTGGCTTCCGAGTGGGCGCATGCCACCACCGGCACCGCTGTCAGCAGGCCGCCGGCCGTGCACTGTGTGGTGGTGCGCATCATGCAATCCTCAGCGGCGGGCCAGGGCTGGTGGTGGCGGCGCGCCCTTGCCGTACAGCCAGCAGCCGATCAGCGCGATCGAGATCAGGACCTTGCCGGTGAATGGCCTGTTCATGTTCGTCAGTGCAAGAGTTGTCCGTATGTTGGTTGATTCATGCGCCGTGCCCACCAGCGGTCATCGGCTACCTCATGTGGGTGTCGAACCAGTCCAGCATGGGTTGCGGGTGCTTGGCGAAGTAGTTGTAGCCGTCGAAGCGGCGTGTGCTGCCCTCGATCCAGAACAGTTTCTTGTCCTTGACCGGTATGCGG
>JANNRI010000037.1:0-1860 GCA_031401195.1 Burkholderiales bacterium
GACCGCGCCGTAGACATCCTTCATGTCGGCGAACTGCAGCAGGCCGTAGGCGGTGAGCGCCTCGTGGCCCGGGTCGCCGCCGAACCACTCGAAGCCCTTCTTCGGCGACTCGTAGCCGGTGAGCTTCTTGTAGCCGCTGTCCATCAGGCGGCTCGAGCGCTCGACCAGCGCGGCGTCGGCCACGTCGTGCTGCTTGAGGTACTGCATGATCATGACGTTAGGGTAGTTGGTCGACGAGGTCTGCTCGAAGCAGCCGTTCGGCTCGCGCAGCATGCCGGCCAGGCCCGACATCGTGGTCGAGAGCATCGAGGTGTAGACGGTCACGGTGGCTTGCACGCTGCCCGGGCGGGCGCGGCCGAGGTCGAGCTCGTGGCTGGCCTGGCCGGTGGATTGACCCATCGCAGCGCTGATTTGCCCCGAGCGCTCGAACACTTGCGGATAGCCGAGCGGCACCACCGGAATGCTGCGCAGCACCTCATCGCCGAGGCCACTGGCCGCAGCCGCCACGCGCACCTCGGACTGGCCGCGCGCGCCGGTGACTTCGAGCGGGAAGAAGAGGCTGTGGCGTTGGCCGGCAGCAAGCTTGCTGCCTTGCCCATCCACGAGCTTGCCGCCTTGCCCCGCGGAACCTGCACCCGCAGACGCCCGCATCAGCGCGCCGAAACGCGCGTCGAGCTTGACGTCCAGCGCGCGCTCGCCATCGTTGCTCAGCGTCACCGGGATCAGCGGCCGGTCGCCGGCCGACACTTCGAGCGGCAGCTTCACCGCCAGCGAGAACGGCAGCGCCGACTTGAAGACGGTCTCGTCGCGGCCGGCCAGGCCACTGCCCGCACCACCACCCGCACCACTGCCCGCACTAGCCACCCCTTCGGAGAACACGCGGAACGAGGTCACCGCGTCGGACAACGTGAACTTCACGGTCGCCTTGCCCCAGCGGTTGGTCTTCACCGAGGGCGCCCAGAACACCGTCTCACGGTAGTCGTCGCGCGGGCCGGTGTGCTCGGGATTGAAGGCGGGGATGGGGAAGACGCGCACCGCAGCGATGGCCACTTCCTCGGCCGCCAACTTGTTCGCGTCTCGTCCAGCGCCCGGTCTCGCGGCGCGGGCGAAGTCGCGGTCAGCCGCCATGTCGGCACGGGCGGCCTGGTCCAACGCGGCGGCCTGGCGTGGTTCCATGCGTGCGTCGATTTCGGCATTGGCGCGCTGTGCCGGCACCGCGTTGGCTGCCGCCCGGCGCTCGCGCACGATGGCCGGGGCCATCAGGGCCTCGCGCTTCAGTTCGTCGCGCAGCACGGGTGTCGCTGCGGGCAAGGGCGCACGCAGTGGCGGCCAGCCGGCCGGCGCCGGCATCGCCAGCGCCTGGGGCGCGGCGGGCGGCAGGGGTGCCTGGGGCTGCCGGCGTCCTTGTTCGGCCGCGCCCATCGCGAGCATGGCCCGTGGGCCGCCGCCCGCCACCGCCAGGGCGCTGCTCGGCACCGGAAGCCGCAGCACCGCCACCCAGTCGAAGCGCCGGTAGCCGCGCGTGCCCATCAGCAGGTCGAGCGCCAACGCACTCTTGGCTTCGGTAAGGTCGAGATAGAAGTTCGGTTCCTCGACCTTGCCCGGCAACTCCGGCTCGAGCAGCAGCTTGGAAAGCAGATGCCCGCTCTTGTCGTCGGCAAACGAGATCACTGTGTCGTCGACCACGGACACCGCCAACTCGGCCGGCATGGCCTTGCCCGATGAAGGGTCGCGCGTGGTGATCGACAGCGCCACCTGGCCGCGCGGCGAATAGGTCTTCTTGTCGAGCTCGGCCACCACCTGCAGGCGCGCACGGCGGTTGCGGAAGACGAGCCGCTCGGCCAGCGGGTCGAGGTTCTG
>JANNRI010000038.1:0-45226 GCA_031401195.1 Burkholderiales bacterium
GCCTGCACCGGTCATGTAGTCGGTGAGGTTCATGATCTTGCCGTAGCGGTAGTGCGTGCCGATCAGGTCGGAGTCGCTGATCCAGCCGTCGTAGATGCTCTTGCCCGACTGCATCGAGGTCTGCAGCTTCTCGACCACGTCACCTTCCTGGATCAGGTCGTGCTTGACCTTGATGCCGGTGATCTCCTCGAAGGCCTTGGCCAGCGTCTTGCTCTCGTACTCGTGCGTGGTGATGGTCTCCGACACCACCGAGATCTCGGTGATGCCCTTGGCCTTGAGCTTGGTGGCGGCCTCGGCGAACCACTTCAGCTCGGCCGCTTGCGCGTCTTTGCCGAGCGTGCTGGGCGTGAATTCGCTGTCGATCCACTTCTTGGCCGCGTCGGCCATGGCGGTGGCGGCGGTCGGTGCGGAAGCTGCCGTTGGGGCTGCATCCTTCTTGCCGCAACCGGCCAGGGCCACCACCAGCAGGGCGGCGGCCGCCAGCGCCGTGTAGCGCATCTTCGTCATTGTGATTCTCCTCGTACATGTGCAGCTTCCCCGCGTGCGGTTCGGTGGACCACGGCCCCGGGGAAGCGTCGGGCCGGATTCACAGGAAAAGGAGCGGCTATCCGCGCCGCATGATCAGGGCCAGCACCAACATCGAGACCACGAAACTGATCCAGATACTGGGCTCGGCGGCGAGCGAAAACCAGTCGATCATCTTCTTGGACAGGCCGACGAACGCGAGGTTGACGTAGGCCGCTGCGAGCAGGCCGATGAAGAGGCGGTCGCCGCGCGTGGTGGCCAGGGGCAGGAACCCCTTGCGCATTGTCGTCGGCTGCCTGATCTCCCAGATCGTCATGCCGATCAGCGCCAGCACGATACAGGTGAAGAAGATCGCCACGGGTGTGGTCCAGACCATCCACTTAAACATGACAGCCTCCGCGGTTCACACACGTCCCATGGCGAAGCCGCGCGCGATGTAGTGGCGCACGAACCAGATGACGATGGCGCCGGGCACGATGGTCAGCACGCCGGCAGCGGCGAGTGTCGCCCAGTCCATGCCCGAGGCCGAGACGGTACGCGTCATCGTCGCCACGATGGGCTTGGCATTCACGCTCGTGAGCGTGCGCGCCAGCAGCAGCTCGACCCAGCTGAACATGAAGCAGAAGAAGGCTGCCACGCCCACACCGGCCTTGATGAGCGGCAGGAAGATGGTGACGAAGAAGCGTGGGAAGGAATAACCGTCGATGTAGGCCGTCTCGTCGATCTCGCGCGGGATGCCGCTCATGAAGCCCTCGAGGATCCACACCGCCAGCGGCACATTGAACACCAGGTGCGCGAGTGCCACCGCCAGGTGCGTGTCCATCAGCCCTACCGTGGTGTAGAGCTGGAAGAAGGGCAGCAGGAACACCGCCGGCGGCGTCATGCGGTTGGTCAGCAGCCAGAAGAAGACATGCTTGTCGCCGAGAAAGCTGTAGCGGCTGAAGGCATAGGCCGCCGGCAGCGCCACCGTGAGCGAGATGACAGTATTGATGGCGACGTAGATGAGGCTGTTGATGTAGCCCGAGTACCAGCTCGGATCGGTGAAGATGGTGGCGTAGTTGGCGAGCGTGAACTGCTGCGGAAAGATCGTGAAGCTGGAGAGGATCTCCTGGTTGGTCTTGAAGCTCATGTTGACCATCCAGTAGATGGGCAACAGCGCGAACACGATGTACAGCAGCAGAAAGGCGCGGCGGGTGTATTTCACTTCGGCGCTCCCGCGCTGGTGGACGTATTGGCCTGGGCATCGGTGCCCACGCGCTGCATCCAGTTGTAGAGGATGAAGCACAGCAGCAGGATGATGAGGAAGTAGATGAGCGAGAAGGCCGCCGCCGGGCCGAGGTCGAACTGGCCCACCGCTTTTTGCGTGAGGTACTGGCTGAGGAAGGTGGTGGCGTTGCCGGGCCCGCCTCCCGTGAGCACAAACGGCTCGGTGTAGATCATGAAGCTGTCCATGAAGCGCAACAGCACGGCGATCATCAGCACGCCGCGCATCTTGGGCAGCTGGATGTAGCGGAACACGGCGATGCGGCTCGCGCCGTCGATGCGCGCGGCCTGGTAGTAGGCATCCGGAATGCTGCGCAGGCCGGCGTAGGCCAGCAGCGCCACCAGCGGCGTCCAGTGCCACACATCCATCACCAGCACGGTGAGCCAGGCGTCGCGCGCGTTGCCGGTGTAGCTGTAGTCGATGCCGATGGCCTTGAGCGCCGCGCCCAGCAAGCCAATATCGGCACGGCCGTAGATCTGCCAGATGGTGCCCACCACGTTCCACGGGATCAGGAGCGACAGCGCCACGATCACCAGCACCGCCGAGGCGCGCCAACCGGCGGCCGGCATGGCCAGCGCGAGCGCCACGCCGAGCGGTATCTCGATCAGCAGCACCGACAGCGAGAACTGAAGCTGCCGCCACAGCGCCGCATGCAGGTCGCTGTCGCGCATGACGGAGGCGAACCACTCGGTGCCGACGAAGACGCGCCGCTCGGGCGAGATGATGTCCTGCACCGAGTAGTTCACCACCGTCATCAATGGCAGGATGGCCGAGAAGGCGACGCAGATGAAAACCGGCAGCACGAGCAGCCAGGCTTTCTGGTTGACCGGTTTATTCATGCCAGGAGCACCTCGTCGCGGTAGAAGCAGGTATGTTCGGCCAATACCTGGAGCCACACGATGGCGCCCGCAGCGGGCACGGTGGCCTCGGTGTCCAGCCGCGCCTTGAGCGTGGACTCGCCCACGCGGGCGGTGAGCATGAAGTGCGTGCCTATGTCCTGCGCTTGCGTCACCAAGGCGGGCAGCGCACCGGGTGCGTCGGCGGCGGCCAGGGCCACGTACTCGGGCCGCACACCGAGCTTGAATTCACCTTCGGGCAAGGCGCGGCCGTCGGGCACGCGCACCTGCTGGCCGGCCACCATCAGGCCTCCGGCACCCGAGCGGGCCGGCAGGAAATTCATGCCCGGTGAGCCGATGAAATGGCCGACGAAGGTGTGCGCCGGCCGCTCGAACAAGGCCTCGGCGGAGCCCACCTGCACGGCGCGGCCCCGTGTCATGACCACCACCTCCTCGGCGAAGGTGAGTGCCTCGACCTGGTCGTGCGTGACGTAGATGAGCGTGAGCTTGAGTTCGCGGTGGATTTGCTTCAGCTTGCGCCGCAGCTGCCACTTCAGGTGCGGGTCGATCACCGTCAGCGGCTCGTCGAACAGCACCGCCGTGACGTCGGCGCGCACGAGGCCGCGGCCGAGCGAGATCTTCTGCTTCTGGTCGGCGGCCAGCCCCGCGGCGCGCTGGTCGAGCTGCGCCGAGAGCTCCAGCATCTCGGCGATCTCGCCCACGCGCTGCTTGATCTGCGCCGCCGGCACGCCGCGGTTCTTGAGCGGGAAGGCCAGGTTTTCGGCCACCGTCATGGTGTCGTAGATGACCGGGAACTGGAAAACCTGCGCGATATTGCGCTGCTGCGGTGTCGTGCGCGTGACATCGCGGCCGTCGAACATCACCGTGCCCTGCGAAGGCACCAAGAGGCCGGAGACGATATTGAGCAGCGTCGTCTTGCCGCAGCCCGAGGGGCCGAGCAGCGCATAGGCGCCGCCGTCGCGGAAGCTCATCTTCAACGGCAGCAGCGCATAGTCTGCGTCGGCGGCCGGGTTGGGCTTGTACGAGTGCGCGAGATCGAGGTCGATGCGGGCCATGGTGGCACCCTACCTGACCGGCGCGACGAGCAGCGCGCCCTGGCCATCGAACACGTGGCACTGGCCCGGCGCCAGGTGCAGCGTGATCGGCGCGCCTAGGTCGAAGAAGTGCACGCCGGTGAGCTGGGCCACCAGTTCGCCCACCGCGGCATGCACGTGCACGAAGGTGTCGGAGCCGGAGATCTCCGCCAGCTCCACGCGGCCGGGCAGCGTCACGTCGCCCGGACGTGGCTGCAGGCGCAAGGCGCTGGCGCGCACTCCGAGCGTGAGCGCGTCGGCGCTTGCGCCGCCGGCGGGAGGTGTGTGCGGCAGTGTGCGCGGCAGTCGGTCCGGCAGTGCAAGCGGCAACTCCGGCCCGCCTTGCAACTGCAGGCCGGCCGCGCTGGCGCGCGCCGGGACCGTATTCATCGGCGGGTCGCTGAAGGCACGCGCCACGCGCAGCGACTTCGGCCGGTGAAAGACCTCGGTGGTGGGCCCGTATTGCAGCAGCTCGCCCGCATCCATGACGGCGGTGTAACCGCCCATCAGCAGCGCCTCGCCGGGCTCGGTGGTGGCATAGACGACGGTGGAGTCGCCGCTGGCGAAGAGCTGCGCCAGCTCCTCGCGCAGTTCCTCGCGCAGCTTGTAGTCGAGGTTGACCAGGGGCTCGTCCAGCAGCATCAGCGGCGCGCCTTTCGCCAGCGCGCGCGCCAAAGCCACGCGCTGCTGCTGGCCGCCGGAGAGCTCGGCCGGCAGGCGGTCGAGGAACATGTCGATGTGCAGCCGCTCGGCCAGTTCGCGCACGCGGCGCTCGATATCGGATTCACGGCGCAGCTTCAGCGGCGAGCCGATGTTCTGCGCTACCGTCATCGAGGGGTAATTGATGAACTGCTGGTACACCATGGCCACGTTGCGCTGGCGCACCGGCATGCCGGTGACGTCGGCGTCGTCGACGAACACGTGGCCATGCGTGGGGCGGTCCAGGCCCGCCATCAGGCGCATCAGTGTGGTCTTGCCGGCCTGCGTGGCGCCCAGCAGCACGGTCACCGCGTTGGGCTCGAGCGCCAGATCCAGCGGGTACAGGTGCTGGCTCGCGCCCACCTGCTTGTCCACACGGTCCAGCCTCAGTTTCACATGGTCTCCTCGTTGTTGCGCCGCGCCGGTGGGTCACGGGGCGTGGGATGGTCGAGCCACCCATCTTCGACGGCGGCAGGCCCGTCCGCCCCAAGGAGAAGCCCGAGCTTGGTGCGCCGCAACAACACATCATCGACCGAGCGCGCCCGCTCGTCTCGGCGCTGGTAGTGCGGCTTGGCCTTGTTGAGGCAGGGCGGTGGGCTGCGACTCGGAAGCGATCGACTTTAACCGCAGCGCAAACTGTTCGTTCTTGCCTACCCGCCGTTCGCTTTCGTTCGTTTTAGCGCCAGCCGCGAGTCAGCGCAAGGTGGCAACCGAGCAAGTCGCGCCGCGTCGGCTGCGCTACGCTGGTCGGCACTCCAACGGTGCGCCGCCCTCTGAGCCCAAGAGCCTCTTGGCCTTTGTCGCCCTGCTGGCGAAGGCCGACGAGCGCTGCGTGGAGGCCGACCCCTTAACCATGATGGAGCCGCCTGCATGGAAGCGTTGAAAGAACACCTGCTCGCCCTGGACCAGGGCACCTCGAGTTCGCGTGCCATCGTCTTCCACGCCAGTGGGCGCATCGTGGCCATGGCGCAGCGCGAATTCACGCAGCACTTCCCGCAGTCGGGCTGGGTCGAGCACGATGCCGAAGAGATCTGGCGCTCGCAACTGGCTGTGGCGCAGGAGGCGCTGGCAAAGTCGGGGCTGACGGCGCGCGATATCGCCGGCATCGGCATCACCAACCAGCGCGAGACCACCGTGCTGTGGAACCGCCGCACCGGCCAGCCCGTGCACCGCGCCATCGTCTGGCAGGACCGCCGCACCGAGCCGCTGTGCGTGCAGTTGCGCGAGCAGGGCCTGGCCGAGCAGGTGCGTGCGACCACCGGCCTCGTGATCGACCCCTACTTCAGCGGCACCAAGCTGCGCTGGCTGCTCGACCACGTGAGCGGCGCGCACATCGCCGCCGCGCGCGGTGAGCTCGCCTTCGGCACCGTGGACAGCTGGCTGCTGTGGAAGCTGACCGAGGGCCGCGTGCACGCCACCGACGTGAGCAACGCGGCGCGCACGATGCTGTTCGATATCCGCCACAACCGCTGGGATCATGGGCTGACCAAGGCCCTGCACATTCCCGACAGCGTGCTGCCGCAGGCGCACCCCTCAAGCCATGTCTACGGCGAAACCACGCTGTTCGATACACCCATCCCCGTGGCGGGCATGGCTGGAGACCAGCAATCGGCACTCTTCGGGCAGGCCTGCTTCAAGGCTGGCCTGGCCAAGAACACCTATGGCACCGGCTGCTTCATGCTCATGCACACGGGCGATCGCTTCGAGCGCAGCACCAACGGGCTCATCACGACGGCAGCGGCGCAGGCGAGCGCGCGGCCCGAGTTCGCGCTCGAAGGCAGCGTTTTCATCGGCGGTGCGGTCGTGCAATGGCTGCGTGATGGCCTGCACGCCATCCGCGCCAGCGGCGAGGTGCAGGGCCTGGCCGAGAGCGTGCCCGACAGCGGCGGCGTCATCCTCGTGCCGGCCTTCACGGGCCTGGGCGCGCCCTACTGGGATGCGCAGGCACGCGGCGCCATCGTCGGCCTGAGCCGCGCTACCACCATGGCGCACATCGCCCGCGCGGCGCTGGAGAGCATCGCCTTCCAGAGCGCCGCGCTGCTGCAGGCGATGGCCAAGGATGCGGTGGCCGCGGGGGGTGCGGCGCCCAGCGAGTTGCGTGTGGACGGCGGCGCCTGCGTCAACAACCTGCTGATGCAGTTCCAGGCCGATCTGCTGGGCATTCCCGTGGTGCGGCCCAAGGTCACCGAGACCACCGCACTCGGCGCGGCCTACCTGGCGGGCCTGGCCACCGGCGTGTACGGCGGCCTCGAGGAACTGAGTGCGCAGTGGGGCGAAGAGCGGCGCTTCCTGCCCACGTTGCCACGCGAGCGTGCGGCTGAGCGCATGGCCGGCTGGGAGCGGGCCGTGAGGCAGGCCCGGGCTGCGTAGCCCGGCAGCCAATTCAGCGGTCGGGAGCTTCCGTCCCCACTTGCAGCAGGCGACGCAGATCGACCTGGGGCAGCGGCTTGTGATCCGTATCGGTGCCGACGACGGTCGGGCGGTCGGCCTGCGTCACGAGCGAGGTCGCGAGGGCGGCTTTGAAGACCATGGTGTGCACTTCCGACCTCCTGGTGGCCCCGTGATCTGGGGCCGCAAGCGAAGGTTCGCCGCCCGCCGTTAGGCAAGCGTTGGCCGCGGCGCCGAGCGAACCACACTAGCGGCCCGCCTTGCCGCCCCCCAGCCCGATCGGCGCCGGCGCGTTGTTCACGATCGTGTGGAACAGCTCGCGGTACTCCTCACCGGGCTCATGGCCGGTGAGCGGATCGCGATTGGCCGCGAACGCAGCATCCAGCTCCGCCCAGTCCGCCAGCGTGAACAGCCGCTGCGCCGCAGGCAGGATGTCGGCTTCTTCGACGGCCATGTGCTCGAGGTAGGCCGCCACGTAGCGGTCCACGGCATGCTCGAACGCCTCGCGCCGCGATTCGCCCATCACCTCGAACGCAAGCAGTGCGTGCTCCACCCCGCGGATGGCCGACTCGCCGCTTGCATGGTCGCGCTCCAGCCGTGACAGCAGGGCCGCCATCTCCGGTGCCCGCTCGCGCAGGCGTGGGAACAGCAGCGTGCTTTCCTTGGTGTGATGCAGGCGCTCCGGAAACTCGTCGACGTAGAACAGCATGGCGCGCAGCACGTCGAAATCGGGCAGCGCCCTTACGCGTCGCGCCTGCGCCAGGAGCAACTTCAACGATCTCAACATGGCTGCCAGGGCCTGGTGTTCCTCGCGGATGATGTCGATCGCAGAGGCGCGCATGGCGGAACTCCCTCGGATTGCCTTGGATCCAGGCCCGAGCCTCGCAGGCGGCCGGCCGGCCGGCCTTGTTCCAGGTCAACGGCTGATCGGGTGCGCCCAGCCCGGACTGCCGCGCAGGAGCCGCTGGCCCTCGCGCCGGCCGGGCACGAAGGCCATGACGAGCGCCTCCACGAGGCGCTCGGCACGGCGTGTGTTGTCGGTCTGGATGTTGCACACGTAGGCGTCCAGCGTCACGGCGGCCAGCTCAGGCCAGGTGTGCACCGCCAGGTGCGACTCGGCCAGCAGCACCACGCCCGTGATGCCGCCTCCAGGCGCGAAGTGGTGGAACAACTCGCCCACCGGCGTGAGGCCGGCTTCGGCCACCGCCCTCAGGCACAGAGTGCGCAGCGCGGCTGGCTCGACCAGCAGCGACCGCGCCGCGCATTCATGGAGATCGGCAGTGAAGTGCGCCCCTTGCATAGGCCGATGATACGAACGCACCCGCCTCGAGCGCAGGGTGCGCTTTGCGTGGCGGCCTAGAATTTCTGGCTCTTCATCCTGGATCTGCCCACCCCGATGGCCATTGCACCCGCACCACAAGACACCCGGACCCTGTCCCGCCTGATGGCCGACACCATCCGCGCTCTGGCCATGGACGCCGTGCAGCAGGCCAACTCCGGCCACCCCGGCGCACCCATGGGCATGGCCGAGGTGGCTGTGGCGCTGTGGGGCAGGCACCTGCGGCACAACCCGGCCGATCCGCACTGGCCCGAGCGCGACCGTTTCGTGCTCAGCAACGGCCACGCCTCGATGCTGGTCTACGCGCTCTTGCACCTCACCGGCTACGAACTGCCGATGAGCGAGCTGCGCAACTTCCGCCAGCTGCACAGCAAGACCCCCGGCCACCCCGAGGTGGACGTGACTCCTGGCATCGAGACCACCACCGGCCCGCTCGGCCAGGGCCTGGCCAACGCGGTGGGCATGGCGCTGGCCGAGAAGCTGCTCGCCGCCGAGTTCAATCGTGAGGGCCATTCGGTCGTCGGCCACCATACCTATGTCTTCATGGGCGACGGCTGCCTGATGGAGGGCATCAGCCACGAGGCGGCGGCGCTGGCCGGGGCCTGGAAGCTGAACAAGCTGGTCGCGCTGTACGACGACAACGGCATCAGCATCGACGGCGCCGTCGCGCCCTGGTACGTGGACGATGTGGCGCAGCGCTTTACGGCTTACGGCTGGCATGTCATCGGCCCTCTCGACGGCCACGACGCCGACGCGGTGGATGCAGCGCTCAAGCGCGCGCGCACCGAGCCGCTGCGCCCGAGCCTCGTCATCTGCAAGACGAGCATCGGCAAGGGCTCGCCGAACCGCGCGGGCACCGCCAAGGCCCACGGCGAGCCGCTGGGCAGCGAGGAGATCAAGCTCACGCGCGCTGCGCTTGGCTGGACGCATGAGCCTTTCGTGGTGCCCGAGGCTGCCTACGAGGCCTGGGACGCCCGCGCCTGCGGCGCCGAGGCACAGGAAACGTGGGCCGAGGGCCTGGCGGCCTATCGCAAGGCGCACCCCGCGCTCGCCGCCGAATACGAGCGCCGTATGAAGGGCGGGCTGCCCGCCAACTTCGTGCAGGCCACGGTCGAGGCGATCCAGGCCATGCACACCAAGGCCGAGACGGTGGCCACGCGCAAGGCGAGCCAGAACGCGCTGGAGGTGCTGACCCAGCTGATGCCCGAGTTGCTTGGCGGCAGTGCCGACCTCACCGGCAGCAATCTCACCCACACCAGCAGCACACCGGCCCTGCGCTTCGACCTCGCCGGCCGCGGCAACGGTGGGCGCCACATCAACTATGGTGTGCGCGAGTTCGGCATGGCCGCCATCATGAACGGCGTCGCGCTGCACGGCGGCTTCATCCCCTACGGCGGCACCTTCCTCACCTTCAGCGACTACAGCCGCAACGCCATCCGCATGGCCGCGCTGATGAAGCGGCGCGTGATTCACGTCTTCACGCACGACAGCATCGGTCTCGGTGAAGACGGCCCCACGCACCAGAGCGTGGAGCACGCGGCGAGCCTGCGGCTCATTCCCAACCTCGATGTCTGGCGCCCCGCTGACACCGCCGAAACGATGGTGGCCTGGACGATGGCGCTCGGCAACGCCACACGCCCGAGCGCCCTGCTGCTCACGCGCCAGGCCGTGCCCTACCTGCCCAAACCCGCATTGCACGACATCGGCAAGGGCGCCTATGTGCTGGCCGAACCGGCCGAGGTGGGCCTGAAGGCGAGCAAACCCGCCGCGATCATCATGGCCAGCGGCAGCGAGGTGCAGCTGGCATTGCACGCGCAGGCCGGGCTGGCGAAGCTGAAGATTGCCGTGCGCGTGGTGAGCGTGCCCAGCACCACCACATTCGACCGCCAGGGCATCGACTACAAGCGCCGCGTGCTGCCCGAGGGTGTGCCACGCATCGCGGTGGAGGCCGGCGTCACCGACGGCTGGTGGAAGTACGGCTGCGCCGCCGTGGTGGGCATCGACCGCTACGGTGAAAGCGCCCCCGCAGGCGCCCTGTTCAAGTTCTTCCACCTCACTGCGGACAACGTCACGGCGGTGGTGCGCCGGGTGCTCAAGCGCTGAGCCGGCGGGAGGCATGCTCACCGGTTCCGCATCTTCCCCCTCCGAACCCCTGTCTCAACTCGAAGGAGTGACCTCACCATGACCATCAAGGTCGGCATCAACGGCTTTGGCCGCATCGGACGCATGGTATTCCGCGCCGCGGTGCAGAACTTCGCCAGCGACATCCAGATCGTCGGCATCAACGACCTGCTCGAGCCTGACTACCTGGCCTACATGCTGAAGTACGACAGCGTGCATGGCCGCTTCAAGGGCGATATCGTCGTCGACGGCAACACGCTCGTGGTGAATGGCAAGCAGATCCGCCTCACGGCCGAGAAGGATCCCGCGGCGCTGAAGTGGGGCGATGTCGGCGCGCATGTGGTGGTCGAGTCCACCGGTATCTTCCTCACCAAGGAGACGGCGCAGAAGCACATCGACGCCGGCGCGAAGAAGGTCATCATGAGCGCGCCCAGCAAGGACGACACGCCGATGTTCGTCTACGGCGTCAACGACAAGACCTACGCCGGCCAGGCCATCATCAGCAACGCGAGTTGCACCACCAACTGCCTGGCCCCGGTGGCCAAGGTGCTCAACGACAGCTTCGGCATCAAGCGCGGCCTCATGACCACGGTGCATGCCACGACGGCGACGCAAAAGACCGTGGACGGCCCGAGCAACAAGGACTGGCGCGGCGGCCGCGGCATCATGGAAAACATCATCCCGAGTTCCACCGGCGCGGCCAAGGCGGTGGGCGTGGTCATTCCCGAGTTGAACAAGAAGCTCACGGGCATGTCCTTCCGCGTGCCCACCAGCGACGTGAGCGTGATCGACCTCACCGCGGAGCTCGTCAAGGAAGCGAGCTGGGACGACATCTGTAACGCGATGAAGGCCGCCGCCGCCGGGCCGATGAAGGGCGTGCTCGCGTACACCGAAGACAAGGTGGTCGCCACCGACTTCCGTGGCGAGGTCTGCACGAGCGTCTTCGACGCCGAGGCCGGCATCGCGCTGGACAAGACTTTCGTCAAGGTCATTGCCTGGTACGACAACGAGTGGGGCTACTCCAACAAGGTGCTGGAGATGGTGCGCGTGATCGCCCGCTGAAGCTCCGCCGGCCGGGCCCGCAGCGAGATGCCAATCGAGCATCACGGGGCGGCCCCGAGTCACGCTTACTCACGCAAGCGGCCCGCGGCGGTGCCGCGTGCGCCCGCCACGCTTCTACACTCGAAAAATGCCTACCGTTCCCCGTACTGCGCTGTTGCTGGCTGCTGCGCTGCTGGGCGCGATCGCCGATCCTTCCCCAGCCGCCGCTACGCAGCGCGAGGCGCGGCAGCAGGTGCCGCGTGGCGCGGCCCAGTCGCTGCCGCCAGCGGACGGCGAAGTCATCGTGCGTTTCCGGGCCGGTGCGGCGACACTGAAACATCACGCCCTGGGTGAGAGCGCCAAGCCAGAGACGGTGGTCGCGGTGCTTGCCAAGCGCGCGGGCTCGCTGGGCCAGCGCGTGGGCCGGACGATCGAGGCGGGTGAGCCCGTGGGCGATCGCATGCAAGTCGTGCGCCAGCGAGGTGCGGATGCGGCCGAACTGGCGCGGCAGCTTGCCGCCGACCCCGAGGTGGAGTTCGCCGTGCCCAACGGCCGCCAGCGCCGCCTGCAAGTGCCTCCCAACGATCCGCTGTACGCCGTTGGCCCGCCGATCTCGCTGCCGGCGCAGACCGGCGGACCAGTGGTCGGGCAGTGGTACCTGCGACAACCGAGCCCGGCCTTCGCCTCGAGCATCGGCGCCGAAGTGGCCTGGCTGCGCGGCTTGGGCAGCGCAAGCGTGGTGGTGGCCGTGCTGGACACGGGAGTGCGCTTCGAACACCCTGACCTCGGGCGCGCGGCCAGCGGTGGGCGGCTGTTGCCGGGCTACGACTTCGTCACCGATCCGACGGTGGCCAACGACGGCGATGGGCGCGACGACGATCCCAGCGATGCGGGCGACTGGATTGACGGTGCGGACAGGTCCAACGCGACTTTCAAGGACTGCGATGTTTCGTCCAGTTCCTGGCACGGCACGGCCACAGCCAGTCTCGTCGGCGCCGCCGCCAACAACGGGGTGGGCATGGTCGGCGCTGCGCCCGGGGTTCAGGTGTTGCCGGTGCGGGTACTGGGCAAGTGCTTCGGAAAGGACTCCGACATTCAGGCCGCCATGCGCTGGGCCGCCGGCATCACCGTGGCCGGCGTGCCACCGAACCCGACCCCGGCCAAGGTCATCAACATGAGCCTTGGCAGCGACGGCGCGTGTTCCGCTGCCTACCAGGCGGTGGTGGATGAGGTCGTGGCTCGCGGCGTGGTCATCGTGGCGGCGGCCGGCAACAGTGCCGGCGAGCCGGTGGGAACGCCGGCCAGTTGCAACGGCGTGATCGCCGTCAGCGCGTTGCGCCACGTGGGCACCAAGGTGGGATTCAGCGACCTGGGCGCGCAGATTGCGATCTCGGCGCCCGGCGGCAATTGCGTGAACATCGGTGGCAACGAGCCGTGCCTGTACCCCATCCTGGCCGCTCTGAACGCCGGCCTCACGGCGCCGCAGGCATCAACCTGGAGTGACAGTTTCGACGCGACGTTGGGCACCAGCTTCGCCTCGCCACTGGTCGCGGGCGTCGTGGGCTTGATGTACTCGCAGGACTTGACGCTCAGCGTGGCTCGGGTGCGCGCAATCCTGCAGGCGACGGCACGGCTCTTCCCCGAGACTGGCGGCAGCGCGAATTCGCCGGCCTGTGCCGCACCCGTCAAGGGCGCGCAGCAGCTGGAGTGTTATTGCCCGAACTCCAATTCGCCCACCTACCCGCTGTGTGGCGCTGGCATGCTCGACGCGGGTGCGGCGGTGAATGCGGCAGCTCTGGGCAGCGCGGTCGCGGCCATCGAGATCAATCCCACCACGCCGCTGAAGGGGCAGTCGCTGACCCTGAGCAGCGCAGGCAGCACTGCCGGGGCGGGGCGCACCATCGTCGGCAGGGCCTGGTCGCTGGTGAGCGGCAATGGCGCGGTCAACTTCACAGGGGCCACCGACGGCGTGACCGCGACGATGTCGGCCGGCGCCGCCGGCACGATCGTGGTCCGGCTGACGTTGACGGACGACACCGGTGCTCCGGCCACCAGCATCGCGACTTTCACCGTGGTCGATCCGACCCCAGCATCCGACGGCGGAAAGGGCGGCGGTGCGCTCTCGCTGCCGTGGCTGGTGCTGTTGGCACTGGCGGCCGTGGCGCTGGTGCGGCGGCGGCGCGAAGCGCCGTAGCCGCGCAAAGGCGCTCTGAAGCGCGGGCCGGGCAGGCCAGTCGCTACGGCGCCGTCGCGCAGGCCTTGAAGCCCGCGGCCAGCAAGGTGCTGCCCGCAGCCAGCGACTGCAGCTTCTCACGCATCGCGACATCCGCCTTCGGCACGCGCAGCCACACCTGGGTGGGCCCACGCAAATCGCGCTCCCAGGCGCCCGCGCCGACGCCGGCCGCTTCGAGCGCCGCTTCGGCCGCGGTGGCATCCACGACGCCGAAGGGCCCGATCTCCACACAACGCGCCGCAGCCCGCCGCGCCGCGCTCGCCGAGTCGTTGGCAAGCGCTGCCGGCAAGACCTTCACCGCCTCCGGGTTGACCTGGGCCGTCAGGCGCGCCGGTTCGCGCTCGGACGATCCCGGCGCCGGAAACATCGGCTCCAGCCAGCCCTGGGTCCACGCATACACCGCGCCGTTGGCCAACAGCAGCACGATCAGCAGGGTGCGCATCAGCGGGCCGGGTCCAGGGCCATCGCGCGCCGCACGCTGACCTCGCCGCTCACGATGCGGTGCCGTTCGCCGCCCGCGCGCAGCACCAGCGCCCCGCCTTCGTCCACTCCCTCGGCCATCCCGCTTGCCGGCTGCGCCAGCGAGGTTGTCACCTCGTGGCCGCGCAGCGTGTCGCGTTGTGCGTAGCGCGCCTCGAGCGGCGCGAAGCCCTCGCGTTCGAAGGTCTGCAGCGCCAGCAACAGCGGCGCCGCGACACGCGCGAGAACCTGTGGCGCGCCGACGCCGGCCTCCAGCTCTTGCAGGTGGCCCAGGGCCAGCCCCGCCGCGAGCGAAGACGCGAGGGGCATCACGTTCAAGCCCACACCGACCACGCAGACGCGCCCACGGCCGGCGCCCACGGTCTCGATCAGGATGCCACCCAATTTGCGCCCACCGCGCGGCTCGATGAGCCACAGGTCGTTGGGCCACTTGAGCCCGATGCGCGGCGCGCTTGCGCAGGGTGGGTCCAGCGCCTCGGCCAGGGCCACGCCCACTGCCAGCGAGAGCCCCGACCAGTCGTGCGGTGCCAGCGGCAACGCCATCGAGAAAGTGAGCGAGGCGCCTGCCGCCGAGACCCAGCCGCGCCCGAGCCGGCCGCGGCCCTGCGTCTGGCACTCGGCGACGAGCAGGCAAGGCCGGAATGGCTCGCCGGCCACGCGCGCGCGCTCGAGCAAGCTGCTGTTGGTCGAAGCGCACTGAGCAAGCACCTCGACGGCGACTTGCGGCAGCACCGCTTGCAACTGCAGCCGCAGCGCTTCAGCGCCCCAGTCCAGCGCAGTGCGCAGCGCGAGTTCCGGCGCCATGGGTGGCCGAAGCTGCCCCGGCGCGTCAGCGCTTGGGCGCCAGCATCGTGCCGCGGCAACGGCGGCTGCCGCAGCGGCACTCGTACTGCTTCTTCAAGGCCGGCGTGTAGCGCTCGTCGATGACGAGACCGTAGTCGTAGAAGAGCTCCTCGCCGGGCGCGATGGCGCGTCGGGCGTCGATGAAGACGCGCCCGTCGTCCTCCTGCTCAGCCTTGCAGTTGGGCTGGCAGGCGTGGTTGATCCACCTCGCGGCGTTGCCGCCCACGGCCGCGTCGATGACGTGCTTGTCGTCGACGTGGAAGTAGAACGTGTGATTGGGGTCGCTCGGGTCGTGGGGATGACGGCGCAGCGCCTCGGGCCAGTTGATGACTTCGCCCACGTACTCGATCAGGCGCGTGCCTTTGGCGATGGGCACCAGCGCAAAGACCCCCTTGCCGTGCACGCCGCTCATGCGCACCTGGATGCGGCGGCCGCCGGAAACTGCCGGCGCCGATACCCGTGCGGCAGGCTTGCGGCGCCGAGTGATTTCAGAACTAGGGGCCCGGGCCGGGCGTGCTGGCTTTTTCATTGGCTACATTGAATGTGTGCGCGCGCGTGCGTGCGCGCGAGAGGCGGCATTGTAGGCACGCCGTTGCGAGATCCAAGTTGACCCACCACCGGGCACGAGCCCGACCGAACCCGAGCGTTGCGACCGAAGACATGAGCAAGACCATCATCATTGCCGAGAAGCCCAGCGTGGCGCAGGACATCGTGCGCGCACTCACCCCGGTGGCGGGCAAGTTCGAGAAACATGCCGACCACTTCGAGAGCGAGGGCTACGTCGTCACCTCCGCCGTGGGCCACCTGGTGGAGATCAAGGCGCCGGAAGACTACGAGGTCAAGCGCGGCAAGTGGAGCTTCGCGAACCTGCCCGTGGTGCCGCCGCACTTCGACCTGGCGCCCATCGACAAGGCCAAGACGCGGCTGAACGCGGTGGTCAAGCTCGTCAGGCGCAAGGACGTCACCGCGCTCATCAACGCCTGCGACGCCGGGCGCGAGGGCGAGTTGATCTTCCGCCTCATCGTGCAATACGCGGATGGCAGCAAGAAGCCGCTCGCCAAGCCGATCCAGCGCCTGTGGCTGCAGAGCATGACGCCGCAGGCCATCCGCGACGGCTTCGAGCAGCTGCGCAGCGACGAACAGATGCTGGGCTTGGCCGACGCCGCGCGCAGCCGCAGCGAGGCCGACTGGCTCGTGGGCATCAATGGCACACGCGCGATGACAGCCTTCAACTCGCGCGACGGCGGCTTTTTCCTCACCACCGTGGGCCGTGTGCAGACGCCCACGCTCAGCATCGTCGTCGAGCGCGAGGAGAAGATCCGCCGCCACGTGGCGCGCGAGTACTGGGAAGTGAAGGCGCAGTTTGTTGCCGCCGCCGGCAGCTACGAGGGCAAGTGGCTCGATCCGCAGTGGAAGAAGAACCCCGACGACGTGGAGCAACGTGCCGACCGGCTGTGGACCGCCGCCGACGCGTTGGCCATTGCCGACGCCGTGCGTGGCAAGCCCGCCGATGTCACCGACGAGGCCAAGCCGAGCACGCAGGCGAGCCCGCTGCTCTACGACCTGACCACGCTGCAGCGCGAGGCCAACGGCCGCTTCGGCTTCTCGGCCAAGACCACGTTGTCGATCGCGCAGACGCTGTACGAGAAGTACAAGCTCATCACCTATCCCCGCACCGACAGCCGCGCGCTGCCCGAGGACTACCTCGCCACGGTGAAGAACACCGTGACCATGCTCGCCAAGGCGGAACTGCCCGGCCCCATGCGCCCGCTCTCGGCGCACGCCAAGAAGGCGTTGAAGGACGGCTACATCAAGCTTGGCAAGCGGGTCTTCGACAACACCAAGGTCTCGGACCATTTCGCCATCATCCCCACGCTGGAGGCGCCGGGCACGCTGGGCGAACTCGAGGCCAAACTCTACGACCTCATCGTCAAACGCTTTCTCGCTGTGTTCTATCCAAGCGCCGAGTACATGGTCACCACGCGCACGAGCAAGGTGGCCGCAGGGGGCGCGACGCACCACTTCCAGACCAACGGCAAAGTGCTCGTCAATCCCGGCTGGCTGGCGGTGTACGGCAAGGAAGCGCAGGACGAAGATGCCAACCTCGTGGCCGTGGCCGTGGGCGAGAAGGTGAAGACGGCCGATGCCGATGCGATTGCGCTCAAGACCCGGCCGCCCGCGCGCTACAACGAAGCGACGCTGCTGTCGGCGATGGAAGGCGCGGGCAAGCTTATCGACGACGACGAGCTGCGCGAGGCCATGCGCGAGAAGGGCCTGGGTACGCCGGCCACCCGCGCGGCCACCATCGAGGGCCTGATCAACGAGAAATACATGCACCGCGACGGGCGCGAGCTCGTGCCCACGGCCAAGGCGTTCCAGTTGATGACGCTGTTGCGCGGCCTGCAGGTGGAAGACCTGACGAAGCCCGAGCTGACTGGCGATTGGGAGTTCAAGCTCGCCGAGATGGAGCATGGGCGACTCAAGCGCGACGCCTTCATGGCCGAGATCGCGAAGATGGCCGAGCGCATCGTCAGGAAGGCCAAGGAGTACGACCGCGACACCATCCCCGGCGACTACGTCACGCTGGCCACGCCGTGTCCCAAATGCAGCGGCGTGGTCAAAGAGAACTACCGCCGATTCGCCTGCACGGGCGTCGCAGGCTCGGGCGCCGAGGAGGGCTGTGGCTTCTCCATCACCAAGATTCCCTCGGGCCGCGCCTTCGAGCTGGCCGAAGCCGAGGCCTTCCTGCGCGACAAGCGCATCGGACCGCTGGAGGGCTTCCGCTCGAAGAAGGGCTTCCCGTTCAGCGCCGAGTTGAAGCTCGTCTTCGACGAGGAGGTGGGCAACTGGCGGCTGGAGTTCGACTTCGGCGAAGACGAGCGCCAGGCTGCCGCCGACGGCGAGCCGGTGGACTTCTCGGCCCAGACCTCATTGGGCCCCTGCCCCAAGTGCAAGGGACATGTCTATGAGCACGGCACGAACTACGTCTGCGAGCACAGCGTGGGCGCGCACCAGACCTGTGACTTCAAGAGCGGCAAGATCATCTTGCAGCAGGCGGTCTCGCACGACGAGGCACACAAGCTGTTGGCCACGGGCAAGACGAGCCTGCTGGAGGGCTTCGTCTCCAACCGCACGCGCCGCTCCTTCAAGGCCTACCTCGCCTACGACACGAAGGAAGGCAAGGTGATCTTCGAGTTCGAGCCGCGTGCAGCGAAAGTGCCCAAGGCGGGCGGCGTTGCAGCGAAGAAGGCGGCGACCAGGAAGGCCACCGCGGAGTGAATGGCCCGGGTTGGATCCCGGTCAAGCGGAACGGCGGCGGCCTTGGTGGGCCGCCGCAGCGTCGATCAGAAGTAGAAGGCTCCGCGCAGCCCGACGTGGCTGCCGTCGACCTTGACGCCGTTGGGCGCGGTGTACTCCTCGCTCACGTAGCGTAGCGCGAAGCCCCAGGTGCGACCGACGAGCCACTCGCCCTCGACGACACCGCCAATCTTGCCGGTGAAGGTGGAGGTGCCGACGTTGGAGGCGGCGCCCGTGCCCTTGAGCTTGCCGTCACCGACGCGGCGCACGCCCGCGCCGAGGCGGTAGGCTTCGCTGATGCGCCAGGTGCCCATCAGCTCGAGCGGAAAGCGCTCGAACTTGACGCTGCCGTTGGTGCCGGTGACGCGGTCGGTGAACCAGCCAACGCTGGCCAGCACTGAAAACGGCGAGTCGTCCAGGCGCACGTCGACACCGACGCGAAAGTCAAGCAGGCCACCGGACTTGATGTTGGTGCTTTCGCCGTTGCTCCACTGCACGGTGCTGAGCGTTTCGCCGCCACCGGTGAGGCCGAAGCCCACGAAGCCCCGCACGGGCTTTTCGCCCAGGCCCAGGCCCTGGGCCTGGACCGGGCCGGCGCCAAGTGCGAGTACGAAGAGAGTGGAGAGCGCAGCAAGCGCCTTGCTGGGTTGGCAGCGGGTCGTCATGGATCTCATCCCCTGGATGTGTCGGCAGGGCTCCATGCCCCGCGCACAGAGATACTAGGCCTTCTCAAGCAAGGCAAATCTTCGCTGGTCCCCCCCATGCACCGCGCGCAGGGATACTGGGCGAGCCGGCCGGGCCAACGTTGCATGCCAGCGACAGAAGACAGCCAGCCTGGGCAGCTCGCACGATGACACTGGCCATCTTTTACAAACTTCTCGCCATCTTCCTCACCGTCGGGCTCGGCTACATAGCCGCACGGCTGCGCTGGTTCGGTGAGGCCACGCCTGCGGTGGCGCGCATGCTGGGCAGTCTGGCGATGAATGTCTTTGTCTCGGCGCTGCTGTTTCGCACCGCCGCGCGCATCGACTTCGCCAGCCTGCCGTGGCCGGTGCTGATGGCCTACTTCCTGCCGACGCTGACCATCGTGCTCGCGGTGGCCGCCTGGCACGGCGGGCGGGCGTCGCGCGAAGGCGCCGCGGCCCCGGCCACGCGCGCCGTGGCCGCCACCTACGGCAATTCGGTGCAGCTGGGCATACCGCTGGCGGCGGCGCTGTTCGGCGAAGCGGGCCTGGCCATACACATCACGATGGTGAGCGTGCACGGCGTGACGTTGATGACCCTGTCCACGACGCTGGCCGAGCTTGCGCTGGCGCGCGCGCATGCGCAGGAACATGGCGCGGCGCCGCTGTCGCAGGTGATGGCCACCACGGTGCGCAGTCTGCTGCTGCACCCCGTGGTGCTGCCGATCGTCGCCGGGCTGCTATGGAACCTCACCGGCTTCGGGCTGCACCCCGTGGTCGACGAGGTGCTGCAACTGCTGGGCAGCGCCGTCGTGCCGGTGTGCCTGGTGCTCATCGGCATCACGCTGCAGGCCTATGGTTTCTCCGGCCGGTGGAGCGCGGTGATGCCGGTGTGTTTCGTCAAGCTGGTGCTGATGCCCGCGCTCGTGCTCGCGGTCGCGCACTGGGGCTTCGGCCTGGCCGGCGTGCCGCTGGCCGTGGTGGTGATGATGGCGGCGCTGCCGGTGGGCAGCAACGCACTCATCTTCGCGCAACGCTACCGGGTGCTCGAAGCCGAAGCGACGGCGGCGATCGTGGTCTCGACCTTGGCGTTCGTGGTCACGGCGTCGGCGTGGCTGGGCGTGCTGGCCTGGCTGGCCGCACACGCGGTCTAGCCGGGTCAAACGGCCAAGGGCACCGTCACCCCATCGATGCGCGCCATCACCTCCGGCGTGAGCTTGTCGAGCAGCGCGAGCGCACCGAGGTTCGTTTGCACCTGCGCCACGTTCGAGGCGCCCGTGATGACGGTGCTGACGTTCGGGTTCTTCGCCGCCCAGGCGATCGCCAGTTGCGCCAGCGTGCCGCCCAGCTCGGCGGCGATAGGCTCCAGCCGTGAGACGGCCGCGTTGCGTTCGGTGTGGGTGAGCCCCTCGCGCAGGAAGGCCATGTTCTCCATCGCGCCGCGGCTGCCGGCCGGCACACCCTGGCGGTACTTGCCCGATAGCAACCCCGAGGCGAGCGGGCTCCAGGTGGTGAGCCCGAGGCCGATGTCGCGGTAGAGCAGCGCGTACTCCTGCTCCACGCGCTTGCGGTGGAAGAGGTGGTATTGCGGCTGCTCCATCAGCGGCCGGTGCCAGCCGTTGCGGTCTGCCACCTGCCAGGCGGCGAGGATGGCCTCGGCCGGCCACTCGCTCGTGCCCCAGTACAGCGCCTTGCCAGCGGCGATCATGTCGTTCATGGCGCGCACGGTCTCTTCGATGGGCGTGCTCGGGTCGGGGCGGTGGCAGTACACGAGGTCGATGTGCTCGAGGCCGAAGCGCTTCAGGCTGCCGTCGATCGCCTGCATCAGGTACTTGCGGTTGAGTGTGTCGCGGCGGTTGATCGCCTCGCCCTTGCGATCGAGGCCCCAGAAGAATTTGGTCGAGACGATGTAGTTGAGCCGCGGCCAGCCGAGTTTCTTGATCGCCGCACCCATGATCTCCTCGCTCTTGCCCAGTGCGTAGGCCTCGGCGTTGTCGAAGAAGTTCACGCCGGCATCGTGGGCCGCGGCCAGCATGTCCACCGCTTGGCCGGTGTCGACCTGGTTGTGGTACGTGACCCAGGAGCCGAGCGAGAGTGCGGAGACGCGCAGGCCGCTCTTGCCGAGGTGGCGGTATTGCATGTTGGGGCCTTGATGGTGTGGGCTGGGCGCAGAGGGTAGCGCAGCCCGGCCCCCGGCGCCCACGGGCTCATCCCGTGACATGCGAGCGGCACTCGGGCGGCACCGACGATGCGTTCAGATCGCCGCTGCTCGCACCTGCGTCTCACTCAGCCGCGGGGCGCGGTGGGCCGGGCCACTTCGCAGCCAGCGACGAAGGCCTCTTCGAAGACCGAATATCCGGCCAGGTCGGAATGCGCGAAGCGAACCCGGCCGCGCGCCGCGCGCAGCGCCGCGAGCGCGGGGTGGCGCTGCAGGCCGGGGCGCGGCACGGCCATCGCGTGGCCGTAGCGCATGAGGTCGATGCGTTGCACACGCTGGCGCAGGTCGGGGTGGGCCGTCTCGATCTCGGCCAGCACACGTTCGCCGAACGGCCGCGGATCCTCGGCCAGCAGCCCCGCGCGTTCGGCGGGGTCGAGGGCGTAGTAGGCGGTGAGCACGGTAGCACCGGACACCGGGGTCAGGCGCTGGTGCTGGGCATCGACATAGCCCAAGCCCCGGCCACCGTGGATCACGTTGTCCCACGCGGGCGCGACGCCGTTGTCGCGGTCGAAGAGCGCGCGGTCGAGGTGCAGGTTGGCGACGAGCCACGGGGCGTAGGTGAGGGCGCCGGCCGCTGCCTGCAGCGCCGAGCGCAGTGGGGCCGAAACCGGGCTCACGATCCGATGGGCCACGAACAGCGGCACGGCAAACACGGCAAGACCGGCCTCCCAGGTGCGCAATGCACCCGCACCCGCGCCCGCGCCCGCGCCCGCACTCGCACTCGCACCCGCACCCGCACCCGCACCCGCACCCGCACCCGCACCCGCACCCGCACCCGCACCCGCACCCGCACCCGCGCTCGCGCTCGCGCTCGCATCCGAGACCAGCACTTGCACGCCGTGGCGCTGCTCGCGTACGGCCAGCACCACCTGGCCGGTGTGCAGCCGCTGTGTGCCCAGCGGTGCGGCCAGGCGCTGCGTGAGCCAGGCATTGCCTTCGGGCCAGGTGAAGACGCCATCGCGCGCGCCTTCGTGCTGGGTGTCGTCATGCGCCATGAATCCGTGGCGGCTGGCGAAGTAGTGCACGCCGGCCCAGGCCGATACGGTGGCGCTGCCCGCGCCGTAGTCGTCGCGGCAGCAGTAGTCGAGGTAGGTTCGAAGTGCCGGGTCGTCGAGGCCCTCGCGGTCGAGCCAGGCGGCGAAGGTCGAACCGTCCAGCGCGGCCGCCTCGGCCGACCCCGCAGCGCGGTGCGCGGGCAAGGTGAACGCCGGCCGGTCGCGGGCCGCAACTCTCGCAACCCCCACACCACCGCCTCGCTGCAAGGCCGACACACGCGCGGCGAAGCGCCGGTACTGCGCCAGGCGCGGCGAGCCCTGGGCCGCTGGTGGCAACAGGCCCTCGACCCATTGCCCTTCGAAGAACAGGCGCTCCTGCGGGCTGTGGCACAGGTGGCGTTCGTCGGGCACCGTGCGGCCGCCGGCACCCGTGCGCAGCAGGCCGATCTCGTGCAGCCACTCCCCCACTTCATGCGCTGCAGGGCCCGGCACCGGCAGGTAATGCGCGCCCAGCGGGCAGGCGATGCCGCCCATCGAGTGGCCGCGCGCGTTGCCGCCTGCGGCATCCTCGAGTTCGAGTACGTGCACGTCGTCCACGCCCAGTCGCATGAAGGCCCGCGCCGCAGCCAGCCCGGCAACGCCGGCGCCAATGATCAGCACGGCACAGCGCCGGGCGGGCGCCGGCCAGGCGGCGGTCTGCGCCTGCATCGCCGCCTCGCGCAGGCGATGGCCGCGCGCGTGATCGGCGCCAACCCATCGCATCTCGATCGGGGGCACGGCCCGGGTCGCGTCCGCGCCGCGTCCGCAACCCACGATGGCGCTGCCCGGACCCAGCAAGCCGGCGCCAAGCAGCGCGCGTCGCTTCATCGGACCTTGCCCCATTCCTCTTCGAAAATGCCCACGAGCATCTGGTTCGAGAGGCGATTGGGCTCGGCCGGCACGCGTGCCATGTCAGGTGGAAACTGCAGCAGCGCGGGCATGCCCTCGGTGGTGAGGAAGCGCAGCCCAGGTGGCAAAGCGCGTACGCCCGGCCAGGGCCGGCGGCCCGCGAGCACGAATCCCCATTCGCCGAAGCTGGGCACATGCACGTGGTAGGGCCAGGTAGAAAAGCCCACGGCCTCCAACGTGCCGACCACCGTCCAGAAGCTCCTGCGTGCGATGAGCGGTGAGGTGCTCTGCACGACGATCCAGCCGCCGGCGGCCAGCACCTGGTCGGCGCGCTGGTAGAAGCTCGTCGTGTAGAGCTTGCCGAGTGCGTAGTTGCTGGGGTCGGGGAAGTCGGCGATGACGATGTCGAAGGGGGCGCCACCTTCCTGCGCATGCCGCTCCAGCCAGGTGAAGGCGTCGGCGTTGACGATCTTGAGCCTGGGGCTGGCGAGTGCGCCGTTGTTCAGCGCCACCAGCGCCGGGTGGCTCGCGAACAGGCGCGTGATGTGCGGGTCGAGCTCGACCAGCACCACCTCCTGCACCGACGGATAGCGCAGCACCTCGCGCACGGCGAGGCCGTCGCCTCCACCCAGCACCAGCACCCGCCGCGGCGCGCCGTGGGCGGCGAGTGCGGGGTGCACCAGCGCCTCGTGGTAGCGGTACTCGTCGCGCGAGTGGAACTGGAGGTTGCCGTTGAGGAAAAGGCGGATGCCTTCTGCCGTGCCGGGGCTGTGCGTGACCACCACGCGCTGGTAGTCGCTGCTCTCGCGCAGGATGACGCGGTCGCCGTAGAACTGGTCCTCGGCCCAGGTCGTGAGGCGGCCGGCGCCGGCCATGGCGCTCAACAGCACCGCCACCACGGCCGCGCAAGCCAGCGCATGCGCAGGAAAGCGCCGCAGCTCGCCGCGGAACAGCCACAGCGCCCACACCGCCACCGCGGCGTTCAGCAAGCCGAAGAAGAGCCCCGTACGGACCAGGCCCAGGTGCGGCACGAACAGCAGCGGAAACGCCACCGACACCGCCAGGGCACCGAGGTAGTCGAAGGTGAGCACCTCCGATACCAGCTCGCGCAGTGCATAGCGCTCGGCGAAGTGGCGTTTTAGGATGCGCATCACCAGCGGAATCTCCAGCCCCACCAGCATGCCCACTGCCAGCACACAGCCGTAGAGCAGCACACGAAAGGCAGCGCCGCCTTGCCACCCGTGGGGCAGCAGGTTGTAGGCGACGAACAGCGCCGCGGGCATGAGGCCGCCCACCAGACCCACCAGCAACTCGATGCGCAGGAACTGCGCCACCAGCTGACGCTCGACAAAGCGTGACAGCCACGAGCCCACGCCCATGGCGAACAGGTAGGTGCCGATGATGGTGCTGAACTGCAGCACCGAGTCGCCCAGCAGGTAGCTGGCCAGCGCACCGGCGGCGAGCTCGTAGACAAGCCCGCACGCGGCGACGACGAATACGCTCGCCAGCAGCGCCACCTCGGCCGGCGCCGGGCGCGGGCGTGCTCGCGCCGGGCCGGCCTGGATCGGCGCGCTCACCGCCCGTCGCCGGACGGCCCCGAGGCGGACGGTGCCCCACGGGCCACCGGGCGGCCGCGCGCTCGTCGCGCCGCCGCGCCGCGCCAGATGAGGGGACTCACGGCTATCCGTGCACAGCCGCCGACACGATCAGTCCGATGGCAATGCACATCGCCCCGACCACGATGGCCAGCGCCATGTTCTTCTTCTCGACGATCTCGGCCCACAGGTCGTACGGCGTGAGCTTGTCGATGATGACGAAGCACACCCAGAAGACCGCCACCCCAAGCAGGGCATAAATCAGCGAGCCGAAGAAGGCGCCTGGCTTGAGCCACTCGATTCCCATCATGCTTCACCTCCATGGGCATCATGGCCCACTGTCTGTTGATTGGCCTCGGTCGATTCCGAGGCGCGTCGCTTCACTTGTGCCCGCCCCCTGAACCACCGCCGTACGAGCCGCCGCCGGTGCGCACACCGCCGCCCGAGCCGCGTTGGGCCAGGCACTGCTGGTACTCGTTGCTGTTCGGGCCGAAGGACTGGCGCACCTGGTCGCAGCGGTCGCCGCCGTCGCATTCGGAGAGCAGCATGATGATGATGATGACGATGACGACGGTGGTGACGATCGTATTCAGGCTCGTCTTCTTGCTGCCGCTGGTGGGGCTGACGTCGCGCTGCATGGCGGCGCGCTCGCCGGGCGGGAGTCCGAAGGCATCGGCCACCACCGCTGCGTCGAGCACCGCGCCGGCCGACCACACCACCTCGCTGCCGGTGCGTTCGCGCGAGAGGCGCTTCTTGTTGTCGCCGCCGGTGCCCAGGTAGTCGGTGACATGGGCGCGCTCGCCGCGCACCACCCGCCAGTAGAACTCGCCCTGGACCCACGTGACCTGGGCGTTGTAGCCGTATTTCTTCTGGTAGCCCGCGCCCTTGTGCTGGGCGCGATCGCCCTTCACCTGTGGCGCACCCGTGATGGGGCGCACCCAGCTCCAGCCGTCTTCGGCATCGACGAGGAAGGCGAAGCCGAGTTCGCGGTTGTAGAGCAGGTACTCGCGCCAGAAGGTGGTCTCGTCGTCGCTGCCGGGCTCGGGGATGTCGCAGCGCTCCTGGTAGCCCACCACCTGCCAGGGTTGCGGCTCGGCGGTGCCGAGCGCGAGCCGGCCGCTCGCGCCCAGCGGGATCTGCGGGCCGCGGCCGGCCTCGCCGGAGTTGTTCTGCGTGTAGTGCTCAAGCTCGCCGCCGACACCGGCCGAGACATCCACCACCGCGCTGCACTGTCCGCAGCTGACGCTCTTGGTGCTGGCGAGCTTGATCTCCAGGCCGTTGCCGCAGTTGGGGCATTGAATGCCGCGCGCCCCGAGCGTCTTCTCCTTGACCTCGGCGGCCAGCCCCTGCATCGCCAGTGCCGCAAGCAGCACCGGCCGACCCACCGACCACGCCGGCACGCCCGGGTCGCTCGCGTCCAGCGTGGCCACCTCGTCGGCGCCGTTGCGCAGGTCGGCCACGAGGAACTCGCCGTGCAATTGCGGCGGGCGCGGCAACTCGCCTTGCGCGGCGACGAGGCGCGCTTTGGCGACCGAGGCCACATCCCACGCTCGGCCGTCGGCCAGCACACGCTCGCCGGCCACCAGGGCATCGATCGCCGGCACGTCGCGCGGCAGCGGCGCCTCGAAGGCAAAGACGTAGGCGCCGTTGTCTTCGCTCAACCAGCCGCTGCGGCCATTGTCGAACAGGGCGTGCCACTCGTTCCAGGTGCCCCCGTCGTAGCCGTATTGCAGCCGACCTACGAGCGTGAAGGCGAGCCCTTGATGCTTGCCGCCGGCGCCCAGTTGCAGTGGCGAGTGGTCGTCGAAGAGTTCCGCGCTGGTGCCGATGCGCAGAAGGGCATCGCCCGTGCGCACCAGCGTGCTGCGGCAGAAGCCGCACACGGCGCTCGCCGACGCGGCGGAGGCGAACTCGACCGGTGCGCCGCAGTTGGGGCACGCGGCGCGATAGGCGCGCTGCGGCGTACCGGGAGTGGTGGCCACGCTTCGTGCGCGGTCTTGTTATGGGGAGATCAGACCAACTTCTTCAGCAACTCCGCCTTCTTCGCCGCGAACTCGTCGTCGGTGAGGATGCCTTTGGCCTTGAGGTCGCCGAGCTTCTCGAGCGTGGCCATCACCTCGTCGGCCTTGATGCCTGGCGGCGCTGCCTGGGCGGCAGCCGCCGCAGCCGCAGCCCCAACGGCACCCGCACCCTGCAGCCCCTGGTTGAGCTGCTGCGCCATGACCTGCCCGAGCGCCACGCCGGCGCCCAGGCCCATCGCATCACCGACCACGCCCCCACCACCGCCGGCGGCCCCCTTCGCAAACTCGGGGATCGCCTGTGCCGTCTGGTATTGCATGAACTTGCCCATGTCGCCGCCGACCATGCCCATGCCGATCTTCTGGTCGAGGATCTTCTGCAGCTCCTCGGGCAGGCTGACGTTCTGCACCGTCACTTTCTCGAGCGCGAGGCCGAGCGCGGCGAACTCCGCCGCGTTGGCCTGCTGCAGCTGCTTGGCGAACTCGACCTGGTTGGCTGCGAGGTCGAGGAAGGGGATGCCGCTTTGCGCGACCGCGTCGCTGATGTGCTGCAGCATCAGGCCGCGCAACTGGCCGTCGAGATCGTCGACGGTGTAGCGGTCGCGCGTGCCGCTGACCGCGGTGTGGAACACCTTCGGGTCGGCGATGCGGTAGGCGTAGTTGCCGAAGGCGCGCAGCCGCACCGCGCCGAAATCCTTGTCGCGGATGGTGATCGGCTGCGTCGTGCCCCAGCGCCGGTCGAGCTGCTGGCGCGTGCTGAAGAAGTACAAGTCGCTCTTGAACGGGCTCTGAAACAGCTTGTCCCAGTTCTTCAGGTAGGTGAGCACGGGGATGGTCTGCGTCGACAGCTTGTACATCCCGGGGCCGAAGACATCGGCCACCTTGCCCTCGTTGACGAAGACCGCCATCTGGCTTTCTCGTACGGTGAGCGAGGCGCCGTACTGGATCTCGTTGCCCGCCATCGGGAAGCGCCAGGCGAGTGTGCCGTCGCCCGACTCGGTCCACTCCAGGATGTCGATGAACTGTTTCTTGATGAAGTCCATCAGCGCCATGTCGCGGGCTCCTTCGTGTCGGCGAAAAGGTTGAACGGGGGTGGCAGGGTGCGACGAATAATACGCGGCATGTCCTGTGAGAATTCGTGAATCGCACCGCATGGCGCGTGGCAGTGGTGGGTGCCGGCCCGGTGGGGCTGGCGCTGGCGCTGCATGGCGCGCGGCTGATGCCCGAAGCCAGCTTCACGGTCTTCGACGCGCGGCCGGCCGGGCTCGATGTGTCGGGCGACCCGCGCACGCTGGCGCTGTCGTTGGGCAGCGTGCGCTTCCTGCAGCGGCTGGGGGCCTGGCCGACCGACTGCGCCGAGCCGATCCGCTCGGTGCACGTCTCCCAGGCGCCACCGTCGCCGGGGCAGCCGTCGGTGTTGATCGACGCGGCCGATCTCGGTGAACCGCAGCTTGGCGCCGTCTTGAGCTACGGCGCCCTCGTGGCACCCTTGCAGGCGGCCTGGTTGGCCGCCGTGATGGCCGAGCCAGGCCGGCTCGCGATGCGATTCGGGGTGCCGGTGCGGCACATCGAGCCGGTGGCCGGCGAGGTTCAGATCGAGGTGGATGCAGCCGCGGCGGCGCTTGCCGGAGGCATTCCCGTCACGTCGCGCCACGATCTCGCGGTGGTGGCCGAAGGCGGCGTCTTCGCCGGGCAGGCGCGCAAGGCGTTCGCGCACGACTATGACCAGACCGCCTGGGTGGGCCAGGTGATGATCGAAGGCGGCACTCGCGGGCGGGCTTTCGAGCGCTTCACGCGGCAGGGGCCGCTGGCGTTGCTGCCGCTGCCGGTGGGGCGGGCGGTGGGCTCCGCGCCGCCCGGTTCGATCGCGTCGGCAGCGGCCTCGAGCACGGGTCAACGCCTGCACGCCGCGCTCGTGTGGTGCGTGCCCGACGCCGATGACCCCGTGCGCGTACTCGATGCCGCGCAGCGCATGACCGTGCTCAACACGCTGTTGCCGGCAGAGGCAGGACGGATCGTCGAGATCTCCGCGTTGAAGGACTTCGCGCTCGGGTTGAATGCCGAGCGCACGCTGGTGCACGGGCGCATCGTGCGCATTGGCAACGCGGCGCAGACCTTGCATCCGGTGGCGGGGCAGGGGCTGAACCTCGCGCTGCGTGACGTGCACGAACTCGTGGCCGCGCTGCGGCACGCCGACGACCTGGAAGCGGCGCTCAAGCGTGTCGAGTGGGCACGCGCGCCCGACCGCTGGAGCACGATAGCCGCCACCGACTTCCTGGCGCGCAGCTTCACGTGGGGGTTGCCGGGCCTCGGTGGCCTGCGGGCAGCCGGGCTGGCGGCGCTGCAGTCGTTGCCGTCGGTGAAGGCGGCCCTGGCTCGCGGGATGATGTTCGGCCGGCGCTGAACGCCTTCACAACCGCCGATGCGACAGTGCCGGCAGCTGCTGGCGCACCAACGCCAGCCGCGCCAAATCGAGGTCGGCAACCACGACGCCAGCGCCCTCTTCACGCCGGGCCAACACCTCTCCCCAGGGGTCGATGACCATGCTGTGGCCAAAAGTGCGGCGGCCGTTCTCGTGCGTGCCGCCCTGGGCAGCGGCGAGCACATAACACTGGTTCTCGATGGCGCGCGCCCGCAGCAGCACCTCCCAGTGGGCTTGGCCGGTGGTGTGCGTGAAAGCCGACGGCACGACGACGAGGTCGCACGGCGGGGTCATCAGCGCGCGGTACAGCTCTGGGAAGCGCAGGTCGTAGCAGATCGACAGGCCCAGGCGCAGCGGCTGGCCCTGCACCTCAAGGTTCACCGCACGAGGCGTGTCCCCGGCGGCCAGCGTTCGGCCTTCGTCATAACTCTCGCGGCCGTTGTCGAACGCGAACAGGTGTACCTTGTCGTAGTGGACGGCTTCGACGCCGCTGGGGGCGTAGACGCAGCAGCGGTTGAGGACTTTGCGCGGCGCGGCGGAGCCCGCTGTCGTTGGCGCCGCGGTGGATGTTGCCAACGCTGAAACGGGAAGCGTGCCGCCAACGATGGTGATGCCGTGCCTGCGCGCGGCTTCGGCCAGGAATTGCTGGATCGGCCCCAGGCCCGGCCGTTCGGCCACGGCAAGCTTGTCGGTGTCGCGGCGGCCGAGCAGGCAGAAGTATTCGGGCAGGGCCACCAACGCCGCACCGGCGGCCGCGGCCTCGACGATCAGGCCACCAGCGGCCTCGAGGTTGCGTCCCACGTCCGGCGTGGAGACCATTTGCAGCGCTGCGATGCGAATCACCATGCGTCATTGTGTCGCTTCGGGCGTACCTTGTTGCGCGCTCAATGACCCCCGCTCGCAGTGGGCGAAGGGCTTCTCGTCTACGCTCGCCCCCCAACAGAATCATGGTGCGCGAGCCAAGGCGCCGCGCCCTGACGAATCAGAACCCGCAGGGAGTGGAGGACCACCATGCCGTTGCAACCGGCCAGTGCCGGCAGCGCCGACGCAGCGCCGAACCCGCCCGGGGCCGACCCCGGGCACAGCCGCTTCGTGCAGCGCGTGCGGCGGCGCTTTGCCGCCGAGCTGCCGCTGCTGCCGCCAGGCCTGCCCGGACCAGCAGCGATGACGGCCCTGGTGGCCGCGCTGTGCGACCCCGGACGCAACCTGCCCGCCGCGCTGCGCGTGGCTCGCCACCTCGTGATCGAGCGGCTGGCGACGCTCGACGTGACGCAGCGTGCGACGGTGGACGAAGTGACTGGCGCCATGACCGACCTGGCCGAGGTGGCGCTGGAACATGCCCTGGCCGCGGCGCTGGCCGAAGCCGATGAGCGCCACGGCGCGCCGCTCGATGCGGTGGGCCGGCGCGTCGACTTCTGGATCATCGGCATGGGCAAGCTCGGTGCGCGCGAGCTCAACGTCTCCTCCGACATCGACCTCGTGTATGTCTACGAGGACGAAGGCCAGGGCATCCAGACGCCTGGGCCACGCTCGGTGTCGTTCCACGAATACTTCAGCTACGTCGCCAAACGCCTCTATGCGCTGGTGGGCGATGTCACCGACGAGGGCTTCGTCTTCCGGGTCGACCTCGCGCTGCGCCCCAATGGCAATTCGGGCCCGCCGGTGGTGAGCCTGGCGATGCTGGAGGAGTACTTCCAGGTTCAGGGCCGCGAGTGGGAGCGCTTCGCCTGGCTGAAGAGCCGCGTGGTGGCGCCACGCGCCGCGGTGGTGAGCGGGCGCGCGCTGGCGCTGCGCTCGCTGGTCACTTCTTTCGTGTATCGCCGCTATCTTGACTACGGCGTGTTCGAGAGCCTGCGCCAGCTGCATCACAAGATCCGCGAGGAGGCGCAGCGCCGGGCCGCTGGCCGCCCCGAGCGCGCCCATGACGTGAAGCTTTCTCGCGGCGGCATCCGCGAGATTGAGTTCATCGTGCAACTGCTGCTCGTGGTGCGCGGCGGGCAGTTCCCCGAAATCCGCACGCGGCGCACGCTGCGTGGCCTGGACCGCGTCGTCGGGCGCGGCCTCATGAAGCCCGAGACCGGGCGCCGGCTGGGCGAAGCGTACCTGCTGCTGCGGCAGGTCGAGCACCGCATCCAGTATCTCGACGATCAGCAGACGCACCTGCTGCCCACCACCGATGGCGATTTGGCCTGGATCGCGCGCAGCCTGGGCTTTGCTTGCGAGCGCGAGACCTGTGAGTTGCTCGACAAGCTCGGCGAGGTGCGCGAGCTGGTCGCGGCGGAGTTCGATGCGCTGCTGCGCGACGGCCAGGCCGCGGCGGGCAACGACGGCGGCGCGCCCTGCAAAGGATGCGGGCCGGCGCCACTGGCCATCGACAGCGATGGGTTGAGCGAGCAGCTCGCTCGCGTGGGTGCCGGCGCTTTGGGCAAGCGGGTCGCGGCGTTTGCCCACAACCCGCGCGTGCGGACGTTGCGTGACGAGAGCCGCCTGCGCCTGGGCCGGCTCGCGCAACGGGCCGGCGAGGCGGTGCAGCAGGATTGGTGCAGCGAGTCGGCCGCGGTGCGTTTCATCGACTGGGTGGAGCCGCTGCTTCGGCGCGAAAGTTACCTCGCGCTGCTGGTCGAGCGGCCGGCGGTGCACAGGCGCTTGTTGCGCCTGCTGGGCCTGGCGCGCTGGCCCATGCAGTACCTGATGCGGCACCCGGGCGTGATCGACGAGCTCGCCGACGAGCGCCAGTTGCAAGATCGCTTCGACCGCGCGGCCTTCGAGTCCGAGCTCGAAGACCGCCGCGCCGCGTGGCAGCGTGCGGGCGAGGACGACGAAGACAAGCTGCTCGACACGCTGCGCCACGCGCACCACGCCGAGTTGTTCCGCACCCTGGTGCGCGACGTGGAGGGCCGCCTGAGCGTGGAGCAGGTGGCCGACGACCTCTCGGCGCTGGCCGACGCCGTGCTCGCCACCGTGCTGCGCTGGGCCTGGGCGCGTTTCAACAAGCGCCACCGCGAAGTGAGCACGCTGGCCGTGATCGCCTACGGCAAGCTCGGCGGCAAGGAACTCGGCTACGGCAGCGACCTGGACGTGGTCTTCCTGTACAACGATGTCGAAGGTGGGGCCGATGCTGGCGACGACGACCAGCAGCAAGCCCAGGAGGTGTACGGCGCCTTCGTGCGCAAGGTCATCACCTGGTTGACCTTGCGCACGGCGGCGGGCGAGTTGTTCGACATCGACACGGCCCTGCGCCCCAACGGCAGCTCGGGGCTGCTGGTGACCACGGTACAGGCCTACGAGCACTATCAAGTTGGCCGCGGCAGCAACACGGCGTGGACCTGGGAGCACCAGGCGCTGACCCGGGCCCGCTTTGCCGCCGGGCCGCCCGAGGTGGCGGCGCGCTTCGAGGCCACGCGGCGCGCGGTGCTGACGGCCGCGCGTGACACCGACAAGCTGCGCGAGGAGGTGCGTGCGATGCGCGAGCGTGTGCGCGCGGCGCACGCCGTGCCGGCGGGGCGCTTCGAGGTCAAGCACAGTGCGGGCGCGATGATGGATGTGGAGTTCGCGGTGCAGTTCCTCGTACTGACGCACGGCGGCGCGTATCCAGCCTTGTTGGACAACGCGGGCAATATCGCGTTGCTGCAGCGTGCCGAGGCGGTTGGCTTGCTGCCGGCCGGTGTCGGCGTTGCGGCCGCGGATTCGTACCGGGAATTGCGCCGCCTGCAGCACCGCGCGCGGCTGGACGAGCAGCCCACGCATGTCGACCCCGACAGCGTGGCCACGCATCGCGAGGCCGTGCTGGCGCTGTGGCGCGCGGTGTTCTCATGAGCGAATGCGCGCGCACGCCTGGTTGACACTGTGCGCCGTGCTCGCGGCAGGCTCGGTGCTCGCGTGGTGGGTCCCGGCGTCGCTACTGGACTGGCAACCCGGCCGCGCCCTCGCCGAGCCATGGCGCCTGTTCACCGCTGCGTGGGTGCACTGGAGTGCGTGGCATCTCGGTGCCAACCTGGCTGGTACCGGGGTCGTGGCACTGCTCGGCCTCGCGGCCCGGCTGCCGGCGCGGGCGGCGCTGGCGCTGGCGCTGGCCTGGCCGTTCACGCAGGCCGGGTTGTGGGTCGAGCCGGCGCTGGCCCACTACGGCGGTGCCTCGGGTGTGCTGCACGCGGCGGTGGCCATTGCGGCATGCTGGCTGGTGGCAGGCGGGAGCGCGGGCGGGAGCGCGGGCGGCGCTGCGGGCGGCGATGCGGACGGCGCGCGTGGAGGCACCCACGGTGTTGCGATCGGTGGCGCGAACGGTAGAGAAACCCGGCCCATGCATGAGGTGCAGGCGCAGCGTCGCTCGAGGCTCATCGGTGCGGCCATCGGCCTGGGCCTCGTGCTCAAGGTGGTGCTGGAGGCCCCTTGGGCCGGGCCCTTGGCCTCGTCGCGGGCCTGGGACATCGCGGTCGCCCCCATCGCCCATGCCAGCGGTGCGCTGGCGGGCACGGTTGCCGCGCTCGTGGCGCTGGCCTTGCGGCCGCGTCCGATGCGTTGAGAATGCGTGGCCGAGAACCCGCTGAAACAAACAGGAGAGCACGGCCCATGCCGACGTTGTCGCTCAAGGTGAATGGTCGCGCGGTCAGCGCCGAAATCGAGAACACAACCTTGCTCGTGGACTTGTTGCGCCAGCAACTCGGCCTCACCGGCACGCGCGTGGGTTGCGACACCGCGCAATGTGGCTGCTGCACGGTGGTCGTGGATGGCCAGGCGGTGAAGAGCTGCAACCAGCTCGCAATGCAGGCCGCTGGCCGTGAGGTCACAACCGTGGAGGGGCTGGCACAGGAGGGGCGCCTGCACCCGGTGCAAGACGCATTCGTGGCGTGCCACGGCCTGCAGTGCGGCTACTGCACGCCCGGCATGATGATGAGCGCGGTGGCACTGCTTGCGCACAACCCGCGCCCGAGCGAGGCCGAGATCGTCGACGCGCTGGAGGGCAACCTGTGCCGCTGCACGGGGTACGTGAATATCGTCGCCGCGGTGCAGAAAGCCGCGCTCGCCCAGGGCGCCGAGGCCGCGCAGACATGATGGACGCGCCACTCGACCCCCTGGGTGATGCGTCGCACGCGGCTCGCTTCGGCAGCGGCCGTGCTGTGCGCCGCGTCGAGGACCGCGCGCTCGTGCTGGGCCAGGGAAAGTTTGCCGACGACGTCACCTTGCCCGGCCAGACTTGGCTCGCTTTCCTGCGTAGCGACCGTGCGCATGCGCGCATCCTGGGCATAGGCACCGCAGCCGCGGCCGCGATGCCGGGCGTGTTGGCGGTCTTCACCGGTGCCGATCTGCTGGCCGCCGGCGTGCGGCCGATCGCGCTGCCGCCCGGCTTCAAGCGGCCGGATGGCAAGGTGGCGAGTGCACCGCCGAAGCAGCCGCTGGCCCACGAGGTGGTGCGCTTTGTCGGCGAGCCGGTGGCGGCCGTGGTGGCCGAATCTCGCGAGGCTGCGCGCAACGCGGCGGCGGCGATCTGGATCGACTACGAGGAGCTGCCCGTGGTGGCGAGCTTGGCCGTTGCGCTCGCGCCCGGCGCGCTCGAGATCTGGCCTGAGGCGCCCGGCAACGTGCTGGCCGAGACCCGATACGGCGATGCGCCTGGCGCCGACAGAGCATTTGCCTCGGCCGCGCACAAGGTGTCTGTGGATGTGGACAACCAGCGCCTTGCGCCCAGCCCGATGGAGCCGCGCAGTGTGCTCGCCTATCTGGACAACGAGCGCCTCACGGTGCGGCTTTCCAGCCAGATGCCTACCGGCGTGCGCGCTGGGCTCGCGGCGGCACTGCCCGGCCGCACCACCGAAAACGTGCGCGTGCTGGTGGGCGACGTCGGTGGTGGTTTCGGCATGAAGACGGGCCTCTACCCGGAGGATGTCGTCGTCGGCTGGGCGGCACTCGCCACTGGCCGGCCAGTCAAGTGGCAGGCTGAGCGGCTCGAGGAGTTCACGAGCGCCGTGCACGGCCGTGATGCCGTGAGCCACGCGGAGATGGCGCTCGATGCGCAGGGCCGCGTGCAGGCTGTGCGCGTGCGCACCTGGGCCAACGTGGGGGCGAACCCGGGTGCCGTGGCGCTGGCGATTCCGCTGGTCATCGGCCCCTGGGTGTTGACCAGCGTCTACCACGTGCCCCTGCTCAGCCTGCACCTGACCACCGTGCTCACGAACCAGATGGCCATCGGTGCCTATCGCGGCGCTGGGCGGCCCGAGTCGGTGTACCTCATCGAACGACTGATGGACTCGGCCGCTCGCGAGATGGGTCTCGACCCGGCCGAGCTGCGCCGGCGCAACATGGTGCGCCCCGAGCAGATGCCCTACACGAACGCCATGGCCCAGGTGTACGACAGCGGCCGCTTCGAGAAGATTCTCGACCGCGGGTTGGCGCTGGCGGACTGGTCGGGCTTCGCGGTGCGGCGCGAAGAGGCCCGCGAGCGTGGCCGGCTGCGGGGGCGCGGGATCGCAACGTTCCTGGAATGGACCGGCGGCAACGTGCTCGAGGAACAGGTGCGCGTGGACGTCACCGCCGACGGCCTCATCGAGCTCACGTCGGCCACCATGGCCATGGGGCAGGGCATCGCCACGAGCTACGTGCAGCTGGCGCACGATGTCTTCGGCGTACCTCTGGAGCGCATCCGCGTGATGCAAGGCGACACCGATCGCGCCAATGGCTTCGGCAGCGCGGGCAGCCGATCGCTGTTCACCGGCGGCGCGGCAGTGCAGGTGGCCAGCGTGCGTTGCGTGGAGGAGTCCAAGAAGTTGGCCGGCGAGGCGCTCGAGGCCCCGGCGGCGGACATTGAGTACCGCGCTGGGCGCTTCAGCGTTGCCGGCACCGACCTCGGCATCGACCTGTTCGAGCTGGCCGCACGCCAACCCGAGGCGCGCATCGTCGTCAGCGGTACCGCGAAGGCGGGCGGCCCGAGTTGGCCGAACGGCTGCCATGTGTGTGAGGTGGAAATTGATGCGCAGACGGGCGCCGTCGAGGTCGTGGCCTATGCCTCGGTGAACGACATCGGCCGCGTCATCAGCCCAGCCATCGCGCGCGGGCAAGTCGAGGGCGGCGCGGTGCAGGGTATCGGCCAGGCGCTGTGCGAGCGTGTGAGCTACGACGCCGCCACCGGCCAGTTGCTCTCGGCGAGCTTCATGGACTATGCCCTGCCGCGGGTGGATGGCTTCCGCTCCTTCAAGACCGAGTTCGACGAGTCCACCCCCTGCCTGACCAACGTGTTGGGCGCCAAGGGCGTGGGCGAACTGGGCACCATCGGCGCGACGCCGGCGGTGGTGAATGCGGTGATCGATGCGCTCGCCGCGACCGGCCTTGGACGCGAGGCCGAGCGCGTGCAGATGCCACTCACCTCAGAGGTGGTGTGGCGCGCACTGCGGCGTGAGTTTGCGAGCGTGCTGCCGGTGGCAGCCGGCTGAAGCATGGCTCTTTGCGGCGGATGCAGCGGCGGTCGACGAAGAGCTGCTCGAGGCCCTCAGCGTGTCAGTGCCTTCAGCGCCAGCTTGATGCCCTCGCTCACTCCCACGCCGGGTGGCAAGGCCTTACGAGCCGCCTGCGCTTCACGCTCGTTGTAGCCGAGCGCGAGCAGCGCCTGGGTGATGTCGGCTTGCGTGTCGTCCAGCGCGGTTGTCGGTGGTGCCCCGATGTCGGGCCCGAGCCGGCCCTTGAGTTCGAGCAGCAGGCGCTCGGCCGTCTTCTTGCCTATGCCGGGCACCTTGATCAGGCGGGCGCCGTCCTGCAGCGTCACGGCCTGCGCGAGTTCAGCCACCGACAGGCCCGACAGGATCGACAGCGCCGTGCGCGGGCCCACGCCGCTGATCTTGGTGAGTTCGCGGAAGGTGGCGCGCTCTGCGGTGGTGAGGAAGCCATACAAGAGCTGGGCGTCCTCGCGCACGACGAACTGCGTCAACAACGTCACCTTCTCGCCCAGGGCCGGCAGGTTGTAGAACGTGCTCATCGGCACGTCGAGTTCGTAGCCGACGCCGTGCACGTCGAGCAACACCTGCGGCGGCGCCTTCAACACCAGCGTACCGACCAGGCGGCCGATCATCGCGTGGCCACCCCGGCCGCAGCGCGGCAAGGCACTTGGTCGCAGCGGCGTGAGCCGGCGCGATCAGGCCGGCTCGGCCAGCAGACGGTCGATCTGTGCATGCAATGCGGAGAAATCAGGGGCGCCGACGTGGTGGATCGCGATCGCTCCGCGCTTGTCGATGACGAAGGTTGTGGGAGTGATGCGGACATTGCCGAAGGCCTGGGCGATGGCGCCAGTATTGTCGATGACCACCCCGAAGGGCAGCGCGCGGGTTTCGGCAAAGCGGGCCACCAGGGCCGGCGGGTCGTGCTGCATGGCCACCGCCAATGTCTCGTAGCCGCGGGGCCGGTACCGGTGCCAGGTGGCCGCGAGCGTAGGCATCTCGTGCACACACGTCACGCAGCTCGTGGCCCAGAAATTGATGAGCACGACTTTGCCGCGCAGGTTCGCCGTGTGGCCGGCGCGGCCGTCGAGGAGCGTATAGGCCACTTGCGGCACCGTTTGCCGCCGACCACAGCCGCCCGCGAGCAGCGGCAGCGCCGCGGCGAGTACAGGCGAACCTGCAACGGCGAGCAGCGTGTGGCCGAAGCGGCGGCGGTCCATAGGTGATGCGATAGAAGGGTGCGGCAGCCGAACCGTCGTGCCCTGACGGCTCGCCAGGCAGGGATCAGGAAGAGCGGAGGTCAGTCAGGCGCTGCCGCGCGCAAAGCGGGCGCAATCAAGCGCCATCGCCAACCAGGCGCGAGAGTTCGAAGCTCAACGCCGCGGGCAACTGCTGCAGGATCGCGTCGCGCCCGACGCTTGCGAACTGGCGCCCGCCCTCGTTCAACAACTCGAAGGCCCGGCCTTGCTCGGCGATCTGCACGAAGGCCAGGTTCGGCACCGACTCCAGCCACTCGAAGCGCAGCCGGTCGAACCGCTCGCTGCGCAGAATGCCCTCGTAGACCACGGCGTGCGGCATGCTCGCCCGGCAGAACTGCGCTGCTTCCTCGAGCGAAGTGACGTAGTCGACCATCAGGCCCATGTTGCGCACCGCTTCACGCACGGTGTTGCGCACCTCGCGCCGTGGCGCCACGATGAGCACGTGGCGGCCCGCCAACGGCTGCGAATTCGCGAACAGGTTGCCGGCTTCGTCGAGCTCTGTTTCGCCGTTGGGTATCAGCGAGTCGACGCGCGCGGGCAGCGTGTCGGGGAATTCGATCGTGAGGGTCGTGCGCCCGGCATCGTCCTTGCGCTGGACGGTCAGGCCCAGCACGGCCGCGGTCTGGTGCAGCAGGCGCCAGGACATCGTCTCGATCGTGCGGCCAAGGTCAGCCTCCAGTTGCGCAAAGGAGGTGTCGACCCGATCGGGGTGCTCGAAGGCGAAGCTGCAGACCAGCCGGGCCCGCGCAGGCCAACTGCGCACATCGAGCGCCAGATCGACACGCGAAACGGCGTGCTCGAAGCACCAGTCGAGCACGGATTGCAGGAAGGAGAACGACAACGTCGTGTCGCTGGACACCTCGGCCGGTGCCAACACCTGGCGCACCTCGATGCCACGCGCCTCGATTTCTCGGCCGCGTTGGCGCAGCGCCTCGCGCAACAGGTTGGTGAGGTTGATGCGCTCGTGGGCGACACGCACGCGCCCGGCGGCCAGGCGGCTCACCTGCTGCCCCATGATCGCCACGCGGCGCGCATGGTCGACTTCTTCGCGCAGTGCGCGCAGGGAGGCGCGATCAATCTTGCCCGTGGTGGCCAGTGTGGTCACGCGCTCCAGCGCGCCCGACAGAACTGACGCGATCTCGCTTCCCAACTGGGCGACGAGGTCGTGTGGGTCGGCGGCGATCAACGGCGCGCGACGCGCGCCGTTCGATTTGCCTTTGACTTCTGAGAGATCCATGGAGAGAGTGGCTTCGCTTTCTGCAATGGGCTCAACTTGCGGCGCACCCGAGGGCCAGTGGGTAGGCTGTGACTCCATTGTGGCCCTCCTGTGGATAACTGCGCCAGATGTAACCAGCCGCCTATCCCCCCGTAGTTTCGGGGTTCACCCTAGTTGCGGAAGGTGGACCCTATCACGCCGGCGCGGTGTAGTTGGGCGACCTGCTCTTGTGTCAGCCCGAATTCGGCCAGCACCTGCTCGGTATGTTGGCCCAGCATCGGGGGTGGGTGGCGCAGCGTAACGGGGGTTGCCGAGAGCTTCATGGGGCTCGCCACCAACTCAAGGCCGGGGTTGAGCGGGTGGGGCACGGACAATGTCATGCCACGAGCGCGTACGTGGGGGTCAGCAAAGACGTCGGCGAGGTCGTTGATCGGACCGCAAGGCACCTTGGCCGCGTCGAATGCCGCCAGCCACGACGCTCGCGGGCGTTCGCGCAGGCGGTCGGCGAGCAGGGGCACCAGGGCGTCGCGGTGCCGGACGCGGTCTGCGTTGCGAGCAAAGCGTGGGTCGCGGGCCAGTTCGGGGCAGGCCGCCACGGCGCAGAAGCGCTCGAACTGTCCATCGTTGCCCACGGCCAGGATGATGTGGCCATCGGCCACTTCAAACACCTGGTAAGGCACGACGTTCTGGTGAGCATTGCCGGCCCGGCGCGGTGCGCGGCCCGTGATCATGTAGCTGGCGCCGAGGTTCGCCAGCATCGCCACCTGGGTGTCCAACAGCGCCATGTCGATGGCCTGGCCCCGACCCGTGGCATCGCGATGCCGCAAAGCGGCCAGGATGGCCACGGTGGCGTACATGCCGGTGAAGAGGTCGGCCACAGCGACGCCAACCTTTTGTGGGCCTCCGCCCGGAAGGTCGTCTCGTTCGCCCGTGATGCTCATCAGCCCGCCGGCGCCCTGGATGGCGTAGTCATAACCTGCGCGATCGCTGTACGGCCCGGTCTGACCGTAACCGGTGATGGAGCAGTACACGAGGCGCGGGCACAGCGTGGCGAGGCTTGCGGCGTCGAGGCCGTAGCGAGCCATGTCGCCGACCTTGTAGTTTTCGACGAGCACGTCGCAGTCTGCGGCCATTCGGCGGATGAGGGACTGGCCTTCCGGGACCGAAAGGTCGATCGCGATTGAGCGCTTGTTTCGGTTGGCACCAAGGAAGTAGGCCGCCTCTTCGGTGTCGCGACCCTGCGCGTCTTGCAGGAACGGCGGGCCCCAGCCGCGAGTGTCATCACCTCCGGGGTGGCGGGCCGAGCGGGGCCGCTCGACCTTGATGACCTCGGCGCCGAGGTCGGCCAGCGTCTGCGTGCACCAGGGCCCTGCCAGCACACGCGACAGGTCGAGCACGCGAACGCCACACAGAGCGCCAGGGGCGAGGGGCAGGGATGCAGTGGCTTCAGTGGTCACCCATTTATTGTCGGGCGTGTATCGGTTGTCCGCCACCGGCCCATTGGGGCCCCGTAGACATGGCCCGGGATAATGCTTCGATGCAAGGGGCTTCTGGCAACAACCCGGGCGGGCGTGCCACACGGTGTGGAGCCCGCGGCATGGGTGCGCGGCTTTCGGCGTTGCTGCTGGGTGCCATCGGCGCGGCGTGCGCTCCGGCGTTGGACTGGCGGGAGGTGCGCCCGGCCGGCACTGCTGTGCGTGCGCTGCTGCCCTGCAAGGCCACCGGCACGACGCGAACCGTGACGCTGGCCGGTGAGACGGTGCGGGTCGCGATGCTGGCGTGCAAGGCCGACGCCTGGACCTGGGCGATCGCAACGGCCGATGTCAGCGATCCGGCGCGGGTGGGCTCCGCCTTGCGGGCTCTGGGCGACAGCACAGTGGCCAATGTGCGGGGGCATGTCGTGTCCAGGGCGCCGGTGGCCGTGCCTGGGGCCACACCGCACGATGCCCAGGCAGTGGTGCAGGTGAGTGGGCGCTTTCCGGAGGGCGCTGCGACGAATGTGCAGTTCGTCGTGTTCTCGCACGGTACGCAGGTGTTTCAGGCCATCGTGATGGGTGAGCCGCTTGCTGGTTCGGCCGCAGAGCCCTTTTTCGACTCGCTACGCGTTGCCCCGTGAGCGCGCCGGGTCGCGACAGCCCACCGTCAGCAGTGGCGCTGATGGCCCTCTTCGGTGCCTTCGCGGGCGCCTACTTCCTCTCGGCACTTCTGCGCGCCGTGACGGCTACGCTTGCTCCGGTGTTCAGCGCCGAGCTGGGCCTCGGGGCGGCCGATCTCGGGCTGCTTGCCGGCGCGTTCTTTCTCGGATTCGCGGCGATGCAGTTGCCGCTGGGCAGTGCGCTGGATCGACTCGGGCCGCGGCGCACGTTGCTGGCGCTGCTCACGCTGGCGACACTGGGCTGCATTGCATTTGCCCATGCCCAGGGGCTGACTTCACTCGTGCTGGCTCGCATGCTCATCGGCGTTGGTGTCTCGGCCTGTCTCATGGCACCGCTGACGAGCTACCGGCGTTGGTTGTCGCAAGCGGCGCAGTTGCGCGCCAATGCCTGGATGCTGATGACCGGCTCCCTGGGCATGGTGGCCTCGACGCTGCCGGTGCAGTGGCTGCTGCCGGCGCTGGGCTGGCGCGGCCTGTTCTGGCTGTTGGCCGGGGTGCTGGCCTTGTCGATGGCCGCCGTGGCCTTGTTCGTCCCGCGAGACGAGCCGATGCTGTCCGGCGCGGTGCGCAAGCTGCAGGAGAGCGCCTACCCTGAAATTGTTCGTCACCCCTTGTTCGTGAGGACAGCGCCGGCCGGCTTCTTCATCTACGGCGGCATGATCGCCGTGCAAGCCCTGTGGGCCGGGCCGTGGATGACGCGCGTGGCGGGTTTGGACGCACGCGCAGCGGCGCAGGGGCTGTTTGCTATCAACCTGGCGATGTTGCTCACCTTCATGACCTGGGGCGCAGTGATGCCGAAACTGGCGGCGCGTGGGCTCGACGCCATCCGCCTGATGCGCTGGGGGCTGCCGCTGTGCCTGGCGCTTCTGGTGGTGAACGTGGCGCTGGGCCCGCGCGCGGGCGCTTGGCATTGGGCCGCCTGGTGCGTTGCCTGCAGCTTCGTGACGGTGAGCCAGCCCGCGGTGGGGGCGGCCTTTCCGCGAGCGCAGGCCGGCCGGGCGCTGTCCGCCTTCAATCTTGTCATCTTCTCCGGTGTCTTTTCGATCCAGTGGGGCATCGGCCTCCTGATCGACGCCGCCTTGGCGATGGGCTTCGACGAGATCGGCGCGTTCAGGTCGGCGTTCGCGGCCTTCGCCGTATGTTCGGTGGTTGCCTATGGGTGGCTGCTTCGAGGGCGCGCGGCGGTTGCCCATAATGGACCGCTGCCATCGCGGGCCGAATAGGTTGGCCATGGCCCAACCTATTGGCTGCACGCCATGTCAAGACTACTCATCGTTGCCCACGCCCCGCTGGCCAGCGCCTTGCGCACGGTTGCAGCACACGCGTTTCCTGACCGTGCAGCAGAGGTGATCGCGATTGATGTGGAGCCCGATCATCCGGAGCCCGATCTGGCTGTCAGAAGCGCGCTCGAAGCGCTGGCCGGGCATGACGTGCTGCTGCTGACCGACGCCTTTGGCGCAACGCCGTGCAGCGCCTGCCAGCGCGCGACGGCCGGGATGCCGCGGGCCCGGGTGGTGGTTGGCGTCAACGTGCCCATGCTGTGGCGAACCCTCGGCAACCCCGATCTGCCGCTCGATGAGCTGGCACAGCGGGCCTTGGCTGGCGCAGTCCAGGGCGTGATGCAGGCCAACCCCACACCACGACAGAACCAACCAGGTGCCAAGCTGAGCCATGATCAAGTCAAGCATCACGATCAGCAATAGGCTGGGGTTGCACGCGCGAGCGTCGGCAAAGCTGACGAAGCTGGCCGGCGGATTCAAGTGTGACGTGCACGTGGCACGCAACGGCCGGCGGGTGAATGCCAAGAGCATCATGGGCGTCATGATGTTGGCCGCGGGGCAGGGCTCCGAGGTGGAGATCGAGGCCGAGGGCGAAGATGAATCGCTCGCGATGCAGGCGCTTCGACAGCTCATAGAGTCGCGTTTCGGCGAAGGGGAGTAGCCGCGTGCGAGCCGACGGTGTTCGAAAACGTTCAGGGGCCAGCGCCGAGTCTGCATCATCATCGGTGACCCGTGTGGATGCTGGTCGAGAGGGGTCGGCCTTTCGGTGCGGGCATGAGGCGCAACGATGAGCATCCAAGTCTTTGGCATCCAAGTGTCCCGCGGGATCGCAATCGGGCGCGCTGTGCTCGTGGCCTCCAGCCGAGTCGACGTGGCGCACTACTACGTCGGGGCCGACCGCGTTCTTGAGGAGATCGAACGGCTTCGCATGGCCCGCGATGTCGTGGCCCAGGAGCTGGAGACGCTGAAGGCGGACATGCCGGCCGAGGCGCCGCACGAACTGGCTGCGTTGTTGGATGTGCACTTGATGCTGCTGCACGACGAGACGGTTATCGCGGCGACCAAAAACTGGGTGCGCGCGCGCCACTACAACGCCGAATGGGCCTTGTCGGCTCAGCTCGAGGTGCTGGCGCGTCAGTTTGACGAGATGGAGGACGCCTATCTGCGTGAGCGCAAGGCCGATGTCGAGCAGGTGGTCGAGCGAATGCTTCGGGTGCTGGTTCTGGCGGGGCCGGGTGCGGCACTTGCGCGAGGGTCGGCCCCGGGCGCGGCCGCGCTGACACCGGCATTGGCTACCGGGCAGCCGTCAACGGACGACTTTGGCGGAGAGGAGCCACTTGTGCTGGTGGCAGCGGACGTGGCTCCCGCAGACATGATGCAGTTCAAGCGCAGCGTCTTCACGGGGTTCGTGACCGACGTCGGCGGTCGAACGTCGCACACGGCCATCGTCGCACGCAGCATGGACATTCCAGCGGTTGTGGGGGCCCGCGAGGCCAGTCGCCTCATTCGACAGGACGACTGGGTCGTAGTTGATGGTGATGCTGGCGTCGTGGTTGTGAATCCACCACCGATCGTGCTGGAGGAGTACCGATTTAGGCAGCGGCAGAGCGAGCTCGAACGGGTCAGGCTCGGGCGGCTGCGGCACACACCGGCGGTGACGCTCGATGGGCAGGCCGTGGAACTGCTTGCGAACATCGAGCTGCCCGACGATGCCGCGGGCGCACTGGCAGCCGGGGCTGTGGGTGTGGGGCTATTCCGCAGTGAGTTCCTGTTCATGAATCGCGGCGGCTCGCTGCCTGACGAGGATGAGCAGTACGAGGCATACCGCGCCGTGGTCACCGCAATGCACGGGCTACCGGTGACGATACGCACTGTCGACGTCGGTGCAGACAAGCCGTTGGATCGTGTGGGCGGCGCTGACGCGCGGCACGAGCACGGATTGAATCCGGCGCTTGGACTGCGGGCCATTCGGTGGAGCCTCGCCGAGCCGGGGATGTTCAGGCAACAACTGCGCGCGATGCTGCGCGCAGCCGCTCACGGCCCCGTGCGGATTCTCGTTCCCATGGTGGCTCACTTTGCCGAGATGCGCGCGATCCGCGAAGCGCTTTCACGGGCACGCCAGCAACTCCATGAGGCTCGCAAGCCGTGTGGGCCGGTGACCGTGGGCGCCATGGTCGAGGTACCCGCCGCGGCTGTGATCATCGAGCGCGTTCTGCATCACTTCGACTTCGTCTCCATCGGCACCAATGACCTCATCCAGTACACGTTGGCGATCGATCGCGGCGACGAGGCCGTCAGCCATCTCTATGACCCTTGGCACCCGGCGGTCCTTTCGTTGCTTCACCAAGTGATCACGGCGGCTCGAGCTCAAGGCAAACCGGCCAGCGTCTGCGGCGAGATGGCGGGTGACCCAGCATTCACCGACTTGCTGCTTAGTTTCGGACTCCGCAGCTTCTCGATGCACCCAGTATGCATCGCCGAGATCAAGCAACGCATCCTGCGCGTCGACACACGTCAGCTTGACGATCTTCGGCGTGCGGCGATGGAGTCGGAGTCGCCAGCGGACGCGGTGCGCCTTCTCGGGGCACCAGATCGCCGGCAACCACCGACTGGCGGGCAGGCGCTCAAGGTGTGCTAGCATCATGGGCTTCGCCGATCGACGATCAGCGAGGTGCTGGAAAGCCCTAGCGCTTGACAGTGGCATCGAAAACATGCCAGACTCGTCGTCTTCGCTGATCGTGAGTCAGCGCGCCGAAAGGCCAGTTCTTTAACAACATACAGCCGATAAGCGTGGGCGTTTGAAGGCGAGTGCCATGACAAAGGGGTTAAACTCTGAGTCGCAAACGCTCACGGAAGAAGCAAGTGAAGTTAAGTTCACTTCAATTCCGTATTGAGCAACATTCAAGATCGAACTGA
>JANNRI010000039.1:0-51931 GCA_031401195.1 Burkholderiales bacterium
GACGGCGCCACGAGCACGCCGCGGTTGAAGTCGCCGAGGGGAATGTTCATCATCGCGACGAACCACTTGAAGCCGAACGGGATGACTTCACCGAACGGCACCAGGTGGTGTTTGTCGTAGCGGTAGAAGCCGTCGGGCAGGGCGGCGGTGTGCGCCGCGATACCCGCCACCGAGTTGGTGTAGCCGAGCTGTTCGTCGCCCAGCGGCAGGCCGATCAGTGCGGCGCGGCCGGGCGCGCGGAAGTGTTCGAGCACGGGTTCCCAATAACGCGGGTCAAGCTGGGCAGGCAACAACGGGATCACGGTTTCCGGGCCGAGCACCAAGTCGGCGCGCGCCTCTAACAGGCGCTCGCGCGTCCAGTCCAACGCCTGTGGCAGGTGCTCGATCGAAAACTTCTCGTTCTGTGCCACGTTGCCCTGCAACAGGGCGACGCTCAGGCTGGCGCTGGGCTTTGTGAACTGGGCGGTCGGCAGGACTGCCAGTGCCGCAATCGCGGCCGCGCCGCCGAGCGCCGGCACGCCGCGCGCGCGCCAACCGCCTGCGGTCAAACCCACCGCACCGGACAGCGTGGCCGCCACCGCGCCGATGCCATACACACCGACCCACGGCGCCAGCGCGGCGAACGGCGAATCGACAAACGCGTAGCCGCTCGCCACCCACGGGAAACCGGTGAACAGCCATCCGCGCGCCAGTTCGGCGAGCAACCAGAGTGCGCCGAAGCGCAGCGCGTCGCTGCCGACCCGCGTGTTGCGCCAATTTGCGAAGGCAGCCAGTGCCGCGGCGAGCAGCACCGCCATGCCGGCGCTGAGCAGCCCGACCGCCAGTGCCGCCATCCAGGCCGGCAGGCCGCCATAGCGGTGCATGCTGATGAACAACCACCAGATGCCGCAGGCGAGCCAGGCTGTGCCGAACGTCAGGCCGATCAGCGCCGCGCGGGTGGGTGTCGCACTGGCCAGCCGCCAGGCCAGCACGGCGACGACGACCAGTTGCAGCGCCCAGGCTTGCGTGATCACGAACGGCGCGCTGTGCAGCGCACCGAGCACAAGGCAGGCGCCGCCTTCCAGCCCGGCAGGCCAGGCGCGTGGCTGCGCCGCGCCGCGGGGTGCCGCGCCGAGAGGTGCCGAGCCGGTCAAGCCGCAGGGACCTCGGCCGCAGCGGCTGGCGCGCGCGTCACCTTGAACCAGCGCACGGCGCCGCCACGCGTCAGCATGACGTGAAACTGCAGCGCGCCGACCCGGGTGGTTTCGCCGCGGCGCGGCACATGGCCGAGTTCGTGCGCCACCAGGCCGCCGATGGTTTCGAAGTGATCGGTCGACAGGGCCACGCCAAAGGCCTGGTTGACGGCGTCGATCGAGGTGTCGCCGGCGACGCGCTGGCCACCGTCGGCGAGGGTGTATATGCCTGCCTCGCCGTCCTTGTCGTCGAACTCGTCCTCGATCTCGCCGACGATTTCTTCCAGCACGTCTTCGATGGTGATGAGCCCGGCTGTGTTGCCGAACTCGTCGATCACGATCGCCAGGTGGTTGCGGTTGCTGCGAAAGTCGCGCAGCAGCTCGTTGAGACGCTTGCTCTCGGGCACGAACACGGCCGGGCGCAGCAGCGTGCGCAGGTTCAGCTCCGGTGCGCGCTGCAGTTTCAGCAAGTCCTTGGCCATCAGGATGCCGATGACGTTTTCACGCGCGCCCTCGTAGACCGGGAAGCGCGAGTGCGCCGTCTCGATGACGATGTTCAACAGTTCGTCGTACGGCGCGTCGATGTCCAACAAGTCCATGCGCGGCGCCGCCACCATCACGTCGCCGGCCGTCATGTCGGCCATGCGCAGCACGCCCTCGAGCATCACGCGCGACTCGGGCTCGATCAGTTCGCGGCTCTCGGCGTCGGCCAGCGTCTCCAACAGCCCGGCCTTGGTGTCGGGACCCGGGGAAACAAACTCCACCAGTCGCTCAAAAAAGCTGCGCTTGCCTGGGCGCGGATCATGACGTGGGTCATGACGGCCCTCGTGGCGCAGGTCGGCGCGCGGGTCCTGCTGGAGCGCGCCGGGGCGCGTCGACGGAGGTTCTGACACGGGGGTGTCGGCAGTGGCGGGGCGGCGAGGATACCGCAGCACACCTCTTGCGTGCGCGGCTGCCACAAAGAAGCACTCATCCGCGGCTTGACAGTGCCGCCCTCTTGCAAGACATTGCGCCGCCCTCATCTCCCCGGGCCGAACCATGCCCCCGCCAGAGTCCACACCATGTCACTGATCCCCGCCACCATCCTCACGGGCTTCCTCGGCGCCGGCAAGACCACCCTGCTCAAGCGGGTGCTCACCGAGGCGCACGGGCAGAAGATCGCCGTCATCGAGAACGAATTCGGCGAGGAAAACATCGACAGCGACATCTTGAGCGTCAACACCGAGGAGCAAATCATCCAGATGAGCAACGGTTGCGTGTGCTGCACCATCCGCGAGGACTTGCGCAGCACGCTGGCCGATCTGGCCGAGAAGCGCCGCAAGGGGGAGATCAACTTCGACCGTGTCGTCATCGAGACCACGGGCCTGGCCGACCCGGGCCCGGTGGCGCAGACCTTCTTCATGGACGACGAGATTGCCGAGAGCTACCTGCTGGACAGCGTGCTCACGCTCGTTGACGCCAAGCATGCCGACGGCCAGCTCGACACGCGCCAGGAGGCGCGCCGCCAGATCGGGTTTGCCGACCAGATCTTCATCAGTAAGAGTGATCTCGTCGCCAAAGACACGGTCGATGCGCTGATCCACCGCATCAAGCACATGAACCCGCGCGCGCCGCAGCGCATGGTGCACTTCGGCGAGGTGCCCATCAGCCAGGTGTTCGACCTCAAAGGCTTCAACCTCAACGCCAAGCTTGACATCGACCCGGACTTCCTCAGCGCCGACAGCCACGACCACGCGCATGGCGATGGCCACGATGACCACCACGATCACGAACATGGTGAGCACTGCGATCACCCGTCGCACAAGACACACCACCACGCTCACGACGACGACGTCAAGAGCTTTGTCTTCCGCAACAAGCGCGCCTTCAATCCGGCCAAGCTCGAGGACTTCCTCGGCGCCATCGTGCAGGTCTACGGCCCCAAGATGCTGCGCTACAAGGGCGTGCTGTTCATGAAGGGCAGCGAGCGCAAGGTGATCTTCCAGGGCGTGCACCAGTTGATGGGCAGCGACCTCGGCCCCAAGTGGGCGCCGGGCGAGGAGAAGATGAGCAAGATGGTCTTCATCGGCATCGACCTGCCCAAGGACGTGCTGATGCAAGGGCTGGAACAGTGTTTGGCCTGAGGAACTCATGCGGGCCGTGAAGGGTGGGGCACATCCCCCGTTTGGAGCCTCGTCGACCCCCCGCACCCCGTGGCTACAATCCGCGCGCCTTTGAGGCCCGCGGCTCGCGGGCCGGGCCCTTTCCGGGGTCCGCAAAGGCCCTCCGGCACGCCCTGCGATGCCGGTTTGATCCAAGTGATCGTCTGAGGCGAGGAGAAGCCCTTGAGCAAGCCCCCGGCCAAAGCGCCATCAAAGGCGCGGGCCCCGGCGCCAAAGAAGGCTGCGGCGAAGGCCGCGGGCCGATCTGCGGCGAAGGCGTCGTCCAAGCCGGGCAGTGCCGGGAAGGCACCGCCCAACAAGGTCGCGGCCAAGCCCTCTGGCGCCAAAGCAGCCAAATCAACCCCTGCGGCCAAGCCTGGGTCGAAACCGGCTGGCAAGCCTTCGACAGCGGCCAAGCCGGTTGCTCGCCCGGTCGCTCGCCCGGTCGCCAAGCAGGTTGCGAAACCGGTCGCCAAACCCGCCGCGAAACCGGTTGCCAAGCCGATCGGCAAGCCTGCTGCCAAGCCCGCCTCGAAGCCCGCCTCCAAGCCTGCATCCAATCCCATCACCAAACCGGTCCTCAATCCCATCGCCAAGCCCTCCGCCACAACGATTGCCAAGCCTGTCGCCAAGCCGACTCCCCCGGCGACGAACAAGGCCGCCGCGAAAGGCATTGCCGCGCCCGTGGCAAAGCCCCTCACGCCCAGCCCTGCCAGGCCCGGGCCACAAGTCAAGCCGTCAGCGCCATCCCCCTCGCCCAAGCCGCCGGCCCCTGGCTCGGCCGCTGCGAGGATGGCAGCCGCCCAAGCGGCCGCTGCCATCATTCCTCCCCCGGCGGTACTGGTATCCAACCGGTTCACCGACCGTTTCGCCCCAGCGCGCCCGATTGCACCCGAATTGATCGAAGCCTCCACCTCCCGTCCCCCCAAGAAGATCGACCCCAAACTCGCCAACGCCTGGAAGACCAAGGCCGGCCGCGAGCTCACCGATGACGAACTGCTCGCGATGCCCGACAGCGAGTACATGAGCGAGAAACAAGTCGAGTTTTTCCGCACTCGTCTCACCCAGCAAAAGGACGACCTCCTGTCCAATGCCGGCGAAACCACGGAGCACCTGCGCGAAGACACTTCCATCGTGCCCGACCCGGTCGACCGCGCCACGATCGAGGAAGAGCACGCGCTCGAACTGCGCACGCGCGACCGCGAGCGCAAGCTGTTGAAGAAGATCTCGCAGTCGCTGGCGCGGCTGGAGAGCGGCGACTACGGCTACTGCGACGAGACCGGCGAGCCGATCGGCTTGGCGCGGTTGCTGGCCAGGCCCACCGCCACCCTGTCTCTGGAAGCGCAGCAGCGCCGCGAGCTCAAGCAGAAGATGTTCGGGGACTGAACCCCCCCGATCCTCGCGCGTGAAAAGTGGCGCCGAGACTCGCAGTCTGCACCTGACGCGGCCGAATCTGTAACCGGCCGGGTTAAAGTCCGCGCATGGCCGAGAACGAGAGCTTTTTCCGCAAGGTGGTGCGGTTCGTAGCGAACCCGGCCACCGACTGGAACGAGATCAATTCCCGGCAAGAGGATTCGCGCGAGCTCGAGCTCGAGAAGTCCGAGCTGAAGGCGATGATCGAGCGCAAGCGGCGCAACGACTTTGTGCGCAAACGCGAGTTCGACATGTTGCGCCGCATTCGCCGGGAAGGTCTGTCGCCCGAGCAGGCCGCGGCGCTAGAAGGCGCCTCGCGGATGGACGATTCCGAGGCCCGGCTGCAGGAAGGCCCGGCGCGCGCTGATGTCGCGGTGAAGGCCAAGATCGACGAGATCGAGCAGCAGATGGTGGGCGAGAACTTCGCCCCTGGGTCGCGGCGCCCGACTGGTCATTCCAGTCCTTCCAGCCCGTCGGGTAGCCCCAGTGCAGGACGCGGAACCGCCGGCGCCGGCGCATCGGGCGCTGCGCCCTTTGCTCAGCCGCCTGACGTGGATCTGCCGCTGTTGCGCGACGAGGTACCCAGACCAGGCGGCCAGCCCGAGAACGGGGGCTATCGAGAGCCCGCGCCCCGCCCCGCGCCGTACCGCGACCTCGTGGCCGGCGAACCCCCTGCCCCGAGCGCCCGAGGCCTGCCACCACTCTCGGCGCCGTCCCCGCCCGCTTTGGCGCCTGTGCACTTCGCGCCCACGACCGACGCCGCCACGGGTGACATGAACAGCCCCTTCGCCGTCGAAGTCAGCGAGGTCATGCACGACCCCGAGCTCGACGAGCCGGTGATCTCGTTCGCCAACGCCGACTTCCAGCAATGCGAGGAGGCGCTGCAGCGTGTCACCGGCGCCGGTGGCGTGCGCCACCAGCATGCCGAGACGTGGCTCGTGCTGTTTGACCTGTACCGTGCCACGGGGCAACAGCAACGTTTCGAGAGTCTGGCGCTGGACTACGCGCAGCAGTTCGGCTGGTCGGCGCCGCAGTGGTATTCGCTGCCCAAGCTGGTGGCCGAGGCAATTGCCGACGAGCCGCTGATGACAGGCAGTTCATTGGCATCGGCCGGCCGCGGCGCCACGAACGACGTGGGCTGGGTCAGCCCAACCCTGCTGGATATCGACGCCGTGGCGCGCCTGCGCTCGCAGACCCTGCAGATGCCGATGCCGTGGATCTTCGACTGGGGCCAGCTGCGCGGTATCGAGGCGGAAGCGGCGATGCAACTGTCCACGCTGTTCCGCCTATGGGCTGGCCAGAACATCGAGATGCGCTGGATCGGCGGCGACCGCCTGTTCCAGGTGCTCGCCGAGGCGGCACCCACGGGCGTGCGCGACGCCGACCCGGCCTTCTGGCTGACGAGGCTGGATGCGCTGCGCCTGGCAAACCGCGCCGACCAGTTCGACGAGGCCGCCATCGACTACTGCGTCACCTACGAGGTTTCGCCGCCCTCGTGGGAGGCGGCCCGCTGCAAGGTGTACATCAGCGGCCAGAACATCTCCACGCGCACGCCGGCGATGTCGGTGGTGAGTGAAGTCTCCACGAGCTTCATGGAGTCGGCTCTGTCCGAAGACGCCGCCACGGGCGTCGAGGTGGCCAATGTCGAACTCTCGGGGCAGCTCGTGGGGGACATCAGCAGCACGCTCAAGAAGCTCGAAGGCGAGCTGCGGCTGGCCACCCTCGTCAACGTGACCTGCTCGCGCCTGATTCGTGTCGACTTCATCGCCGCGGGCGACCTGCTCAACTGGGTGCTGGCCCGCCGCGGCGAGGGCCGCGCGGTGCAGTTCATGGAGTCGCACCGCCTGGTGGCGCTCTTCTTCGGCGCCATGGGCATCAACGAGCACGCAAAGGTCGGGGTCAGGAAGGTCTAGCCCCCGCTGCGAGCTGCGGCGGGCTACAGCCGCCTGCCCACGCGCCAGGCGACGCTACAGTGTCCCCATGGACACCTTCCACGGCACCACCATCCTCAGCGTGCGGCGGGGCGCCCAGGTCGCGCTCGGCGGCGACGGCCAGGTCACCCTCGGGCAGATCATCGTCAAGTCGACCGCACGCAAGGTGCGCAAGCTCTTTCACGATCAGATGCTGGCCGGCTTCGCCGGCGCCACCGCAGACGCCTTCACGCTCTTCGAACGCTTCGAGGCCAAGCTCGAGAAGCACCAGGGCAACCTGCAGAAGGCCGCCATCGAGCTGACCAAGGACTGGCGCACCGACCGCGTGCTGCGCCGCCTGGAAGCCATGCTTGCTGTGGCCGACAAGCATCACTCGCTCATCATCACCGGCAATGGCGATGTGCTCGAGCCCGAGCACGGCATCGTCGCCATCGGTTCGGGTGGCGCCTATGCGCAGTCGGCGGCGCGCGCGCTGCTCGAACATTCGTCGCTCACTGCGGCCGAGATCGTCAAGCAGTCGCTGAAGATCGCCGGCGAGCTGTGCATCTACACCAACCAGCACCACACCATCGAGGTGCTCGAATGAGCGCGCCGCGCGACGCCGGCGCGACGAAGAGCGCCATGACCCCGCGTGAGATCGTCTCCGAGCTCGACCGCCACATCGTCGGCCAGCAGGCGGCCAAACGCGCCGTGGCCATCGCACTGCGCAACCGCTGGCGCCGCCAGCAGGTGGACGACAAGCTCAGGGGCGAGATCACACCCAAGAACATCCTCATGATCGGCCCCACTGGCGTGGGCAAGACCGAGATCGCGCGGCGCCTGGCACGCCTGGCCGACGCGCCTTTCGTGAAGGTCGAGGCCACCAAGTTCACCGAGGTGGGCTATGTCGGAAAGGATGTCGATACCATCGTGCGCGATCTCGTCGACGTGGCCGTCAAGCAGGAGCGCGAGCGCCAGATGCGCGCCCAGCGTGCGCGCGCCGAAGACGCCGCAGAGGAGCGTGTGCTCGATGCGCTGGTGCCGCCGCCGCGCAGTGTCGGGTTCAGCGCCGACGCGCCCGCCGCCGACAACACCGCGCGCCAAGTGCTGCGCAAACGCCTGCGCGAAGGCGCGCTTGCCGACAAGGAGATCGAGGTCGAACTGGCCGATGCCAAGCCCACGCTCGAAGTGCTGGGCCCGCAGGGCCTGCCCGGCATGGAGGAAATGGCCGAGCAGCTCAAGGGCTTGTTTGCGCAAGCGGGCGCCGGGCGCAAGCGCGCGCACAAGCTCAAGGTGGGTGAGGCATTGGAACGCCTCATCGAGGAAGAAGCCGGCCGCCTCGTCAACGAGGACGAGATCCGAACGGCGGCGCTGGCCAACGCCGAGGGCAACGGCATCGTCTTCATCGACGAGATCGACAAGGTCGCCTCCCGCAGCGAGACCTCCGGCGCCGATGTCAGCCGCCAGGGCGTGCAGCGCGACCTGCTGCCGCTGGTGGAGGGCACCACCGTCAGCACCAAGTACGGCGTGGTCAAGACCGACCACATGTTGTTCATCGCCAGCGGCGCCTTCCACCTCGCGCGGCCGAGCGACCTGATCCCGGAACTGCAGGGCCGCTTCCCGATCCGCGTCGAGCTCACGTCGCTCTCCGTGGCCGACTTCGAGGCCATCCTCACCAGCACCCAGGCCAGCCTGGTCACGCAATACACGGCGTTGCTCGCCACCGAGGGCGTGACGCTCGAGTTCACGTCCGATGCCGTGCGCCGCATCGCCGAGATCGCCTTCGAGGTGAACGAGCGCACCGAGAACATCGGCGCGCGGCGCCTGGCCACCGTGATGGAGCGGCTGCTGGACGACGTGAGTTTCGATGCACCGCAACGCGGCGGCCAGACCGTGCGCATCAACGCGGCCGAGGTCGAGCGGCACCTCGGCGAACTCGCACGCGACGAAGACCTCTCGCGATTCATCCTGTAGTTCGCGATGTGCCTGGAGCAACCTCATGAACAGACCGCAACTCCCGAACACCTGGCTGCGTCCATTGGGCCGCAGCGGCCTGCAAGTGGCGCCCATCACCTTCGGCGGCAACGTCTTCGGCTGGACCGTCGACGAGAAGACCTCGTTCGCGCTGCTGGATGCTTTTGTCGACGGCGGCTTCAATCTCATCGACACCGCCGACGTCTACTCGCGCTGGGTTCCCGGGCATGCGGGCGGCGAGAGCGAGACGCTCATCGGCAAGTGGCTCAAGGCCGGGGCGGCGAGCGGCAAACGCGATCGTGTGCTCATCGCCACCAAGGTCGGCAAGCCGATGGGCGACGAGAGCTCGGGCCGCACGGGTTTGTCGAAGCGCTGGATCCGCCAGGCGGTGCATGATTCGCTGACCAGGCTGCAGACCGACCGCATCGACCTCTACCAATCGCACGACGACGATGCGGCCACGCCACTGGAGGAGACGCTCGGCACCTTTGCCGAACTCATCGCCGAAGGCAAGGTGCGCGCCATCGGTGCCAGCAACCACACCTCGGCTCGGTTGGCCGACGCATTGGCGCTGAGCAAGCGCTTGAACCTGCCGCGTTACGAGAGCCTGCAGCCGCACTACAACCTGATGGAGCGCGCGGGCTACGAGGCGGAGCTCGAGCCGCTCATCCGCGGCGAGGGCTTGGGCGTGATCAACTTCTTCGGCCTCGCGCGCGGTTTCCTCACCGGCAAGTACCGCAGCGAGGCCGATCTCGGCAAGAGCCCGCGCGGTGCCGGTGTGAAGGGCTATCTCAATCCACGCGGCTTCGCGGTGCTGGCCGCGCTCGATGCCGTTGCCGCGGCGCACCGCGCCACGCCAGCGCAGGTGGCACTGGCCTGGCAGATCGCACGGCCCGGCGTCACGGCGCCGATCGCCAGCGCCACCACCGTGGCGCAGTGGCAGGAACTCGCCGGCGCGGCTCACCTCGCGCTCACCGCCGCCGATATCGCTGCGCTCGACCGTGCGAGCGCTGGCTGAGGGCCGCCCGTCCCACGCCGTCCCACGCCGTCTCACGCCGTCTCACGCCCACTTGCGCCCACTTGCGCCCCATCGCGTCACCGGCCGCCCAGTCCTTTCCGCCATTCTTCAGGAGCACACTCCGCCCATGCCCTCGCTGCCCCTCTACACCGCCCCCGCACGCTTTGACGACCCTGCCGCTGCGCTGGCACAGGTGCAGGCCATCTACAAGAGCAGCGTCGACCATCTCCGTGGCGAGTTGCAACGCTTCGTCGCTGGCGCGAGCCTGGGGCACGTGCGCGCCTGCTATCCCTTCGTGCGTGTGCGCACCAACACCGTGGCGCGCGCCGACTCGCGCCTGAGCTACGGCTTCGTGGCCGGCCCGGGCACCTTCGAGACGACGCTGACGCGGCCCGATCTCTTCGCCAACTACTACACCGAGCAGTTCAGGCTGCTGTTGAAGAACCACGCGGTAGCGCTGGAGGTGGGCACCAGCGCGCAACCCATTCCGGTGCACTTCTCGCTGGCCGAGAACGACCACCTCGAAGGCTCGATGCCACCCGAGCGGCGCCTGCTCATGCGTGACCTGTTCGACCTGCCCGACCTCGCCTCGATGGACGACGGCATTGCCAACGGCACCTACGAGCCACGGGCCGGCGAGCCGCAGCCGCTGGCCCTCTTCACCGCGCCGCGTGTGGACTACTCGCTCCACCGCCTGCGCCACTACACCGGCACGGCTCCCGAGCACTTCCAGAACTTCGTGCTGTTCACGAACTACCAGTTCTACATCGACGAATTCATCAAGATGGGCCACACGCTGATGGCCGACCCGCCGGGGCAGAAGAGCGACTACGCTGCCTTCGTCGAGCCGGGCAACGTGGTCACGCGGCGCGCGGGGCAACCCGCGTTGCCGGGCGACGAGATCGGTGCGGCGCCGCCGCGCCTGCCGCAGATGCCCGCCTACCACCTGGTGCGTCCCGACGCGAGCGGCATCACGATGGTCAACATCGGCGTCGGCCCGGCCAACGCCAAGACGATCACCGACCACATCGCGGTGCTGCGCCCACACGTGTGGCTGATGCTCGGCCATTGCGCGGGCCTGCGCAACAGCCAGCAGCTCGGCGACTACGTACTCGCCCACGCCTACATGCGCGAAGACCATGTGCTCGATGAAGAGCTGCCGCTGTGGGTGCCTATCCCCGCGCTGGCCGAGGTTCAGCTGGCACTCGAGCAGTCGGTGGCCGAGGTCACGCAGCTGGCCGGCTACGACCTGAAGAAGATCCTGCGCACCGGCACCGTGGCCAGCACCGACAACCGCAACTGGGAGCTGCTGCCCGCGCATGGCCCTGAGCGCAGCTTCAGCCAGAGCCGCGCGGTGGCGCTGGACATGGAAAGCGCCACGATCGCGGCCAACGGCTTCCGCTTCCGCGTGCCCTATGGCACCTTGCTGTGTGTGAGCGACAAGCCGTTGCACGGCGAGATCAAGCTGCCGGGCATGGCCAACATGTTCTATCGCGAGCGGGTCGACCAGCACCTGCGCATTGGCATGCGTGCGGTGGAGCTGCTGCGCCAGGAGCGTCTGGGCAGCCTGCACAGCCGCAAGCTGCGCAGCTTTGCCGAGGTGGCTTTCCAGTAGCTGACCTCCACACTCCACCCGAAACCGGAGCTCGGGCTCACGCTACGCGGCGACGCGAGGTGAGGTGAGGAGCTGACGCATGGCCCACAGCCCCACCGCCGGCCCCAGCGCAAGCCAGGGCAGCACATGGGCCAGCGGCGCGATCGTCGCCGCGCGCACGAAGATCTCGATGCTGAGCGCCGAGACCGCGAATCCGATGCTGGTGGTGAGGGTGAGCACGCTGCCCACCGCCTCGCGCGGGGCGTTGGCCGCCGTGAGGGCACTGAACTGCGGTGAGTCGCCGACCACCGTAGCGCCCCATAGCAGCATGCCGGCCAGGAACAGCGGCAGCGCGGCCTGTAGCAACCAGGGCGAGGCGAGGCAGCAGGCCCCGCTCACTGCCAGCTGCACGGCCGCCACGCGGGCGCTGCCGAAGCGCGAGGCCCACAGGCCGCCCGCAATGCAACCAAACGCCCCCATCGCCAAGGCGACAAAGGCCCACCAAGAGACGGCCACCGTGTCGACCAAGCGTGTGGCCAGGATGGCGGGCATCAACACCCACAACGTGTACAGCTCCCACATGTGGCCGAAGTAGCCCAACGCGGAGGCACGCAGGCGGCGGTCGTGCCAGATGCTGGCCAGGGCGGTGAAGCGCAGGATCGGGACCTGGCCCGAGGCGTGCCCTGCGCTCGAAGCAGGCGCGGCCGAAGCCGGCTCGGGCACCCACACCATCATCGCCAGGCCCGCCAGAGCACACAACAGTGCCACGCCGACAAACACACCCTGCCAGGGCACGCCAGCCCCGCCCGCGGCCAGCGCGCGCAGGGCGTGTGCGCTCGCGCTGCCCACCGCGAGCGCGCCCACCAGCCAGCCCAGCGCGGCACCGAGCCCGCGCGGGAACCACTGCGCCGCGATCTTCATGCCCACCGGGTAGATGCCGGCGAGGAAGAAGCCCGTGAGCGCGCGCCAGACGACGAGCGCCGCAAACGACGAGGCCATCGCTGCCGCCGCCAACGTGCTGAATGCCGCCGCCAGCGCACAGGCGAGGAAGACACGCCGCGCCGAGTAGCGGTCGCTCACCGCCAGCAGCGCAAAGACCAACGTGCCGGCGATAAACCCGATCTGCAGCGACGAAGACAGCGTGCCCACCGCCGCCGCTGGCCAGCCCTGGCCGGTGGCGTAGGCGGCCTGCAGATCGGGCATCACCGCGTTCACGGCAAACCAGGGCGAGGTGCCGAGCAGCTGGGCCAGCACGATCACCGGCAGCACCCGGCGCGGCGCCGGGCCGGCGCCGGGCGTCGGCGCGCCCGGCATCGATGAGGAAGTCATTGGCCTTGACCTTACTCAAGCGTGCAGCCGCGCACCACGCGGTGATCACCCTTGTGCGCCCGCGCGCGATCCCTTACGCTGGCCGGCCCCAACCACCCATCGTTGCTGGCCGCGCTGCGGCCCACGGGGCTTTGTGCCCCGTGGGGTTGCGAGCATCGGCTGCGAGGAGAAGCCCCATGCCGAGCCCAGCCACGCCCGGCGCAGCGAAAGCCGCGCCGGACACCACCGCCGTCGCCGGCATCCGCACGCTGGCACTCGTCGGCCCCGCGGCCTCAGGCAAGACGAGCCTCGCCGAAGCGCTGCTCGTGAAGGCCGGCGCCATTGGTGCGGCCGGCAGCCTCGAACGCGGCACCACGGTCAGCGACCACGACCCGCTCGAGCGCAAGATGCAGCACTCGCTCAACGCCGCGGTGCTGCACATGCGGTATGCCGGCACACGCATCCACTTCATCGATACGCCCGGCGGCAGCGACTTCTTGGGCCAGAGCCTGCCCGCGCTCGAGGCGGTGGAAACGGTGGCCATCGTGATCAACGCCGCCAACGGCATCGAGCCGATGGCCGAGCGCATGATGGACTACGCGGCCTCGCGCCGCCTCGACCGACTCATCATCGTCAACAAGATCGATGCGCAGGGCGTGAACCTCGCCGCGCTGCTGGAGCAGATCCAGGCCCGCTTCGGCAAGGAATGCCTGCCGCTGAACCTGCCCGACGCGGGTGCCACCAAGGTGGTGGAGTGTTTCTACAACCGCGAAGGCCACAGCGACTTCGGCAGCGTCGATGCCGCGCACCGCGCGCTGGTGGAGCAGGTGGTGGAGGTGGACGCCGCCTTCGTCGACCGTTATCTCAACGATGGCGACATCGATGCGGGCGAGCTGCACGCGCCGCTGGAACAGGCGCTGCGAGAAGGCCACCTGATCCCGGTGTGCTTCACCTCGGCGCGCACGGGCGCGGGCGTGGCTGAACTGCTGGACGTGATCGTCAAGCTGCTGCCGAATCCGACCGAGAGCAACCCACCCGATTTCCTCAACGGCGAGGGTGCCGAGGCCAAGCTCATGCACGCCAAGCCCGACCCGGCGATGCACGTGCTGGCGCATGTATTCAAAGTGACGGTCGACCCGTTTGTCGGCCGCATGGGCATCTTCCGCATCCACCAGGGCACGGTGACCAGGGATTCGATGCTCTACATCGGCGACGGTCGCAAGCCCTTCAAGGTGGGGCACCTGTTCATGCTGCAGGGCAAGGACCATGTCGAGGTGCCGCGCGCCGTACCGGGCGACATCGTCGCCGTGGCCAAGGTCGACGAGATCCACTTCGACGCCGTACTGCACGACGCCGCCGAGGACGACCACATCCACCTGAAGGCGCTCGAGTTCCCCAAGCCCGTGCATGGCCTGGCCATCGAGCCCAAGCGCCGCGGCGACGAGCAACGCATGTGGGAGATTCTCGGCAAGCTGGTCGATGAAGACCCGTGCCTGAAGATCGAGCACGTGGCCGCCACCAACGAGACCATCATCTACGGCCTGGGTGAGTTGCACCTGCGCGTGCTGCTCGACCGCATGCGCGAGATCTACAAGTTCGAGGTCAACACGCACCCTCCGCGCATCGCCTACCGCGAGACCATCACCGCCAAGGCCGAAGGGCACCACCGGCACAAGAAGCAGACCGGCGGCGCGGGCCAGTTCGGCGAGGTCCACCTGCGCGTGGAGCCACTGCCGCGCGGCGCCGGTTTCGAGTTTGCCGACGAGGTGAAGGGCGGCGTCATCCCGCACCAGTTCATCCCCGCGGTCGAGAAGGGTGTGCGCGAGGTGCTGGCCCACGGCGCCATCGCCGGCTACCCGGTGGTGGACGTGAAGGTCACGGTCTACGACGGCAAGCACCACAGTGTGGACAGCAAGGAGATCGCCTTCGCCACCGCCGGGCGCAAGGCCTTCATGGCCGCCATCCGCGAAGCGCGGCCGATCGTGCTGGAACCCATCGTGCACCTGGAGATCGCCGCACCCGATGGCGCCATGGGCGACATCACGGGCGACCTGTCGGGCAAGCGGGGGCTCGTGAGCGGCACCGCCAACGGCGCAAGCATGGGTGCGAGCAACTCGGTGGTGATTCGCGGCCAGGCGCCGCTATCAGAGCTGAGCGGCTACCAGAATCGGCTCAATGCCATGACCGCGGGGCAAGGGCGCTACACCATCGAGCTCTCGCACTACGAGGCGGTGCCACCCAACGTGCAGGCGCAACTCGTCAGCCAGCACCAAATCAGGGAAGAGGACTAGGCTGCGCCGGGGTTCACCCTGCCGACGCTCAGCCGATGTCCGACCCCTTCGAACCCGACGACCCGACCCTCATCCAGCGCTGCCGCGCGGGCGACGCCTCTGCATGGGAGACGCTGGTGCTGCGCTACCAGCGCCTGGTCTACACCATCGCGCGGCGCGCGGGTCTGGATGAACAGCTCGCCGCCGATGTCTTCCAGACCGTCTTCCTGCGGCTGGTGCAGCACCTGCCGCGCATCGCCGAGCCCGCTGGGTTGCAGGGGTGGGTCGTCACCACGGCCAAGCGCGAGGCCTGGCTACAGCGCCAGCGCGGCCAGCGGTTGGTGTCGATGACCCTCGCCGAAACCGATGGCGCGGAGGCGCTCGATGACGAGACTGGGGCCGTAGCCGACAGCGCCCCGGGGCCCGAAGAGACGGTGGCGCACTGGCAGCAGCTGGCCCAGGTGCAACAGGCCCTCGAGCGCATGGACGAACGCTGTCGGCAGCTGCTTCGGGCCCTGTTCGGCAGCGAGAGCGCAGGCTACGACGACGTGGCCGCGCGCCTGGGCATGCCCGTGGGCAGCATCGGCCCGACGCGGGCCCGCTGTTTGGCCAAACTGCGTCGATTGATGGATTGAGCGCAATGCCGATGTATCAGCAAGCCTCGAACGCGCTCTTTTGTGGAACGATGTCCAACCCATGAAACCCATCGACAAGCTGTCCGACGACGAATGGCTGGCGCTCGTGCAACGCGCCATTGCGATGCCCGACGCGCCCCCGCATCTGGTGCAGCGGGCCCTCGCGCTGTGGCAGCAATCCGAACCGCCGCAGACCGCCCAGCCGATGTGGCAGCGCTGGGTGGCGTTGCTCAGTTTCGACAGCTGGGCCGGCGCCCCGGTGGCCACCGGCATGCGCGCGCTGCGCTCGGAAGTTCGCCAGCTGCTGTTCGCCGCCGAGGGCGGTGATGTCGATCTGCGCGTCGAGCCACAGGCCGAAGGGTTTACGCTGTCCGGGCAGTTGCTCGGACCGGGCGCGCAAGGCAGCGTCGATCTCGTCGCGCTCGACGCCCCGCCGGACGGGCCGGTGCACCGCAAGGTCGAGCTGGACGCGATGGGCGAATTCAGGGTCGAGGGCGTGCGCCGTGGCCCCTACCTGATCACGGTGCGCCTGGACGGCGGCGAGATCGTGCTGCCGCCGATCGATATCGGGCCGTATGGAGGCGCGGGTCGCTTGTGAGCTTGCGGTCGTGAGCTTGCGGCCGTGAGCTTGCAGGATGCGCCACGCGGGCAAGCGGCCGGCCAATGGCCCGCCGACGATGAGGTGCCTCCGCCGTCCGACCTGACGGTCGAATCCACGCGTGCGCTGGGTTGGGCATTGAAGGACTTGTGCTACTCATCCTGGAGCAGCGACCCTCAGCGCGCAGTGCGCGCTGCCGCCACTCTGCGGCGATTGCGCGATGCGGCCCACACCGCCGGGCTCTCGCAATCGTTGGGCGAGGTCGACGCGCTGGTCGGCTGGACCGAAGGCGTCGCCCACGTGATCCAGGGTGAAATGGACGCCGCGATCATCGCGCTCGATGCCGCCGCCAACTCTTTCGCCAAGCTGGGCCAGCCGCAGCACGCCGCGTTGACGCAGGTGCCCAAGATCATGGCGTTGACGATGCTCGGCCGGCACGACGACGCCGCGCACTGTGCCGAAGGTGCGCAGCGCGCGCTGCTCGCGCAGGGCGACATGTTGGCCGCGAGCAAGGTGGCTCTCAACCTGGGCAATCTGCATCTGGAGGCAGACCGTTATGCCGCGGCGGCCGGTTGCTTCCGCGAAGCCGCGGTCCTGTTCGCGCGCGTGGACGATCCCGAGCACTCGGTGATGGCCGACATCGGCCTGGCCGATGCACTGGCCGCCCTGGGCGACATCGACGAAGCAGCGCGCACCTACGCGCGCGCCGGCACGCGCGCAACCGAGCACGCCTTCCCCGTGCTGCAGGCGATGGTGGAGGAGTCGGTGGCGCTGCTCGACCTCGTGCGCGGCCGCTATCGCGAGGCACTCGCCGGTCTGGAGGGGTCACGGCGGCGCTATGCCGAACTCGAGATGCCGCAGCACCTGGCGATTGCGCACAAGCAACTCGCCGACGCCTACCTGGAGCTGCGGCTGCTGCCCGAGGCGCTGGCCGGCCACGAGGCCGCGCTCGAGCGCTTCCGGGCGCTGGACATGCAGGTCGAACGCGCCTGGACGCTCGTGCAGCGCGGGCGCGCCCTGGCGCTGGCCGGGCAGAGCACGCACGCCGAGGCCTCGCTGGCCGAAGCGGCAGCGCTCTTTGTCGGACTCGACAACACCACCGGCGCGGCGGCGGTCGCGCTGGCCCGCGCCGAGCTGGCGCAGGCCAGCGACGACGGCACGCGCGCGCTGGCTCTCGCGCGCGAGGCCGCCACGCGCTTCGCGCGGGCGGGTCTCGTCGAGCGGCGCCTGCGCGCCGAAGCTGTGCAGGCCCAAGCCCTGCTGAGTCTGGGCGACGTGGCGCGTGCACAGCCGCTCATCGATGCGACGCTGGCTGAGGCCCGCGCGCACCACCTGCTGCCGGTGCAGATGCGCTGCCTCACTGGGCGCGCCATGGCCGCGATGGCGGCAGGCGATCGGCAGGCGGCGCGCAGCGACCTGGAGGCGGCGACCGAGTTGTTCGAGGACCAGCAGCGCACCCTGCCGGGCGACGAGCTGCGCAGCGCCTTCCAGAACGATCATCTGTGGCCCTTCCAGGCGTTGCTGCGCTTGGAGCTCGAGGCCCATGACGTTGGCCTCGCCGACGGCGAGAAGGTGCTGGCCCGGCTCGATCGCTTCCGTGCGCGCACGTTGGCAGATCGACTGGGCGCCACCCACCGTGGCGTAGGCGAGGTGCCGCAAGTCGAGACCGAGGGCCTGCGCGCCCAACTCGCCTGGCTGTACCGCCGCCTGCGTCAACTCGATGACGAGGCCGACACCTCAGCCTTGTTGACAGCCGAGTTGCGCAAGACCGAACACGAGCTGCTCGAGCGTGCGCGCAGGTCCCGCCTGGCCACCGCCGCCCACCTGCCGATGCGGACGCAGGCCGAGCTGGATGTGCGGCTGCTACGCCGTTCGCTCGCCCCAGGCGACGCGCTGGTCGAGTACGGCGTGCATGCGGACGAGCTGTTCGCCTGCAGCGTCACGCCATCGGGCGTGCAGGTGGTTCGGCGTCTGGCGGCCTGGCCGCAGGTGGTCGATACGGTTCGTTCCATACGCTTCCAGATCGAGGCGCTGCGCCACGGCACAGCGCCGGTGCAGCGCCATCTGCCGGTGCTCGAGCAGCGTGTCCAGGCCCATCTGCAACGGCTGCACGCCATGGTGTGGCAGCCGCTGGCGCCGCTGCTGGCGCAGTCGCAGCGCGTGCTGATCGTGCCGCACGCGCAGCTGGGGGCGGTGCCGTTCGCGGCGCTGCACGACGGCCAGCGGTGCCTGGCCGAAGAGGTGGAGATCGCCTTCGCGCCGAGCACGCGCATCGCGCTGGACGCCCTGACGCGCAAGCCCGCGGCGGCGACCCGCGTGCTGGCCCTGGGCGAGTCGACACGATTGCCGCATGCCGCAAGCGAAGCCCATGCCGTGGCCGGGCTGCTGCCGCAGGGGTGGGCCTTTGTCGGCCACGAGGCCACGATTGCAAACCTCTTCGCCCATGCCGGCCGCGCCGATGTGATCCACCTCGCCTGCCACGGCCAGTTCCGCAGCGACAACCCGGTGTTCTCGGCGCTGCACCTGCACGACGGCCCGCTCACCGCCGAGGCCATCGAGACACTGCGCCTGTCCGGCGCCACCGTCGTGCTGAGCGGCTGCGAGACCGCACTCAGCGACATCGGCGGCGGCGACGAGATGTTCGGACTGACACGTGCCTTCCTCGTTGCGGGCGCGGCACGCGTGGTGGCCGCGCTGTGGCCCGTGGACGATGCGATCACGGCCGAATTCATGTCCGACTTGTACGCCGCGTTGCGCCGCGGCGAGCCACCCGCTGCTGCGCTGCGCCAGGCTCAGCTGGCCACACGGCGGCGACACGCACATCCTTTTTACTGGGCCTCGTTTTCCCTGATGGGCCGCTGGTGAAACCCCTTGAACGAGGGGGATGCGCCGGAAGCAAGGGATGTCAAGAATGGTCTTCGTAACAACAACAAGGCCGCGCACCGAACCTGCCGATGCCCAGGCCATCCTGAAGGGAATTCCGATGACTGCCTGCATCTTGCGCCTGCTGGCGCGGGCACAGTGGGCTTGGCCCTTGCGCGTTGCCGTGCTGTGGATGGCGCTCGGCACACTGGGCGCCGCGCGGGCCGCCAGCCCGGTCGATGACGAGATCATCGTGCAGTTGCGCGAGGGCAGCCAGATCGCGCCGCTGCTGGTGAAGCATCAGCTGAGCTTGATCGGCCGCTTCGGCCAGCGGCAGATCTATCGGCTCAAGGTCATCGGCGCGACCAAGATCAAGGACAAGGTCGACGCACTGCGCCGCGAGTATGCGGTGCGGTCGGTGGAGCCCAATGCCCGCTACAAGATCGTCGAACCGGACAAGAACCGCCCGTGGGCGATCGGGGACCCGCAGGCGCTGGCGGCGCGGCAATGGGCGGCGCAGGTCATCCGTCTCGCGGAGGCCCATCGAATCACGACCGGCCGGGGCGTCCGTGTCGCCGTGCTCGATACCGGGGTTGACCGGCAGCACCCGGCGCTGGCCGGGAAGTTGCTGCCCGGATTTGACTTCGTCGACTGGGATTCCGACCCGTCCGAGGTGCCGAGTGCCAATAGCAGCGCTTACGGCCACGGCACGCACGTGGCGGGCCTGGTGGCACTGGTGGCGCCGGGCGCGCGCATCATGCCGCTGCGCGTTCTCGACGAGCAGGGCTACGGCAATGTCTGGGTGCTGGCCGAGGCCATGCTGCACGCGGTCGACCCCGACGGCGACCCGAGCACCGACGACGGCGCCCATGTCATCAACCTGAGCCTGAGTTCGCTGGCCAAGACCGAACTGTTCAAGACCGTGGCCAGTCTGGTGTCGTGCAAGAAGGGCAGCACGCGCGGCAAAGACCTCGACCGCGACGACGACGATGACGACAACGACGACGGCGTGACCTTCAGCGACAAGGTGCGCTGCGGCGGCTTCGGCGGCGCCGTGGTCGTGGCCGCGGCCGGCAATCGGGGCACCGACCACGTCCGCGAGTATCCCGCCGCGGAGGGTTCCTCCTCCCTGCTGTCGGTGGGCGCCAGCGACAGCGAAGGCTGGCTGGCCCGATTCAGCAACCACGGCTGGGTCAAGCTGGCCGCCCCCGGTGCGGACATCACCAGCACCATCCCTGGCGGCGGCTACGGCACCTGGAGCGGCACCTCGATGGCTGCGCCCCTCGTCGCCGGCGCGGCCGCACTCGTGCGCTCGATCGGACGTGACCTGTCGACCGACCGCGTCGTCAAGCGCCTGAAGGACATGGGCCGCAAGATCTGCGGCACCTCGATGAAACAGCTCGATGTCCTGGCCGCTCTCACCGAAGAACCGGCGCGCGACAAGGTCCAATGCGAGAAACGGCGCGATTGAGCGCGCCGCCGCCAGACTTGATCAGCGCTGCAATCGGCGCCCAGCGGTTGAGCGACGCGATGCGGTGATCGCTTCGAACGCGTAGCCGTCTCAGCGCATGGCGCGCGGGCCGTCCAGGTCATGCCTGGCGATGCGATAACGCATCGTGTCGCGGCTGATGCCCAATATCCGCGCTGCCTGACTGACGTTTCCGTAGGCGCGCTGCAGCGCCTTGGTCAGGGCCTCGTGTTCGAGGCGGTGAAGATTCAGCTCCGGGGGCGCTGGCACGGGCACCGGCGGCGGCGCAGGGCACGACGCCGCGGCGAGCGCCAGATGGGAGCTGTCTATGGTGCCCTCAGCTTGCAGCAGCACCGCGCGTTCGAGTGCATGTCGCAATTCGCGCACGTTGCCTGGCCACATGTGGCGCGCCAGCAGCTCGCGCGCCGCACTGCTCAGGCGCGGTGGCGTCAGGCCATGACGCTCGGCGGTGCCGTCAACGAAGCGATGCGCCAGCAGCCACATGTCGTCGCCGCGCTCGCACAGCGGCGCCAGCTGCAGAGGCGCCGCGGCCAGGCGCCGGTGCAGCTCGGGGCGCAGGCGCCCAGCGCGCAGCAGGGCCTCGGGTCGGCAGCGTGCCGCCGCCACGACCCGAACGTCAACCGGCACTTCGCGCACGCCGCCCACGCGCTGCAACGCACCGTGTTCGAGCAGCCTCACGAAACGCCCCTGCAGGGGCGGCGACATGGCCGAGAGATCGCTGATGAACAGCGTGCCGCCGTCGGCGGCGGCGACGAGGCCTTCCCGACGCACCCCGGTCGTGCCGGCCACGGCTGCGCGTTCGCGGCCGAAGAGCCGCACCTCGGCCTCGGGCCCCGCCAGGTCCTCGACATCGACACGCACGAACGGTCGATCGCGGCGCGCACCGTCGAAGTGAAGCGCGCGCGCCACCTCCCCCTTGCCGGTGCCGCTGTCGCCGTGCAGCAGCACCGCGGGCGCCTTGCCGCACCGCGCTTCGTCGTCGAGCAGCAGCCGCAGCTGCGTCTTCAACCGCAGCATCGGGATCGACTCTCCGAGCAGCCGCTCGAGGCCAGCGCGTTGCGCCTCGCGCTTTCGGTAGTAAGCCAGCGCGCCCGCCTGGCGCTGCTCGCCGAACGCCCTCTCGAATGCCGCATGCACCGCCTCCGCGGCGACTGGCGGTGCCAGCACGAAGGCGCCCGCGCGGATGGCCTCGGCGATGAGGGCCCCCTGGCGCGCCATCGGCAAGGCGACAGCGATCACCGGCACCGTGGCATCGACCTGGCGAATCTGGCGCAACAGCCGAGCGCTGTCGGGTGAGGCAGCGTTCGAGAGATCGAGGACGACGCCGTCCGCCGGGTCGCACTGCAGCGCGACCAGCGCGGACGCGGCATCGTGGGCGGTCCGCAGCCCATACCCGCGGCGTTCGAGGCCGCTGCCGAGGCCGCGGGCCAGCGCCGGATCCGCCCCGACGACGAGGACCACGCGGCGCGGTGCGGCCGGTGGTGTGGGCGCAGGCGAGCGCAAGTCCATGCCGACGACTTCACCAAACCCGACCGCCTGATCGCTCGAAAAATCTTCCATCCCTGGGCTACCCCGTTGCGGGTCGCGGGGCCGCGTGGCGCGGATTGCCGACCCCTGAGGGTGTACAGAGGCGCGGCGTAGCGCCTGGATACAGAAGTTCAGGGTTTACACGGCCGCGCGAATTGGGGGGTCTGGCACGACGCTTCACAAAAGCGTCATCGGGCGAGGCCGTGCGGGGGGGGCCATGCGGGGCCGTCCTGGGCCGCCGAGGGCATCGTTGATCCCGTCAGGGCGTTTCGCTGAAGCGAATCAGCGCATCTAGGCGCGTGCCTCGCGCGCTTTCTCGATCGGCACCGCTTCGCCGAACTCCTCCGTGTCATCGAGCCATTCGCGCAGCGCCTTGCTGCGCCGCCGCGCGCGCAGCGCGTCGAGGTCGATGACGCGGTCGGCCGAGAGGATGGTCTCGGGGCGGTGCGCGATGAGGACGCGCGTCACCACGGTGGCGCGGATGGCGGCGCTGACGGCGCGCTCGTTGTGCACGTCGAGGTGGCTGGTCGCCTCGTCCAGCAGCAGCACGCCCGGTGCGCGGTACAGCGCCCGGGCGATCAGCGCGCGCTGCTTCTGGCCGCCGGACAGCACCGTGCCCATGTCGCCGATAAGCGTGTGATAGCCCATCGGCATGGCGCGAATCTCGTCATGCAATGAAGCCAGCCGCGCGCAGGCCTCGATGCGTTGCGGGTCGGGCCGGTCGTCGAAGAAGCAGATGTTGTCGGCCAGCGAGCCGGCGAACATCTGGTCGTCCTGCATCACGACGCCGATCATCGAACGCCACTGCTCGCTGCCGATGCGTTCCAGCGGCTCGCCGTCGATCAGCACCTGGCCCTCGACGGGCTGCAGCAGGCTGGCCAGGATCTTCAGCAGCGTCGTCTTGCCGCAACCCGAACCGCCGGTGATGGCCACCGTCTCGCCGGCCTCGATACGCAGGTTCAGGCCGTCGATGATCCAGGGTTCGTTGTCGCTGTAGCGGAAGCGCAGGTTGCGCACCTCGATCGACACCGGCTCGCGCCGCGGCGCCTCGCTCGCCTGCAGCGGTGCACGGGCCTCCGGCGCCGTGAGCGCGATGTCGGCCAGGCGCTCGGCATGCAGGCGCAGCATCGTCAGGTCGACGGCGCGGTCGATCAGGTTGCTGATTCGCGACAGGAACTGGTCCTTGTAGGCGATGAACGCGAGCAGCATGCCCACCGTCATCGCGCCGTCGAGCACGCGTTGCGCACCCAGCAGCACGACCAGGATGACGAGCGTGCCGATGATGAGCGAGTTGCCGATGCGGAACAGCAGGCGCAGCTTTTGCGTCGTCAGCTGCCGGTTCACGGTCTCAACGAGCAGGTTGAGCCACTGCGCGCGCCGCCGCTCCTGGCCGTTGAACAGCTTGATCGCCTTGATGCCGCGCATCGTCTCGAGGAAGTGGCTGTCGCGGCGGGCGCCCCAGACGATGGCCTCGACGGAGGCGTGGCGCAAAGGCATGTAGGACACCCAGCGCAAGATGCCGTAGACGGCCGCACCGACCAGCACGACGCCGGTGAGCGCAGGCGCAAAGGCGAACATGATGGCCAGCGTGATGACGACGAGCAGGCCGTCGAGCACGGTTTCGATGACGTCGGTGGTCAGCGCCTGCAGGATCGACTCCTGCGAGCCGAAGCGCGACATCACGTCGCCGATGTGGCGCGCCTCGAAGTAGGCCGTCGGCAGGCTCACGAGGTGGGTGAAGAGGTTGGCGCGGCTTTGCACCTTGAGCGTGGCACCCAGCGCGATGCCGATCCAGCCGCGCATCGCCGACACCGCCGTGCGCAGCAGCATCAGCAGGCCGAAGCCAAGTGCCAGCACGAGCAACAGGTCGCGGTCGGCCACCATCAGGGCGTGGTCGACCACCCACTGCATGAAGAAGGGACTGATGACGGCGAAGACCTCGATCGCCAGCGCCAGGCCGAACAGCTGCAGCAGCGTGCCGCGCAGGCCGACGATGCGGCCGAGCACCGAGCGCATGCGCACGCGCGGCGCACCCTGCACCGGCTGGAAATTGCCGGTCGGGGTCAACTCGAGCGCGACGCCGGTGAAGTGCTTGGAGGCCTCGGCCATGCCAAGGCGGCGCACGCCCACCGCTGGGTCGTGGATGACGACGCTGTCGCGGTCGACGCTCGCGAGCACGACGAAGTGATTCATCTCCCAATGCACGATGCAGGGCAGCTGCAACGCGCGCAGCTCTTCCAACTCCACGCGCAGCGGGCGCGCCGCGAAGTCCAGGCGCTCGGCCATGCGCACGAGATCGGCCAGGTTGACGCCCTTCAGCGAGACCGAGATGCGCCGGCGCAGTTCGCTGATCTCGGTGGGCGCGCCGTGATAGCCGGCCATCATCGCCAGGCAGGCCAGGCCACATTCGGCGGCCTCGGTCTGCAGCACCATCGGCAGGCGGCGCCGCCAGCTCAGGGCCAGCTTCTCGTTCGCGTGAGTGGCGGCGCTTTGATCCATGGCTTCCTGCTGCGGCCTCGGCTTTTCAGTTATGCCACTTGCCGGTCACGGCGTACAGCGGTTCGAGCACCCATTCGGCGAGGCGGCGCCTCTCCAGCGACACATCGGCCTCGAGCGCCATGCCCGGCTGCAGCGTCATCGTCTGGCCGTACGCGGCGACGCTCTGACTGGCCAATTCAACGACGATGCGGTAGATCGGCTCCGCGGCGGACCCGCCGGCGCCGCTGCCGGTGACGCCGGCCAGAGGCGCGGGCAGATCGGCCGGGCTGACCGCCGTGCGCGAGACGCTCGCCACCACGCCTTCGTGGTGGCCGAAGCGCTGGTACGGAAACGCCGGATAGCGCACGAGCACGCGCTGGCCAGGCTGCACGAAGCCGATCGCGCGACTGGGGCCGTAAAGATGCGCCTCGAGGCGGTGGTTCGCCGGCACGATGGCAAGCAGCGGCACGGTGCTGCCAGCGGCAGCGCCGACCACGGCCTGGATCGCCGTCACGGTGCCGTCGCCAGGCGCCTGGATCACGATCTCGCGCCGCGCCTCGGCCTCGACGCGCTCCTGCCCAACCTGCGCCACGCCGCGATCCAGTGTCGCCATCTCCTTGCCCAGCCGCAGCGGCAGCTCGCCCAGCTCGGCCGACACGGCGAGCTTCTCGCGCCTGAGCGTCATCAGGCTGCGCTCGAGCGCGCTCAGCCGCGCCACTTGCTCGAGCCCTTCGGACTGTACGACCTGCAGCCGCATCTCCGAGATGAAGCCTTGGTTGAACTGCTCGCGGTGCAGGCTCTCGTTGCGCTGCGCGATGACCACGCGCGCTTTCAGCAAGTCGATTTCGCGGCTGAACTGCGCTTCTTCGCCTCGCATGGCGGCCAGGCGCTCGGTCAGTGCCTGCTGCTGCTTCCCGAGCAGACTGCGCTGCTGTTCGCGCTCGTCCTGCAGGCTGCGACTGCGCTCGCCGAGGTGGCGCGAAACCTGCGCCTGCACGCCGCCCAGCGTCGAGCTCTGCAATTCGTCGGACAACGTGACTAGCGGCTGCCCCTGGCGCACCGTCGCACCCTCGACCACATGCAGCGCGGTGACCACGCCGGGGCGCGGCGCCATCACGCGCACCACGCCTTGCGGGGGCACGAGCCAGCCGTTGAGGCGCGCCGTCCGTGTGAACGAGGCGCCGAACAGCAGCGCCAGCACCGCCGCCGCCGCCGTCACCACCGCCACTGCGGTGTAGACGCGGTGCGAGAGTCGTGGCGCCAGCAGCACCGCACCGAGCCACGGCGTACGCCGTTCGGCCAGGGCCTCGGCCCGGAACAGCGGGGTCGACGCCGCGGCCGTCGCGAGCACTTCACTGCCCGACGTTGGCGTGGCGCCCGCCGGCACCGCGTGCACGAGCTTCGCTGACGGGCCCACCTTCATGCGCCGCTCCAGCAGAAGGGGTCTTGCCGCATGGCCTGACCTGTGAGGCGTGGGAGTGACGAGGTCATTTCCCGGGCGACTCAAACATCGATCTGCGCCAGCTCGAGGTCGCGGCTCCACCAGCCGACCAGGTCGAGCACCTTCTTCGGTGCCGTGGCCACGTAGCCGGGCTTGAAGCGCAGCGGCGGCTGCGTGTGGTGGTTGATGACGTCGCGGAACCACGGGCGCGCATAGGCCAGGCAGGCGATCGGCCGCACGCGGTCGGACTTGTTGGCACGGCCTGCGTGCGCCGTCTTGTAGTCCACCAGCAGCACCGAGCCCAGTGGCACCACCGGCACGTGCACGTCTTCGACCTTGCGCGAACGGCCGTCCCCCATGTGCTGGGTACCCTTCCAGATGGCAGTGGCGCCGGTCATCTCGTCCAAGGGCACCAGAGGCACGATGGCCTGCAGCGACCAGCACGGGATCTTGAACTTCGCGCCCTTCTCCTCGAATGGCGCCTCGAAGTCCTTGTGCATCCGCTGATCCTTGGCGCCCGGCAACGAGATGACGGCGGTGTAGGTGGTCATGATGCACCGGTGGCCGAGCAACGCGCGCACGAAGGGCATCAGCAGGCCCGAGGCGACCAGCTCCGGGTCACCGAAAGCCTGGTCCAACTCCAGCGTGAGCATGTAGCGCTTGTCGCCGGTGCGCAGCTGATGGGGGTGGTGGCCATCGTGGAAGTGGCGCCCGTATTTCTGTTCGAAGTGCTCTTGCAGGCGGGCGATGAAGGCCGGCGCGAAGACCTCGTCGAGCTGCACGGCGCCGTGCAGGTTGAACTGGTCGATCAGCAGGGCGAGCGTCTCGGGTTCCAGAAAGCCCTGCGCGCGCTCTTCGGCGGTCACGCGAATGCGGCCCAGGCCCTTGGGCTCGAGGGCCGCCGCGCGCACCCGCTCGAACTCGTCGATGCGGGCGCGCAATGCCTCGGCCGGCCCGCTGCCGGGGTTCTGCGCCAACGCTTCGATCACCGTGGCCTTGGCATAACCCACGTCCAGGCGCGCCAGGTGCAGCTTGGCCAGCCCGAGGCTCGCGGCCAGATGGGCGGGGTCGAGCCGCAGCGCTTCGCGGAAGGCCTCCTGCGCGGTGTCGGGCTGCTGCTCGCGCAACGCGAGCATGCCGTAGCGCGTCAGCAACGCGGGGGTCTGGGTGGTGCGGGCGAGTACGTCCTGCACCAGGCGCATCGCGCGCTCCCACTCCTGGTCGCGTTCGTAGTCATCGGCGTCGGCCAGCCCCATCGCCGGGTCGCGCGAGGCGAGCCAGTCGCACAGGTCGAGCACCCCGCTCAGGCGCTTGCGCATCGTCCTGCCCGCGGCCGCACGCTGACCTTCGCCGGGGAAGCGGCCGAAGTGCGCGACGAAACGCAACACGCCCGCACAGATGGCTCCTGGCAGGCCCTCGAGCAGCGTGGCGCGGTCGGCGTAGCCGGCGGACTCCAGCCCCTTCAGGTAGGCCAGCAGACGATTCGTGACGTCCGCGTCGGTCGGCGCTTGGCCGTCGATCAGGCGCTGCAGCTGCATGATCGGCCGCACGCAGCCGGAGAACATGCTGTGCAGGCTCATGCCGGCGGGGCCGACCATGGCGTCGTCCCAGTCGATGAAAACCGGCTTGCCGTCCGGACGGATGGCCAGGTTGCCGTCGTTGAGATCGCCATGGTCCAGCGTCTGCGGCAGGCCGCGGGCCTTGAAGATCAGCGCCTGGAGCCTGTCGGCGCGGCGATCGAGCAGCCGCAGGTAGCGCACCGCGTCGTCCGGGCCCATGAAGTAGGCGCCGCCCACCGGCTCGCCGGGCTGGGCGTCGGCAACGAGCGGCCGCGCGAGGAACTCGCGCAGGTTGGGCCACAGGCGCTCGAGGTCGATGACCTCGAAGTGGGACAGCAGGGCGCGGTCTTGCACCGCCTTGCCCTGCAGCTTGCCGTAGGCCATCGCCGCCTTGTTGTAGTCCTCGGTGCTGTCGGCATCGACGCCTTGGTGGTCGGTGACGAGCAGCCAGCCCTCGTCGGGCTCGGAGTCGATGACCGCGGGGACTTGCGCGCGAAAGCGCCGGGCCACCGCCAGCGTCGCTGGGATCTGATGGCGCTGCACCTGCGGCAGCAGCTTCAAATAGGCCTTGCCTTTCGGGCCCACGAGGCAGTAAGTCGATGACCAGCCGCTGAGCGCGATCGGCTCGACGCGCTCGGCGGCCATCTTGCCCGCGGCCCAATGCAGCGCCTTGGTGTGCGAGGCCGGCCAATGCGGATCGATGTTCAACACGGGTGGCACTCCCTGCGTCATCTACTTCAGTCGTTAGCTCGATGGAGCTGCTTCCAGAACATGGTACTTCCTGCTGACGGCCTTGGGTACCCCTTTGTGCCTGGTGTCGCCGGCAGCGCTGCGATTGGGTGATATCACCCAACGTGTACGCACGCGTATCGCGCGTTGACGCTGACGGTGCACCGCTCATAGCCTGTTCGTGCGAACCGCCGGTTCGCTTTCAATCAATCTGTACAACAAGGAGTACTGCTATGCGTGTTCTGACCCTCGAAGAGATGCTGCTGGCCGCCGGTGGTGGCAAGAGCTGCGGTGGTGGCAGCAAGGGCAAAGGCAAGGGCAAAGGTAAGGGCAAGGGCAAGGGCGGTGGAAGCAAGGGTGGCAAGGGCAAGGGCAAGGGGAAGGGGAAGGGCAAGGGCAAGGGCAAGGGCGGCGGAAGCAAGTGCGGCGGCGGCTGCAAGTAATTGAGCCGTAGCGCCACAGCGGGTTTTCGAATCCGCTGTGTGCGCGATCCCGTGCCACGGCCCGCCTCGTGCGGGCCTTTTTTGACGATCTCTTTCTTGGCCTCACTCGCGGGTTTGCAAAGCAACCCATTGAACCGGCGATGAATGGCGGAGTACCCCGACCCGTGAGCACCTCTTCGGACCCAGTCTCGACCGCCGCGCCTGCGGCGCCGGACGACCGCTGGGCCGAGTGGGATCAGTTCGTGGCTGCGCACCCGCACGGTGGCTTCATGCAAAGCGCCGGTTGGATCCGTTGCCGGGCCGAGGACGGCTACAGCCACATGGCGATCATGCTGCGCGATGAGGAACGCCGCCTGGCTGGCGGTGCCGTCGTCGGGCGCTGGGAATACGGCGACAACCAGGCTTTCTATTACATCCAGGAAGGGCCGCTGCTGCCCGATGAGCCCGAGCTGGCCCAAGCCGTCATGAACGCCGTGCTGGCGCGGCTGGCGCAGCACCGCCGCGACGACGCGGCCGTGGTCAGCCATTTGCGCATCGAACCACGCCGCACCCACTGGCCCGAATTCGCCGCGGCGGGATTCGAGCCTCCGTGGCGCGACGACCGCTTTCGCGAACCACGCCACACGCACTGCGTGGACCTGCGCGCCGCCGAACACGAGCGGCTGCAGGCCATGAAGCCCAAGGGCCGCTACAACGTGGGGCTGGCGCGGCGGCACGACGTCGCGGTGGTCGAAGACAACACCGACCGTGGGTTGGACGACTTTCTCGCCATCCGCGACGACACGGCACGCCGTCAGGACCTGAAGCGCCGATCGCGCCGCTACTTCGCGGCCATGCAACGTGAATTCGGGCCCCGCGCGCAGCTGTTCTTCGCCGAGCTGGCCGGCCGCCGGCTGGCTTGCGCGCTTGTCATCCGCTTCGGCGAACGCGCCACGTATCTGTACGGTGGCTCGCTCGAGGACCAGCGCGAAGTGATGGCACCTTACCTGCTGCACCACGAGATCATGAACCGCATGGCCGCCACGGGCTGCACCAGCTACGACTTCTGGGGCACGGCCCCGCCCGGGCAGCCCGGGCATGCCTGGGCAGGCATCAGCGCCTTCAAGCGCAAGTTCGGCGGCGCGGAAATAGCGCACGTGCCGACGCTGGATCACATCTACGACCGCACGGCCTATGCCCGCTTCGTCGACACCGAATGCAAGCCTGCGCGCACGAGCGTGAATGCCGCCGAGAACATCACTGAGCACACCGCTCAGCACACCACCGAGCACACCGCCGAACGCACCACCGAACGCACGCGGCCATCGGCCGATGCCTTGACACTGTGAACACCCGGCCAACTACCGAAGCCCACCCCGCCCGCGGTCTGCAAGACTTCCAGGTCTGGGGTGAGTGCCTGCCCGAGCCGCTGCACACGCAGTTGCGGCAGAGCCTGAGCCTGGAGCGCTTCGAGCGCTGGCAGCGCGCGGGTTTGCCCTTCTACCGCACCACCTTCTGGTATCCGTCCGGTCGCGCGCCGTCGCATGTCGTCGAGCAGGTGATCGAGGTGCTGCGCGAGGCGGCTCGGCCGTCGTCGCGGGTGATCGGCGTCGAGTGGTGGTTCAGCGTGATGGGCACGAACGCCACGCCGCAGTGGCTGCTGCCCTGCCATTTCGATCGTGCCGACCTCGACGAGTGCGACCCCGCACGCATCCGGCACCCCGAATCGGCCAGCGTGTTCTTCTTCAATGCCGTGCCCTACGGTGACCTCGTGATCACCGACCAGGTGCTGGGCGAGGACGGCCGGCCGAGCCCGCGTGAACCGCGCCAGATGCGCTTCGTGCCGCCCGGTGACAACCGCTACGCGGTCTTTCCCGGCCACCTTTATCACGGCGTGATCGGCCGCATGTGGCGGCCCGAAGAAGACGAGCGACTGCGCGTGACCCTGGCCGTCAACTGGTGGGCCGAGCGGCCCGCGGCGCCCTATTTGCGTGACTCGAGCGACGCGGTGCAGGTGTTCGAGCTGGAACGCTAGCGAAGCGTTGCGGCAATGAGCGCCAGCGCCTCGCCGTGGCGCGCCGCATCTCCGGCAGCGAGCACCTGCGAGCCGCTGGCGAGCGTGATCGGGCGCCCCTGCCAGTCGGTGATGACGCCGCCCGCGCCCTCGATCAACGGCCGGAACGCGGCGTAGTCGTACAACGCCAGTCCGGCATCGATGGCGAGGTCGGCGCGCCCGGAGGCCAGCAGGCCATAGCTCATGCAGCAGCCGCCGTAGATGCGCCAGGAGGTGGGCTTGCGCAGGGCATCGAGCACGGGGCGCTCGCTGGGGCCCAGGAAGTCGGGGTTGCTGGTGGTGAGGATCGCAGCGCTCAGGTCTACGCAGGCCCGCGTGCGAATCGTCTTGCCGTTGAGGGTGCTGGCGCGCCCGGCCACACCCACGTAGCGCTGGTTCACCACCGGCAGGTGCACCACGCCGAGTATCGGTACGCCCTGCCAGGCCAGCGCGATCAGCGTGCCGAAGGCAGGCAGCCCGGCGACGAAAGGCGCGGTGCCGTCGATGGGGTCAAGGATCCACACCGCCTCGGCATCTAGCGCTTGCGCGCCGGCCTCCTCGCCCAGAATGCCATGGCGCGGATAGCGGCCGACGATCATCTCGCGCAGGCGGGCCTCGATCTGCTCATCCAGGGAGGTGACGAAGCTGCGGTCGGCTTTCATCTGCGCTTCGGCCCGGTGCGATGCGGCTGGCGCGAGCAGCGCATGCGCGGCATCGGCCAGCGTGTGCGCAAAGCGCAGCCACTCGTCGAGGAGCTTGTCGCCTGGCGCCATGGTGAGTGCTGGGCGCGGCAGAGGGATCGCTACCGCGGGAGCCGCGCGCTCGCGTCGGCCGTCAACCTGCCGGCGCGTTTCGATGAAGCGGCGCGTGTCACCAGAGCGATCCTCGATGGCTTCATTGTGTCGTATTCGACGGTGGCCGCCGGATCGCCGGCGAGAACAACGCCTGGCCGCAGCCTTGGGCCGGGTGGCCGCCATTGCTGCGCGCGCCGATGTGATGGGCATCTCGCCCAACCGCCCGACGGCAAGCACGGCCAGCACGCTCGAGGCCACCATCGGTGCGCTGACCTCCAGCGTGCGCACCTACTCGCCGCCGGCGATGTGAGCGGACTGCGATCACTCATCGCATTGACAGCGGGCGCTTGCGCGTCGGTGGCGGGAACGCGCGGTCCAGCTCAGCCACACTTTCGGCCGAGATCTGCAACGCGCCGCTGGCCCAGTTCTCGCGCAGCCGCTGCGCGTCGCGGCTCTTGGGGATGGCCATCACGCCCTGCTGCGCCATCAGAGCCGCCAATGCCACCTGGGCCGGCGTGGCGCCATGCCGCCGCGCCACGCGCGATAACGCAGCGTGGCCCACCAAAGCGCCCTGGTCGATGGGGCTGTAGGCCATGAGCGGCATGTTTCGGTCGCGCTGCCACGGCAGGAGTTCGAACTCGGGGCCACGCTCGCCGAGCGACAGGTAGACCTGGTTGGCCGCGCATGCGCGGCCACCGGGCAGGTCTTCGAGTTCGCGCAAGTCGTCGGTGTCGAAATTGCTCACCCCCCAGCGCGAGATCCAGCCGCGCTCCAGCAACTCAACGAAACCGGCCACCGTCTCGGCAAGCGGCACGCTGCCGCGCCAGTGCAGCAAGTAGAGATCGATGCAATCCACGCCGAGGCGCTTGCGGCTCGCCTCGCACGCCTTGCGCAATCCCGCGCGGCTGGCGTTGTGCGGATAGACCTTGCTGACGAGCAGGATCTCGTCGCGCTTCACGTCACCGGCGCGCAGGGCTTCCTGCAACGCGCGCCCCACCACTGTTTCGGCTCCCCCTTCGCCGTACATCTCGGCCGTGTCGATGAGGCGGTAGCCGATCTCGAAGGCCAGGCGCAGCGCCGCCACTTCGGCCTCGCGCTGCGGCGCGCGCTCCCCGTATTGCCAGGTGCCGAGCCCCAGTGCCGGCCAGCGCGTGCCGTCGGGCAAGGTCACCGTCGGGACATTCGGCGCTGTGGGCGCCGTGGGCGCCGTGGGCGATATAGGCGATATAGGCGATATAGGCGATACAGGCGATGAAGGGGCGCTCATGGGCGATGGTAGGCCGATCGTCAGCGCCCCCGCCAACGCCCGTGCGCTTGGGCAACGCTCCTGCGGGCCAGGCTGAAGCCCGCTTTATCATCGTTGCCCATCATGCAAGCCGGCCCACCCGACCTCGCGCAGGTGCGCCTTGCCAATGCCTTGCTGCTGCTCGAGGAGTTCGTGCGCGCCACGGCACGTCACGCCGATGCGGCGACGCTGCGCGGCCTGGAGCGGCGCTTTGCCGAGCGCGTGCAGATCCAGCCCAGCTACTGGAGCCAGATCAAGGGCCGTTCACGCCAGATCGGCGAGCGCCTGGCGCGGCAATTCGAACACCTGATGCACAAGCCCCGCGGCTGGATGGACCAGCCGCACGGCGCCAACGCCCCGCCCCCCGACCCACGCGCCGCGGCCGGTGACACGAGCACGGACGACGAGAGAAGCCCACGCGACGATGACGAGCGATTCATCGTCGGCCTCGTGCTCACCTACTACCGAAGGCATCCGCAGCGCGCGCGCACGCGCCTGCTCGATCTGCTGGGCGAGGTGCTGGTGCCCGGTGCTGCGGCGCCGGCACCACCGACCGGCTCGCGCCCCGGGTCCGTGCCGCCCGCAAGCGGCACGGCGGGCCGCCCGCGCGCACCCGACGACGAGCGCGAGCTGTGGCTGCGCACGCAGACAAGCGTGGCGCCGCTGAAGCGCGGGAAGTAGCCCGCGTGTGATTTCGTCCCATCGATTAGGGATGTCCCGAGGTGGCTCGCGCGCCACAACCCCTTGCACATTGATAACGGCATCTTTATCATCTGCACAAGCGTGTGTGGGCGGCTCCGATGAAGGCATCGAACCTCCGCGCACATCGATCAACCCCAACCGTTCAGCCATGACGCAGTTCCTGTCCATCGCGATGCACGCAGCCGCCCTTCAAGGGTACGGCGGCGCCGTCGCCGGCATCGAACTGCAAGCCTTGCGCATGAACGCCTTCGCCCCTCCCGGGGCGGGAGTGAGCTGAGAGCGCCTCAACTGAGGCACGTCGGCCCTCCCAGGCCCGGGTTGCAGACAGCACCCGGGCCTGTTTGCTTTTTGGGTCCGCCGATTCCGAGTTCGCAGCCACCCGCCCACGACCAGGAGATCAAACATGAAACTGACCATCAAGACTTCCAAGCCGCGCAACCCGCTGGTGGCCCCGAGCCTGCAGCGCAAGGCAGGTTGCCATCAACCCGGCACCGGCGCCATGCGCCAACGTGCCACCACCGCCCTGCGCCGCGAGCTCGACCGCCTGGTCAAGCCCAGCCCCTGAATCCGCCCATCGACCCGGCGCCGCCTGCTCATCCACAGCGCGGCGCACCCAGGAGACCCATCATGTTGCGAGAACTGCAATATCTCCCGTTGCCCGGCCGCGAACGCCGCGTGCTCAACGGCCGCGAGCTCGCCGCCGTCGTGCTGCGCCGTGCCAGCGCCATGCTCGCGCGCATGGCGCTCAGCGTGGCCGGCGCGGCCTCGCAGATGCCGGCACGTGAGCCCGTGCTCGAGTTCTATGCCGAGGCCGGCGCGCCCGAGGGCGCGCTCTACCTCGACGGAGAACTCGTCGGCATGTTGCCCGGCGTGACGCGCCTTTGAGCTGACCCGCCCTTGCGACCCATCACCCGCCCGGGTGCATGAGTCGCAGGGGTGACAGCCCGAATCGCCAGCGAGCCCGATAAGGCGTTCAATACGCTCTTGCGCCCCAAGGACGCGTCCCACGTCGCGTCACAGGTCGCGTCACAGGACGCACCGGACCGCGCGCTGTAAACAGCGCGCCGACGCACCCGCCACCGCCTCACCTCGGGTCCCACGATGCCAACGTCCCCCACCCGCCTGCTCATCGACCGCAAGGACCTGCGCCGTACGCGCTTGGTGTCCGACCCCGACGCGCCGGCCGCGCGCCCCCTGGCCGAGGGGCAGGTGCGCCTGGCCATCGACATCTTCTCGCTCACCGCCAACAACATCACCTACGCCGCCTTCGGCGAGGCGATGAAGTACTGGCAGTTCTTCCCGGCCGCCGAGCCCGATCGCGCCGCCTGGGCCTGCTTGCCGGTGTGGGGCTTTGCCGAAGTGGTGGAGTCGCGCGCCGACGTTGTGCCCGTGGGGCAACGCCTGTGGGGCTACTACCCGGCGGGCACCCATCTCGTGGTGGCGCCCACGCGCGTGGGCCGCGGCGGCTTCACCGACGGCAGTGCGCACCGCCAGGAACTGGCGGCGGTCTACAACCAGTACGGCTACACCGCGGCCGACCCAGGCTGGTCGCCCGCGCTGGAGGGCCTGCAAGCGGTGCTCAAGCCGCTCTTCATCACTTCGTTCCTCATCGACGACTTCCTCGCCGACAACGCATTCTTCGGCGCACGCCAGTTGCTGCTGTCCAGTGCGTCGAGCAAGACGGGTTTCGGCACCGCGTTCTGCCTGGCGCGGCGGCACGGCACACCCGGGATGCCTCGCGTGGTGGGGCTCACCTCACCCGGGAACGTGGGCTTCACGCAGGCACTCGGCTGCTATGACGAGGTGCTGCCCTATGCCGAGGCAACCACCTTGCCACGCGGCGAGCCTACCGTGTACATCGACTTCTCCGGCGATGCGCCGCTGCGCCGCACCGTGCACGAGCACTTCGGCGATGCGGCGCTGAAGTACAGCGCCTCCATCGGCGGCACCCACTGGCAGGCGCTTGGCGCCGGCGGCGGACTGCCCGGGCCTCGACCGACGCTCTTCTTCGCTCCGGCCCAGGTCAAGAAGCGCAGCGCGGCACCGCCCGAAGGCTGGGGTCCGGCCGAGTTGCAGCAGCGCATCGGCCAGGCCTGGGGTGCGTTCCTCGAACGCATCGCGAGAGCCGATCCACCATGGGTGAGCATCACCACGCAAAGCGGCCCCGTGGCACTGCAATCGGTCTATCTTGAACTGCTCGAGGGCCGTATCGCGGCGAGTCAGGGACTGATGATCCGGCTTGGCGCCTGAAGACGCAGCGCCCACTCAAGTCGGCCCTCCAGCGGCCGATATGCCGGTGAGCGGGTTCCATTTCGAGTCCGCCCGAACCGGATGCTGACGCCCACCGCCCCCTTCATTCAACGCGCACCGCGTGATGTCGCTGCATGGGTGGCGCGTTTCGACCCGGCAGCGTTGCCGGTGCTCGCACGCACCGCTTCGGAGATCGAGGCGCTGCGGCCGATCGAAGACGAGGTCGACGCGCACCTGCTCGCCGAAGCCATCGGCAACGATCCGCTGATGTCGCTCAAGGTGATGACCCATCTGGCCAAGCTGCGCCGCGGCCGCGAGGGCAGCGACACGGAAACGCTCACCGCAGCGCTGGTGATGCTCGGCATCACGCCGTTCTTCAACACCTTCGGCCCTCAGCCCACGGTGGAGGGCCGCCTGGCGGATTGGCCCGAGGCGCTGGAAGGCTTCTACCGCGTGCTGCGCCGCTCGCACCGCGCGGCCAGCTTCGCCATCGGCTTTGCCGTGCACCGCATGGATCACGACGCCACGGTCATCCATGACGCAGCGCTCCTGCACGACTTTGCCGAACTGCTGCTGTGGCTCGAAGCGCCACAGCTGGCGCTGGACCTGGCGCGGCTCCAGCAGGCCGACCCAGGCCTGCGTTCAGCCGTGGCGCAGCGACAGATGCTGAACGTGGAGCTGACCGACTTGCAGCATCACCTGATGCTGGCTTGGCGATTGCCCGCGCTGCTGATCAGCATCACGGACGATCACGCCAGACGCGAGACGCCCCAGCTGGTCAATGTGCGTCTGGCGATCCGCGTCGCCAGACACAGCGCCGAGGGCTGGGACAACGCGGCGCTGCCCGACGACATGGCCGAGATCGGCCAGCTCCTGCAGCTCGGCCCGGCGCACGTCGAGCGGCTGCTGCTCGACATCGACAGCGGCTGAGGCGCGCCGGGCCCGGCCGAAGCGCCTGCGCCGTCACTGGCTTGCCGCGGCGACCCGCGCCTCACCACCGGCTAGCGCTTGCGCACCTCCACCGCCACATCCACGCGCCGATTCGGCAGCAAGCACTCCTGAAGGTCGGTACGGCGCGTGAATCGCTTCTCGCAGCCCTCGATCTGCTGCAGGTCGCCGCTGGCGCCGGTGCTGATGACGCCGGCCGCGATGCCCAGCTTCACCAGTTCGTCGCGCACGGTCGCCACGCGCTTTTCCGACAGGCGCTGGTTGTAGTCGCCCTGGCCGGTGCTGTTGAGGCGATCGGCGTGGCCGCTCAGCTTGATCGACATCACGGCCAGGCCTTCGGCCTTGATCTTGGCCACCAACTGCTCGAGCTGCACAAGGGAGAAGGGCCGGACGTTGGGCAGGTCGTGTTTGTCGAAGTTGAACAGCACCTGGGCCGACAACTGCACCGTCTGCAAAGGCGGCAGTGCGACCGGCGGCGGCACCACCACCGGCGGCGGTGCCGGGGGAGGAGGCGGCGGGGGCCGTGGCGCGGGAGGCGCGGGAGGCGCAGAAGCAGCGGGTGGCCCGCAAGCCTCGGCCAGCGCCTCGCCCTCGTAGAGCAGGTCTTCGGCGATCTGCACGTAGGGCTTGGCGTGCCGCCATTGCTGCTGGTTGATCTCGTTGCCGGCGTGCACCAGCTCCACTTCGGCGCAGGCGACCTTGGCCTGCGCGCACTCGAAGCCGCGATGCTTGCGGATACCCGCCAGGCGTTCCCACAGGTCGGGGCGCAGGCGCGCGGCGTTGTTGACCAGCGGCGTGTCCAACGGCAACGGCCGCACATCGCGCTCCATCGCCACGATGAGCTTCTCGCTCTCGGTCATCGCCTCCTGTGGGAAGGGGCTGCGGTCGTTGCGCGTGTATTCGTGGAAGCTGACGTCGAGCCAGCACTGCGCCTTCGAGAGGTGGTAATCGCGCACCGGGCGCCCGCGGTCGTTGAGGCCCTTGATGCGGCCTTGCAGCGATTCATAGGCGCGCTGGTCGGCCTGGATCGTGCCGTCAGTGATGCGCTGCGGGGCCGGGGTCAGCTGCGTGGACTGGGCGGCCGCGCCGAGCGGGGCCAACGCCAACCACAGCGCGAGCAGAATCGCCGGCGCCAATGCGGCGAGCCGCGGCGGGAGGGGTCGTGCAGGTTTCATCGATCCAGACTCCGGTTCACCTCGCGGTCGCTGCGCCTGAACAGGTTCTCGTCGAACTTGAAGCGCAACCGCACATAGACGCCCGAGCGCGTGTATTCGTAGCCGGCTAGATCGGCATCGCCTTCGAAGCCGCTCCAGTTGAAGCCGGCCGAGAGCCACAGGTTCTGCCGCAGCAGGTAACCCGCCTCGATGCCGGCGGCGAACTGTCGCGCCCCGTCGCGGCCGAACTGCTGGGCGCTCAGCAGGCCGACATCCCAGTTCTCGGTCAGGTCATGCACCACGCGGCCCGAGAACAGCACGGCGTTGAAAAGCGAGCTCACGCCGTTCTCGAAGCGGTCGCGCTGCCACTTGCTCGCCACACGCCCCGTCATCCACCAGGGCCGCGCAGGGTGCAGGTCAGCGTGCGTGGACAGGATCAGCGCGCGCGTGCGCAACTCGCCGACCGCGGCATTGCTGGCGTCGCGCTCTTCCTTGATCTCCACCTTGGCCAGTGCGTTGACGAAGTTGGTGTCGGTGTCGCGGTAGGCCACACCGAGCTGGCCGCGGTTTTGCAGCACGTCGCCGCGCGCGGCGTAGTCCGTGAAGAGCGTGTAGTGGCGCGCCAGCAGCGTCCAGTCGCGGTTGAGCTTGCGCGCGAGCAGGCCCTGCAGCAGCGTGGTGTCGAAGCGTTCGTTGTCGGGCGTGGCGCCGATGTCGCCAGCGCGGCGGTGCTCGATGCGGCCGCTGGCGCGCCACAGTTCGTGCGCGGTCCAGTCCACGCCCACACTCACGGCGCTGACCGGCGCGGTCTCGCCGCTGATGACGCGCAGGTGCTCGAAGGCCGTGCTGATGCGCAAGCCCTCGGCCAGGTTCCAGAGGTTGCGCACGCCACTGGCCAGCTGCAGGTCGCGGCCGGAGATCGCGTCGCGCAGGCGATATTCGCTGAAGAGCTGCGTGTCGCGCAGGTAGCCGGTGTCGACGCCGGCCACGAGCGTGCCGGCGCTCTTGCCGATGTCGGACACGCCGCCTTGCTGCACCCAGCCTTCCTGGTGTTCGTAGCGGCCGTACAGGCGCGTGCGCTCGGCCACCAGGTAGTCGGCGCCGAGGGCGATGCGCCGGCGGCGTTCGCCGCTCACGTCGCTTTCGATCTCGCCACCGAGCGAAACGGTCTCGGTCAGCTTGAAGCCCGCACCCAGGCGCAGCGTGTCGCTGGCGAGCCGTGTGCCCGGCGCCAGCGAGGTGGTGGCCGCGGGCAGGCCGCCCTGGCGAATGACGGGCAGGCCGGTGGCCGGGTCGAGCAACTGGTTGCCGTAACCGAGCGCGCCGCCGCCCGAGCCGCTGGCGATGCTGCCCGTGAGGCCGGCGGTCTGGTCGTAGGGCCAGGTGAAGAGGCCGTTACCCGTGATCCCGATGGTTTCGCGCGCGCTGCGCAGGCTCGCATCCAGCGTCAGCCGCTCGCTCAATGCGAAGCGCAGGCCGATCGCGGCCTCGGAGCGATTGCCGCCCCCGGTGTTGCGGTCTTCGCTGCGGCGCGCGTCGCCGTAGAGCTTGAGCGCCTGCGTGAGCTTGAGGCCGCCGCTGGCGAGCAATTCCTGGCGGCCGCCCTGCAGCGGCGCGGCGGGGTTGTTGAACAGCGGCGAGCTGCGCCCGGCGTAGAACCGCGCCTCGGTGTCGTCGCCCTCGTGCGCGAGCTCGATGCGGGCCGCACGGCCTTGCACCTCGCCGGTCTTGCCGGCGAGCGCCGCGTTCGTGGTCTGGTTCACCGGGTTGGTGTTGACGGTGCTGGTGCTTTGCGCCGCCTCCACGACCAGCGCTGTGCGCGGCGCCAGGCGCACCGTGGCGTTGGCGCTGGCCAGGTCGTAGGCGGCGAGCGGGTTGCGGTCTTTCACCAGCGAGCCGCCGATATCGAGCGTGTCGGACACGCGCCACTGGCCATCGGCGCCATAGACCCAGAAGTCGCTGCCGCCTTGGTCGACCTCGTAGGTGATGCGCAGGCTCACCGGGTTGAGGTCGGCATCGACGGCGGGCAGGAAGCTCGCCAGCAGGATGCGGCCCGAGAAGGGCTCGAAGCTGTAGTCGACGCCGCGCACCAGCGGCCGCACGCTGACGATGCGCGCCAGCTGCGCACGGTCGCGCACGATGACCTCGACCTTCTCGCTGCCTTCGAGCACGCCGTTGTTGCGCAGGCCGTAAGGGCCCGAGCCCTGGCTCGCGATCTCTTCCACCACCTGGCGCAGGCGGTCGCGGAAGGCGAAGACGTTTCCGGTGAGCCGCCCTTCCTCGTGGTGCAGGCGCACGCCAGTGGCGCTGCGGTTGTAGTTGCCGAGGCTGCGCTGCTTGAGCGAGGCGACGGCGCCCTGGCCACCTCCTGGAAGGGCAGGTTGTGCAAAGCCGTCGCCGGTGACGAAGTCGCCATACAGCAGGTAGCTCTTGCCCTTGTCCAGCCGCACGTAGAGGCGGTCGCCGGAGCGTGCGTCGAAGCTGCGCAGCGAAGCGTCGCCGTACACCGGGTAGAGCTCGTCGGGCTTCACGTCGCGCAACAGGCGCGCGCGGATTTCCTTGTCGCTGTCGTAGGTGGCGGTGAGCAGCAGGTCGCCGCGAATAGTGCCCTTGAGGAAGAACGCGGCGCGCGCGGCGGCGCTGGCCTTGCCGCCATTGAAGTCGCGCGACCAGGCCTGGATTTCCTGCTCGAAGGCGTCGCCACGGCGCACAGGCTGCAAGGCCACCTTGTTGCGGAAGCTGAGCACGCCTTCGAGCAAGCCGGCAGCCACCATGGGACGCAGGTCGGGCACGAAGCTGATGGTGCCCGCCACTTCCTCGGCGCCGGCGGTGACGCGCACGCGCACGTCCTGCGCCTCGGCCGGTGCGAGCAGGTGGAACTCGGCCACGCCGCTGTCCACCTTGACTTGCACGCCGGGCGTGGCGCGGTCGGCATCGAGGCGGCGCGGTCCGAACTCGTCGGTGCGGGCGCCGGGCAGCAAGATACGGCCGGCGGAGTGCTCGAGCGTGGCGAAGGCCGCGCCCTTGAGCGGCTGGCCGTCCTTGTCGAACAGGCGCAGCACGACCTTCACCGCGCTCTGGCCGTCGGCGGGCAGGCCGTCGCGCTCGACCTCGACGACGATGCGGCCCACGCGTGCGTTGGCTGCGTAGTCGACCTCGCCCTGGCGGGCAGGCAGCACGGCCGGCTTGTCGGCGTCCTGCTCGGGTGCGCGCGGGTGCAGCGCGGCGCCAGACCCGTTTGCGCTCGGCTCGGTGTACCGCACGTCTGCCGGCGAGCCCGCCGGCGGCCGGGTCTGCGCGGCCACCAGGGAGTGCGCGGCCAGGGCAACGGCGCCGATGGCGAATGCCAGGCTCATGTGTTCACCGCCCGCCATCGGAGCCCCCTGCGCTGGCAGAGCTTGCCTTGGCCGGGGCGTCGGCGGCGGTGCCGCTGTCGCGGCCCTTGGGCGCCGGGCGGTTCATCGGCAGGGCGGGGGTCGGCAGGTTCGTCTCGTCTTGTGCCAGATCCTTCGGGCCTCCTGTGCCTCCTGTGCCTCCTGTGCCTGCAGTGCCTGCAGTGCCTGCGGGCGCTGAGGCCGGAGCACGTGGCTTGGGCGCACGCTGGTTGGCCCCATCGGTACCCTGCTGCGGCGAGGTGAGCGTGCTCTTGCCGTGCGCCTTGCTGTCGAAGCGCAGCGGCGAGCCGCCCTTCTTCTCCGGCTCGGGCGCACGCACCTCGCCTTGCGCGCGGCGCGCCTTGACCTGCTCGAGCACGGTGTTGCTGCAGCTGCCCTCGACGAAGTCTGCCCGGTGCAGCTCGCCGTTCTTCAAGTCGAGCCACAGGCTGCCGGCGTCGCCGAGGTTGCGGTTGCTCGAGGTGGTGAGCCGCGAGCCACGCGGCAGCGTCAGTGGATCAACCTTTAGCACATGGCTCTTGGGCGGCACGCCGCAGATGCCGTACTTGCCCTCGCTGTCGCTGACCAGCGTCGTGCCGTCGCTCATGACGAGGCGCACGCCGGGGATGCCGAGTTCCTCGCGGTCTTGCACGTGGTTGTTGTTGCAGTCGACGAAAACCTTGCCCAGCACGCAGGCTTCGGTGGCGAAGACGCCTCCGCGCACGCGTACGCGGAAGGCGGCGGCGTTGGTGGCCACGTGCGCAGGCTGCGGCGCAAGATCGGCGCCCACACAGCCGCCGGGCGTACCGCAGGAATAACCCTGGGCGCGGTTGATGCCGTCGCCCTGCATCGCACCCACACCCACGCGCACGCGGTAGCGCAGCACGAGCCCGCCGCTGGGCGGCATCGGGCCGAGGTTGAAGGCGAGCGCAGGGCCGACTGCCGTGGCGTTGCCGCCCACGCCCACCGGGTCGGCGATCGGCCGGTCGTTCACCGTGGCCGTGCCCCGGATATACGTGAAGCCAGCCGGCAGGCGGTCGATCACCGTCGTCTGGCGGGGCCGCGGGCCGGCCGGCACTTTGACGGTGATGCTGTAGCGCACGCTGTCGCCGACCTCGGCCACGGCGCGATCGCCCGTCTTCGAGAGTGAGACGGACGTCGGCAGCACCGGGTCCACCGGAATGTGGTTGTGGATGATGTTGGCGCCTGCCGAGCCGCTCACCAGCGTGAGGAAGTAGTTCGTGCCCGCGCCGGGCGTCGCCACGGGCGGGCCAGCCTGCGGCTGCACGGCAAACACCGAGCCCGGGCCGCCCGGCGGCGTGAGCGGGCCTGGCTGCGGCGGAATCACCACCGACGGCGCCGTGTACTCGAGCGGCGGCGTGATCGTCAGCGCGAAGGTGCAGCTTGGCGGCGCAGCGGGCGTGAACAGGAACTGGTAGAAGCCGTCACCGCCCACCGTCATCGATATGCGGCTGCCGCTGGTGCGGTAGCCACCAAGCGTGGCCGCGACGATGCCGGTGGCCGGATTCCACCCGGCGCAGGCGCCCACCGGCTCGAGCGTCACGGTCGAGCCCGCGACCGGCTGGCGCAAACCGGAGTCGTAGACGATGCCGCTCGGATCCACCGGCAAGCTTTGCTGCTGCAGCATCTGGCCCGGGGCGAGTACCACGCTCAAGGTCGGGTTGGCGCCGCTGCCCACGCACGAACTCGCGCGACCGTTCTGCCCCGCGGCCGCGTCGCAGGCGACGCCCGAGGAACCGGCTCCGAACTCGCCGTTGACCGGATAGCCGAACACGGTGGTCGAGCCGGGCTCGCGGAAGCGCACGGTGTAGGGCAGGCCTGGCACGAGGTCGACGATGCGATAGCTGCCGTCGCCGGCGGTGACGGCGCTGGCGACCACGGCGCCGTTGGCGTCGAGCACCTCCACAGTCCAACCGGGCAGGCGCCGGTCGCCGCCATCGAGCACACGTGGCGTGCCGCCCGTCTCCTGCCACACGGTGCCGGCAATCGAGGCCGCCAGCTGCACGGGAGTCGGTGTGCGGCAGGCGTTGTGGGTGATGCCTGCGGCGCACTCGGGCAGCACCGTGGAGGCGGGCAGGTTGAAGGCGTTGCGCTCGGCGGCGCTCGGCCCGCGGGCCTCGATCTCACCTCCGCCCTCGACCAGCACACGGTTGTTGGCCTGCGCCAGCGCCGCTTCTGCGCCGACGTTGATGACGGCGGTGATGGTGGATGGCAGTGTCGCGCCGACAGCGATGACAGCGGAGCCGGTACAACTGAAGCTGGGCTCCCCCAAGGCCCCCGTGCAGACCCAGCCGCTGCCCGTGGGCGTGGCAGTGAGCGTCATGCCCAACGGCAGCCGGTCATTCACGGTGTAGGTGCCGCTGCTGGCGATTTCACCGACGTTGCGCACGGTGATGCGGTAGGTGCCGGTCTTGCTCACCGTCCACGGCGTGGCCAGCGCCACCTTGCCCACGCGCAGGTCAGGCGAATTGGCGAGTTCACCGAAGTTGTTGCCCACCGCCCGCGTGCCCGGGCCGAGCACGATGGCTGTGAGCGTGCTCACCGCCTGCGCGGGCGGGCTCGCGGTGCCCCCCGCGCTCCCGGGCGAGGTGATGCCGTTGACCGTGCCCGGTGGCTGCGTGGGTTGGGTGACGGTGTAGGTGCCGGGTCGCAGATCGCCGAAGCTGTAGGCGCCATCGGGGCCGGTGACCAGCGTGAGCGTGACCGGCCGGCCGAGGTCGTCGGTGCCGGTGAGGATGAGCGTCACCCCGGGCAGACCGACTTCGTTGGGGTCGGGTACGCCGTTGTTGTTGTTGTCGGCGTAGATGCGGCCGGCGATGCCGGCGGCCGGCACCTCGCCGAAGTTGTTTTCGCGCGAGGTCTGGTTGACACCCAACGCGATGCCACTTACCGAACTGGGCAGGATCGTCACCGGCGTGGTCGCGCCGGTTGCGGTGCCATTGATGTTGCCCGCCAGCGTGGCGCCGTTGACCGTGTTGGGCGGCTGCGCGGGCTCGCGTACGGTGTAGGTGCCCGGTGCGAGGTCGGCAAAGCTGTAGCGGCCGTCGGCCAGGGTGGTGGTGCTGCGCGAGACGATGTTGCCGGCGGCGTCGGTGCCGCGCAATTCGATCGTCACGCCTGCGATGCCTGCCTCGGTGGGGCCGAGCAGGCCGTTGGCGTCGGCATCGAGCCACACGCGGCCCTCGATGGCGCTGTTGGCCGGGATCTCGGCGAAGTTGTTGCCGGTGGAACTCGCGCCGGCAACTGCCAGCACGATGCCGCTGATGGCGCTGGGCGCGGCCGTGGTGGCCGTGGCAGCGCCGCCGGCGGTACCTGCGCTGGTGATGCCGTTGCTCGTGCCCGCGGGCTGTGCGGGCTCGGTGACGGTGTAGGTGCCGGGGCGCAGGTCAGGTACCGTGTAGCGGCCATCAGGCCCGGTGGTGACGGTGCGCGTCACCGCGGCGCCGGTGTCGTCGGTGCCGGTGAGTGTGATCGTGACGCCACCGAGGCCGGCTTCGCCGGCCGGCTGCTGGACACCGTCGTTGTTGGGGTCGACGAAGACGGCGCCGCTGATCGAGCCGGGCAGGAGTTCGCCGAACAGGTGCCCCGCCGAGGTGGCGCCCGCGGCGAGCGGGATGCCGGCCACGGCGCTGGGTGTCGTGGCGACGGGCGTCGCCGTGCCGCCCGCGCCGGGGGTGGTGCGGCCGTTGAGCGTGGCTGCTGCACCCACCATGGGCTGCGCCGTCTGCTCGGTGACGGCGTAGCCCGCCGGGCCGGCGGCGGGCAGGTCGTCGAAGCGCCAGTTGCCCTGCGCGTCGGTGGTGGTGGTGCGGGTGATCGTCGTGCCGTTGATGGCGGTGCCGGTGAGCGTGATCGTCACCCCGGGGATACCCGCTTCCCCCACTCCGAGGGCGCCGTTGTTGTTGGTGTCGAGGTAGACCGTGCCGGTGATGGCACCGGCACGTTCGCCGAAGTTGTTGCCGGCCGACCCCGCCGCGGGCAGGTTGGTGATGGTGATGGCATTGGGTGCGCCGCTGGCGCCGTTGGTACCCGGGCTGGTGGCGCCATCGGCGAAGCCCGGCGGCTGTGTCTCGCACACCGCGTAGGTCAGGCCCGATGTGGTGTTGCGGAACGAGTAGCTGCCGTCCGCGGCCGTGGTGGTGGTGCCGACGACGGGCGCGGTGCAGTCTGCGCCCTGGCGCAAGGTGACGGTGACACCGGCGAGGCGCCCGTCGGTGGCACCCGGGTCCAGGATGTTGTTCGTGTTGCGGTCGCTGTAGACGACGCCGCTGATGACGGCAACCTGTCGTTCGCCGAAGTTGAAGTTGGTGCCATCGAGTGTGCTGGACAGGTCGATCGCCGCGATGCGGTCGGTGTCGGGCGCAGGGGTGTTGGGTTGCGCTGCGCAGCCCGCGGCGCAGGCGGCACCGCCCACGAGCCCTGGGTTGACGACACCGTTGACGAGGTTGGCCGGGCTCGTGGGCAGCGGTTGCTCGAGCGTGTAGGGCACGAACGGGTCGAGGCCGGTGAACGTGTAGGCGCCCGCGGCGTCGGTGATGGTGGTGGCGATGAGGGCGCCGGTGGCGGCGTTGAGCAAGCGCACCGTGGCCCCGGCGATCGGCGGGTCGATGCCGGCGTTGCGCACACCGTTGCCGTTGTTGTCGAGGTAGACGAAGCCCGACAGCGACGGCGCGCGCACCTCGGGGAAGTTGTAGTTGATGGACGCGGTATTGGCCGGCAGCACCACGCCCGCATAACTGCTGTTGCCGGTGGGGCCGGCGCCCGCGGCATAGGTGCCACCGGCACTGGGCGCGTTGCCGCCGGCGGTGGGCGGCGCGACGGGGCCGTTGGCGTAGGCCGCTGGCTGCGTCTGCGTGACCGTGTAGCCTGCGCTGTTGCTCGGGGCGAGGTCGGTGATGGTGTAGTTGCCGTTGGCGTCGGTCACCGCGGTGCGGTCGACTGCGTTGCCGTAGGCATCGGTGCCCGTCAGGCGCAGCGCGACGCCGGCGATGCGCGGCTCGGTGCCTGCGGCCTGCGGCACACCGCCGTTGGCGCCGGCGCGGTCGCGGTCTTCGAACACGGTGCCCGCGATCGACGCACGTGTCACGGTGACGGTGTGGGTCGAGGTGTTGTTGCCACCGGGTGTATCGATGCCACCGGTTTTGACCGGGTCGGTATCGACGGTGGCCGAGTTGGTGGCCGTGCCACCAGCCGGGAAGCCCGTGAAACGCACCGGGATCGTGATCGTCGCGGTGCCGCCAGCGTCGAGCTGACCCAGGCCGCAGGTGACGTTCAAGCCCGCCACCGCGCAGGGGCCGCTGCCCGCCTGCAGCGTGCGCGTCCAGTTGACGGCGCCGGTGACTTGCGCGCCGGCGGGCAGCGTGTCGGTGACATCGGTCTGCAGCGAGTTGCCCGGACCGTTGTTGATGATGGTCACGACCCAGTTGAAGGGCTGGAAGATGGAGGGGCTCGAAACCGAGGCGGTCTTGCTGGCGCGCAGGTCGACGCGCTGGCGCGTGGTCGTCGCCTCGCCCTCTTCATCATTGGCAGGTTGGGTGTCGGGCTCGTTGCCACTGACACGGGCCAGGTTGTTGAAGACATCACCTGTGGGCGAGGGCTGGTCGAGCACCTGGAAGCGCAAGAAGACGTTCTTCGTCTGGCCCACGGCGAGGGTGCCGGCTGCCGGGCCGGCGGTGGCGTTGCCAGTGGGCGCCTGGCAGGTGAAAGCGGGTAGCGCCACGCCCGGCGCGGATGTGGCGCCAGCGCCGCCGCACAACGGCACCGGGTTGCAGATGCTGCCGCCGAAGGTGGTGACGTCGCACACGAAGCGAATCCGGCGGCCAGCCGGTGGCGTCATCGTTTCAGTGACTGTCACGCCGGTGGCGAACGAGGGGCCGTTGTTGGTGACGCCGATCTGGTAGCCGAGGAAGGTGCCGCCGGCGTCGAAGCCCACCGGGTCGAGGTTGGCCGCGCCGACGCGGTCGGTCTTGTTGACAAGCAGGTCGACGGCGGCGGGTTGGACGGCGAGCGTCGCGCTGCGCTGGTTGTTGTTGTTGTCTCCCCCGGCAGGGTTCTCGATCGAGGTCGTGTTGGCGCGGGCCAGGTTGCCGAAGCTGCGCACGCCGTTACCGGGCTGCCAGTTGGGACGCACCACGAGGGTGATCGACTGCGCTTCGCCGTTGGCCAGGGTGCCGATGGTGCAAGTGAAGTTGGAAGCCGTTGTGGTGACCTGAGCCCCTGCGGCAATGGAGCAGGTAGATCCGCCCTTGCTGCTGGCGATGGAGATCACGGTCAGGCCGCTGTCGCCGCCGGACAGCGTGAAGGTATCGGTGACCGTCACGCCGGCGGCGGGTGACGGGCCGTTGTTGCGGAACGAGAGTACGTAGGTGGACTCTTCGCCGGCCCGGATTGAGCCCGGCGTGGCGGTCTTGCCGGTCATCTCGACGTCGGCAATCGGCTCAATCGTCACCGTGTCGGAGGCGCTGTTGTTGTTGGCGTTCGGGTCGCCTTCGGCGGTGTTGGTGACGGTGGCGGTGTTGGTATACGTGCCTTCTTGCAGCGCGCGGTTGGCGACGATCGTCACCGTGGCGGTTTGGCCGTTGGTCAGGGTTCCGCCACTTTGCGTGCACACCACCTGGCCGATCGCGGTGTTGACGGCGCAGCCAATGGTGGCGGTGCTGCCGCCGGAGGCGATCACCGAGACAGGTGTGGTGATGCTGCTGCGGCCATTGATCCAACCGGGGACCGTATCTGCAATGCGCACGCCGGTGGCCGGCTCTGGACCGCCCACACTGGCATTTGTGATCACCAGTCTGTAGGTGACAGAGCTTTCTGATGTGCTGACCACCTTGTCGCCCCCTGTTGGGGTGCTGGTGGTCTTGGTGATGGCGAGATCGGGCCGCGTCGTGGTGGAGTTGGAGGTGGTGGTGATGCAGTCGTTGGTGTTGTTCGGGTCGCCTTGGGCGGGAGGGGAAGCTAGCAACGGACTGACGCCAGCCGGCACGGAGCCGCCTGTGCATGCCTGGTTGCTGACCGCGCCGCTGGCCGTGGCGGTGGTGGCGATCGTGAGCGTCGGCAACGAGGCATTCAACGCCAAGCCGCCGGTATTGGCGTGGTTGCAGGTGACAAGTGCGCCGGCGGCGCCGCAGGTCCAGCCGGTCCCGCTGCCGCTGACAAAGGCTTCGCCGGTCAGCAGCTCCAGCACACGCAATGGCCCGGTGGCTGCGCGTGGGCCGTTGTTGGTGACGACGATGGTGCTCGTCATGTCGGAGCCGAGCGCCACCGGGTTGGGTGTCTTGGTCTTGGCCAGCCGCAGGTCGGCTCCATCCGGGAGCACGTTCACGCTCACTGAGCCGCTGTTGTTGCTCGGCGTGGGGTCGGTACCCGTCGCGCTGATCGTCGCCGTGTTGGCATAGGTACTGCCTGTGGGGCCGACGGCGGCGTTCCCGGGTGCGCGGGCGACGATGGTGATGTCGTCGGTGGCCCCGACCGGGAACGCGGTCCGGGCGCATGTGACGACGTTTCCAGCGTTGCCGCAGCTCCAGTTTGACCCGCCGGCGGAGACAAAGATCCACCCGGCCGGCAAGGCGTCGCTCACGCTTGCGTTGGTGGCGGCTGCTGGGCCGCCGTTGCGAGGCTGGATGCTGAAGGTGACCTCTGTGCCAGCAATGGCAGGCAGCGCGGATGTCACGGACTTTTGCGCAATGCGGATGTCGGCGCCTGGCAGCACCGCGTTGTCGAATGTGGCGGTGTTGTTGGTGTTGTCCGGATCGGCGATGCCGCCGCTGCTGCCGGGCCCGACGGTGGCGGTGTTGGTGATGGTCCCACCGCTGGCATTGACTTGCGCCACGATCGTGACTGGCGGTATGGCAACTGCGAGCGGGTGCGGCCCCGGCCTTGTGCAAGTGACTACTCCAGCGGCATGGCCACAACTCCACCCCGCTCCGCTGGCTGAGACAAATGAGGTACTGGGCGGGAGGTTGTCTATGAGGGCCAGGCTGCCGGCGGCGTTGGGGCCCGCGCTGGTGACGGTGACGGTGTAGGTGACGTTGGAACCACCGACGACAGGGTTCGGGGCACCCGTCTTCGCCAGGGCGAGGTTGGCGCCGTTGTTGACGGTGGTGGTTTGCGACTGCGTGTTGTTGGCCGCGTTGGCATCGTTGTCGGATAGCACCTCCGCGGTGGCGGTGACGGTGGTCGGCCCTGGACCCAGGGCGCGCCAGTTGAACGTGACATCGCGCGGTGCGGCTCCCAACGCTGCTACCGTGCCGAGACTGCACTGGACTGTTGTTGCACTCGTTGGCGCGCAGTTGGCACCTGCCGGGGTAGCGGAGACGAAGGTCGCGCCCGCGGGGATGGTGAGGCGCAGGCGAACGTTGGCCGCAGCGTCAACGGCGTTGTTGTCGACACGCACGGCGTATGCGACCACGCCGCCAGCGGCGACGGGGTCGGGTGTGTCAACGAGCGAAGTGATCTGTGCGTCTGCAGCGCGGGCATCGACGCCGAGCGTGAGGCCGGCGGCAAGCACGAGAAGGGCACGCAGCATCCATGGGGTGCGACCGGCCCTCATGGCCTTGGACCACGGATTGCTACAGAACGGCAAGTCCCGGCATGGGACGGTTGCCCCAACCTGCTTGCTCGCCTCACTCATCCGTGACCTCGGTTTGCGCCATTGCTCCCGCTGCCCGCTCGGTCAGGTCTCGTGGCCGCCTGACGGTAACGTCGGGAGTGCTCCGGCGCCAGGGTTGCGTAGTCGCACAAGTTGGTCCAAGGGCAAGTGTTGCGCGCCAGGCTGTGGTCGGGTGCCCGGGAGATCGCCCAGTACACATGTTGGCGGCGCGGATGTCGGTGTACCGTTCTTCGCGGTGCTGGCTTTTACTCTAGGCAGCGGACTTGGGCCAAGCCGGTTCAGTGCTTGCAGTGGGGCGCGCGCGACGGTCTGGCGTGCGCTCAGCTGTCTTGTCTGCCGCCGTCCGGGCTGTGCTGTGACGCTCGGCCGTGCGCTGCCTTGGGACTGATCTGCTGACCTGCCCTCAAGCGCCGGGCTTGTCGGGCGAGTGGTGAGAGCCGGGCGCTTAAAGTGTCGGGGTGCGATCGGCACGGATCTTTGTGGAGGCGCGCAATGCAGTTCGAGGCGTGGGACAACCCGGTTGGAACAGATGGGTTTGAGTTCATTGAGTACGCAGCTCCTGATCCCCTTGCCATGGGCCGCTTGTTCGAGAGCATGGGCTTCCGGCCGCTGGCTCGACATCGGCATAAGAACGTCGTGCTCTACCGTCAGGGCGAGATCAATTTCATCTTGAACGCTGAGCCAGACAGCTTCGCGCAGCGGTTTGCTCGGCTGCACGGTCCGAGCATCTGTGCGATTGCGTTCCGAGTCCAAGATGCCAAGGCGGCCTACGAGCGCATCGTGTCGTTGGGCGCCTGGGGCTATGCGGGGAGGGCGGGTCCCGGTGAGTTGAACATCCCGGCCATCAAGGGCATTGGCGATAGCTTGATATACCTTGTTGACCGATGGCGCGGCAGGGGCGGTGCGCAGGCCGGCGACATAGGGAACATTGGATTTTTTGATGTTGACTTCGAGCCGCTTATGCCAGAGTCAGGGTCGCTGTTGAGTCCAGAGGGGCATGGCTTGACCTACATCGATCACCTGACCCATAACGTGCATCGGGGCCGTATGGGCGAGTGGGCTGAGTTCTATGAGCGGCTGTTCAACTTCCGCGAGGTACGCTACTTCGACATCGAAGGCCAGGCGACCGGGGTCAAGAGCAAGGCGATGACAAGTCCTTGCGGGAAAATTCGCATTCCAATCAACGAGGAAGGGAACGAACGAAAAGGCCAGATTCAGGAGTACCTGGACCGCTATCGCGGAGAAGGAATCCAGCACATCGCCTTGGGTTCGAAAGATCTACCGAGTACTGTTGATGCGCTACGCCGCGCGGGCGTCAAGCTGCTTGACACCGTGGACACCTACTACGAGCTTATCGATACGCGTATTCCTGGCCACAGCGAAGATGTGCAGGCGTTGCGCCGGCAGAAGATCTTGATTGATGGAAAACGTGGCGAGCTACTTTTGCAGATATTCAGCGAGAACCAACTTGGACCCGTCTTCTTCGAGTTCATTCAGAGAAAGGGTGACCAAGGTTTTGGTGAAGGGAATTTCAAGGCGCTATTCGAGAGCCTTGAACTTGATCAGATGCGGCGTGGATTGCTGCCAGGCGCCTGATGATCGAGGGCCGGACCATCTGAATTCTGCTTTCCAAATGGCAAAAGGCCCGGTCGCTTGACCGGGCCTTTGCTTTTTAATAGCCTGACGATGTCCTACTTTCACACGGGAACCCGCACTATCATCGGCGCAGAGGCGTTTCACTTTCCTGTTCGGGATGGGAAGGAGTGGGACCACCTCGCTATGGTCGTCAGGCTTGACTTGTCGCCCGGTTGACAGACTGTCAACCCGGCCAATTCACAGAGTTCAAATCAGCTTGATTGCGTACCAGCTTGGCTACAACGCTTTGACTCGATTCACCGCCTGTTATTAAGGAGCGGTCGTCAAAGTTATAGGGTCAAGCCTCACGAGCAATTAGTACCGGTCAGCTGAACGCATTACTGCGCTTCCACATCCGGCCTATCAACGTCCTGGTCTCGAACGACTCTTCAGGGGGCTCAAGGCCCCGGCAAGACTCATCTTGGAACGAGTTTCCCGCTTAGATGCTTTCAGCGGTTATCTCTTCCGCACTTAGCTACTCGGCTATGCCACTGGCGTGACAACCGATGCACCAGAGGTGCGTCCACTCCGGTCCTCTCGTACTAGGAGCAGGCTCTCTCAATCTTG
>JANNRI010000040.1:0-8839 GCA_031401195.1 Burkholderiales bacterium
TTCACCACTTTGCCCATGTCGATGCCGTACTTGATGACGGTGTCGCCCACCGCCATGTTGCGCAGCGCCACCTTGTGGCCGATGGGGATGTCCTGCCGGGCCACGACCGAGGTCAATTTGTCCTCGTCCATGATCCAGCCTTTGAGGTCCATGCCGGCCTTCACGCCTTCCACCACGACCACGGCCACGCTGTCGTGGGCGTCGTGCAATACGAAGTGAATCATCTGTAGGGCTCCTGTCGCCTGTGCGTCGATCCTTGAGGGCGCGAAGTATCGGCGTGCGGCGCCGGGGGCGTCAACCGGGTCATCTATATGACATGCATCACCTGCGGCGGCGCCTTGTAGCATGGCCCCATGCTCACCCTGCTCCGTTCCGTATCGCCCGAGGCGGCGGGCATGCCGCTGTACCGAGCTGTCAAGCGTGCGCTGCTGCAGGCCATCGAGGCCGGCAACGTGGCGCCAGGCGACGCGTTGCCCAACGAGACCGAGCTCGCCAAGGGCTATGGCGTCTCGGTTGGCACGCTGCGGCGCGCCGTGGACGACCTCGTGGCCGAGCACATCCTTGTGCGGCACCAGGGGCGCGGCACCTTCGTCGCCACGCACACCAGCGACCGTTTCCTGTTCCAGTTCTTCCACGTCGAGCGCAGCGACGGCGTGCGTGACGCGCCGGAGGTGGAACTGGTGTCCTTCGAGCGTGGCCGGCTCGACGACGATGCTGCCGCAGCGCTTGCGCTCAAGGCCGGCGAGCCCGCGCTGCTGATCGAGAACCGCCTGCGCCTGCAGGGCCGCCCGGTGGTGCATGACCGGCTCGTGCTGCCGGCGGCGCTGTACCGGGGCCTCACCGAAAAGCGCTTTCGCGAGCGCCCGAGCACCATCTATCACCTGTACCAGAGCGAGTACGGCATCACCGTCGTGCGCGCGCACGAGCGCCTGCGCGCCGTGGGCGCCGACCGCGCAGCCGCGCGCGTGCTGGGTGTGCCCCCCGGGCAGCCCATGCTGCAGGTGCGGCGCGTGGCCATCGCTCTGGGCGGCCGGGCGGTGGAGTGGCGCGTGAGCACGGTGCTCACGGCACAGCATGACTATGTGAACCTGGTGTCCCGCCACGCCTGAAGTGCGGACCCTGCGCGTATGCCGCTGATCCTGCACCGCGGCGGCCGCCGCACCTCAACCCAATGTGCTGGCCCTTGCCACCAGGCGCCATGGCAGAGACTGCTTCACGGCTGCGCGGCCGCCGCGCAGCGCATCCAGCAGCGCCTGAGCGGCGGCGACGCCGATCTCGTAGCGCGGCAAGGCCACGCTGGAAAGCGGCGGGTCGAGTTGCCGCGCCCAGGCAAAGTCACCAAAGCCGAGCAGCGCCAAGCGGCCCGGTATGGCCACGTGCCGGCGGGCCGCTTCGAGCAATGCGCCGCTGGCGAGGTGGTCGTTGGCGAAGGCGGCGGCGGTGACGCCTTGCGCCGCCGCACCCCTGCCGCCCAACAGGCGCTTCAGCACTTCGCGCCCAGCGTTGAAGGGGTCGCCGGCGGGCGCCGCGAGCACCGCGACCTCGGCGCCGGCCTTGCGCGCCGCCTCGGTAAACGCCAGCCCGCGCTCGCGAGCTCGATAGTCTTCGGCCACACCGCTGTCGACATAGGCCACGCGCCTGTGCCCAGCATCAAGCAGGTGCTGCGCCATCGCACGGCCCACCTCGTCGTGGCTGAAGCCGATCTGCGTGTAGTGTTCACCGTGCCGGGCGCTGCGTTCCGCGGGCAGGTGCCAGTCCCAGATCTCGATCACCGGCGTGCCGGCGCGGCGTGCGTTGGCCAGCAGCGTGATCGCGCCCGGCGAGTGGCGCCGGCCTGTCACCACCACCGCCGCGGGGTGCCAGCCGAGCAGGGCACGCAGCTGTTCCTCCTCGCGCTCGAGCGAGTAGCCGGTGCTGGCGATGAGCAACTCGTGGCCGGCGGCCTGCAGGGTGTCGGACAAGCCCTGCGCCGTTTCGGCGAAGATGGAGTTGGCGAGGTTGGGCAGCAGCGCGGCCACGATGTTGGAGACACCGCTGGCGAGCTGGCCGGCCTGCTTGTTGGGCACGTAGCCGGTCTGTGCAAGTGCCTCGCGGATGCGTTCGGCGGTCTCGCCAGCCACCAGCGCCGGCTCGCGCAAGAAGCGTGAGACGGTGATGGCGGTGACGCCGGCCGCCTCGGCCACATCGCGCAGCGTGATGCGGCCGTGGCCGCGCCGCAGTTGGCGGGTGGGTGGGGTCACGGTGCGGTTTGACTGAGTGTGGCGCTCGGGGCTGCCGCCAGGCATCGTGCGGCGCGACACCGGGCGCCGCCAAGGGAAAGCCAGAATGGACGAGGCCGCTCGATGGCGGCAATGTTAGCGGTAACAGCCGCGACGTGGTGGCTCAGACATCAGCAACCAGGTTCGCTCGACACGAATCGCCTCTTTGCCTTGCGCGCTGCGCTCTGCGACCTACACCCAAAAAAGTGTCCCGCCGCCTGGAAGACCTCCGCAGCCGCCGCTGGTATGCCGACCCAGGCATGCGCGGCTTTGCGCACCGCCAGCGCATGCAGCAGATGGGCCTGCGGCGCGAAGACGTGCTCACGCGCCCCATCATCGGCATCGTCAACACGTGGAGCGATATGTCGCCTTGCCACGCACACCTGCGCGAACGCGCCGAAGCCGTCAAGCGCGGCGTGTTGCTGGCCGGTGGCATGCCCTTCGAGTTGCCCGCCATGAGCCTGGGTGAGGTGATGGTGAAGCCCACCACCATGCTCTATCGCAACTTCCTCGCCATGGAGTGCGAGGAACTGCTGCGCTCGCATCCGGTGGATGGAGTGGTGCTGCTCGGCGGTTGCGACAAGACCACGCCCGGCCTGCTGATGGGCGCCATCAGCATGGGCCTGCCCGCCATCTTCTGCCCCGCCGGGCCGATGCTCAACGACCGCCACCGCGGCCGCCAGGTGGGTGCTGGCACGCACACGCGGATCTATTGGGACGACATGCAGGCCGGCCGCGTCAGCGCGGAGCAGTGGGTCCACCTCGAATCGCGCATGACGCGCAGCCCCGGCACCTGCAACACCATGGGCACGGCGAGCACCATGACCGCCATCGCCGAGGCGCTGGGCATGGCACTGCCGGGCAGTACCAGCATCCCGGCCATGGACTCGGCCCATTCGCGCATGGCGGCGAGCTGCGGCGAACGCATCGTGCAGATGATCTGGGACGACCTGACGCCGGCAAAGATCCTCACGCGCGGCTCGTTCCTGAATGCCGCGGCGGTGCAGATGGCGTTGGGTGGCAGCACGAATGCCGCCGTGCACATCGTCGCGATGGCGCGCCGTGCGGGCGTGGCACTGACCATTGATGACCTCGATGCGATGGGGCGGCGTGTGCCGGTGCTGGCCAATCTCTTCCCGAGCGGCGAGGGGTTGATGGAGGACTTCTATTACGCGGGCGGCCTGCCGGCGCTGATGCAGCGCATCGCGGCCGTGCTCTCACTTGACGAAGCGACCTGCAGCGGCCAGCCGCTGCGCGCGGCGGTCGAAGGCGCCGAGGTGATCGACGCCGAAGTCATCCGCCCGCTCGATCGACCGGTGAGCGCCGAGCCCGCGCTCGCCGTGCTGCGCGGCAACCTCGCGCCCGACGGGGCGGTGATCAAGCCCAGCGCCGCTACGCCCAAGCTCATGCAGCACCGTGGCCGCGCACTCGTTTTCGACAGCCAGCCGCAGATGCTGGCCGCGATGGCCGACCCTGAACTTGACTGCGACGAAGACACGGTGCTCGTGTTGCGCCACGCCGGCCCCGTGGGCGCGCCCGGCATGCCGGAGTGGGGCAACTTGCCGATCCCGAAGAAGCTGCTCGCGAATGGGGTGCGCGATTTGCTGCGCATCTCGGATGCGCGCATGAGCGGCACCCACTACGGCACCTGCGTGCTGCACGTCAGCCCGGAGGCTGCCGTGGGCGGGCCCTTGGCACTGGTGCGAAGTGGGGACATGATCGAACTCGACGTGCCGGCGCGCCGCCTGCACCTGCAAGTGGACGAGACCGAGCTGGAGAGCCGCCGCGCGGCGTGGCAGCCGCCGGCGCGGCCCTACCGGCGCGGCTGGACGCAACTCTACCAGCAGCATGTGACTCAGGCGCACGAGGGTTGCGACCTCGATTTCCTGCAAGGCACCGAGCCCACCCCCGAGCCGCCGATCTTCTGACCCGGAGCGCCGCCATGAATCCCTTTCGCCATTTGCTGCGTGCGCGCGGTGCCCAGACGCCCATCGGCACCTGGATCATGTCGGCCAGCCCCATCGTCACCGAGGCCGTGGGCACGGCGGGCTTCGACTGGGGCGTGCTCGACATGGAGCACACGCCGCTGGACCTGATGACACTCGTGCACCTGCTGCAGGCGGTGGGCAATACGAAGATGGTGCCGGTGGTGCGCGTGCCATGGAACGACACCGTCACCGTCAAGCGCGTGCTGGATGCGGGCGCACAGACTTTGCTGTTCCCCTTCATCCAGAACGCCGAGGAAGCCACGCGCGCCGTCGCCGCCACGCGCTACCCGCCCGAGGGCGTGCGCGGCATGGCGGCCATGGGGCGCGCCTCGCGCTTCGGCACCACGCCCGACTTCTTCAAGACCGCCAACAAGCAGGTCGGCGTGCTGGTGCAGCTCGAGACGCCGCAGGCGATTGCGCAGCTCGAAGCCATCGCCGCGGTGCCCGGCGTGGACGCACTTTTCGTCGGCCCGGGCGACCTCTCGGGCAGCATGGGCCATGTCGGCCAGCTCACGCACCCGGCCGTGATGGCGCTGATGGCCGATGCCGCGCAGCGCGCGCGCGCCATCGGCAAGCCCATCGGCACCGTGGGCGGCACGCCCGAGGTGGTGACACGCTACCGCGCGATCGGCTACGACTATGTGGCTGTGGCGAGCGACCTGGGCCTGCTGATGCGCGGCGCCCAGGCGGCGGTGCAGTCGCTGCGCACCGGCCAGGAGAGCTCGCACGTGCACACCCTGGTCGAGGGAACGAAGACCGACAGCCCGGGCAGCGGCAGCGCCTACTGAGCCATGCCGACGGCACGCCTGGCCGGCACCACCCACACCGCGCTCGACCTTCCCCTCAGCAACCCAATCAACGAGCCGCCCGCCCATGGCCGCCACCGTCGAACTCTCGCGCGTCGTCAAGAACTACGACGGCAAGAACAACGTGATCCACGGCATCGACCTCGATATCCGCGAGGGTGAGTTCGTCGTCTTCGTGGGCCCGAGCGGCTGCGGCAAGAGCACGTTGCTGCGCATGGTGGCGGGGCTGGAGCCCATCAGCGGCGGCGAGGTCCGCATCGCGGGCCGGGTGGTCAATGACCTGCCACCGCGGCAGCGCGATATCGCGATGGTGTTCCAGGACTATGCCTTGTACCCGCACAAGACGCTGTTCGAGAACATGGCCTTCGGTCTGCGCTTGCGCAAGACACCCGAGGCCGAGATCCAGCGGCGCGTGATGGACGCGGCGCGCCTGCTCAAGATCGACCACATGCTCGAGCGCCGCCCGGCCGCGCTCTCGGGCGGGCAGCGCCAGCGTGTGGCCATTGGCCGCGCCATCGTGCGCCAGCCCAAAGTCTTTCTCTTCGACGAGCCGTTGTCCAACCTTGATGCGCAACTGCGCAACGAGATGAGGAGCGAGATCAAGCGGCTGCACCAGCGTTTGGGTGCGACCATCATCTATGTCACGCACGACCAGGTGGAGGCGATGACGCTGGCCGACCGCATCGCCGTGCTGTCGGCCGGGCACCGCATGCAGTACGACACGCCCGATGTCGTCTACAACCGGCCTGCGGCACTGTTCGTGGCCGGCTTCACCGGGGCGCCGCCGATGAACCTGGCCGACTGTGTGCTCTATGAAGGTTATGCCGATCTCGACGGTCTGCGCGTGCCGCTGCCCTACGATCTCGCACATCGTGCCACCCGGCACCCGAAACTGAAGTTCGGTGTGCGCCCCGAGAACCTGCGGCTGGCTTCCGCCGGGCCGCAAGACATCGCATTGCCGGCTGAGGTGGTGTTGCTGGAGCCACTGGGTGCGGAGACGCTGGTGACACTGCGCCTGGGCCGGCTGTGCGAGATGGTGGCGCGTTGCCCAGCCTCGTTCAGGCAAGCGCCTGGGACGTTGCTCACGCTGCATATTGCGGCTGGGCATTTGCATCTCTTCGATGCCACCACGGGAGCGGCGATCTGAGGGCTGCCGATGCCGTCGGTCCACCGGCCCGCCCGTTCGACCGTTCGACCGTTCGACCGTTCGCCCATTCACCCATTCGCCCATTCACCTGTTTGCTGACACCGCAACACTTTCCATCGACAAGGAGACGCACATGAACCGTCGCTGCACGATCGCTCTCGCGTTGACCGTCGCCATGCTGGCCGGCACGCTGGCGCCCCAGGCTGCGCTGGCGCAGACCAAACTGCGCGTGTTCTCGGGCGGCCAGCAGCAGCGGCCCGACCTGATGAAGCGGCTCTTCGAGCAATACGAGAAGGCCAGCCCCGGCGTCACCATCGAGATGGAGACCGGCGGCGCCACCAGTGAGCTGCAGCGCCAGTACCTGAGCACGATCCTGAACGCCAAGGATCCAGCGATCGACCTCTATCTCATTGACATCGTCAACCCGGCGCAGTACTTCGGCGCGGGCTGGCTGGAGCCGTTGAATACCTGGTTCGGCGATGCCACCACGGCGATGAAGCCGTATCTGCCGTTCTACGCCACGTCCAACGTGGTCGACGGCAAGATCGCGGCGATGCCGGCGTTTGCCGACGCGATGTTCATGTACTACCGGCGCGATCTGCTCGAAAAGCACAAGATCGCCGAGCCCAAGACTTGGGACGAGCTGGCTGTGGCGGCGAAGAAGATCATGGCCGCAGAAACCCAGGCCGGCGGCGCCAACCTGCAGGGCCTCTCGATCCAGGGCGCACCCATCGAAGGCGCGGTGTGCACCTTCCTGCTGCCCTACTGGAGCCAGGGCAAGGACTTCAACGACGGCGCCGGCCGCATGACGCTGGACCGCACTGCCGCCGCCGCGGGCCTGAAGCAATGGCTCGCGCTGGTCGACGCCGGCATCGTCAAGAAGAACGTGGCCGAGGTGAAGACCCCCGACACCACCAACGAGTTCAAGGCCGGCCAGGTGATCTTCGCCATCAACTGGGGCTTCGCCTGGGACCGCTTCAAGGACGATGCCGACTCGCAAGTGAAGGGCCGTGTGGGCGTGATGCCGCTGCCGGCCATGGCCGGGGGCAAGAGCGCCACCTGCACCGGGGGCTGGCAGTGGGCGCTGTCGGCGTTCAGCAAGAACAAGGCCGAAGCGGCCAAGCTCGTGCGCTACATGACGAGCCCGGAGGCGAGCAAGTTCCTCGCCGTGGAGGGCTCGCTGCTGCCCACCTATGCCAGCGTGTACGCCGACGCCGACGTGACGCGCGCCGTGCCCTGGTTCAAGGATGCAGCCAAGGTCGTTGTGGCCGGCAAGAGCCGACCCATGAGCCGCGAGTACGGTCAGGTGAGCGACGTCATCCGCACCACCACGAGTGCCGTGCTCGCGCGCACCAAGACGCCGGAGGAAGGCGTGGCCGAGATCGGCACGCGCCTGCAGCGCGTGATGCGCTGAGAGGCCGGGCACGAACGCCAGCACGAACCCCCGCGCGAACCCCCGGCCATGACAAGTGCCCTGGAGCGCCTGCGCGACCCGAGCGAGAAGACGCTGGGCGTGCTGCTGCTCGCGCCGGCCTTCTTGCTGCTGGCGCTGATCGTGGCCTACCCGATCGGCAAACTCATCGTCAACAGCTTCTTCGATCTGCGCCTTTCGGGCGGCGACGGTGGGTTCAAGTTCGTGGGGCTGGAGAACTACCGTCTCGTGCTCGAGGATGCGGACTTCTGGAACGCGACCAAGAACACCGTGCTCATCACCCTCATCACCGTGCCCGCGGCGCTGGTGGTGGGGCTGGGCCTGGCGATGCTGGCCAACCTGCCCTTCAAGCGCAAATGGCCGGTGCGTCTGGCGCTGCTGCTGCCCTGGGCGCTGCCGCTCGCTTTCGCAGGCCTTATCTTCGCGTGGTTCTTCCACACCGAGCACGGCGTCGTCAACGACGTGCTGCGGCGCTTCGGTGCCCCCGAACCGACGATGTGGCTGCTGCGGCCGAACTGGGCCTTCGCGGCGATTTGCCTCGCCATTGTCTGGAAGACGAGTTCGTTCATGGCGCTCATCCTGCTGGCCGGGCTGCAGATGATTCCGAAGAGCCTGTACGAAGCAGCCGAGGTCGACGGCGCCAGCAGGTGGCAGCAGTTCTGGCAGATCACGATCCCGATGCTGATGCCCTCCATCATCGTGGCGCTGATCTTTCGCACCATCACCGCGCTGCAGACCTTCGACATTCCGTACACGATGACCAAGGGCGGCCCCGGCAACAGCACCGAGACGCTGGCGATGCTGATCCACAAGACCACCATCGAGTACCTCGACGTAGGCTACGGCAGCACGCTGGCGGTGTGCATGTTCGTGTTGAGCCTGGTAGTCACCGCGGTGTACCTCAAACGCATCGGGAACGCCGCATGACCACGGATCGCGGCGACACCTCGGCCTTCAAGCTGCCGCTGTTGCAGGGCCGCTGGCTCACGGGGCTGGCCGCGACGATCGTGGTGCTGAACGGGTTCTTTCCCGCGCTGTGGATCCTGCTCACGTCGCTCAAGACCGAAACCGAGCTGGTAAGCAAGCCCATCACCTACTGGCCGGCGAACCCGACACTCGCGAACTACGTGCAGGCCTTCACCGACCAGCCGCTGCTCAGGTACCTGGGCAACAGCGCCTTGGTTGCCATCGGCTCCACGGTGGTGTCA
>JANNRI010000041.1:0-2114 GCA_031401195.1 Burkholderiales bacterium
GGTGGCCAAGGCAAAAGACGCTTGAGCCAAAAACGTTTCATCCACAGATAAACACGAATTTACACAGATTAAAGCATTATGGCGCATGAATTTCGCATTCACTCCAAAAGGCGTCGGGAATAAAAAGCCAGCTTATTAATAATCCGTGTCCATCTGTGTACATCCGTGGCTAAACCGGTTTTTATGGCTTGAAATAAATTTGAGCATCCCCATCTGGGAAACAAGGTTAATTCTTAATCATTCGTTACAAAGGAAGAAACATGGGAAAAATCATTGGTATTGACTTGGGCACCACCAACTCTTGCGTGGCGGTGATGGAAAACGGCCAGTCCAAGGTCATCGAGAATGCCGAAGGTGCGCGCACTACGCCTTCCATCGTCGCTTACGCGGAAGACGGCGAAATCCTGTGCGGCGCGCCGGCCAAGCGCCAAGCGGTCACCAATCCGAAGAACACCTTGTTCGCGGTGAAGCGCCTGATCGGACGCCGCTTCGAGGAAAAAGAGGTGCAGAAGGATATCGACCTGATGCCCTATTCCATCGTCAAGGCGGACAACAACGACGCCTGGGTGGAAGTGCGCGGCAAGAAAATGGCGCCGCCGGAAGTCTCCGCCCAAGTGTTGCGCAAGATGAAGAAAACCGCCGAGGATTATTTAGGTGAAGAGGTGACCGAAGCAGTGATCACCGTGCCGGCTTATTTCAACGACAGCCAGCGCCAAGCCACCAAGGACGCCGGGCGCATCGCCGGGCTGGAAGTGAAACGCATCATCAACGAGCCGACCGCCGCCGCGCTGGCCTTCGGCATGGATAAACAGGAAGGCGACCGCAAAATCGCGGTGTATGACCTGGGCGGCGGCACGTTTGACATCTCCATCATCGAAATCGCCGAAATCGAGGGCGAACACCAGTTCGAAGTGCTGTCCACCAACGGCGACACTTTCCTGGGCGGCGAAGATTTCGACAACCGCGTGATCGACTATCTGGCCGACGAATTCAAGAAGGAACAGGGCATAGACCTGCGTAGCGACCTGTTGGCCAAGCAACGCCTCAAGGAAGCGGCGGAAAAAGCCAAGATCGAGTTGTCCTCCGCCCAGCAGACCGAAGTCAACCTGCCGTACATCACGGCGGACGCCACCGGGCCGAAACACTTGGTGGTGAAGATCACCCGCGCCAAGTTCGAAGCTTTGGTGGAAGACCTGATCGAGCGCACCATCGCGCCGTGCAAGCTGGCGATCAAGGATGCCGGCGTGAAGCTCACCGACATTCAGGACATCATCCTGGTCGGCGGCATGACGCGCATGCCCATGGTGCAGGAGAAGGTTAAGGCATTCTTCGGCAAGGAGCCGCGCAAGGATGTGAATCCGGACGAAGCGGTGGCCGCCGGCGCATCGATCCAGGGCGGCGTGCTGAAGGGCGACGTGAAGGACGTGCTGCTGCTCGACGTGACGCCGCTTTCGCTGGGTATTGAAACCCTGGGCGGCGTGATGACCAAGCTGATCCAGAAGAACACCACTGTCCCGACCAAGGCGAGCCAGGTATTCTCCACCGCCGACGACAACCAGAATGCGGTGACCATCCATGTCTTGCAGGGCGAGCGCGAAATTGCCAGCGGCAATAAGAGCCTGGGGCAATTCAATCTCAGCGATATTCCGCCGTCGCCGCGCGGTATGCCGCAGATCGAAGTGACGTTCGACATCGACGCCAACGGTATCCTCCACGTCTCGGCCAAGGACAAGGCTACCGGCAAGGAAAACAAGATCAAGATCCAGGCCAGTTCGGGCTTAAGTGAAGCGGAAATCCGCCGCATGGAACAGGACGCTGCGGAACACGCCGAGGAAGATCACAAGGTGCGCGAGATGGTGGATGCACGCAACCAGTGCGACGCGATGGTGCATTCGGTGAAAAAAGCGCTTGCCGATTACGGCGACAAGGCCGATGCCGACGAAAAAGCCAAGATCGAGGCGGCTCTGAAGGAAGCCGAGGAAGCGATGAAAGGCACCGACAAGGGCGTCATCGAAGCCAAGACCACGGCACTGGCCGAAGCCTCCCACAAGCTGGCGGCCGAAAAGCTGGGCGTGGCGGGGCCGAAGCTGGACGCCGCGCTCAAGGTCTTCCAG
>JANNRI010000042.1:0-5672 GCA_031401195.1 Burkholderiales bacterium
GGATGCCCGCCCGCTGGCTCATGGGGAGAACCAGCCCCCTCAGCGGCTGCCTCGGCACGCACTCTAGGAGACCGACTGTTAAACCGCCGGCAGATCGAGTGACCGCAAACGAGGCGCAAGGCAACCACCCGGATTCGGCCAGCAAGAGTCGTCCACGACCGGCAGCTATACGGAAGCCTGGTGGCCGGTCAGATGGCTCGCTTCGCGTTCGCCACAGTACGTATGCGACCTCATGGTGATCCCATGGGCCGCGTGATCATTGGCGTTGTGTCTGACCGAACGTAGCGAAGACGCGTTCGACAATGGCATGCGTGAGCACTGTGCAGCTTCGCGCGCCGGAGCCGCCGCAGGCAGCAGCCCCTTTGCGATAACGCTCCTCACGCAGTTCGTGCTCGAGATCGAGTAGCTACATTGATCGCGCACACGACGCGTCAAGCAACCGACACTCCGCGAGCCCGCATGGAGGGTGCGCTCGCGGCCAATCGAATTGCCGTGGCCAGCGACCGCACTGTCGGATGCTGTGCCATGTGGCGCGACACGAAGAAGCTCACTGGAGGAAGGTTCCAGGTGAGCTTGTAGGACAGCGCGGCGCAATCGCCGCGCTGCACCAGCTCGGCAGCGATGTCCTTCGCCAGGATCGTCACGCCGTTGGGCACGTTGCGCAGCACCGTTTCAATGGTGCGCAGCGACATCGTCTCGACGATCGGCGACGGCGGCTGCACCCCGGCACTCAGGAAGATCGCGCTGAAGGTGCGGCGCATCGGCGTATTGGGGGGCGGGAAGACCCAGTCCAGTTCCGCCAACCGCGCCCAGTTCAGGGGTCCGCGCGACAGCCGCGCGCGGCTGCGTGCAGGGACCAGCAGGCAGGGTTCCTGCTCGTAGATGGGTTCCTGGGTGATGTCCCCGCCAACGCCGTCGTCGAAGGAGCGGCCGATGGCGCAGTCGATCTCGCGGGCCGACAACGCCGCCACCAGCTCGTCGGTCGTGCCTTCCTTTGCCAGCACCGACACGCGTGGCGACTGTCCGAGCAGGTGCGTGATCGCAGCGTGCAGCAGCGCCTCCGGCATCTGTGGCGTCATGCCGATGCGCACGCGGCCGGTGAGGCCGGTGTCGATCGCGCTAAGCACGCGGGTCGTGGACTCCATGTCCGCCAGGGTCACCAGCGCGAAGTGCAGCACCGCTTTGCCCGCCGAGGTGGCGACCAGGCCCCGGGGTGTGCGCTCGAACAGCTTCGTCATGAAGATGTCCTCGACCTCGCGCAGCGCCTTGGTGATGGCGGGTTGGCTGAGGCTCATCTCCGCGGCCACCCGGCTCAGCGTGCGATGGCGCTCCACGCTCTGCAGCAGCGCCAGGTGCCGCAGCTTCAAGCGCGAGCCCACGGTGTGCTGCAGGCGCGCCGATCGTTCGTTCAAGGGCATGAAGCCAAGGTTATACCTTCATCAGAAACTAGTGCCATAAGGTAATTCCGCGCTCCTAGACTTTGGCGCATGTTCACCCCCACCGCCTCCGAAGCCGCCAGCACCATGCTGAACGTGGACCTTTGCTCGAACATGCTCGACGCCATGGCGGAAGCCACCAGCGCAGAGGCCGCCCTGAAGCAGATCGACGTATTCCGCCGCCTCTTTGCCGGACCGGGCATCTTCAGCATCCAGCTCAACGTGACCACCCAGGATGACCCCAAGAACGAGATCCGGCTGCAGCGCTTCTATTCGTCAAGCGGCGGTGAATTTCCGGTGCAGGGGCGCAAGCGCAAGACGCTGACGCCTTGGACCGAAACACTGTTCGGCCGAGGCCAGGTGTTCGTGGCCGAGGGCAGCGCGGCGCTGGAACAGACCTTCGACGACTTTGCGCAGATGCGCCCGCTGGGCCTGAACGCCGTCGTCAACGTGCCGCTGCTGAAGGACCGGCTGTGCTACGCCACCTTCAACGTGTTCGGCACTCGTGGCCGCTGGCAGCCTGCCGAGATCATGGCGCTGCGGTTGCTGGCGCTGACCGCCGCACGCTGGGTGTCGCCGGCGCCCGGCCTGTCCTACTCATTGCAGACACCGTGAACCGGCGCCCGCCACTTCCCACTGAAACGAAAAGGAGACCTCATGTTGCGCATCGCACTCAATTCCATCGCCGCCGCGGGCCTGCTGCTGGCCACCGGCCTGGCCCATGCCGACATGGGCGCGGATTGGCTCGCCGGCAAGGTGACCACCGGCAACCCGGCCATCACCTATGCCGGCGCGCCGATCGAATTCAAGTATGGCCACCCGTCGCCTCCGGCGTCGGTGCTGGTGCCGCCGACGCAGGCGAACATGAAACGCATCGCGGCCGCGAGTAACGGCAAGCTGCTGGTCAAGGAATACGGCTCGGGCAGCCTGTTTGGCGCGAAGGACGGCTTCAAGGGCGTGCGCACAGGCGTCGGCGAATGGGGCGTGTGCTACCCCACCTACGAAGGCCGCGGCATGCCGCTGTCGCGGGTCTGGGAACAGCCCTTCGTGACGCCGTCCAACCCGATGGCGGCGACGCGCATCGCGCAGGAGCTGGCATCGAAGTACTTCGTGCCCGAGTTCAAGAAGCAGGGCGTCGGCTGGGGCATGTACGTCGCCTTCCAGCCCGCCGACATCCTGAGCAAGAAGCCGATCCGCAAGCTCGAAGACCTGCGGGGCCTGAAGGTCGGCGCGCAGGGTTTCTCGCCCGACGTCGCCAAGGCGCTCGGCGTGGCGCTGGTCAATCTGCCCTACCCCGAGCTGTACACGGCTCTGCAGCAAGGCATCATCGACGCGGTGTTCTGGGTCGATGCCGGCTTCATTCCGTTCAAGCTGCAGGAGGTGGCCAAGTACCACACCACGCTGGGCCTGACGGGTGGGGGCGCCTGGACTTGCTACAACACCGACGCGGTCGCGAAACTGCCGCCCGACCTGCAGCAGCTGTTCCTGCGGGGCCTGGAGCCCTTCGCGATGCAGAACACGAAGATTTCGGGCGTCGACTTCTCGATCAAGGCGCAGGAGGCGTACAAGGCCGCGGGCGTGGAGATGATCGTGCTCCCGCCGGCGGAGCTGAAGCGCTTCAAGGACAAGCTGCAGCCGGTGGTCGACGCCTGGGCCGAGGACCTGGAGAAGGACAAGCTGCCGGCCAAGGCGCTGCTCAGCGACATCCAGGCCCTGTCGGCCAAGTACCAGGCCATGTCGCCGGCCGAGCTGATGAAGCTGTCGATCGACAACCCTGTGGCGGTGGCGCGGTGAGCGACCCGGTCCTCGACTCGCAGGACGCGCGCGACCAGGGGCTGGCGTCCGCCACGCTGGACGCCCATGCCTGGGGCGGCGCATGGCTGAACGTGCGGCTGCCGACGCTGCTGCGCGACATCGCGGCCTTTTTCTTCCTGCCGCTGATCGTCGTCGTGATCGCAGCGGATGTGGTCGGCCGCTACTTCTTCAGCCACCCGTTCCAGTGGTCGCAGGAGGTGGCGACGCTGGCGCTGTTGCTGCTGTTCGTGGCCGCGATTCCGTACACCACCGCCTCCAACGGCCACATCCGCACGGAGACGCTGTACGAGAAGTACTCGTCGCGCACGCGCGCCTTCGTCGATGCGCTCGGTGCCTTTTGCGGCGCTGTGTTCATGGGCGTGGTCGCCTACTGGCAGTTCCATGAGCTGCCCGGCATGATCGACCGCGGCGAAGGCGCCGAGTTCATCGACATCCCCTACTGGCCGATCAGCCTATTCCTGGCGCTGTGCATGCTGTTCGGGCTGTTGCAGTTGGGACTGCGCATGGTGGAGCGGTTGCGCGATGCGATCACGATGAAGGAGCGCGCATGAGCTTGATCGCCGTCGGCTACATCGCCATCGTCGCGATGTTTGCGCTGATCCTGATCGGCATCCCGATCGGCTGGGCCATGGCCATCGTCGGTGTGTTCGGCGAGCTGTATGTCACGGGCTTCGCCGCGGCGGCCTCGAAGCTGAGCCTGACGCTCTGGGAGAACGGCACGCTGTTCGTCTTCATCGCGCTGCCGCTGTTTCTGCTGATGGGGCAGCTGGCCTATCGCACTGGCATCACCGACGACCTGTACGACTGCGTCAGCAAGTGGTTCGGCCACCTGCCCGGCGGCATCGCCGTCTCCGCCGTGCTGTCGAACGCGGCCTATGGCGCGGTCACGGGCAGCAGCATCGCCTCGGTGGCCACGCTCGGGCCGATGGTCATGCCCGAGTTTCGCAAGTACCGCTACGACCTGAGCCTGGCCACCGGCACGCTCGCCTCCGCCGGCACGCTGGCGGTGCTGGTGCCGCCCAGCACCTTGCTGATCATCTACGGCGTCTGGACCGAGACCTCGATCGCGCAGCTGTTCATGGCCGGCATCGTGCCCTGCGTGCTGCTGACGGTGACCTACTGCGCGCTGCTGGCCATCTGGTGCGCGCTCAAGCCCGAGATGGGGCCGCCCGGGCCGAACTGGCCGTGGCCGCAGCGCATGGCGTCGTTGAGGAAACTGCTGCCGGCGCTGGTGCTGATCACGGTGGTGCTGGGCGGCATCTACGGCGGCATCATGACGCCGTCGGAATCGGCCGCCGTCGGCGTGGTCGGCGTGCTCGTGATTGCCGCGGCGATGCGCCGGTTGCGCTGGGCGGCGGTGGCCGAGTCGCTGCGCCAGACGATCCAGACCTCGGGCATGGTGTTCGTCATCGTCGTCACCGGCATCATGTTCACGCGCTTCATGGTGCACACCAACGTCACGGCGGATTTCGTCTCGATGATCGCGGGCTGGGACCTGGGCAAGACCGGCCTGCTGCTGTCGATGCTGGTGCTGTATTTCATTCTCGGCACCGCCCTCGATGGCCTGGGCATGCTGATTCTCAGCCTGCCTTTCGTGATGCCGCTGATGGCCACCGCCGGCGTCGACAAGGTCTGGTTCGGCATCTTCCTGTGCGTGATGATGGAACTGGCGGCGGTCAGCCCGCCTGTCGGCATCACCGTCGCGGTGATGCGCAGCGTGGCGCCCGACGTGCCCACGAACGTGATCTTCCGGGGCTGCTACCCGTTCCTGGGGCTGACGATATTGCTGACCTTCGCGTTGATTGCATGGCCCGGTTTGGCGCTCTGGCTGCCTGGCGTGATGCGCTAGACCGGACTGAACGGAAATGCCATGCCTGTGACCGCGTTGCACCACTTCACCATCCGTTGCACCCCGGGCGAGCTGCCGCCGCTGGTCGACTTCTATACGCGCGTGATGCGTCTCGCGGTCGGCGCGCGGCCGGACGTTCCGGCGCCTGGCGCATGGCTGTATGCGGACGGCCAACCGATAGTGCACCTCTACGCGCATCTTGCGACGCCGGACAAGCCGATTGAGCCCGTCACCGGCCATCTCGACCACATCTCGTTCCGGTCGAGCGGGCTTGTCGAGATGCGCGAGCACCTCGGGGCGCTCGGCGTGCCATTCACCGAGGCGCCGATTCCCGGCTGGGCGATGCACCAACTCTTTCTACACGATCCGCGCGGCCTCAAGATCGAGATGACCTTCTGGATGGACCAAGAAGAAAGGGGCACTGCGTGACGAGCTTCGTGCAGGCTGGCGAAGTGCGCATCGCGTTCGACCGCGAGGGCGACGGTCCGCCGCTGGTGCTGATGCATGGCGCGGAAGCCTCGCGGCAAATGTTCGCGGCGCTGGTGCCGCATCTGTCGACGCACTTCACCGTG
>JANNRI010000043.1:0-20748 GCA_031401195.1 Burkholderiales bacterium
CGCTTCGCCAACCCGTTCGTCGCCGGCGCGCGCGGCTACATCGACGACGTGATCCAGCCGCACGAGACGCGCAAGCGCATCTGCCGTTCTCTGGCGATGCTCAAGGACAAGAAGCTCGAGAACCCATGGCGCAAGCACGGGAACATTCCTCTGTAAGCACCAGGCTCCTGCAAGGAATAGATCCATGTTCAAGAAGATCCTGATCGCCAATCGCGGTGAGATCGCCTGCCGCGTCATCAAGACGGCCAGGCAGATGGGCATCGCCACGGTGGCGGTGCATTCGGAGGTGGACCGTGCGCTGCATGTGCAACTGGCCGACGAAGCCGTGCTGATCGGCCCCGCGCCCAGCCGCGAGAGCTATCTGGTCGCTGACAAGATCATCGCGGCTGCAAAGCAAACCGGTGCCCAGGCCATCCACCCCGGCTACGGCTTCTTGAGCGAGAACGAGAGCTTCGCCCGGCGCGTCGAAGAGGAGGGCCTCGTCTTCATCGGCCCCAAGCACTACAGCATCGCGGCCATGGGCGACAAAATCGCGTCCAAGAAGCTCGCCATCGAGGCCAAGGTCAACACCATCCCGGGCTGGAACGAGGCCATCGAGGGGCCGGGGCAGGCGGTCAAGATCGCGCAGGGCATCGGCTACCCCGTGATGATCAAGGCCAGCGCGGGCGGTGGTGGCAAGGGTCTGCGCGTGGCCTACAACGACAAGGAGGCGCACGAAGGCTTCAGCTCCTGCCGCAACGAGGCCAAGGCCAGCTTCGGCGACGACCGCATCTTCATCGAGAAGTTCGTGGAGCAGCCGCGCCACATCGAGATTCAGGTGCTGGGCGACGCGCACGGCCACATCGTGTACCTGAACGAGCGCGAGTGCAGCATCCAGCGCCGGCACCAGAAGGTGATCGAGGAGGCGCCTTCACCCTTCATCAGCGAGGCCACGCGCCGCGCCATGGGCGAACAGGCCGTGGCGCTGGCCAAGGCGGTGAAGTACCAGAGTGCGGGCACGGTGGAGTTCGTGGTCGGCAAGGACCAGAGCTTCTACTTTCTCGAGATGAATACGCGGCTGCAGGTGGAGCACCCGGTCACCGAGTGCATCACGGGGCTGGACCTCGTCGAGCTGATGATCCGCGTCGCGGCCGGCGAGAAGCTGCCCTTCGCGCAGGCCGACGTGAAGCGCAATGGCTGGGCGATGGAATGCCGCATCAACGCCGAAGACCCGTTCCGCAACTTCCTGCCCTCGACCGGGCGCCTGGTGCGCTACCTGCCGCCGCCGGCCACGATGGAGGCGGCGCGTGCGGTGCCCGAGGGCGGCGGCGTGCGCGTGGACACCGGCGTCTACGAGGGCGGCGAGATCCCGATGCACTACGACTCGATGATCGCCAAACTCATCGTGCACGGGCGCGACCGCGCCGACGCCATCGCGCGCATGCGAGAGGCGCTGAACGCCTTTGTCATCCGCGGCGTCAGCAGCAACGTGCCCTTCCAGGCCGCGTTGCTTGCCCATCCCAAGTTCGCCGCCGGCGACTTCAACACCGGATTCATCGCCGAGCACTACGGTGGTGGCTTCAGCAGTGGCGATGTGCCGCACGACGATCCGCTATTTCTGGTGGCGCTCGCGGCCTTCGTGCGCCGCAAGGCCCGTGAACGTGCCAGCGGCATCAGCGGCCAGCTTGCCGGACATGGCGTGAAGAACCTGCCCGATCTCGTGGTGGTGGTGCTCGAGCGCGCGGGCGAGCAACGCCATCACCCGGTGCGCATCGATGAGTTCGACGCCACCTCGGGCAAGGCCGACGTGGTCATCGAGGGCCGCCACTTTGCGATCCAAAGCGCGAGCAAGCTCGGCGAGCCGCTGATGGTGGGCACCTGCAACGGCAAGTCGTTCACGGCGCAGATCGACCGCGCCAGCGCCACCGGCGGCACGAAGAATCCTTTGGCCATCCGGGTGGCGCACAACGGCGCGGCCATCGAGGCGATGGTGCTGTTGCCGCGCGCGGCCGAGCTGTTCAAGCTGATGCCCTTGAAGGCACCGCCGGATCTTTCGAAGTTCCTGCTCTCGCCGATGCCCGGCTTGCTGGTGGATCTGGCGGTTGCACCCGGCCAGAGGGTGCAGGCCGGCGAGCGGCTGGCGGTGATCGAGGCGATGAAGATGGAGAACATCCTCATCGCCGCGCAGGACGGCACCGTCGGTGAGTTGCTCGCCAGGAAAGGCGAGAGCCTGGCGGTGGACCAGCCGATCCTGAGCTTCGCCTAGCGGCTGCGTCCGGTCTGGCCTCGGGTCTGGCCTCCGGTCTGGCCTCCAGTCTTGCGCTCCGTCTTTTGCTTCGTCTTGCGCCCAGCCTTGCGTGCCGGGTCGTGGCGCTCGAGCCAGCCGAGGAATTCGCCGTACCAGAGCCGGCTGTTGCGCGGCTTGAGGATCCAGTGGTTCTCGTCAGGGAACCACAAGAGCCGCGCATCGACCCCACGCGCCTTCAACGTGTTGTAGTAGGCCAGTCCCTGCGCGTCGGGCACACGGTAGTCGAGTGCGCCGTGGATCACGAGCGTAGGTGTACCCATGTTCTTGGCGTAAGCATGCGGGCTTTGCTTGTGGGCTTGGGCCATGTCGTCCCAGTACCAGGCGCCCAACTCTTTGGCGTGCCAGGCCCAGGCGTCGTCGGCGAACATGCCCACCCAGTCGAAGCAGCCGGCGTGGCACACGTAGGCGGCATAACGACCCGATGGCACGTGGCCGTTCATCCACGCCACCATGAAGCCGCCGTAGCTGCCGCCCGTGGCGAAGACCCGCTTGGCGTCGGACCAGGGCTGCTCGAGCAGCCAGTCGGTCGCGGCCTCGACATCCAGCAACTCCAGCTCGCCCCAGCGGTGCGTGATGCTGTCGAGGAAGGCGTGGCCGTAGCTCGAGCTGCCGTGGAAGTTGACCATCGCCACCACATAGCCCTGAGCAGCGAGGATTTGCGCGTTCCAGCGGTAGTGCCAGGCGTCGCCAAAAGTGGTGTGCGGCCCGCCATGGATGAGGTGCAGGATGGGGTACTTCTTCTTCGCGTCGAAGCCGGGCGGGTAGACGAGCCACAGCTGCACGGGGTCACTGGCGGGCGCCTGGACGCGGCGCCCGGCCTTGCCCTTGGGCGCCGCGGTGGCGCCTTGGATCCATTGTTCGGTCACGCGCCCGCTGGCGCGCTTGCCCAGCAGCGTGTCGTTGAAGGCCTCCATGCGCCGCGGCGGCTGCCCCGGCAGGTGGGCGCTCATCCGCTCGGGGTGCGTGGCCGAATTGGCCAGCGTCACGAGCGTGCCCGCTGTCTTGTCGAAGCCCGCCACCCAGCCGCCTTCAACCACCAGTTCGGCACGCCGGTCGGCGAGGTCGAAGCGCCAGAGGTGCCTGCGCCCGCGCTGCTCGGCAGCAAAGAGCACCGCGCTGCCGTCCTCCTCCCACAGCAGCGGCGCCTGCACCTCGTGGTCCCACTCGGCGCTCTGCACCTCGAAGCGGTTGCCGTCGCGCGCCCACACCGCCAGCTGCGAGGGCATGGTGTGCTTGAGCCCCTGGTGGCTGGCCGTGAAGGCGATGCGGTCACCCTCGGGGCTGTAGCGCGGCGCACCGAAGTCCCAGGCCCCGTCCTGCGCGATGACCTTCACGCGGCCACTCTTGAGCTCCATCTCGGCCAGCGCGTAGCGGCCATCCTGTTTCTTCTGCGGCGCGGGGTCAAAGGCGAAGACGATGCGCTTGCCGTCGGGCGAGACATCGAAGCAGCCCGCGTCGGGCTCGGCGCGCGAGAGCTCGTAGGGGGTGCCCTCGAAGAGGTCACGCACCTTGGCGGCGGCCGTGGCAGTCGTGTTGGCCGTGTGGGCCGGGTCGCGGGCTAGTGTCATGAGGTGCAGGTGCGCCACGCGCCCCATGGGCAGGTTATGGTCCCAATGTCGGTACTGCGCCTCGCTCGTGGCGTAGCCGGTCTCCTTGCGCTCCTTGAACTCCTTCATGCGCGCGGCCTGAGCCTTGGGGCCCTTGAGTTCGGGCCACACCCAGCTCACGAAGATCAGCGAGCGGCCGTCGGGGCACCAGCGGAAATCCTCGACCCCGGTGGCGACCAAAGCCGCGCGCTCGGCCTCGCCGCCGTCGGGGGCAATGAGGTAGAGCTGGGCCGCCTCGTCCTTCTTCGCTTCCTTCTCGCCGGAGGGCAGCCCGACCTGCGCTCGCTGCGCAGTGAAGGCGATGCGGTCGCCGCGCGGGCTCCAGCGCGGGTGCGCATCCTTGTCGCCGCAGGCGGTGAGCCGGCGTGGCGCGCCACCCAGCGTGGACAGCAGCCAGAGCGAACTGGCGCTCTTGTTGTCCTGCATCGAGTGGCGCGTGAGCGCGGCCACGGCCTGCGCACCGTCGGGCGCAAGGCTGGGCGCGCCCAGGCGTTCGATCTGCCACAGGGATTCGATATCAAGGGTCTTGGGGTTCTGGGCCATGGCGGATCGGGGTGCCGACGCTGGTGTGATGCGATGGTGCATTGTCCCGGCTATGCGGCGTGCCTGCGCTCGGGCGTGCGGCCGGGCAAGCCCGGATTTGGCAGAGCGAGGGCGGCGCGTACAGTGGGCTGACCCTCTTGCTGCCCCCTTGCCGCCGATTTGCGACCTCGGTATGGCCGGGCTTCGGCCCACCCCTGTGACTGCCTGCCTGTCTGCCTGCCTGCCTGCCCGTGTCACCTCCGCACCCACCCGCCACGCGGCCCTCGTACCAGGAGGAGTTGCTGGTCAAGCTGCTGCAGGCTTCGTTCGGCGGGCTGGACGATGGCACCCTCGCCGCACTGCGCTCGCAGCTCGAATGGGTCGAGCTGCGCGGCGGCCAGACCCTGCTGCGCCAGGGTGAGCCGGGGGACGCGATGTACCTCGTCGTGGCCGGGCGGCTGCGCGCCCAGGTGCGCGACGAGCCCAGCAGCGCGCCGCGCCCCGTGCGCGAGATCGCGCGCGGTCAGGTCATCGGCGAGATGGCGCCAGTGAGCGGGGCGCCGCGCTCGGCCACCGTGCGGGCGCTGCGTGATTCACTGCTCGTGCGCCTGCCCAAGCGGGGTTTCGACGAACTGGTGCGGCGCAGCCCCGAGGCCTCGATGGCGCTGATGCGCCAGTTCGTGCAACGCATGCATCAATCGCCTTCGGCGGCTGGTAGCGACAGGCCGGTGACGATCGGGCTGCTGGCGGTGAGCGTAGGCGTGGACCTGCCGCGCTTCGCAGCCGAGCTGGCCGGCGAGTTGCAGCGCTTCGGTCGCGTCGCGGTGCTGGATGCCGATGCCGTCGACCGCGAGCTCGGCGAGGCGGGCCTGGCGCAGGCCGAGACCGGGGGCGATGACGTCGGCGACGAAGTTGGCAACGTCCATGGCAACGGCCATGCCGAAGGAGCGGTGCACCGCGTTGCGATGTTGCTCGACCGCCTGGAGGCGAGCCACGAATTCGTGCTGCTGGTGGCCGATGCCGGGCCAACGGTGTGGAGCGGTCGCTGCTGCCGGCATGGCGATGAGTTACTGCTGGTGGCCGACGCCCGCGCGCCGGCCCGGGTGCATGCCAGCGAAGCGCGATTTCTGCGCCTGCGCCCACCTGCCGGGGCCGAAGAGGGTGCGCCGGTCGAAGCCGCGCCGGTGTCGGAAGTGCTCGTGCTGCTGCACCCTCCCGACACCCCGCAGCCGCGCGGTGCGACGGCATGGCTGGCGCGGCGGCCGGTGCAGGCGCACGTGAATCTTCGGCGCGGCTTGCCGCGCGACATGGCGCGCCTGGCGCGGCGGCAAAGCCGCCAGGCCGTGGGCCTGGTGTTGGGCGGTGGTGGCGCGCGCGGCTTTGCGCATCTGGGCCTGATGCAGGCGCTCGCCGAACGCGGCATCGAAGTCGATGTCGTCGGCGGCACCAGCATTGGTGCCGCGATGGCGAGTTTTCTGGCCTGCGACCGGCCGCTTGCGCAGGTGGTGGAAATCGTGCGCCCGGCCTTCGGCGCCAACCCCACCGGCGATCTCAATCCCTTTCCGGTGCTGTCGGTCTTTCGCGGCCAGCGCTTGAAGCGGCGCATCCTCGAGACCGAAGCGGCGCTCTTCGGCGGCCCGACGACGATCGAGGATTTGTGGAAGGGTTACTTCTGCGTCGCCAGCAATGTGACGCGGGCGTGCGAGACGGTGTTTGAACGCGGCCCGCTCGCTACCGCGGTGCTGGCGAGTCTGTCGATCCCGGGCGCCCTACCGCCCGTGCTGCATGAAGGTGATCTGCTTTGCGACGGCGGCACTTTCAACAATTTCCCCGCCGATGTGATGCGGCGCATGCACGGCGTGGGTCTCGTGATCGGCGTGGACCTGCGCAGCGAGCGCACGCAGGGCACCGTGCTGCCCGGTCTGCAGGAACTGCCCAGCGCCTGGGCGCTGGCCTGGGACCGCCTGCGTCCCAGGCGGCGTCGGCGTTACCGGCTGCCCTCGATCACGGCCTATCTGATGAGCGTGACGACGCTGTACAGCCAGTCGCGCCGCGCCGGCGCCAAGGGGCTGTGCGATGTCTACATCAACCCGCCGCTGGAGCGCGTGGGCATGCTCGAATGGGAGCGCTTCGACGTCATCGTGCGCCAGGGGCATGAGCACGGGTTGGCGGTGCTGGATGCGTTGCCGGCGGAGTTGTTGATGCGGCTTCGCGGTGGCGGGGATGCCTCGGGCGATTCGGCGACTGCCGTGCTCAATGCGACCGCGGGCTGAACTGCGGTAGCCGATCGAGACCGCAAGAGGTGCCCGCGGAGGGCACGCGGTCAGTATCGACCGGACAACAACTCTCCTGCGTCGGGTACGAGCGCTTTCAGTCCGAGCATCTGGAGCATCTGATACGTGGTGCAGACCGCGGCTGAAAGCACGGGCAGGCCAAGGCGGTCTTGCACCGGTTGGATCGCTGCCAATGAGGGCATCTGCACGCAGGCTGAGAGCACCACCGCATCGCAATTGGCCGTGTTCAGACGCTTTGAGAGTTCCATCGGCGCGCGCGGGTCGCGAGCGCCTACGGCCAAGTTGTCGGCGATCTCCAATGACATCGCGTCCAGCAGGCGGTCGACGCCACGGCAATCATCAGGCCCAAGGCCGCTGCCAAGGCAAAGAAGCGGTTCAGCATGCGATTCTCCAATGGTTGATTGATGACTTCATTGTGCGAACGGCGAAGGCCTGTCGGCACGCATTTGGTTGACGCATCCTTTACGCTGGATCGAAGACTCGGCCATGGCCATCAACCTGACGCGCTTCGATCTGGCCACCCTGCGGCTGTTCGTGATGGTGGTCGACGGCGGCAGTCTGACGGCAGGTGCCGCAAGCTTTGGTATCGCGGTGGCAGCAGCCAGCAAACGCGTGGCAGAGTTGGAGTCCCATGTTGGGCAGGCACTGCTGGAGCGCAGCAAGCGCGGCATCGTGCCCACGGCTGCGGGCCGCACGCTGCAGCGCCATGCGATTGAACTGGTTGGCCGGCTGGAACAGCTGGCGGTGGCAACGGACGACTTCCAGCGCGGTGCGCGTGGCCACTTGCGGCTGTGGGCGAACACGTCGGCCTTTAGCGGTTTCCTCCCTGTCCTGCTTGCGGTCTACACGAAGGCCCATCCCGACGTGGTGATCGACCTCGAGGACGTGCTCAGCGAAGACGCCGGCCGCGGGGTGGCCAGCGGTGCCTCCGAGCTGGCGGTCATTGGCGAGAACACGCCAACCGATGGCCTGCAGAGCATCGTCTGCGACACCGACGAATTGATGTTGCTCGTGCCGGCCAAGCACTCACTGGTGCGCCGCAAGCGCGTCACCCTGGCGCAGGCACTGGAGCACGACCTCGTGGCACTGGGCCGTGCCACGTCGCTGACGCGGCACATCAGCGGTGCGGCCGATGCGGTTGGCAGCCGCATGCGCATCCGCGTTCAGGTACGCAGCTTCGACGCCCTGTCCCGGATGGTCGCTGCCGGTCGGGGCCTTGCCATCCTGCCGCGCGCCGGCGCTGCTCCGCATGCGGCGGCCATGGGCCTGCATCTGCTGCCGTTGGAAGGCGCCTGGGTGCAACGCCGCCTGCTGTTGGCCATGCGCGACCGTGAGCAGTTGTCCGGGCCGGCGCGGGCTTTTGTGGAGCTGGCGGAGCAGCGCGCGGGCGCGGCCTCTTCGTCTTGACTGCGCTCTTGACCGCGTGAACCTCAGCCCAGGAGCGCGCCGAGGAAACGCATGGTCCGGTCCCAGGCCAGTTGTGCCCAGGCTGCGTCGCACACCCGCTCAGCCCAAGAAGTAGCGCTTCAGCCCGGCCAGCATCATCTCGATGGCGATGGCGGTGAGCACCAGCCCCATCAGCTTCTCCGTGGCCGCCACCACCGCGTCGCCCAGTAAGCGCCGGATGCGGTCGGCCGATAGCAGCACCGACGTCGACACCGCCATCGCCACGGTCAGCGCCGCGGCCCAGTGCCACATGCGCTCGGGCTGGCGCGAGGCGAGCAGCAGCACGGTGGCCATCGCCGAGGGCCCCGCCAGCAGCGGCACGGCGAGCGGAAAGATCAGCGGCTCGCGCGTTATGTCCTCGCTGGCGTAGAGGCTGCCACCGCCGCCGAACACCATGCGCAACGCGATGATGAGCAGGATGACTCCGCCGGCCACCTCCAGCGAGCGTTCCGACAGTCGCATGCCGTCGAGGAGCCACTGGCCGCCGAGCATGAAGGCGGCCAGCACCACGAATGCGATGGCCCCCTCACGCAAGGCCACCCGCGTGCGCCGTTGCGGCGCGACGCCGCTCAGCACCGAGACGAAGATCGGCAGGCTCCCCAGCGGATCCAGCACGAGCAGCAGCAGGATCAGCGCGGAGCCGAAGCTGTGGTCCACCGTTCAGAACCCACAGATCAGAACGCACCGATCAGAATGACCGATCAGAACGAGTAGCGGCCCATGAAGTCCAGCCGCTGCATCGTGCCGGCGTCCCCCGCGAAGGTCTTGCGCTTGCCGAGGATCAGTTCGCCGCCGAGTTCGACGTTCTTGATCGGCGAGTAGATGAGGTTGACGAAAAACTGCTTCAAGCTGCGGTTGTCCACCGCCTGCGCCGTCTTGCCCTTGTTCATGCCGTAGACCAGCGTGCCGCGCAGCGTGTCGCTGAAGCTTCGCGCATAGCCGAACACCAGGCCCTCGTTCTTGTCGAAGGTGATGGCCCCGGCGCCATCGATGGCATAACCGTTGGAGCCGTAGAGCTGGTCGATATCGCCGTCCACGCGCGTGTATTGCCCCATGAAGAGGTCCTTGTCGGTCAGCTTGTAGGAGCCGCCCACGCCGACACCGCCGCCGCGCTTGGTTTGCGTCGCCGAGCGCTTCTCGTGCCCGAGCAGGCGCGCGTTCACCGCACCCCAGTCGAAGCTCTTGTCGAAGCGCAGCACGAGCTGCGGCATACGTTCGTTGGCGCTGCCGCCGCCGAACTGGTCTTCGGGATCCTCGAGTGCGGCGATGAGCTTGTAGCCGGCTTTCGGGTCGGCGTACGTGTAGCGGATCATCGTGCGGCGCGAGAACGGCGCGCCGATGGGACCGTTGAAGTCCACCGTCTCGGGCAGGTTGTCGAGGTCCATGAAAGTCGACCAGGTCTGCCCGACCAGGAAGCCGCCGTACTCGCCATAGGCGTGCCGCAGGCGCAGCCGGTTGCGGTTGTCCGAGCCGTAGGAGTAGAAATCGGCCTCGACCTTCGTGGCCAGCGCGCCCAGCTTGGTCGGCGTGGCGGTCTCGAAGCCGAAGCGCGAGGTGGAGGCGGTCAACTTGGTCCTGCCCTTCTGCGCGCCCGAGTTGTCCAGCGGCTGGAAGGTCAGGTCGGTGAAGAGGTCGCTCGGCCCCGGGGCCTTGATGTCGTGGATCGCGTGCGCCTCGGCGTAGCCGTAGATGCGGATCGACGTCTCCGAGCCCGGCAGGCGGAAGCTGCCGGCGATGTCGCCGCCGACCACGGCGTCCTTCGTCTTCAACTCGAGCTGCTCGATGCGCTCGGTGGTGCTTTGCGCCTGCGCGGGTGCGGCGGCGGCGGCAGCCAGCAGCATCGTCGCGGCTATCTTGGCGCCTATCTTGGCGCCTATCGTGGCGGTAGGTGCGACCGGGTTCTTGTGCAATGGCATGGTCTTCTCTCCTGGCGTTGTGAACGGGTGGTCCGGTGAGGATGCAGGCTCAGTGAAGGATCTGCCCGAGGAAGGCGCGAACGCGCTCGTTGCCCTGGGCGCCGAAGAATTCCTCGGGCGGCGCATCGGCGGCGACGTTGCCTTTGTCGATGAAGAGGATGCGGTCGCCCACCTCGCGCGCGAAGCCCATCTCGTGCGTGACCACGAGCATGGTCATGCCGCTACGGGCCAGCGTCTTCATCACGTCGAGCACCTCCTTGACCATCTCGGGGTCGAGCGCCGAGGTCGGCTCGTCGAACAGCATCACCTTGGGTTGCATGGCGAGGCTGCGCGCGATCGCCACGCGCTGCTGCTGCCCTCCCGAGAGCTGGAACGGGTGCTTGTGGGCATGGGCTTTCATGCCCACGCGCTCGAGCAGCTCCATCGCACGCTGCTCGGCCAACGCGCGCACCAGTCGCCGCACGCGCCGCGGCGCCAGCGCCACGTTTTCCAGCACCGTCAGGTGCGGGAACAGGTTGAACTGCTGGAACACCATGCCGACCTCGGCGCGCAGCTTCTCGAGCTGCCTCGCGTCGTCGCTGACCTCGATGCCGTCGACGACGATGCGCCCGCTGTCGTGCGTCTCCAGCCGGTTGAGCATGCGCAGCAGCGTGCTCTTGCCCGAGCCCGAGGCACCGATGATCACCGTCACCTCGCCGGCGTTGAAGAACGTGCTCACGTCGCGCAGCACGTGCGCGGCGCCGAAGTGCTTGTTGACCTTGTCGACCGTGATCAGCGGCGCGGCGGCCCCGGTGGTTGCGGCATTCACTTCAGCTTGCCCTCGATGTCGTAGCGGCGCTCGACGGCGTCGGAGAATTGCGTCATCACGGTGGTGAGCAGCAGGTAGATCGTGGCCGTGGTCGCGAGTATGGGCAACGGCTGAAAGGTGGCGGCCTGGATGCGGTTGCCCACGTTGGTGAGTTCCACCACGCCGATGGCGTAGGCCAGCGAGCTGTCCTTGAGCAGCGCGACGATGTTGTTGACCAGCGGCGGCAGCGAGATCTTGAAGGCCTGCGGGAAGGTGATGTCGGCGAAGGTGTGCCAGCGCGACAGCCCGAGCGCACGCGCCGCCTCGAGTTGGCCCTTGGGCACGGCCAGCAGGCCGGCGCGGATGGCCTCGGCGTTGTAGGCGCCGACGTTGAAGGCGAGCGCCACGCAGGCCGAGGTGAAATCGGTCATTTGCAGCGCCGGTACCAGCGTCGGCAGCGCGAAGAACACGAACAGCACCTGCACCAGGAGCGGCGTGCCGCGGATGACCCAGACATAGGCCGAAGCCGCCCAGCGCAGCGGCGGCAAGGGCGACACCTTGCCCAGCGCCGCCAACACCCCGAGCACGACCCCGGCGAGGCCCGCCACCAGCGTGAGCTGCACCGTGACGCGGCTGCCCTCGGCGAAGAATTGCGCGTTGCTGCCGATCGGCTCCGGCGCCCACGACAGCGGGATCGCCAGCAGCCACAGCAGCAGCAGCAACGCCACCACGGCGGCGACCATCGTCGCGCTGCTGCGCTGCTGCCGCGACCAGGCCTCGGGCCAAGGGGTGTGTATACGCGCCCAGTTCGCCATGCTCGTTTCCTCCCGGCGCATTCAGCGCGGCGTCACTTGCAGCGGATGTCCTCGCTGAACCACTTGGCCGAGATCTTCTGGTAGGTGCCGTCGGCCATCACTGCCGCGAGCGCCTTGTTCCACTCGACGGCCAGCGAGCTGTTGCCCTTGCCCACGGCGGCGGCGATGCGCTCGACGAACAGGAAGTCGCCGAGCTTCATGCCCGCGCCGGGGTTGGCGGCAATGGAGTTCAGCGCCACGAAGCGGTCGGTGACCCAGGCATCGACGCGGCCGGTGACGAGCGCGCTGCGGGCGTCGGTGTCCTGCGGGAAGTTCTTCACGTCCTTCACGCCGGCGAGCTTCTTCACGTTCTCGAGGTAGGTGGTGCCGGTCTGAACCGAGATCACCTTGCCCACCAGGTCCTTGGCGGCACGGATGGCGGGGTCCTTGGTCACGATCATGCCGCCCGAGCAGTAGTGCGGCTCGGTGAACGTCACCGCCTTGGAGCGTTCGTCGGTGATGCCGTGCGAGGCGATCACCAGGTCCCAGCGGTCCTGGCGCAGGCCGGCCAGGAGGGCGTCGAAGCCGAGCGCCTTCCAGTCCACCTTCAGGCCCATCTTGGCCGCCACCGCCTCGGCGACTTCGATCTCGAAGCCGGTGAGTTTGGCGCCCTGGAAATAGTTGAAGGGCGAAAACGCGCCTTCGGTGGCCACGCGCAGCGTGCCATCCTTCTTGATCTCGTCGAAGGGGCGCGCGGCTGCGGTCAAGGCAACACCGAACAGCGCCATGGCGCACAGCACGCTGCGCAGCAGATGTCTCAACGCTTTCATGAGGTCGATACTCCTTGCGGTTGTGCAGATCGGGTCTGCAGTGTCTGGAACGGATCGCGCCGGCAGCGGCGCCGGTGCCGGCGGGCGGGACACCAAGGGGTCACGCCGCGCTCACAACGATGCCGACGTCGACCCGGGCCAGCCGCCTGCAGGCTTGAAATGCGGGGACCACCAGCGTGCCCAGCTTGCCGCCCCAGCGGCAGACGGGTAAACCCACGGCCATGGCTGCCGCGCAACGCCGGCGACATCGGTTGGCCTGGCAAGGCCAGCACCTGATGCCCCCTCCGGCGTGCGCCATGGTGGCCGGCGCAAAGGTGCACCCGGGCTGGACCCAAGGCCCTTTACAAGGCGGCGAGCAGCGGAGGGCTCCTGGCCGCGCACGTACTCGCGCGCATCCAAAACTGACTCGCGTCCATTGCTTGAGCGGAACGAGCGTAAGGAGTGAATCGAGTTCGGAAGCGGGCCAGGAGACCGAGCAGCGCAGCGAAGTCGGCCCCCTGGGGCCGACCGCCTTGTCCGGGCCTTGGGGCCAGCCCGGGTGTACCTTTGCCGCCGCCGACTTTGATCGCAGCGGCCCTGAACCGATCTCAGCGCGGCCGTGCGAGTTGCCAGTCCAGGTGCGCCCTCACCGTCGGCCACTCGGACGATGTGATGCTGTAGACGGCCGTATCGCGAACGCTGCCGTTGGGCATCACCATGTGCGCTCGCAAGATGCCGTCTAGCTGCGCGCCCAGCCTCTCGATGGCGCGGCGGCTCTGTGTATTGAGGCGGTGCGTGCGGAACTCCACCGCGATGCAGTCCAAGACCTCGAAGGCGTGTCCGAGCAGCAGCCGCTTGCACTGCGTGTTGAGCGCGGTGCGTTGCGTGGCGGTGGCGTACCAGGTGCTGCCGATCTCGACGCGTTTGTTTACCGCATCGACATTCATGTACGTCGTCATGCCGACGATGCGGCCGCCGCCGGCGCTGGCGTCATAGACGGTGAACGGCAGCATCGAGCCTTTGGCCTGCAGGCCCAGCCGGCGTTCGATCTCGGTGGCCATGCCCTCGGGCGACGGCACCGATGTGTACCAAAGGCGCCAGAGTTCGCCGTCGCGCGCGGCCTCGCAAAGCCCATCGTGCTGTGTGGCCTCAAGCGGCCGCAGCGTGGCGTGCGGACCGCTCAGCGTGACAGGGTCGGGCCAGAGCATGTGCACTCACTCAGACGGAGTTCAGCGGTTGTGCCTCTGCATGAACACGAGCTTCTCGAACAAGGTCACGTCCTGTTCATTCTTCAACAGGGCTCCTACCAGCGGGGGCACGCTCACGCGCTCGTCCTTGCTTTGAAGCGCCTCGAGTGGAATGTCCTCGGCCACCAGCAGCTTGAGCCAATCGAGCAGTTCGCTGGTGCTCGGCTTCTTCTTCAGCCCGGGCAGGTTGCGCACATCGTAGAAGGTCTTCAGCGCCGCGCCGAGCAACTCTTTCTTCAGGCCCGGGAAGTGCACATCGATGATGGTCTTCATCGTGTCGGCATCGGGGAACTTGATGTAGTGGAAGAAGCAGCGGCGCAGGAACGCGTCGGGCAACTCCTTCTCGTTGTTGCTGGTGATGAACACCACCGGCCGGTGCCGCGCCTTCACGAGCTCGCGTGTCTCGTAGACATAGAACTCCATGCGGTCGAGTTCGCGCAACAAGTCGTTGGGGAACTCGATGTCGGCCTTGTCGATCTCGTCGATGAGCAGCGCCACGGGCTTGTCGGCCGTGAAGGCCTGCCACAGCACGCCCTTGACGATGTAGTTGTGGATGTCCTTGACCTTCGCCGAATCGACAAGATCAGCGAGCTGGCTGTCGCGCAGGCGGCTCACCGCGTCGTATTCGTACAAGCCCTGCTGGGCCTTGGTGGTGCTCTTGATGTGCCACTGCAGCAGCGGCACACCGATGGCCGTGGCCACCTCCTCGGCGAGCATGGTCTTGCCGGTGCCGGGCTCGCCTTTGACGAGCAGCGGGCGCTTCAGCGTGATGGCCGCGTTCACCGCCAGCATCAGGTCTTGTGTGGCGACGTAGGTGTCGGTGCCTTGGAATTTCATGCGCGAGGGCGGGGCGCGCGCCGCGGAAGATGCGCTGCGCGCCGGGAGCTTCAGAGGGGATCGATCCAGTATAAGGGCCCCCTATAATTCCTCGCGCCCTGACGTCCCGCTGCGCCCCGATGCGCCCCGATGCCTCTGGGAAGGCCGGAAGGAAAGTCGGAAAGCCGGAAAGCCGGAAAGCCGGAAAGCCGGAAAGCCCTTGGCGCGAACCTCTCACACGAAAATGAACAAAGCCATCAAACTCCTCCTCGCCGTGCCCCTGTTGTGGCTAGGCGCGCTCGCCGCCACTCCGGTGCTGGCGCAAGACGCTGCCGCGGGCGAGAAGAAGGCGGCCATGTGCATCGGCTGCCATGGCATCCCGCGCTACCAGGCGAGCTTCCCGGAGGTCTACAAGGTGCCGCTCATCTCCGGCCAGGGTGCCAAGTACATCGCTGCGTCGCTGGCCGCCTACAAGAAGGGCGAGCGCAAGCACCCGACGATGCGTGCCATCTCCGGCTCCCTCAGTGAGCAAGACATGGCTGACCTCGGCGCCTTCTATGAGAAGCATGGCGCTTCGTCCGTGAAGACGGTGGCCGACACCGCCCCGCCGGCGCCGCCGGCCGCGGTCGCCGCGCTGCTCACGAAGGGCGCCTGTGCCAGTTGTCATGGCGCCAACTACAACAAGCCGATCGACGGCGCCTACCCGAAGCTCGCCGGCCAATACAACGACTACCTCTTCGCCACGCTGCGCGCCTACGGCACCGAGGGCAATCCCAACATGGGCCGTGCCAACGCCATCATGAGTGCGCAGGTCAAGCAGTTCAAACGCGCGGAGTTGAAGCTGATGGCCGACTATCTGTCCACGCTGCCCGGCGATATGCACACGGTGCCGTTGCGGCCCTTCCGCTGACCTTTTCGCTGACCTTTTCGCTGACGTTTTCGCTCAACCTTCGCGCTGCTGCGCACACGCAAGGCGGCCCGGGGCACATGCCCGGCGGCCTTTTGATTGGCTCTCAACCTGCCTTCGGTGCCGCCGGCCACAACGGCCAGCGCAGCAGGCCCAGTGTGAGTGCTGTGCCGGCCAGAATGACCGCGGCGCCGATCATGATGTCGGGCGCGGGCCGTTCGCCGAGTACGAGCCAGCCCCAGGCGACTGCGAACACCGGAATCAGAAAGGTCACTGTCACGGCATTGGTGGCGCCAATGTGGGCAATGAGGCGGAAGAAGAGGATGTAGGCCAACCCCGTGCACAGCAGCGCCAGCGCCACGGCGCTGCCCCAGGCCGCGGTGCTCACGGGCTGCACGGGCCAGGCCCACCAGGCAGGCACGGCCAGCACGACCGTCGCGCTCAGCTGGCTGCCCGCCGCGGTGGCCATCGGTGGCACGCCCACCAGCCGCTTGCGCGAAAAGTTGGCGGCCACGCCATAGAGCACGGTGGCGGCGATGCAGGCGCCGATGCCGAGAACGGGTGTCACGACCGTTGCCGCGTCATTGAACGTGATGCGACTCCAAGCCAGGCCGATGGCGCCTGCCAGGCCGATGGCCAGTCCGACCGCTTTGGCCGCGGCGGGGCGGTCGCCCATCCACCACCAGGCGATGAGCGCCGCCCAGATCGGTGCCGTGGAGTTGAACACGCCCATCAGTCCGGCGCTGAGCACCTGCGCCGCGACCGCGAAGCCGAGAAAGGGCAGCGCCGAGTTGATCACGCCGACGATGGCGATCGGCTTCCAATGGTGGCGCAACGCCGGCACCTGGCCCTGCAGCACGAGGATGGGCAGCAACAACGCCGCGGCGAGCGCCACGCGGACGAATACGAGCGCAAAGGGCCCGAACTCCAGCGCGCCCATGCGCATGAACAGGAACGAAGCGCCCCACAGCGCGCCGAGCAGCAGGAGTTCGCCGAGATCGCGTGGCTTCATGCCGCGAGCGCGATGGTGCCAGCGCCTGCGGCATGCACGGCGGCGTTCTTCTCCGCGCAACTGTCGGCGCCCAGCGCGCCTTCGAGTCGCAACAGGGCGCGCTTGCGCGCCAGGCCGCCGGCATAACCCGTGAGCGCGCCGTCCTGCCCCACCACGCGGTGGCAAGGCACGATGATCGACAGCGGATTGCGCCCCACCGCCGCGCCCACCGCGCGCGCCGCCCGCGGTCGGCCGAGCTGGCTCGCGAGCTCACCGTAACGCGACAACTCGCCGCAGCCGATGCGCCGCAGCAGCGCCCATACGCTGCGCTGGAACGGCGTGCCTTGCGGGTCGAGAGCCACCTTGAAGCCCGCGCCACGCGCCGCAGCGCTGGCGAAGTAGCGCGAGAGTTCCTGCCGCGCCTGTGCGATGTGCGGATGGTGTTCGTCCACCGGCGCGTCGAGCGGCCCCGGGTGGTGCTGCTGGCCGTCGAACCACAGGCCGGCCAGGCCCAGCGCCGTCGCCGCCGCGGTCATCGGGCCGAGCGGCGTGTCCAGGCGCGCTTGCGCGACGAGCGGGGAGGCAGTGGGGTTCATCATGTGTTCTCCAGGGATCGCCAAAGTTTCATCACCGCGTAGCCGCGCCACGGCCGCCAGGCTTCAGAGGCCACCTCCGCCGCCTTGGCATCGCGCCTGCCGAAGAGTGGCACCAGTGCATCGAGCACGCCGATGTCGGTGGCCGGGAAGGCATCCGGCCAACCGAGCGCGCGCAACGCGATGAGCTGCACCGTCCACTCGCCGAAGCCCGGCAGTTCACGCAACTGCGCGAGCGAGTCTTCCAGCGGCGCCGTGGTGTCCAGGTGCAGCCGGCCGGCCTCCATCTCGGTGGCGAGGGCCTGCAGCGCTCGCACACGCTGGCGCACGATGCCGAGCTTGCCGATGAGTTCGGGGTTTGCTCGAGCCACGGCACCGGCCGTCGGGAACATCCGGTCGAGCCCGGGCAGCGGCGTGACCACCGGTTCCCCAAGCGCCTGCACGAGGCGGTTCGTCAGCGTGCGCGCGGCGGCCACCGTGACCTGCTGCCCGAGCACCACGCGCACCGCGGCCTCGAAACCGCACACGGCCCCTGGCACACGCACACCATCGATGGCCGGGCCGGGCACGGTGGCCATGGCGCGGTCGATGAGTGCAGGGTCGGCGTCGAGGTCCAGGCCATGCCGCAGGCGTCGCAGCACCGCACCCAGCACGGGCAGCAAGCTGGGTGCCACCTGCACTTCGACCTCATGCCGCTGCGGCACGAAGCGGGCCACCCACCAACCGGCGAGGCGGCGGCCCTGGTGTGTCCAACCCATCGTGCGGGCCACTGTCAGCGTGGCCTCGTCGGCCTGTTCCACGCCGGGCAGCGCACGCCGGGCCATGAAGCGCAAAACGCCGGCGATGTCGTAAGGGGGGCGATAGCCCAGCCGCACGGTGGGGGCATGGCCGGTGGTCGCCGCTCGGCCGCGATCGCGGCGCAGGGCGCTCGGGTTGAGCCGATAGCGCTCGGCAAACGCTGCGTTGAAGCGGCGCACGCTGGCGAATCCGCTGGCCAGTGCCACCTGTGTCACCGGCATCTCGGTGTCGGTGAGCAGCTGCTTGGCCTGCAGCAGGCGTTGCGTGGTCACGAAGTCCACCGGCGATACGCCGTGCTCGGCCGCGAAGATGCGCCGCAAGTGCCGGTCGGTCACACCCAGTCGAAGCGCAAGCGCCGGCAGCTTCAGTTCCTGACCTTCGAGCACGGCCTGCGTGAGCAGGCACGCAGCCGTCTGGGACAACGATCGCGAGGAGTCCACGAATGAGAGCCCCGGCGCGAGCTCGGGCCGGCAGCGCAGGCAGGGCCTGAAGCCAGCAACTTCGGCACTTGCCGCGTTGCCGAAGAAGCGGCAGTTGCGCAGCAGCGGCGTGCGCACGCGGCACACGGGGCGGCAGTACACGCCGGTGCTCGTGACACCGATGAAAAACCGGCCGTCGAAGCGCGCATCGCGCGTCTTCACCGCCGCGTAAAGGGCGGCGTCGGACTTGCCTTTGCTGGTGAGTGCGGCGGAGTGAGCGGCGGAGTGAGCGGCCTGAAGCATGGTGGGCATCATAGGTGGCGCCTACATCACGGCTCGCCGTTTTCGGACCTGTGCCTCGGGCCCTGCCTCGCGCCGCCACAGCTGCGCCGAAGCCGTATGCTGCGGCCCCTCACTGCCCGGGCCGTCCACTGCCATGAAATGCTTTGCCGTTGTTGCCGCCATCGCCCTGTTCGCACCACCGGCGGTGCTCGCCCAGGCCTGGCCCGCGGCCAAGCCCGTGCGCATGGTGATCCCGTTCCCGGCCGGCGGGGCCACCGACATCATCGGCCGCACGGTGGCGCAGAAGCTGGCCGGCGCGCTTGGCCAGCAGGTGGTGGTGGACAACAAGCCCGGCGCCGGCGGCACCATCGGCGCCGATCTGGTGGCCAAGGCGCCGGCCGATGGCTACACCATCCTCATGGCGACGAGCAGCACGCACTCGATCGGCCCTGCGCTCAACTCCAAGATCGCCTACGACGCATTCAAGGACTTCGCCCCGGTGGCCCTGGTCGCCAACGCGCCGAGCGTGCTGGTGGTGGGGCCGTCGTTCCCGGCCGTGACGGTGCCGGAGCTGGTCGCGCTTCTGAAGAAGAACCCGGGCAAGTACAACTTCGGCTCCAGCGGCATCGGCACCTATCCGCACCTCTCGGCCGAGATGTTCAAGCTGCGCGCCGGCGGGCTCTTCGTGGTGCACATCCCGTACCGGGGCACCGGCCTCGTGATCACCGACCTGATGGCCGGGCAGATCGGCTTTCTGATGGACAGCGTGGTCTCCGCGCAGCCGCACATCCGCGACGGCCGGGTGCGCGCGCTGGCGGTGAGCGGCACCCGGCGCTCGGGCTCGTTGCCGAACGTGCCCACCTTCGCCGAGGTGGGCGTGCCGGGCATGGACTTCAGCAACTGGTTCGGCGTGTTTGCGCCGGCCGGCACACCGCCCGAGGTGGTGCAGCGCCTGAACCGCGAGCTCAATGCCATCGTGCGCGCGCCCGATGTCGTGGAGATGCTCGGCCGCTCGGGCGCAGAGCCGGCGGGCAGCACGCCGGAGCAGTTCGCCAAGGTCTACCGCGACGAGTACGAGAGCTGGAAGGTGGTGATCCAGCGCGCGGGCATCAAGGCCGAATGAGCGGCGGTCACCGCGCAAGCCCCTGCCTACAATCCGCCCGCACTGACGACGGGCTCCCGCGCCGTCGTGGCGCGTCACCTCGCGGCTCGCCCGCCACAAGCACCCCCTCCATGCAAGTCCAAGCCAGCGCCTTCAAGGCCTATGACATCCGCGGCATCGTCGGGCAGTCGCTCGACGAACGCTTCGCCGAGCACCTGGGCCGCGCCTTCGGCAGCGAGGCCCGCGCGGGCGGCGAGCGTGCCGTCGCCGTGGGCCGCGATGGGCGCGTCTCCGGCCCTGGGCTCGCCGCCGCGCTCATCCGCGGTCTCGCCAGCACCGGCCTGGATGTGGTGGACCTCGGCGCCGTCACCACGCCGATGCTCTACTACGTGGCCGCCACGCGCGGCAAACACGGCTGCAGGAGCGGCATCCAGGTCACCGGCAGCCACAACCCGAAGGACTACAACGGCTTCAAGATGGTGCTGGCCGGCGCGGCCATCTACGGCGAGGCCATCCAGCGGCTGCGCCAGCGCATCGAGGCCGAGGACTACACCACCGGCGCGGGGCCGCATGCCGGACGTGTTGCGCGCATGGACATCGGCCCCGAATACCGTCACCGCATCGTCAGCGATTGCCGCCAGGCGCGGCCGATGAAGATCGTGGTCGATTCGGGCAACGGCATCCCGGGCGCGAGCGCGCCGGGCATCCTCAAGGCGATGGGCCACGAGGTCATCGACCTGTACAGCGCGGTGGACGGAGACTTTCCCAATCACCACCCGGATCCGAGCAAGCCGGAGAACCTGGCCGACCTGATCAAGGTCGTGCATGCCACGGGCGCCCGATGGCGGGGCCTGATGCGCTCGCCCTGGCGATGGATGCGAAATACGCGCCGGGTCTGGCGCAGGGCCGGGCACGCGCCGCCATGCTGTGGCCGGGGGCGGATTGGCGCGGGTTGGGATTGCTGGCGGCCCTTTGGGTGCCGCGCCCGCGATTTGCGCTCTCGGGGCTGACGCGGCTGATGGACCCCGGCCCGCAGATCGCACCCGGCATCCATCCGATGACGGCCATCGAGCCCTCCGCGCAGATCGGAGGCGGCGCTGCCATCGCGGCCTTTGTCACCATCGGTGCGGG
>JANNRI010000044.1:0-5703 GCA_031401195.1 Burkholderiales bacterium
CTGCTGGACGCCGCGAACCCGGCCGCACTGCTGGCCCGCCTGGCCACCGGCGAGCCACCGCCGGTGCAGGTGCAGGGCGACGCCGCGCTGGCCGGCGACATCAACTGGCTGACGCAGAACCTGCGCTGGGACGTGGCTGCCGATCTCGAACGGGTGTTCGGCCCGACGGTGGCCCACCAGCTGCACCAGGCCGGCCGCGCGCTGGCCAAGGGCATGCGCGCCGCGGCGGCCCAGGCCGGCGGGCTGGCGCAGCGCTGGCGGACGCGTTGAACGCGACGGCCCGGCTGCACACGTCGCGCCCTTGAAGGACTTCGCCCGCCTCGTCTTCATCGTCGTCACCGTATTGCGCTACGGGCTCGACGAAGTGGCGCTGTCGGCCTTTCCGCAGCGCTGGGTACGCGCGCTGGTTCGTGTCGTCACGCTCGGCCGCCGGCTCGATGCACCGCGCGGAGTGCGCTTGCGCGAGGGCCTTGAGAAGCTCGGCCCGATCTTCGTCAAGTTCGGCCAGGTGCTGTCGACGCGGCGCGACCTGATCCCCCTGGAAGTGGCCGATGAACTGGCCAAGCTGCAAGACCGCGTGCCACCGTTTCCCGCAGCGCAGAGCCGCGCGCTGGTCGAGAAGGCCTTCGGCAAATCCATCGAAGAAGTCTTCGAGACCTTCGACGCCGAACCGGTGGCCAGTGCCTCCATTGCGCAGGTGCACTTCGCCACGCTGAAGGGTGCGTCGGCCGGCGCAGCGGTCTGGGGTCCCGACGGTGGGCCGGGCGCGCCCGGCGCACGCGAAGTGGCCGTGAAAGTGCTGCGCCCCGGCATGCTGGAGGTGATCGAGAAAGACCTGGCCCTGCTGCACATCCTGGCCGCCTGGGTCGAGCGCCTCTCGGCCGACGGGCGCCGCCTGCGGCCGCGCGACGTGGTGGCCGAGTTCGACATCTACCTGCACGACGAGCTCGACCTCGTGCGCGAGGCATCCAACGCGGCCCAACTGCGGCGCAACATGGATGGCCTCGATCTCGTGCTCGTGCCCGAGATGGTGTGGGACCTGTGCCGCTCCGACGTGATCGTGATGGAACGCATGAAGGGCGTGCCCATCAGCCAGGGCGAGCGCCTGCGCGAGGCAGGCGTGGACATCCGCAAGCTGGCGCGCGACGGCGTGACGATCTTCTTCACGCAGGTCTTCCGCGACGGTTTCTTCCACGCCGACATGCACCCGGGCAACATCCTCGTGAGCACGGCGCCGGCGACGTTCGGGCGCTACATCGCGCTCGACTTCGGCATCATGGGCACGCTCACCGAGAGCGACAAGGAGTACCTCGCCTACAACTTCATCGCCTTCTTCCGCCGCGACTACAAGCGTGTGGCCGAGCTGCACATCGAGAGCGGCTGGGTGCCGCCGGGCACACGGGTCGACGAGCTCGAAGGGGCCATCCGCGCCGTGTGCGAGCCGCAGTTCGCGCGGCCGCTGAAGGACATCTCGCTCGGGCAGGTGCTGCTGCGCCTGTTCCAGACCTCGCGCCGCTTCAACGTGCAGATCCAGCCGCAGCTCGTGCTGCTGCAAAAGACGCTGCTCAACATCGAGGGCTTGGGGCGCCAGCTCGACCCCGAGCTTGACCTGTGGACCACGGCCAAGCCGTTCCTCGAGCGCTGGATGAACGAGCAGGTGGGCTGGCGCGGGCTGCTCGACCGGCTGCGCAACGAGGCGCCGCGTTATGCGCAGATGCTGCCCGGCCTGCCGCGCCTGGTGCACCAGGCGCTGGCCAGGCGCGCGGGCGACGACAACAACTTGGTGCTGCGCCAGCTGCTGGCCGAGCAGCGGCGCACCAACAAGATGCTGCATGGCCTGCTTTGGGCCGGCCTCGGCTTCGTGGCGGGGCTCGTATTGGCGACCGCAGCGCTGCAACTGTGGCCCCGCGGATGATGAACCTTTCCCGGGCCGAGCCCACCAGCTCCGACACCCGCGGCGATTGAGGCAGTCGGCCACGCTCAGCCTTCTCGAGAGCCCCTGAAAGTCAGGGTCTTGCCTCAGGGCAAGAGAACCGACGGGCCATAAACTCCGGCGCGCCGCGCGCCGCGCGCCGGGCCCGGTCAACAAGTTCCGCGCCTTGCACCGTCCATCGCACCCGTCCACGGAGAGCGCCGTGCTCATCACCTTCGTCGTCGCCTACGTGATCGTCACCATCGCCATCGGCCTGCTGGCCGCACGGCGCGTGCACAACGCCAAGGACTACATGGTCGCCGGGCGCTCACTGCCGCTGTACATGAACGTGGCCACGGTGTTCGCCACCTGGTTCGGTGCCGAAACGGTGCTGTCCGTATCGGCCACCTTCGCCAGGGATGGGCTCTCGGGCATCCCTGGCGACCCCTTCGGAGCCAGCTTGTGCCTGGTGCTGGCGGCGCTGCTGTTCGCGCGGCTCTTCTACCGCATGAATCTGCTCACCATCGGCGACTTCTACAAGCAGCGCTACGGCAAGGGCGTGGAGGTGCTGACGAGCGTGGCCATCGTGCTCAGCTACCTGGGCTGGACCTCGGCACAGATGACCGCACTCGGCCTCGTGATGCATGTACTTTCCGGCGGCGCGCTCGGCCTCACCGCCAGCATTATGATCGGCGCCGGCGTGGTGATGATCTACACCATCTTCGGCGGCATGTGGTCGGTGGCCTTTACCGACCTCTTCCAGACGGTCGTCATCCTGATCGGCTTGACCCTCGTGGCAGTGCTGGTGGGCGACCTCGCCGGCGGCGCGAGCAAGGTGATCTCGCAGGCGGCAGCCGACGGCAAGTTCAATTTCTTCCCCTCCGACAGCAAGGGCTGGTGGGCGATGGCCGGCGCGTTCTTCGCCTTCGCCTTCGGCTCGATTCCGCAGCAGGACGTGTTCCAGCGCATGACCAGCGCCAAGGACGAGAACACCGCCGTGCGTGGCACGGTCATCGGCGCATGCATCTATTTCTGCTTTGCTTTCGTGCCCATCTTCATCGCCTACTCGGCGGTGGTGGCCGACCCGGCGCTGGCCAAGCTCTTCGGCGCCGAAGATGCGCGCGAGATCCAGCGCATCCTGCCCGACCTGGTGCTGGGCAAGATGCCGCTCTGGGCCCAGGTGATGTTTTTCGGCGCGCTGCTGTCGGCCATCCTCTCCACCGCCAGCGGCGCGCTGCTGGCGCCGACCTCGCTCTTCACCGAAAACGTGCTCAAACCCTTTGTGCCACGCATGGGCGACAAGCAGTTCCTGCTCACACTGCGCATCATCCTCGTCACCTTCACGGTCGGCGCGCTGCTGTTCGCACTCAACAGCGAGAGCACGATGTACGAGATGGTGCAGAACGCTTACAACGTGACGCTGGCCGGAGCCTTCGTCCCGCTGGTGGCCGGCGCCTACTGGAAGCGGGCGACGACGCAGGGAGCCCTGTTCTCCATCATCCTGGGCATCGGCTGCTGGCTGGGCGCCACGCAGGTGGCCTCCGAGGCCATGGTGCCGGCCAACCTGATCGGGCTCTTTGCCTCGGTCATCGGCATGCTGCTCGGTTCGCTGGCGCCGCAGCTGTTGGCCAACCGAGGGCACTCTATCGAGGCCACGCTCCGGCATGCGCATGGCGGCGGGCACACCAGCCATGCCGGTCATGGCCAGCGCGGCCATTGACATTTCGGCCGGGTCCGACATCGGCGTGGCTCGGGCCTGACTCAGGCCTGAGGGGCCCGCGCGGCCCCCAACCTCGTCGCGGCGCCCCGCGAGTCCCGGGGGGGCGAACCGGCAATCCTATAATCGAGGGCTTTTCGCCAGGACGACTTTTCGCCAGGACAAATGACCTGGGGGCCAGTTCGTCAGGATTTTTTCGTCCGCAGCATTTCCCTCAAACCAATCTCGACAGGGTTTCGCGCCATGCCGATCTACGCCTATCGCTGCACGACCTGCGGGCACGCGAAAGACGTACTGCAGAAGATCTCCGACCCGCTGCTGACGGATTGTCCCGCCTGCGGGGCGGTCAGCTTCGTCAAGCAGGTCACCGCGGCAGGCTTCCAGCTCAAGGGCTCGGGCTGGTACGTAACCGACTTCCGCGGCGGCAGCAAGCCGGAGGCCGAAGCCGGCGACAAGGCCGCCACCGAAAAGGCCCCGGACAAGCCCGCGGAGAGCAGCACCGCCGCCAGCGGCGACAAGCCCACCGCCACGCCGGCCACACCCGCCACCGCGCCAGCGGCGCCAGCAACTGCAGCGCCTGCAGCCACCGCCACCGCCCCGGCGCCACCCGCCGCCTCGCCGCCCTCCTCGGGCGGCTGATTGCGCACTGCTGTCGTGAAGAAGTACATCGTCGCAGGTCTGCTGGTGTGGCTGCCGCTGGCCATCACCGTTTGGGTACTGTCATGGGTGCTGGGCGGGCTGGACAGCCTGTTCTCGGCCGTGTTGTCGGTGACGCAGGCGATGTTGCCGCAATCGGCCCATGCCTTCCTCGAATCGCTGCGCCACGTGCCCGGCCTGTCGGTCCTCGTGCTCGCGGCGCTGCTGCTGGCCACGGGAATCTTTGTCGCCAACTTCGTCGGCCAGTGGTGGTTGCGCTTGTGGGATGGCCTCATCGGCCGCATCCCTATCGTCAAGAGCATCTACAGCTCGGTCAGGCAGGTCTCCGACACCTTGTTCTCCAGCAGCGGCAATGCGTTTCGGGAGGCGGTGCTGGTGCAGTATCCACGCGCCGGCGCCTGGACCATCGCCTTCGTCACCGGCCGTCCGGCCGGCGAGGTGGCCGCGCATCTGGGCGCAAACTCCAACACGGTGATGGGCATGGACCCGCGCATGGACTGGGTGAGCGTTTACGTGCCGACCACACCCAACCCGACCTCGGGCTTCTTCCTCATGATGCCGCGGGCTGACGTCGTGCCGCTCACGATGAGCGTGGACGAGGCGCTGAAATATGTGATTTCGATGGGCGTGGTCGCCCCCGCCGACAAGGGCAACGGCATCGGCACGGCCCCGTCAGCGCCGGCCACTGCGGCGATCCGAAATTGAACGGGCGCGCCCGGCTCGGCAGCCGGCCCGCCCTGATCTGTCCTGGGCTCGGCAGCGAGCCCACCCCTGCGCCACACCCCAGGTTCCCCGCGCCCAGCGCGGGCAGCAGCACCGATTTGACAGTGAGAGCACGATGAGAACCACCTACTGTGGCCTGGTCAGCGAGAAGCTGATGGGCCAGGAAGTCACCCTGATGGGCTGGGCCCACCGCCGCCGCGACCATGGCGGCGTGATCTTCATCGACCTGCGCGACCGCGAAGGCCTGGTGCAGATCGTCTGCGACCCCGACCGCGCCGAGATGTTCGCCCGCGCCGAGGGCGTGCGCAACGAGTTCTGCCTCAAGATCATCGGCAAGGTGCGCCCGCGCCCGGCCGGCACCGAGAACGCCAACCTCACCAGCGGCAAGATCGAAGTGCTGTGCCACGAACTCGAGGTGCTCAACGCCAGCGTCACGCCACCGTTCCAGCTCGACGACGAGAACCTCAGCGAGACGGTGCGCCTCACGCATCGTGTGCTCGACCTGCGCCGCCCGCAGATGCAGAAGAACCTGATGCTGCGCTACCGCGTGGCCATCGAGGTGCGCAAGTTTCTCGACGAGCAGGGCTTCATCGACATTGAAACACCCATGCTCACCAAGAGCACGCCCGAGGGTGCGCGCGACTACCTCGTCCCGAGCCGCGTACACGACGGCATGTTCTTCGCGCTGCCGCAG
>JANNRI010000045.1:0-1922 GCA_031401195.1 Burkholderiales bacterium
CAGTGGCTGCGGTGGCGCGACGTGCGCAACCGGCTCGCGCACGAGTACCCAGACGCCCCTGAGCTACGACACGCGGCGATGCTCGCGGCCATAGCCGCTGCCGGCGAGTTGATGGCCTGCTACCAAGCCTGGAAGCAACGCGCAGGCAAAGCGTAGAGAGCGGCGAACTATCGCGCGCTCGCCGCCTGCGGAGACTCGACCCAGCACGGAATCAGGCCGCCGCCGCTAGAAGGGTTCGCGTGCACGCATGCTGTGGCCGCTGCAACACCGCCTCGCTGGCGCCCTGCTCGACGATGCGACCGGCAACGCCACCTGGTCGGCGATGTACTCCACGACACCGATGTTGTAGGTGATGAACAGGTAGGCCACGCCCAGATCGCGCTGCAGTTCTTTGAGCACGTGGAGGATCTGCGCCTGCACGCTCACGTCCAGCGCCGAGTTTGGCTCGTCACAGATGATTGACTTCGGCTGCACGGCCAGGGCGCTGGCCGCCACTGAACTCATGCGGAGAGCGCTCAAGTGCCTCGCGGCGTGGCGCAGCGCGGCGGCATCCGTGCAGCCGGTAGCGGTTAGATCTCTTGCCTGAAAGGCAGAGGCAGCAGACGCACACGTGTTCGCGTCGCATCGATCGTCACCAGCGCTCCCGCAAGGAGTTCGTCGGCACAAAGTGCCAGCCCACCGATGACCTGCCCGCCGATGCGGTCGACGCCCACGCCGCTGGCGCGAATCTGTACGACGCTAGGCTTCGCGCCACCAGTGGCGGCAAGGATGTCGCCAAAATCGAGGTCGTGAGTGAGCACAACGCAATCGTTCTCGCGCAAATTGCATGATGTCTCGATCTGTGGCCGTCCAGGACCCAATTGCCGACCAATGCACGGCGTCATGCCCGGCAACCCGCAGGACATCGACCCAGCGGGGTGCCAGGTTCATGTCGATGAGCAGCTTCACGCTGCGGTCAGCGGCAGTTCTCTCTCTTCGGAACGCCAGGCCGCGTAGCGCAACGCCTGCAGCACGTCTTCGCGCTCGAGGTAGGGATAGTCGGCCAGCACCTCGTCGATCGAATGGCCAGCTGCGATTTACCCGACGACCAGGCCCACGGTGACACGCATGCCGCGAATGCACGCGCGCCCGCCCATGACTTCATGCGACTGCGTTATTAGGTCAAGATCTTGCATGGCGTAATCCGCTCGGTTACTCGATCGCGCGATCGCGCGATCGATCCGATCGTAAGCCTATCAGGCCGCAGCCGCCAAGCGCGGCACCGCCGCCAGCAAGGTGCGCGTGTACGCGTGCTGCGGCCGCTGCAACACCGCCTCACTGGTGCCCTGCTCCACGATGCACCCGGCCTGCATCACCGCCACCTGGTCGGCGATGTACTCGACGACGCCAATGTTGTGGGTGATGAAGAGGTAGGCCACGCCCAGATCGCGCTGCAGTTCTTTGAGCAGGTTGAGGATTTGCGCCTGCACGCTCACATCCAGCGCCGAGGTCGGCTCGTCGCAGACGATCAATTTCGGTTGCACCGCCAACGCGCGGGCGATGGCGATGCGTTGGCGCTGGCCGCCGCTGAACTCGTGCGGGAAGCGCTCCAGCGCTTCTTTGCGCAGGCCGACCTGATCGGTGAGTCTCTCCAGGCGGGCGCGGCGTGCGACAGCATCCAGGTCGGGATGCAGCGCGGCGAGGCCTTCTTCGAGGATGTCGAACACGCGCATGCGTGGGTTCAGCGACGAGAACGGGTCTTGGAAGATGATTTGGATGTCACGCCGCGCAGCCAGCAGGGCATCGCCTTGCATCCTCGCAGGCGCGGTTCTCGACAGTCTCCTTGCGCGTGGAAGGGCGCTGGGTGGAGGTGCGAAGTTCGAGGGCTCCATCGAAGCAGCCCGTGCGCGTTTGGCCGGCCTCTTCTCTGGCGCCGAGGCAGC
>JANNRI010000046.1:0-1760 GCA_031401195.1 Burkholderiales bacterium
CCCACCTGTGCCTTGGCCTGGGGCACCAGCAGGTTGATCAAAGTGCTCTTGCCGGTGCCGCTGGGGCCCAGCAGCAGGGTGACCTTGCCCTGCAGCATCGGCATCAACCGGGACCTGGCCTGCACCGGGTCGGCCTTCAGCGCCATTTCCAGCACCGACAAGCCCATCGCGCGGTACGGCGCCAGCCGTTCGCGGGCCGCATCGGCGCTGGGCCGGTCGATCTTGTTCAGGCCGATGTGCGCGGTGATGCCGGCACTGTTGGCGGCAATCAGCGCGCGCGCCAGTTGTGATTCGCTGAACACCGGCTCGCCGGCCACCAGCACCAGGATCTGGTCGAGGTTGGCCGCAAAACTCTTGGTGCGCCAGTCGTCCTGGCGAAACAGCAGGTTGCGGCGCGGTCGACCTGTTCGATCACCCCTTCATCGCCGGCCGGTTGCCAGCGCACCAGGTCACCGACCACCAGGTCTGTCTTGCGGCCGCGCAAGTGGCACTGCAGGCGCACGCCCAGGGCGGTTTCAATGAACGCGTGACGCCCGTGCGCGGCCACCACCCGGGCCACCGCCATGCCGCTGTGGCGACTCAATTCCGACTCAAGATCGCAAGGCGTCGATCTTCGCGGCGCAGATGAAATCGTTGATCGAGATGCCCCCCACCGAATGGGTGTTGTAGCGCACCACGCAGCGGTTGTAGCTCAAGCGCACATCGGGGTGGTGGTCTTCGGCGTGAGCCACCCAGGCCAGCGCGTTGACGAAGGCCATGGTCTCGTGGAAGTTGGCGAACTTGTAGGTCTTCTCGATGGCGCCGTCGCGCAAGGCCCAATCGGTCAGGCTCGCCAACTGCGCTTCAATCTGCGCCGGCGCCATCGGTGGCTGGCCTTCCAGGGGCTTGCAATGCAGCGACTTCAGATCGTTCATGGTGATGCCAAGGTCTCAGCGGGTGAGCAGCGCCAGCGCGGCCAGGCGCTCCGACGCGGGTGGGTGGGAGTAGTAGAAGCGCACATACAACGGGTCGGGCGTCAGCGTGGCAGCATTGTCTTCGTGCAGTTTGAGCAAAGCGCTGGCCAGATCCTGCCCGCTGGCCTGGGCACAGGCATAGGCGTCGGCCTCGAATTCGTGGCGCCGCGAGAAATGCGCCATCAGTGGCGACACAAAAAAGGCGAACGGCGGAACGGCCAGCATGAACAGCAACAAGGCCAGTGCGCTGTTGGGTGCTCCCAGGTTGGGTGTCACGCCCAGGCCTTGATAGAAGCTGGCCTGGCCCGACAGCCAACCCAGCAAGGCCAGCGCCAGCAGGCTGAAGGCGAAGATGCCGGCAATGCGTTTTTGCACGTGGCGGTGGCTGAAATGCCCCAGTTCATGGGCCAATACGGCTTCGACTTCGCCGGGCTCCAGGCGCTTGAGCAGCGTGTCGAAAAACACCACCCGCTTGGCCGCACCCATGCCAGTGAAGTACGCATTGGCATGCGCAGAGCGGCGGCTGCCGTCCATTACGAACAAGCCCTTTGCGGCAAAGCCGCAGCGCTGCATCAGCGCCTGAACGCGCGCTTTCAGCGCGGCGTCGGGCAGGGGCTCGAACTTGTTGAACAGCGGCGCGATCACGGTGGGGTACAGCACCAGCATCAGCAGGTTGAACGCCATCCACGCACCCCAGGCCCACAGCCACCACAAGCTGCCGGCAGCGCCCATGATCCACAGGATGAGCGCTGCCAGCGGCAAGCCGATCGACGCACCCACAACCGCATTCTTCAGCAGGTCGGCGAC
>JANNRI010000047.1:0-72629 GCA_031401195.1 Burkholderiales bacterium
ATGCTCTGGCGACAAACGTAGCGTGACCATGCGTCGAAGAGAGGTCGAGCACGGAGCTGACATTGTCGAAGCCGCCCGCGCTATTGTCCGTCGGCAGCAGTTCCTTGAGCTTCACTCGCGTGCCGACGAGTTCGGCAACACGGCCGGCCTCATCACCATCGAAGACGTGTTGGAAGAAATCGTCGGCGAGATCGAGGACGAGTTCGACGACAAGGAGCGCGAGAACGGCATTTATACCCTGGCCGACGGCACACACCGCGTGGCCGGCGACGTGGACATTGCCGCCGTCAACGCGGCCTTTTCGACGCGCCTGCCCGAAGATGCGTTCGACACCATCGGCGGTTTCGTTGCGCACGAACTCGGCCAGGTGCCGCGCCGGGGCGAGGCGGTGGAGCTCGGCGGCCTGCGTTTCGTGGTGATGCTCACTCGCGGCGGCGCGGTGCGCTGGTTCCGCGTGGCGCGGATGCCCAAACCCCAGGCGGTCGAGGGCGGCGACGTCGATTGAACGTGCGGCTTGACGGCAGGGGGGAAAGGGCATGCCTCAGATGCGCGTGATGCCCCTGACGCCGTTTCTGCGCCTCCTGCAGGCCACGGAGCCCGGCTGGCTGGCCGTGCTCGCCGCGGCGCAGACACTGGCCTTCGTGCACACGGCGTGGTGGCCACTGTCGTGGGTCGCCATCGGTGTGCTGGCGGCGCGGCTGGCGCGCGCAACGCCGAGGCGGGCCTTTGTTCTCGGCTGGAGCTTCGGCACCGGCTGGCTGCTGGCCGGCGTGTGGTGGTTGTTCATCAGCATGCACCGCTACGGCGGCCTGCCGGCGCCGCTGGCGGCGGCGGCCGTGCTGGCGCTGGCCGCCGTGCTGTCGCTGTACCTTGGGGCCGCCGCTGCCGCCTTTGCGCGCTGGCGCAGCGGCCTTCCTGGGCGTGATGCGATGTTCTTCGCCGCCCTGTGGCTGCTGGCTGAGCTGGCGCGCGGTGCCCTCTTTACCGGCTTTCCCTGGGTGGCCTCGGGCTACTCGCAGGTGGATGCACCGCTGGCCCGCCTGGCGCCCTGGCTGGGCGTGTACGGCATGGGCGCGGTACTGGCTGGAGCAGCCGCCGCGGCGGGCCTGGGCGTGATGCTTCGTGCCTGGCGCGTCTTGCTGGCCGCGGTGGCGTTGCCCGTGGTTCTGGCGGCGCTGCCGGTCGCCAACTTCACGCGCGACTTCGGCGACGTCCACGTGGCGCTGGTGCAGACGAACGTGCCGCAGGACGAGAAGTTCGCCGCCGAGCGCCTACCGCAGACTCTGGCCGCGGTGCAGAAGGCGCTGCTGGAGGCAAAGGGCGATCTGGTCGTGGTGCCCGAGACCGCCGTGCCGTTGCTGCCCGGGCAACTGCAGGAATTCGTGCCGGGCTATTGGCAAGGATTGGTCGAACACTTCGGCAAGGATGCCGCCTCTCGCGCTGCCGGCCGCGCTGCCGGCCGTGCGGCGCTCATCGGCGTGCCGCTGGGCGACTTCGACAGCGGCTACACCAATTCCGTGGTGGGTCTCGCGGCCGGGGCGCCACCCTATCGCTACGACAAGGCTCACCTCGTGCCCTTCGGCGAATTCATTCCGTTGGGCTTTCGCTGGTTTACCGACTTGATGAACATCCCGCTCGGCGACTTCACGCGGGGCCGGTTGGATCCGCCGCCCTTCGTTGCGGCCGGCCAGCGCATCGCACCCAACATCTGCTACGAAGACCTGTTCGGCGAGGAGCTGGCGCTGCGCTTCGCGGGTGGCGCGGCCACCGCGCCCACGATGATGGCCAACCTCAGCAACATCGCCTGGTTCGGCCCCACCATCGCGGTCGACCAGCATCTGCACATCTCGCGCCTGCGCACGCTCGAGTTCCAAGTGCCGATGGTGCGCGCCACCAACACCGGAGCCACCGCGGTCATCGACCACCGCGCGCAGGTGGCCGCGATGCTGCAGCCGCACACACGCGGCACGCTGGTGGCGAGCGTGCGTGGCCGCGAGGGCGTGACCCCGTTTGCCTGGTGGGCGGGGCGATTCGGGCTCGCGCCGCTGGCCGTGGCCGCCTTGCTCGGGGTGGCGCTCTTTGCCGCCTGCGCCCGGCGGCGCGCGGCGCCCGGGGTCGGCGCGGCCGCCTCGGCAACATCCGGCCCCTCGGCTTGATTTGTGCCCGCTGCCCGGGCGGCTGGAACTACCCTTTCCGCCCCATTCGCCCCATTCGCCCCATGTTCCCCCTGTTCCCCATCCGCACCAGCCGACCCGGTCGCGCCTCGGTCATATGGCCGTCGCGCTGCACCGCCTGACCCGCCACCCAGGTGCCGATGTAACCCTCACCCACCTGCAGCAAGCGCTTGCCTCCGGCGGGCAGGTCGCGCACGAGGCGAGGTGCACCCACGGCCAGGCGTGCTGGATCGATGACGTTCAAGTCAGCGCGCTGGCCAGGCGCGATGCAGCCACGGTCGGCCAGGCCCATGAAGGCGGCATTGCGCGACGTCAGCATCTGCACCGCCTCTTGCAGCGGCAGGCGCCCGGTGGCGCGGTCGCGCACCCAGTGCGTGAGCATGAAGGTGGTGCAACTCGCGTCGCAGATCGTGCCCACATGGGCCCCGGCATCCGACAGGCCGAACAGCGCCTGCGGGTGCCCAAGCATCTCGCGCACCACGTCCAGCGAGCCTTCGTTGTAGTTGAAGATCGGAAAGTAGACGAGGTTGTCGCCGTTGCCGCTGCTGTGGTGATCGTACAGCGCCTCCATGGCCGTGGTGCCACGCTGCCGGGCGATGGCGCCAAAGCTCTGCGCAAGCGTCGGCTCGTAGTTCGGCACCGGGGCGCCGGCCTGCAGAGGGAACATGCGCCAGGCGATCATCTCGATGCGTGCCAGCAGCAGGTCCACCAGCGGCGGCACCGAACTTGCCTCGCCGGAGCGGCGCTCGCTTTTTTCCGCGAGGATGCGGGCCTTGCGCGCAGGCTCGCGCAGCGCCGCGGCGCGTTCGGCCAGCGGCCGCGCTGCCACCTCCTTGTAGCCGGGAAAGCCCATGAAGATGTGTGTCGCCGTATCGAGCCCGCTGACAACGCCGATGCCGCGCGGTGCCGTCTGCAGATGCAGCGCCAGCCCGGCGGCCAGCGCGGCCTCGACGCGTGCGCGCATGCGCTTCCATTGCTCGCCGCCGGGGTCGCGCTGCAGCCAGCTCATCGAGAGCGGCCGGCCCGCGGCGCGGGCGAGTGCTTCGACGAGGTCGAACTCGGCGTCAAAGCCTTCTGGGCCCTGCAGGACGTTGAAGTCGTTCACCATCTGCACGACGCCATGCCCGAGCCCATGGAAGGCGCGGCCGAGGCCGACGAGCTCGGCCGCGCCGGCTTCGGAAGCCGGCGTCGCCGTGCCGCGCGTGGTGCGATGGTTGTCGGTGCGGCCGCTGGAGAAGCCGGCCGCACCCGCCTCGAGGGCCTCGCGCAGCTGGGCGCGCATGGCGGCGATGTCCGCTTCGGTGGCGGGCTCGTGTGCCAGTGCGCGGTCTTGCATCACCGCCATGCGCAGCGGGTCGTGCGGCACCTGCACGAGGTAGTCCAGGCTGTGCGGCATCGCATCCAGCGCATCCATATACTGCGGGAAGCTCTGCCAGTTGAACTTCACGCCTTCGAGCAGCGCCACGCCGGGAATGTCTTCCACGCCCTCCATGAGCGCGATGAGTTCGGCCTCGCGCCCCGGAATGTTCGGCGCGAAGCCGACGCCGCAGTTGCCCATCACCACGGTCGTCACGCCATGCTGGATGCTGGGGCTGAAGGTCTCGTCCCAGCTCGCCTGGCCGTCGTAGTGGGTGTGGATGTCGACGAAGCCGGGCGTGACCCAGGCGCCGTCGGCCTGGACGCGCTCGCGTGCCGGGGCCGTGATGCGCCGCGCGCCACCATCTGCGGCGACTTCGACGATACGGCCATCCTGCACCGCGATATCGGCGGTGAAGGGTGCGGCACCCGTGCCGTCGACGACGGTGCCGCCTTCAATGATCAGATCGAGCATCATTGCGCCTCCAAAGTGTGGCCAACGTCATGCCGGACACGATGTGCCACATGCCCCACAGGCTGGCAATGATGACCATGCCGAGGTCGGCATTGAACTGCACTGCGATGATGCCCAGCGCCAGCCCCGCGTTTTGCATGCCGGCCTCGATGATGACGGCGCGGCGGTCGCGCTCGGCGAGACGGAATACGAATGCGGCAAGCAGACCCAGCGTCAAGCCGAGCGCGTTGTGCGCGATCACCAGCGCCAGCTGCGGCAGGATCTGCACGTTGAGCAGTTGCCGCTCGCGCACGAGACCGATGGCGATGAAGGCGAAGAGCGCCAGCAGGCTGAAGCGGCCAAGCGGCTTGCGCAACTTCTTCGTCACTGCCGGCCAGCGGTGGTTGGCCAAGAGCCCGAGCGACATCGGAATGGCCAGCAACAGCAGGAGGCTCCACCAGATCGCCGAGGCGTCGATCTCGAGCGTCTTCAGCCACGCCGACGTGGCCGGGTTGCTCGCCACCATCCAAGTGAAATTGAACGGCGTCAGCACCAGTGCCAGCACCGCCGCAACCGCCGAGATGCTGATCGACAGCGCCGTATTGCCGCGCCCAAAGTGCGTGACGTAGTTCGACAGCGACCCGCCGGGGCAGCAGGCGACGAGGATCATGGCCGCTTCGATGTTGGCAGGCAGGTCCAGCGCCAGCGTTGCGAGCCAGGTGGCCACGGGCAGCAGCACGAACTGCGGCACGAGCCCGCCCACCACCGCGCGCGGCGATCGCGCCACGAGCTTGAAATCGGCGACGTGCAGCTCCAGCGCCACGGTGAACACCATCGCCATGAGCACGAGGCTCAGCACGAGCTGCTGTGTTGTCATGGATGGCGAGCGTAGCGGGCGTGGCTGCGCCGGCGAGACGGGGTTTTCGCGCTCCCGCGTCGAGCGCGTCCGCCCTGCCCAAGCCGCCGCAAGCCGACACTCGGACAGAGGTGGGCCGTGAAAGGCCCGCCCCTAGAATCGGCCGCCCTTCTTCCCCATGCCTCACGCGCCGATGTGCAAGAGGTGGAAAGCCGCCGCAATCGATGCTGAGCTTCCAGCAGATCATCCTCAGACTCCAGGATTACTGGGCCGCCCAAGGCTGCGCTTTGCTGCAGCCCTACGACATGGAAGTGGGTGCGGGTACCAGCCACACCGCGACCTTCTTGCGCGCGCTCGGCCCCGAGCCCTGGAAGGCTGCGTATGTGCAGCCCAGCCGCCGGCCCAAGGACGGCCGCTATGGCAACAACCCCAACCGGCTGCAGCACTACTACCAGTTCCAGGTGGTGCTCAAGCCCGCACCGGCAGACGTCCTCGAGCTCTATCTCGGCAGCCTGGAGGCGCTGGGCTTCGACCTCAAGGTCAACGACGTGCGTTTCGTCGAAGACGATTGGGAGAATCCGACGCTCGGCGCCTGGGGTCTCGGCTGGGAGGTGTGGTTGAACGGCATGGAGGTGACGCAGTTCACCTACTTCCAGCAAGTGGGCGGCATCGATTGCAAGCCGCTCACGGGCGAGATCACCTATGGCCTGGAGCGCCTGGCGATGTACCTGCAGGGCGTGGACAACGTCTACGACCTGACGTGGACCGACGGCCTGAAGTATCGCGACGTCTACCACCAGAACGAGGTCGAGCAGAGCACCTACAACTTCGAGCACAGCGATGTCGAGTTCCTGCTGGGCGCATTTCGAGAGCACGAGAAGCAGGCGCAGTACCTGATGGCGCAGCAGCTCGCGCTGCCTGCCTACGAACAGGTGCTGAAGGCAGCGCACACCTTCAATCTGCTCGACGCACGCGGCGCCATCAGCGTGACGGAGCGCGCGACCTATATCGGGCGCATCCGCAACCTGGCGCGCGCGGTGGCGCAGAGTTATCTCGCCAGCCGGGCGCGGCTTGGCTTTCCGCTGGCACCGAGAGCCTGGGCCGACGAAGTGCTGCGGCAGATTGAGAAGACGGCGAAAGTGCCCGCATGAGCGCGCGCAACCTGCTCGTCGAGTTGCGCGTCGAGGAGCTTCCGCCCAAGGCGCTGAGGAAGCTCGGCGAAGCGTTCGGCCACGGCCTCGTCGCGGCCTTGAAGGCGCAGGGCCTGGCCACGGAATCCTCGGTGCTGGCGACTTTTGCCACACCGCGGCGCCTCGCCGCGCACGTGAGCCATGTACTCACCTCAGCGGCCGACAGGCCCGTCTCGCACAAGTTGATGCCCGTGACCGTGGCGCTGGATTCCAAGGGGGAACCCACTGCGGCCCTCTTGAAGAAGCTCGCCGCACTGGGCGCCGACGCGAGCGCAATGCCCAAACTCGCGCGCCGGCCCGACGGCAAGGTCGAAGCCCTCTTCCTCGATACCGTCCTGCCAGGTGCCAGGCTGGCGGTGGGCCTTCAGAGGGCGCTCGACGAGGCGATCTCGAAGCTGCCGATTCCAAAAGTGATGCAGTACCAGCTCGCCGATGGCTGGACCAGCGTCAACTTCGTGCGCCCCGCGCATGGCCTCGTGGCGCTGCATGGGGCCGATGTTGTGCCGGTGACAGCGCTGGGCCTCAGCGCCGGCCGCCAGACGAAGGGCCACCGCTTCGAAGCGGCAATGGACCCCGTGGTGCTGCAGGATGCCGACCACTACGCACGGCAACTCGACGAGCAAGGCGGTGTCATCGCCAGTTTCGAGCGCCGTCGCGCCGAACTCCTGCGCCAGCTCCATGTCGCCGCAGCGCGCGAAGGGCTGAAGGCGATTGAGGATGAGGCCTTGCTCGACGAGGTAACGGCGCTCGTTGAAAGACCCAACGTTCTCACCTGCCGCTTCGAGCGCGAGTTTCTGGCCGTGCCGCAGGAGTGCCTCATCCTCACGATGAAGGCGAACCAGAAGTATTTCCCGCTTCTGGACGAGCAGGGGTGCCTCACCGAGCGCTTCCTGGTCGTGAGCAACATCCGGCCCGCGGATGCGAGCCGTGTGATTGAAGGCAACGAGCGTGTCGTGCGCCCGCGCCTGGCCGACGCCAAATTTTTCTTCGACCAGGATCGCAAGAAGACGCTCGCATCGCGCGTTCCGGGCCTGGCCAAGGTGGTCTACCACGGCAAGCTGGGCACGCAGGGTGAGCGCGTCGAGCGCGTGCGGGCGATCGCGCGCGAGGTTGGCATGCTCGTCGGTGGTGCCACGGTTTCGGCGAATGCCGATCGCGCCGCGCAGCTGGCCAAGGCAGACCTGCTAACCGACATGGTCGGCGAGTTTCCCGAGCTGCAAGGCGTGATGGGCGCCTACTACGCGAGGAACGACGGAGAGCTCGAAGTCATTGCCGAGGCCATCGAAGACCACTACAAGCCGCGATTTGCCGGAGACTCCCTGGCGCGCAACCCGGCGGGCCTCGCGCTGGCGTTGTCCGACAAGCTCGAAACCCTGGCCGGCCTGTTTGGCATCGGCCAACTTCCCAGTGGCGACAAAGACCCGTTCGGCCTGCGCCGGCACGCGCTGGGCGTGATCCGCATGCTCATCGAGCGAGACCTGCCGCTCGCAGTGCCGCAGCTGGTGGCTGCGGCCTTCCATGCCTTCCCGGCCACTCACGGACAGGCGCAAGCCGAGGTGCAGCACTTCATCTACGACCGGCTCGTCGGCCTGCTGCGCGAGCAGGGTTGGTCGGCGCAGGAGGTCGATGCAGTGATCGCGCTGCGGCCCGGGCGATGGGGCGAGATCCCGCGCCGGCTGGCCGCGGTGCGCGCCTTCGCGGCGATGCCCGAGTCGGCGTCACTCGCGGCGGCGAACAAGCGCGTGGGCAACATCCTCAAGAAATCCGAGGGCGCCACGGCGCCGTCTCCCGCTGTGGAGGTGGCGCGCCTCGTGGAATCAGCCGAGCGCGAACTTCACGCCGCGCTCGGGCTCGTGGCGCCGCGTGCCGACCGGGCCTTTGAAGCCGGCGACCTGACAGGCTCGCTGCGCGAATTGGCGGCGCTGAAGGCGCCCGTGGACGCCTTTTTCGAGGGCGTGATGGTCAACGCGGACGACCCGGCGCTGCGAAACAACCGCCTGGCGCTGCTGGCGGCGCTGCACCGCGCGATGAACCGCGTGGCCGACCTCTCTCTCCTGGCGGCCTGAAAGGCCGGTGAATTGCGGGGGGCCGCCATGCACACCATCAAGCTCATCATCCTCGGCCGTGACGGCATCCTCAACAAGTACCGCGAGGACCACGTCAAGGCGCCGTCCGAGTGGGTGCCGATCCCGGGTGCGCTGGAGGCAGTGGCGCGGCTGAACCACGCCGGCTGGCATGCGGTGGTGGCCACCAACCAGGCCGGCATCGGGCGTGGGCTCATCGACATGGCTTCGGTGAATGCCATCCACACGCACATGAACCAGGCGCTGCTGGCCCAGGGTGGGCGGCTCGACGCCGTATTCTTCTGCCCGCACACCCCCGACGAGGGCTGCGACTGCCGCAAGCCGCTGCCGGGCATGATGCGCGACATCGGCCACCGTTACGGAGCCGACCTCTCGCACGTGCCGATGGTGGCCGACACACTGCGCGACCTGGAGGCGGCGGTGGCAGGTGGCTGCGAGCCGCACCTGGTGCGCAGCGGGCGCGCGGCGGCGCTCACACCAGAGCAACTGCAGCAGATCGTCGACAAAGTGCCCAGTGCGACCGTGCATGCCGATCTCGGCTCCTTCGCCGAATTCCTGCTGCGGCGCGACAATGTCGACCTGTCCACGCACGGGAGCCTCGTCTGATGGCGCTGCTCTGTGCATTGCGCTCGCTGCTGTTCGTGCTCTGGATGGCGGTGACCGTGGTGCCTTGGGCGCTGGCCGTGCTGGTGCTGTCGATCTTCGTCAGCAGCACGACGGTGTATTGGGCCTGTGCGGGCTGGTTGCGCGTGGCGATCTGGGGCTGCCGCGTCATCTGTGGTGTGAGGGCGCGTGTGACCGGGCTAGGCAATGTGCCCAGCGCCGCCGATACCAAGGGCGCCGTGCTGCTGGCGCCCAAGCACCAGAGCACCTGGGAAACCTTCGCCTTGCCGACGCTGATGCCGCACCCGTTGGCCTACGTGTTCAAGCGCGAGCTGCTCTACATCCCCTTCTTCGGATGGGCGATGGCGCGCATGGACATGATCCACATCGACCGCAGCAAGCGCGCCGAGGCCTGGAACAAGGTGGCCGATCAGGGCCGGCGCCTCTTTGCCGAGGGCGTGTGGGTGATCATGTTCCCGGAGGGCACACGCACACCACGCGGTGGCCAAGGCACGTACAAGACCGGCGCCTCGCGCCTGGCCGTGGCCACGGGTGTGCCCATCGTGCCGGTCGCCGTGACTTCGGCGCGGTGCTGGCCGCGCAAGAGCTTTCTCGTCCGCCCGGGCGTGATCGACGTGTCCATCGGGCCGCCGATCTCCACCGCCGGGTGTGACGCCGAAGAGGTGATGCGCCAGGTGGAGAGCTGGATCGAGGCGGAGATGCGGCGGCTCGATCCCGAGGCCTACGCGACAAGCGGGTCGTCGATGTCCCGCGCTTGAGCGCGCGGCCGCACGCCGCGACGCACGAACCATGGGGGAAACGACCCCTGTGCCGAAGGACGGGGGTGCCTACAATGGACATTCATGCCGAGCGCCAAGGCGCCCAGTCCGCCGCCGATCCAGATGACGCTGTTCGACTCCTTGCCCGACGCTCAGGTGCCGGCGCAGGAGGAGCCGTCGGCATCGCACCTCGAGGGGCATGACGGCGCCGATCGACCGTTTGCGCGCGAAGCGCCCAGCGCGAACAGCACTCACGACATGAGCGGCTCGGAAGGCGCGAACCGCGCCCCGCCCCGTGAACACGCTGCCGGCGGCACCAAGCCGCCGCACGAGCACCGGAACCTGCCGCCCCTGCACCGACACCCTCGCGCCGCACGCGAGATCCGCCTGGGCGAGCACGTGCTCGGCTACGAGCTTCGTCGGGCGCGCCGACGCACCATCGGTTTTGTCATCGGCCCGGAGGGGTTGAGTGTCAGCGCGCCGCGCTGGGTGGGCACTGGGGAGATAGACGCTGCGCTGCGCGAGAAGGGCCACTGGATCCTGCGCAAGCTGCACGAGCAGCAGGAGCGCACGCGCCGCCTGGAGCGCGCCCGCATCGAGTGGCGTGATGGTGCGACGATCCCCTTTCTCGGTGAAACGGTGATCGTGGTGCTCGACCCGCGTGTCACGGGCTCGGTGCTGCACCAGGCCGAAGCCACGCTGCCCGGGGTGCCGGCGCTCACGCTGCACCTGGGCCTGCCCCAGGAGGCCACGCCGGAGCAGATCCGCGATGCGGTGCAGAGCTGGCTGCAGCGGCAGGCCAAACGCATCTTCGAGGAGCGATGCGCCGTCTTCGCCGAGCGGCTGAAGGTACGCGTGCGCCGCCTCGCCCTCAGCGCCGCGGCCACACGCTGGGGCAGCGCCAACGCCGACGGTTCGATCCGCCTGAACTGGCGCCTGGTGCACTTCGCCCTGCCGGTGGTGGACTACGTTGTCGCGCACGAACTTGCGCACCTGCGCGAGATGAACCACAGCCCGGCCTTCTGGGACGTGGTGCGTTCGGCGCTGCCGGATTTCGAGGCCGCGCGCGGCGCCCTGCGCACCGAGGTCTTGCCGGCGTTCGAGTGAGCTGCCTGGGCCCGCCCACGCGTCTTGGGGTTCGAAAGGCGGGCGGCTCCACCCTACGCAGGATGGGCAGACCGGCGAGTTCGGCGCACACTGCGTACCAGGCTGTCATTCATTGCACAGGTCATCGGGGAAGGTGAGGCCCGGCAAGTCCGGGCCCTCATCGGGTAGCGGCAGGCGGTTCGTCCGACCTGCCGCTTTTTTGTCGCCACATGCAGCGCGACGCCGAGCCGCAGCGCGAAGACATCGAGGTCGGCCGGGCCGGGATCGCCCGGCAGGCACCGGATCGGGGCCGCTTTGCCGCTTTGCCGAATCGCCACTTTGCGCTAGGGCGCCCGTATGATGATCGCGAAGCGTCATATCAATCCGCGGAGCCGCCCCATGAACCTGCCCGGCCTCGACTTTCAGCTCGGTGAGGACATCGACGCGCTGCGCGACGCCGTGCGCGACTTCGCAGCGGCCGAGATCGCGCCGCGTGCCGGCCAGATCGACCAGAGCGACCAGTTTCCGATGGACCTGTGGCGCAAGATGGGCGAACTCGGCGTCCTCGGCATCACCGTGCCAGAGGCCTATGGTGGTGCCGGTATGGGCTACCTCGCGCACATGGTGGCGATGGAGGAGATCAGCCGCGCCAGCGCCAGCATCGGCCTGAGCTACGGCGCGCACAGCAACTTGTGCGTGAATCAGATCAAGCGCAACGGCAGTGAGGCGCAGAAGAAGAAATACCTGCCCAAACTGATCAGCGGCGAGCACGTGGGCGCGCTGGCAATGAGCGAGTCCGGCGCCGGTAGCGACGTCATCGGCATGAAGCTGAAGGCACGCGACCTGGGCGGCCACCACCTGCTCAACGGCACCAAGATGTGGATCACCAACGGCCCCGACGCCGACACCATGGTCGTCTACGCCAAGACCGAGCCGGAAGATGTCAGCCCGCACGCTACGCTGCCCCTCGGGGGGGCTCTGCGGCCAACGGGTGGCCGGGCGGCCGGAGGCGGCGCGCGCAGCATCACCGCCTTCATCGTCGAGAAGGGCATGAAGGGCTTCTCCACCGCGCAGAAGCTCGACAAGCTCGGCATGCGCGGCAGCCACACCGGCGAGATGGTGTTCGACAACGTCGAGGTGCCTGCAGCCAACGTGCTGGGTGCGCTGAACGGTGGCGCCAAGGTGCTGATGAGCGGCCTGGACTACGAGCGCGCGGTGCTCGCCGCCGGCCCCATCGGCATCATGCAGGCGGTGATGGACAACGTGGTGCCCTACGTGCACGAGCGCAAGCAGTTCGGTCAGAGCATCGGCGAGTTCCAGCTCATCCAGGGCAAGCTGGCCGATATGTATACCGTGCTGCAGGCCGGCCGCGCCTTCTGCTACACGATCGGCAAGAACCTCGACAAGCTGGGTGTCGAGCATGTGCGGCAGGTACGCAAGGATTGCGCCAGCGTCATCCTCTGGTGCGCCGAGCGCGCCACCTGGATGGCTGGCGAAGGCATCCAGATCTTCGGCGGCAACGGCTATATCAACGACTATCCGCTGGGGCGGCTGTGGCGCGATGCCAAACTCTACGAGATCGGCGCCGGCACGAGCGAGATCCGCCGCATGTTGATCGGGCGCGAGCTCTTCGCCGAGACGATGTGAACACGTAGACGATGAGCGACGAACTGGATCACCTCCTCGAGAGCAATCGCCGCTGGGCTGCGGCGACGAAGGTGCGTGAGCCCGGGTTCTTCACGCGCCTGGCGCAGCAGCAGAGCCCGCGCTACATGTGGATCGGCTGCGCCGACAGCCGAGTGCCTGCCAACGAGATCACCGGGCTCGACCCCGGCGAGGTCTTCGTGCACCGCAACGTGGCCAATGTGGTCGTGCCCTCGGACCTCAACGCGCTGTCCACGATCCAGTTTGCGGTCGAGCACTTGAAGGTCGGGCACATCATGGTTGTCGGCCACTACGGCTGCGCCGGCGTGCGCGCTGCCATGCGCGGCCAGCGCGTGGGCCTGGCCGACAACTGGCTGCGCCACGTGCAAGACGTGCGCCTGCGCCACCGCAGGCGCATCGACCACCTACCACCCGAGCAGCGGGAGGACATCCTGTGCGAGATGAACGTCATCGAGCAGGTGGCCAACGTGGCCTTGAGCACGGTGGTGCAGGACGCATGGTTACGAGGCCAGTCCTTGGCCGTCCACGGCTGGGTGTACGGCCTGAGCGATGGGCTGCTGAAGAACCTTCACGTGACCATGGACCGCCCCGAGACCGTGGTCGATGTGTTCACGGTGGCGATCAAGCGCTATCCGCGTGTGGCGAGCGAAGACACGACCTTCTGACACCTCAAGCCCCATGTTCCCCCAGCGCCTCACCGACACCCGCGCCTACGAGATTGCTGCGGCGTTGCTGGATGGCTTCAACCGCCACTACCGCCTCTTCCGCGAGGCCAGTGCAGCCGCCAAGCAGCGCTTCGAGCACTGTGACTGGCACGGCCAGCAGCGCGGGCAACGCGAGCGCATCGAGTTCTACGACAAACGTGTCAACGAGGCGGTCGAGCGCCTGCGCGGCGAATTCGCCGTCGAGCAGCTGGGCATGGACACCTGGCAGCAAGCCAAGCTGCACTACATCGGCCTGCTCACCGACCATCACCAGCCCGAGCTCGCCGAGACCTTCTTCAATTCGGTGACGGCCAAGTTGCTGCACCGCAGCTATTTCAACAACGACTTCATCTTCGTGCGCCCGGCAGTCAGCACCGAATACATCGAGAACGACGAACCCGCCAGCCGGCCCACCTACCGCGCCTACTACCCCACACGGGCCAACCTGCAGGAGACCTGGGCGCGCATCATCAACAACTTCCAGCTCGAGCCGCAGTTCGAGGATCTCGAGCGCGACTGCGAGAACATCACCCAGGCCATGCTCGCGGAACTCGGGGCGTTCAAGGCGCGCACGAATTTCCAGATCCAGGTTCTGTCCAGCCTCTTCTATCGCAACAAGGGCGCCTACCTGGTGGGCAAGATCATCAACGGCTTCAACGAGACGCCGCTTGCCTTGCCCATCCTGCATGGAAACGACGGCAAGCTGGTGGTCGATGCCGCGCTCTTCGGCGAGGACGAACTGCTGATGATCTTCAGCTACGCGCGTGCGTACTTCATGGTCGACATGCAGGTGCCGAGTGCCTATGTGCGATTCCTGCGCGGGCTCATGCCGCGCAAGCCGCGCGCCGAGCTGTACAACAGCCTGGGGCTGCAAAAGCACGGCAAGAACCTTTTCTTCCGCGACTTCCGGCACCACTTGCGCCACTCCTCGGACAAGCTGCGCATCGCCCCGGGCATCAAGGGCATGGTGATGCTGGTGTTCGACCTGCCCTCGTTTCCCTATGTGTTCAAGGTCATCAAGGACTTCTATCCGCCGCAGAAGGACACCACGCGCGAGCAGATCAAGGGCAAGTACCTGCTCGTGAAGCAGCACGACCGCGTCGGACGCATGGCCGATACGCTGGAGTACAGCACTGTCGCCTTCCCGCGCGCACGCTTCGAGGACGAACTCGTCGACGAGCTGAAGCACTTCTGCGGCAGCCTGCTGGAGGAGGACGGTGACCGCCTGGTGATCCACCATCTCTACATCGAGCGGCGCATGATCCCGCTCAACATCTACTTGCAGGAAGCCAACCCCGATGGCGTGGAGCACGCCGTCGTCGAATACGGCAACGCCATCAAGGACCTCGTGGCGGCCAACATCTTCCCCGGTGACATGTTGTGGAAGAACTTCGGTGTCACGCGCCACGGCAAGGTGGTGTTCTACGACTACGACGAAATCGAATACATCACCGACTGCAACTTCCGCCGTGTGCCCACACCACGCAATGAAGAAGAAGAGATGAGCGGCGAGGTCTGGTACACGGTCAACAAGGGCGACGTGTTCCCCGAGACCTTCGGGCCCTTCCTGCTGGGCAACCCGGAGGTGCGCGAGATCTTCATGGCGCACCATGCCGATTTGCTCGACGCGGCGTTCTGGCAGGGAAACAAGGAGCGCATCCTGGCCGGCCACGTCCATGACGTGTTCCCGTATGAGGCGACCAAGCGATTCGCGCTGCGGGGCCGGCGTGCCGCCCCCACCACGGTGGCCGTGGCGGCCGATTGACCCCACCGGCTGGCGCGACCATGCGATGAACTGGCGCGACCTGTTCGAACTCGCCAGCTTCGCTGTCACTGTGATCGGCCTGCCCTTTGCCGTGTGGGTGTTCTACGTGCAGCAGCGCAAGGAACGCGAGAACGAGGAAGCGGAGGCCTACCAGCACCTGGCCGACGCCTACACCGACTTCCTCAAGGTGGTGCTGGCCTACAGCGACTTGCAGCTGCGCACCAACACCGCGCTGCCCGACCCCACGCAGGAGCAGAGAGAGCGCATGCTCGTCATCTTCGACATGCTGATCTCGCTGTTCGAGCGTGCCTTCCTCGTCGCCTGGCGGCCGCGCATGTCGCCCACCGAGCTGCGGCGCTGGAACAGCTGGGACGACTACATGCACGAGTGGTGCCGCCGCGAGGACTTTGCCAGCGCGCTGCCGTTCCTGCTGCGCGGGGAGGATCCGCAGTTCCAGGCCTACATCAACCGCGTCGCCGAGGAAGAGGGCCGCGGCAGCCGCGTGCTCGCCTGAGGCCCCTTCGCGTCCGCGGGGGCACGACAATGGCAGGCCAAAGCGCCACCGGTGCGAGGCAAAGCAAGCGCCCCTTTCGGCGCGTCCATCCAGGGAGCAATGCATGAGTGATCCCATCGTCATCGTCTCCGCCGCCCGCACCCCCATCGGCGGCATGCTGGGCGATTTCGCTGGCCTTGCCGCATGGGAACTGGGCGCCGCGGCGGTGAGGGCTGCGGTCGAGCGCGCTGGCGTGCCCGGCGACTCGGTCGACGAGGTGCTGCTCGGCAACTGCCTGATGGCCGGCCAGGGCCAGGCGCCGGCCCGCCAGGCACTGCGCAAGGCCGGGTTGCCCGACAGCACAGGCGCCGTCACGCTGAGCAAGATGTGCGGCAGCGGCATGCGCGCGATGATGTTCGCGCACGACATGCTCGCCGCCGGCAGCGCCGAAGTGCTGGTGGCCGGCGGCATGGAGAGCATGACCAACGCGCCGCACCTGATGTTCGCACGCAAGGGTGTGCGCTATGGGCACGCGCAGATCTTCGACCACATGGCGATGGACGGTCTGGAAGATGCCTACGAGCGCGGCAAGGCGATGGGCGTATTTGCCGAGTCGTGCGTGGCCAAGTACGGCTTCACGCGCGAGGCGCAGGATCAGTTTGCCATTGCCTCCACCCTGCGTGCGAAGAAGGCCAACGAAGATGGCAGCTTCGACTGGGAGTTGGCGCCGGTTGCAATAGTCGGCAAGGGCGGCGAGACGCTCATCAAGTTCGACGAGCAGCCCTTCAAGGCCAAGCTGGACAAGATCCCGGGCCTGAAACCCGCCTTCAAGAAGGACGGCACCATCACCGCCGCCAACGCCAGCAGCATCAGCGACGGCGCCGCCGCGCTCGTGCTGATGCGCGCGAGCACGGCCGAGCGGCGTGGCCTGAAGCCCGTGGCGCGCATCATCAGCCACACCGTGCATGCGCAGGCGCCGGAGTGGTTCAGCACGGCGCCGGCCGGCGCCATCGTGAAAGCCTTGAAGAAGGCCGGGTGGCAGCCGGGTCAGGTGGATCTGTGGGAGGTGAACGAAGCCTTCGCCGCGGTAACCATGGCTGCGATGGCCGAGTTCAAGTTGCCGCATGAGATCGTCAACGTGCACGGTGGGGCCTGCGCGCTCGGTCATCCCATCGGCGCGAGCGGAGCGCGCATCGTTGTCACGTTGCTGGGGGCGCTGCGCAAGCGAGGCCTCAAGCGCGGCGTGGCGGCGTTGTGCATAGGCGGCGGTGAGGCCACGGCCATGGCCTTGGAGATGGTGTGAGCCTGCTGGGCGCGCTCGGCTTGTCCGGCCCGCAGGAGCTGTTGCTGTTCATGACCGCGGTGTTCGTGCTCAATGCGACCCCCGGAGTGGATCTGCTGCTCACGGTGTCGCGCACGCTTCAGGCTGGGCCCAAGGCGGGTGCGGCGGCGGCGCTGGGCATCAGCAGCGGCTGCGTGGTGCATGCCCTGGCCGCAGCCTTCGGGCTGGCGGCGCTGCTCGCGGTGTCGGCAGCGGCGTTTGCTGCGATCAAGTGGCTGGGCGCGGTCTATCTGCTGTGGCTCGCGTGGGGCATGGCGCGCGCGGCCTGTCGCGGTGGCGCCGCTGCCTCGGAGCCCGCACTCGCCGGCCAACGCACGGCGTGGGCAGATTTCCGCATCGGCCTCGTCACCAACGTGCTCAATCCGAAGGTCGCGCTCTTCTTCCTCGCCTTCTTGCCGCAGTTCATCGCCGCCCAGGCGCCAGACAAGCGGCTCGCCTTCCTGGGCCTGGGGGTGATTTTCGTTGTGCAGGGCACGCTCTTCCTGCTGGGAGTGGTGGCTGCGGCGGCGCGCATGCGCGCACTGCCCTCGACGCCGGGAGTGGCACGATGGCTGAATGGCGTTGGCGCGATCCTCTTCGCGGCGCTGGCACTCCGCCTGGCCGGAACCCGGGCGGCAGGTTGAACCCCTCGTGACTGGCCCGGCGCAACCACTGACCTGAAACACCAGGAGACGCATTGGGTTTGATCCGATTCGTGTTGCGCAGTCTGTGGTGGGCCGTGCTCGGCATCGGCCTGCCGCTGGCACTGCTGCTGGCCGCCTGGCTGCCCTTCAACATCGGCATCACTGACGCCGCGCCGCGCGCGCCCGCCCCGGCGCTTGCGGTGCCGCCCAAGCAGTTGCCCGATGAACGCAATGCGGCCTTCGCGTTGACGGGCTTGATGGCCGAGGCCGGCCGCGAGCCGCAGGCCACGGGGCGCGCCTGGTGGGCGAACCTCGTCGCACAGGCGGCGTTGCCGGCCCCGTTGCGCGCGGCCACCGATGCGGCTGCCCAGGCCAAAAGGAACGATCTGCTTGGCAAGGCGATCAAGGCGCCTGATGGCGCGCCGCTGCACTGCAAGACCGGCAGCGAGAGCTGCACCGAGGAGTGGTTCGCGCAGACCGAAGCCCTCGCGCGCCAGCGCGAGGCTTACGGCGTGCTCGGTGAACGTTGCGACAAGTATTTCGGTGTGCCGTTCGAGTTCGAGGAGCCGCTGCCGCCCAACCTTGCGCCCGATACGCCGCTACTTGGGTGGGCGCCGCTGGTCCACTGCTCACGGTGGTTCCGTACGGGTGCCGTGCTGGCACTCGCGCGCGGCCAGAAAGACAAGGCGCTCGAGCAACTGCGTCGGGCCGACCGATTGCACCGCACCGTGTGGGAGGGCTCGCGCACGTTGATCGGCCACGTCATTGCCATTCGCATGGCGCAGTTGACCTACGACACCATGGCCGCGCTGGCGTTGCGCGACCCCGCGCTCGCAGAGGCCATGGTGCCATGGCTGGCTGGCGCACCGGACACGCGGCCCAGCGCGCGGCGCTGGATGCAGACCGAGGCGGCACTCCAGCGCGGCTTGGTCGACCACATCATGCGCGACGGGATGGCCGTGCCCCGCATCGACGGTGTGCCCGACGTCGTCACCCACTTCTTGGGGTCCGGTGCGGCCGCAGCCGCGATGAAAGCCGTGGAGCTGCGCAACGCCGGACTGCAGCCCGAGCGCACCAAGCAGAGACTCGATGAAGCCTGGCTGCGCGAGATGGCGAAACTGCAGTATCCGTGGGCCGCTGTGCTGGCTGGCGCCGGCGTGGAGCGGCAGACGCAGGAGCGCCGCACGATCTGGTCGCACTTGCGCTGGCGCAACACCTTCGGCGAAGCGCTCGTCGACGCCGCAACGGCTGGCAAGTTCCAGGGTTACTACGCGCGCCATGCCGACCAGGAGCTACACCGCGAGGCCACGGCCCTGGTGCTCGCGCTGCAGCGCCAGCGCACGCCCGCCCCGGGTCGGGCCGAGGCGGCCAAGCGCCTCGCGACGAGCGACACGCTCAAGGAGCGCATGAGCTGGGACGCCAGTGGCCGCACGTTGAGCGTACGCACATGGCGCGCCGAGACGCCCGCAGCCGGCTCCAACGAACGCCGCGACGCCATCTCCTTCACCTGGCCCTGAGGCCTGAGGCCTGACCGAAACATGCTGCTCTCACCCGACCACCAGGCCGTCCAGGACGCCGTGCGTACTTTCGTGCAGGCCGAGATCGCGCCGTATGCCGCGGCTTGGGACAAAAGCCATGAGTTCCCGAAAGCGCAGTTGCGGGGGCTCGCGGCGCTCGGCTGCTACGGCGTGGCCGTGCCCACAGAGCTCGACGGCGCGGGGCTGGACTACCTGGCGCTGGCGGTCATCCTCGAGGAAGTGGCCGCCGGCGACGGCGCCACGAGCACGGTGGTGAGCGTCAACAACTGCCCCGTGTGCAGCATCCTGATGGCCTTCGGCAATCACGACCAGAAGGAACGCTTCCTCAAGCCGCTGGCGCGCGGCGACATGCTGGGCGCCTTCTGCCTCACCGAGCCGCATGTGGGCAGCGAGGCAGGCGGGCTCAAGACCACGGCGCGGCGTGTCACCGACAGTTCAGGTGATGGCTACGTGCTGGACGGCGTCAAGCAGTTCATCACCAGCGGCAAGAACGGCGATATCGCCATTGTCATGGCCCGAACTTCTCCAATGAGCGACAAGGCGGCGGGCAAGAAGGGCATCAGCGCCTTCGTCGTGCCGACCTCGACGCCCGGATACAAGGTGACGCGGCTCGAGGACAAGATGGGTCAGCACGCCAGCGACACAGCGCAGATCCTGTTCGAAAACTGCCGCGTGCCTGCGGCCAACCGGCTAGGCGATGAGGGCATGGGCCTGAAGATCGCGCTGTCGGGCCTGGAGGGCGGCCGCATCGGCATTGCCAGCCAGAGCGTGGGCATGGCGCGCGCCGCGTTCGAGGCAGCACTCGCCTACAGCAAGGAGCGCCAGAGCTTCGGCCAGCGCATCTTCGAGCACCAGGCCGTGCAGTTCAAGCTCGCCGATATGGCCACGCAGATCGAGGCGGCACGCCAGCTCATCTGGCACGCCGCTTCATTGAAGGACGCCGGCAAGCCCTGCCTGAAAGAAGCCGCGATGGCCAAGCTCTTTGCCAGCGAGATGGCCGAGCGTGTGTGCTCGGCAGCGATCCAGGTCTTTGGTGGCTACGGCTACGTGAGCGATTTCCCCGTGGAGCGCATCTACCGCGACGTGCGCGTGACGCAGATCTACGAGGGCACGAGCGAGGTGCAGAAGATCCTCATCGGCCGCGCGCTGGCGTAGCCGCCGCTACACCAGCACTTCGACGCAGTTCGGGTGCCCGAGGAAGTTCTGCGGGCTCGAGCTGGCGCCGTAGGCCCCCGACTGGAATACCACTGCCAGGTCGCCCACGTCGGCCACCGGCAGTTCCATGCGATCAGCCAGGATGTCCAGCGGCGTGCACAACGGCCCCACCAGCGAGGCCGGTTCGGTCGGTGCCTTGCCCATCTTGTTGCCGATGGCCACCGGGTAGTTCTTGCGCACGACCTGGCCGAAATTGCCTGAAGCCGCAAGGTGGTGATGCAGCCCACCGTCGGCGACGAGGAACACCTGGCCGCGTGACACCTTGCGGTCGACGATGCGGGTGACGTAGACGCCCGCCTCGCCCACGAAGTAGCGGCCGAGCTCGATGACGAAGCTCGCCTGCGGCATCTCGTCGCGCGCGCGCTGCTGCAACATGGCCAGGTTCTCGCCGATGGGGACGAGGTCGAGCCGCGTATCGCCCCGGAAGTAGGGGATGCCGAAGCCGCCGCCGAGGTTGAGAAAATGCACCGGCAGCTTGGCGTTGCCGGCCAGGCGCAGTGCAAGCTCGTAGCTCTTGCGCTGCGCATCGCAGATGCTCTCCGCGCGCAGGTTCTGCGAGCCCGAGAAGAGATGAAAGCCCTCGAAGGCCAGGCCCTCGCGTGCGATCCAGGCCAGCATCTCGGGCACCACCTCGACGTCGACACCGAACTGCTTGGGTCCGCCGCCCATCTTCATGCCCGAGCCCTTGAGTTCGAAGTCGGGGTTGACGCGTACGGCCACGCGCGCAGGCAGGCCAAGCTGCTGCGAGGTCGCGGCCAGCACCGGCAGCTCGCGCATCGACTCGACATTGACGAGCACGCCCGAGGCCACGGCCTGGTGCAGCTCGGGGTCGCGCTTGCCGGGGCCGGCGAAGCTCACTTCGGCCGGGTCGGCGCCTGCGTCGAGCGCCACCTTCAACTCGCCCGCGGAGGCCACGTCGATACCGTCGACGAGGCCGGCCATCAGCCCCACCAACGCCGGCATCGGGTTGGCCTTCATGGCGTAGTGCAGCTTGATGCCCCTGGGCAGCGCGCTGCGCAACTCGGCCACACGCGCGCGCAGCAGGACACGGTCATAGGCATAGAAGGGCGTGCGACCCACACGCGCGGCCAACTGGCTGAGCTTCATGCCGCCGACGACGAGCTCGCCGTCGTGCACGGCAAACTGGCTCATCGGCACGTGCGCGGGCCGGGTGACGATCGGGCTGGAGGGTGTGTTCATGTCTCTTGTAGGGCTACCTGGGCTACCTGGGCTACCTGGGCTACCTGGGCTGCCTGGGCTGCCTCGGCTGCCGAGGCCAACGCTGCAGACGTCGACGCTGCTCATGCCTTCGCCGTTTCCGTCTCGCGCTGCTCCACCCAGCGCGTGGCCAGAAGCTTGCGGTCGATTTTGCCGTTGGGGTTGCGGGGCAGCGGGCCGGGCATGGCCTGCACACCGTGGGGCACCATGTACGCGGGCATCCGCCGCTTGCACTCGGCGAGCAGATTGTCGAGCGCGAGCGCATCGCTGCCGTCGGGCGCCGTCGCGATGACCTGGATCGCGTGGCCGAGGCTCGGGTGGTCGACGCCGAAGGCGACGCACTCGCCCACGAGCTTGGTGGCGTAGAGGATCTCCTCGACCTCGGTGGGGCTGACCCGGTACCCGGAGGTCTTCATCATCTCGTCGCGGCGGCCGATGAAGTAGAGGAAGCCTTCGGCGTCGCGGCGCACGGTGTCGCCAGAGAAGACGGCGATCTCGGGCAGCATCAAGCCGCTTTCGCGCCCGCCGACGCCGGCAGGCAGGGGCTTGTAGCGTTCGGCCGTCTTCTCGGCGTCGCCCCAGTATCCCAGGCCGACCAGCGCGCCACGATGCACGAGTTCGCCCGGCTCGTCGGGCGCGCACTCGGTGCCGTTCTCGCGCAGCACCAGGATCTCGGCGTTCGGGATCGCACGGCCGATGCTGTCGGGCCGGCGGTCGACCTCCTCGGGCGGCAGGTAGGTGGAGCGAAAGGCTTCGGTCAGGCCATACATCAGGAACGGCTTGGCGGCAGGTACCCGTTTGCGCAACGCCATCAGCGTTTCGCGCGGCATGCGGCCGCCCGTGTTGGCGAAGTAGCGCAGGTGCTCGTTGACGGCGGCCGGCCAGTCCAGGCCGGTGAGCTGGATGTACAGGGGCGGCACCGCGGTGAGGCCGGTGACACGCTCGCGCTCAAGAGCCTTCAGCACATCGCGTGGCAGCAGGTAGTTCAGCAGGACCACCCGCGCGCCGCTGTGAAAGGCGGTGGTGAGTTGGCTGAAACCGGCGTCGAAGGACAGCGGCAGCGCGGCAAGCAAGGTGTCGCTCGCGTGGTTGCCGAGGTAGCTCGCCACGCTCTTGGCGCCGGCCACCATGTTGCGATGCGAGAGCACCACGCCCTTGGGCCGGCCTGTGCTGCCGCTGGTGTAGAGAATGGACAGGATGTCGGTGTCGATCACGCGATGGCTGGCGCTGGCGGGCGCGGCGACGAAGTCCTTCCAGCGGGTCGCGGTGAGTGCAGCCGGCACCTCGGCCGGCCCGTCGCCCGCGACCACCACGTGGCGCAACTCCGGGCATTGCGCCAGCGCCGGCAGCAGCAGCGCCAGGCGGTCGGGGGAGGTCACCAGCAGGCGCACGCCGCAGTCGCGCAGGATGTAGCCCACCTGGTCGGGCTTGAGCAGTGGGTTCAATGGCACGAACACCGTGCCGGCGGCGGCGCTGCCGAAGCAGGTGGCCACCATCTCGGGCCGCTTGTCCAGGTAGACCGCCACGCGCTCGGCACGACGCAGGCCCAACCCTATGAGCCCGTTGGCAACGGCGAGCACCAGCCCTTGCAGCGCGCCGTAATCCACATGCTGGTCGCCGTGGGTCAGCGCGATGGCGTCGGGGCCGCGGTCGGCGGCGACACGCACCAGATCGGAAAGCAGGGGAGAGTCGTTCACGGGCGCACCAGCAATGGAGACAAACCCCAAGTGTCAGGCATGCGCCCGCGCCCCACGAGCGGCTACCGCGGGCGCTGCCCACAAAAAGGGGCGGCCAGCGTGAGGTTGTGCGGGCCGTGTTCGCCCCGGCCGACAGCTCGTATTGGCCGGGCTGACCCCGCGTTCAACCCCAGCCGGGTCCAGGCCCGGCTGCCGCGACTAAAATCACGAGCTTCGGCCGCCATCGGCCCAGCCCGCCCACCCGGCCAAGGACGTCTGCCGTGTTCATATCTCCTGCCTACGCCCAAGCCGCCGCCACTGGCGGCGCCGAGTCTTCTCTCGTCAGCCTTCTGCCATTGGTACTGATGTTCGTGGTGCTCTACTTCATCATGATCCGCCCGCAGATGAAGAAGCAGAAGGAGCACAAGGCCATGATCGAGGCCATAGCCAAAGGCGACGAGGTCGTCATCGCCGGTGGTGTGCTTGGCCGCATCGCCAAGCTGGGCGAGAGCTTCCTGCATGTGGAAGTGGCCAATGGTGTGGAACTGCAAGTGCAGCGTGCCTCGGTGGTGCAGGTACTTCCCAAGGGCACGTTCAAGTAAGCCCTGCGGGCCGCCCGGCTGGCGGTCTGCCGCCCCGGTTACCAGGAAATTCAGATGAACCGCTACCCGTGGTGGAAGTACACGATCCTGGCCGTTTCGCTGCTGGTCGGGCTCGTCTTCACACTGCCCAATTTCTTCGGCGAGGCACCTGCCGTGCAGGTCAGCAGCGGCAAGGCCACGGTGAAGGTCGATGCTTCCACGACCGAGCGCGTGAGGCAGGCGCTCGTCGCCGCTGGGGTCAAGGCCGACTTCGTGCAGCTCGAAGGCATCTCGGTGCGGGCCCGCTTTGCCGACACCGATACACAAATCAAGGCCAAGGACACGATCTCCAAGGCGCTCAACCCCGATCCGGCGGACGCGCGCTACATCGTGGCGCTGAACCTGCTGTCGCGCTCGCCGGCGTGGCTGACCAAGATGCACGCGCTGCCCATGTACCTGGGCCTGGACCTGCGCGGCGGCGTGCACTTCCTGATGCAGGTGGACATGCGCGCCGCGCTGAAGCAGGCCGTGGACACCTATGCCAGTGATGCGCGAAACGCGCTGCGCGAAAAGCGCCTGCGCTTCTCCGGCATCACGCGCGAGCCCACGGGGCTCACCGTGGGCTTTCCGGACGCCGCGGCCGCCGACGCAGCGCGTGCCTTGTTGGCCGATCGCCTGCCCACGGTGCAGTGGACCACGGAGACGGCCGGCGATGGCGCCTCGATCCGCCTGGTGGGGCGCCTGGCGCAGAAGGCGATCACCGACATCCAGTCGCAGGCCCTCACGCAGAACATCGAGACGCTGCACAAGCGGGTCAACGAGTTGGGCGTGGCCGAGCCGGTGATCCAGCAGCAAGGCGCCGACCGGGTGGTGGTGCAGTTGCCCGGCGTGCAGGATACGGCCCGCGCCAAGGACATCATTGGCCGCACAGCCACGCTGCAGATCCGCCTTGTCGAGCCCGACACCGCGAGTGCCGCCGAACTGGTGCCGTCGCGCGAGCGTGACAGTGGTGCGCGCCCGGTGGGCTTGAAGCGCGAGGTGGTGGCCACGGGTGATCAGCTCAAGAGCGCTTCGGCCATCATCGACAAGGACCAGCGCCCGGCCGTCAGCGTGCGCCTGGACGACGTCGGCGGACGCGCGATGCGCAACGCCACGCGCGAGAACCTGGGCAAGCTGATGGCCATCGTGCTCTACGAAAAGGGCAAAGGCGAAGCCATTTCGGTGGCCACGATCCAGGGCGAGTTCGGCACTGACTTCCAGATCACCGGCAATTTCACGCCCCAGGAGACGGCCGACCTCGCGCTGCTCACCCGCGCAGGCTCGCTGGCCGCGCCGATGGAAATCATCGAGGAACGGACCATCGGCCCGAGCCTGGGGGCGGAGAACATCGCCAAGGGCTACAACAGCGTCCTGTGGGGGTTCATGGCGATTGCTGCGTTCATGTGCCTGTACTACCTGTTGTTCGGTGTGTTCAGCACGCTTGCGCTGGCCTTCAACCTGCTGCTGCTGGTGGCCGTGCTGTCGATGCTCCAGGCCACGCTCACGCTTCCGGGCATCGCGGCCATCGCGCTCACGCTGGGCATGGCGATCGATTCCAACGTGCTCATCAACGAGCGCGTGCGCGAGGAGCTGCGTGGCGGCGCACCGCCGCAGCAAGCCATTCACACCGGCTACGAACGCGCCTGGGGCACCATCCTCGACTCCAACATCACCACCCTGATCGCTGGGGTGGCCTTGCTGGCCTTTGGCTCGGGGCCGGTACGCGGCTTCGCGGTGGTGCACTGTCTGGGCATCCTGACCTCGATGTTCTCGGCGGTGCTGTTCTCGCGTGGTCTTGTCAATCTCTGGTACGGGCGCCAGAAGCGACTGAAGAACGTGTCGATCGGTCAGGTCTGGCGGCCAGACGACACGAGCACCACCAGTGCCGGCAAGCCGCTGACCGAGTCGTGATCCTTCCCGGCGTGCCGTGCGGCGTACACAACGAGGCTTGAGCCATGGAGTTCTTCCGGATCCGCAAAGACATCCCGTTCATGCGCCACGCGCTGGTGCTGAACGTCATCTCTTTCATCACCTTCGCGCTGGCGGTGTTCTTCCTCGCCACCCGCGGCCTCCACCTCTCGATCGAGTTCACGGGCGGCACCCTGATGGAGGTGGAGTATGCGCAGGCTGCCGACATCGGACGTTCACGCGCCACCGTGGAGAAACTCGGCCTGGGCGACGTGCAGGTGCAGAACTTCGGCACCTCGCGTGATGTATTGATCCGCCTTCCGGTGCGCAGCCAGGGGCCTGTCGGCACCAAGGGCGGTGACCTCGCGACCCAGGCCTTGGGCGCCTTGTGTGCCGCCGAGCAGGGGCAGGTGAGCAACAAGCAGTACACCACGCCGCAGGGTGAGCAGGTCAGCCGCCCGTCGTGCGCCAAGGCCGATGGCAGCGAGCCGCTGAAGCTCCAGCGCACCGAGTTCGTTGGCCCCTCGGTGGGTGCCGAACTGGCGCGCGACGGGGCATTGGCGCTCGCCGTCACCGTGCTCGGCATCATGATTTACCTGGCGTTTCGTTTCGAGTGGAAGTTCTCGGTCGCCGGCATCGTGGCCAACCTGCACGACGTGATCATCATCCTCGGCTTCTTCGCGTACTTCCAGTGGGAGTTCTCGCTCGCGGTGCTGGCGGCGATCCTTGCGGTGCTTGGCTACTCCGTGAACGAGTCGGTGGTGATCTTCGATCGCGTGCGCGAGACGTTCCGCCGCATGCGCAAGATGAGCACGCACGAGGTCATCGACCACGCCATCACGAGCACGATCAGCCGCACCGTCATCACCCACGGCAGCACGCAGATGATGGTGCTGTCGATGCTGATCTTCGGTGGGCCGACGCTGCACTACTTCGCCGTCGCTCTCACCATCGGCATCCTGTTCGGCATCTATTCCTCGATCTTCGTGGCCGCGGGCATTGCGATGTGGCTCGGTGTCAAGCGCGAAGACCTCGTCAAGCCCGGCGCGCGCGAGCATGACCCGGCCGACCCCAACGCCGGGGCCGTGGTGTAGAGTGAGCCTAACTCCAGCAATAGAGCGCCGCTGACATGCCGCCGCCCACAGCCTCGCACGACGCCCTGGCCGGACAGGCGCGGCGGCGTTACGTCGAGGAACTGGTCAAGGGCCTCGTGCACGTGGTTCAGGCCAGCATCGACGGCGCGCGGATCCTGTTCGACAAGCCTTGCGAGCACGCCGTGTTCATGCGTCGGCGCGAGCTCGTGCAGTCGCTGGGCAACAACGCGCAGGTATGGCACCGTGGCATCGTCAGCGGCCTGCGTCAGGCGATGGGGCAATCTTCGACGCGCAGCAACGAGCTCACGCTGGCCGGGGTCAAGCGCGACGACCTGACGCTGGTGAGCGACGACACGATCGAGCGCGAGATCATCACCTCGCGTCTTGCGTTGGCCATCATGGACCGCGCCTCGTGGGAGTTCGCCGATCTGCGCTCGCGCGTGGCGCACCTCGAGGGCCGCTCCGAGATCGACGCCCACGATGTCATGCGCGCGCACGTGCTGGCGCGCCTGGTGTTCGAGGCCTGGCGCACCGCGGGGCTTTCGCTCGAGAGCTGGCGTGAGCTCCAGACCGTGCTGCACGATGAGTTCGCGCTGCTCGTCGAAGAGGCCTATCACGAGACCAACCGCTGGCTCGTGGAGCAACGCGTGCTGCCCGAGGTGGACTTGCGACCGCACATCAAGCGCTCGCGCACGCACCCCAATGCGTCGTTCGGCTGGATGGGCGGCGCCCCACGCGACAGCGAAAGCGTGGGCCTGGGCGGCGCCACGATGCCGGGCGGGGCCTACAGCACCGGCGGCGGCTACAGCGGGCAACGTGACGTGGGCGAGGAGACGCGCCTGATGACGCGGTCGGCGCCGCTGGTGCGCAACCGCGAAAACGCTGAAGCGGTGCTCGGCAGGCTGAACCGGCTTGTGGCGCGCCATGTGCCGCAGTTCGGTGGTGGTTATGTCTTGGGCGGCGGCGGTGCGGGGTCGGGCAGTGGCGAGCGACCTGCCGACCGGCCGGTCTCGGCCGCGCTGGAACGTGCCATCGATACCGCTGCACAAGGCATTCGGCATCGGCTGCAGCCCACGGTGTTCCAGGGACGCGAAGATGCCGTGGTCGTCACCACACCAACGCTGCTCGAGGAACTGCACCACCGCAAGCAGGCGCTGAAAAAGGCCGCAGCCTCACCCGAGGAGCGCGCCACCATCGAGATCGTGGCGCTGCTGTTCCAGAGCATCCTCACCGAAGACCGAATCCCGGCGGCGGTGCGGGTGTGGTTCGCGCGGCTGCAGATGCCGGTGCTGCGCGTGGCGGTGGCCGAGCCCGACTTCTTCGCCACCACCGATCACCCGGCGCGGCGCCTCATCGACCGCATGGGTGCCTGCGTGATGGGCTTCGACAGCCACTCCGGCGGCCCTGGCGTGGGCGAGGCGCTCGAGCGCGAGATCAAGCGCGTGGTGCAAGTGGTGGAGGCCTACCCCGACACCGGCCGTCGGGTCTTCCAGACCGTGCTCACCGAGTTCGAGAAATGGCTTGAGCACTATTTCAAGAACGAGAACGAGGCCACCAAGAAGGGCGTGTCGCTGGCGCAGCAGGTCGAGCAGCGCGAGACACTCGCGATCCAGTACACGATCGAACTGCGCCGCATGCTCAACGAGATGCCGGTGCAGGAGGGTGTGCGCCAGTTCCTGTTTCACGTCTGGGCCGACGTGCTGGCGACGATGGCCGTGCGCTACACCGCGCAGGGCGAGCAAACCAAGGCCATGAAGCGCGCCGCCGCTGACCTCATCTGGAGCGCAAGCGCCAAGGTCACACGCGAGGAGCGCGCCGAGGTGATCCGGCGCTTGCCGCCTCTGCTGAAGGCGTTGCGCGAGGGCATGGCTTCGGCTGGCTTGGACAACGTCAAGCAGGACGAACAGATCCAGTTGCTCAACAACTCGCTGGCGGCAGCCTTCACGGCGAAGGCGGCGGTGATCCCCGCCGAGAACCTGCGCGAGTTGACCGAGCGCCTCGAATCGCTGGAGGAGCTGCTGCCCGACGTGGAGAACCTCGAGATCGACGAGTCGATGGTGCTCGATCTGTCGGGCCACCAGAGCAACGACATGGAGGTGGTGCTGGAGGGCGGCTCCATGCCCACCCCGGCGATGGTGGCGTGGGCGCGCGAGCTTCAGGTGGGCAGCTGGTACATGCTTGACCGCAGCGGCCGCACCGAGGCCGTGCAGCTGGCCTGGCATGGGCTGCGCAAACAGCTGTCTCTGTTCGTCACGCCGCAGGGGCGTTGCGTGCTCTTCCAGCAGCAGCGGCTGGCGAGTTATCTGCAGGCTGGGCTCATCGTGCCCGCGCAGGACGAATCCCTCACCGTGCGCGCCACGCGCAGCGCACTGGCCAAACTGGACGTCGACGTCTCGCGGCTGTTGCACTGAATCGCTGACCGCCGTGGTGCGTGGCGGAACTCAGCAATCCCGACCTCAGTGGATGAGCCGGTCCTCGTCGTCGACGAACAGTTCGTCGAGGATCAGCGCATCGGGCTCTTCGCCAAGGCTCCAGAAGACCATCAACACGATGATCTTCAGATCTTCGAGGTCCATCTCGCCGCCCCCGACCGCCATGGCGCGGTCGACGACCATTTCGCGCATTGCGGGGGGCAGGACGCCGGCAGATTCGAGGAAGCTGATGAAGTTGATCGAGGCATCGCCCAGGGTTTCGCGCTCAGCGGCGGTGTAGATGCGGTGGCTGCCGGGCATCTGCGCCAGGGCGTGAGACTCGGCGGAGTCGGCCAAGCCGTCCAGCCACCGCAGCGCTTCCTGGATCTCGTCGCTCTCGAAGCCGACGGCACTCAACTTCCGGCGCAGCTGTTGCTCGTCAGGGCACGCGTCGGGGCGCCAGTAGTTCTCGTAGAGAAAGACGAGCACGTCGAACATGAGAATCACTATACCCGAGCGATGCGCGCCGGCGGCGCTCGGCGCCGCGCAGGATTTCGTGAGGCTGTGGGAGACGGGCTCGCTTGCTCTGACCGCCGAGTCTGCCGCGGGCGCGCTCATACGCTCATATTCAGGCCTTGATCTGCCGCTGATACAGGCCGCCGGGCATGCGGGCGACCACCCCTTGGAGCTCCAGCTCCAGCAGTCGGGCGTTCAGTTCCGAGGTCGCCCAGCCGGTGCGAGCCTGCAAGGCGTCCAGCGTCACCGGATCGTGGCCGAGGGCATCGAGAAGCGGGTCGTGATCGTTGCCGCTCTCGTCTTTGCCATCATCCCGGGCAGGCCGTACCGAAGTAGTGGCGCCGCTTCCCAGCCGAAGCTCTTCGAGAATGTCAGCGGCCACTTCGACGAGTTTGCCGCCTTGCTTGATCAAGGCGTGGCAACCCTTGGATTGCGGTGAGTGGATGGAGCCAGGGATCGCGAACACTTCGCGCCCCGCTTCGGACGCGAGCCGGGCGGTGATGAGCGAGCCCGATCGCAACGCCGCCTCGACCACGAGCGTGCCCAACGAGAGCCCGGCGATGATGCGGTTGCGGCGCGGGAAGTTCTCTTTCAGCGGCGGCGTGCCCGGTGCGTATTCGCTGAGCAGCACGCCACCGTGGGCGACGATGCGCGCTGCCAGAGCGGCGTTGCGGGTGGGGTAAGGCTGGTCCGGTCCGGCCCCCAACACCGCCACCGTGCATACCGGGCCCAGCAAAGCCCCTTCGTGAGCGGCCGCATCAATGCCAATTGCCAGCCCCGACACCACGACCAGGCCGCAACGGCTCAATTCGGTCGCGAACTCGCGCGCGTTGGTCTCGCCCTGTGGCGTGGGGTGTCGGCTTCCGACCACGCCAAGAGAGGGCGCGCAGAGACGGTGTGGCGGGCCTTCGGCAAACAGGAGGAGCGGCGGGTCGGCCGTCTGCAGCAGAAGCTGAGGGTAGTCGGCGTCGCCGAGCGCGATGAAGTGCCGCGACGCAGCGCCTTGCTCTTGCCAGTGTTTGCACCGAAGCAGGCGCTCACTGAAGTTCTCGGGTGATGGCCCGCCGATAGCGCTGGCCAACGCGGGCGAGACGACGGCTCGCAATGCGCTGGGCGGTGCTCTCAGCACTGCATCGGGCGACCCGAACGCGGCCAACAACTGGCGCGCCTGGGTCAGACCCAGCCGCGGCGTTTCTAGAAGCCTGAACCAGGCCTCGAAGTCACTGTCTGCCGTCACCATGTCGGCCACGGTTCAAGCGCGGCCGAGCCCGACGTCAGCGTGTGGACTCAGGGCTGCGTGAAACGGTCCCCGGCCTGGACCGGATCCTGCACGTTGAGGATCAGCGCATACGACACGCGGTCGAATGTGCGAAAGACGAAGAGCAGGCCGTGCCGTTCATCGGGCAGGCGCATCGCCGTGCGTTTGCCCGGCGTGGTGGTGTCCACCGCATCGCTGCCCGCGCGCCACAGCGCGAGCACATGGCCGCGCTCCAGCCCATCGCGCGTGCCGCGGTTCAGCGACACCACCTGGTTCTGACCCGCGCGCAGGCCGTCGCCGTAGATGGAAATGATGCGGCCCTCGACATCCTTGCCCGGAGCGCGTGGCACGTAGGCAATGAGTTCCTGCTGCGGCACCGGTGAGAGGCGGTCACCCACGCCCGCTTCGAGGCGGTTGCTGGTGACGCGGAACGTCGCCGGCACGATCACGCCGCCGGTCTTGGCACCTGCCGACGGGGCCGCAGCCGTAGCCGAAGTCGTGCCTTCAGCGCTCACCATCTCGGCGGTGCCCACGAAGCGGCCTTCGTAGCCCAGCACCTCGCGCGTGCCGGGGTCGACGAGCGGCTTGAGTTCGCGGAACAGTCGGAAGTCACGCGCACCTGCGAGGTCGCCGCGCACATAGGCCGTCTCGCCTCGCGAAACCATGACGCGGCCTTCCTGGGTGGCCACCACGCGTGGCGCCTGCTCGAGTTGGTTGGTCTCGAACACCTGCGCTTCGGCCAGGAAGGGGCCGATCAGGTGTAGCGGGATGGCCGCGATGGCGCCATTGTCCAGCGTCTCGCTGCGAACCCGTGGCGACAGCCGCACCGTGCCTGGAATGTCGGTGCGGCCCAGAGCCAGCCGTGCGCGCCCGTCGAGCTTTTCCAGCACCAACACCTGCCCGGGGAAAATCAGGTGCGGGTTGCGGATCTGGTCGAGATTCATGCCCCACAACTCGGGCCAGCGCCAGGGGCGCTTGAGGAAGATCGAAGAGATGCCCCAGAGTGTGTCGCCACGCTGCACCGTATAGCTGTCAGGTGCGTTGGGCGCCAGTTCTTCCAGCGGCACGCCGGCCTGGGCCACGCGCTGCGCGGTATCACGCCACTGCGGCAATACCGGCATGCGGCTGGGCTGTGCCCACGCCGAGCCGACCGCGCTCAACAGGGTGGCGCCCGTCAGCACGGCGAGCCATGTGGCCCTGCCCATGGTCGCCGCCAGCCGGTCAGCCGGAAGCGGGCAGGACGACGTGCGGCCGGGGCGTTGGCTTGTGCTCATCACGGGAGGTCTCCGAGGGATCGCCGAGTCAGGAACCCGGTGAAGGTCAATCGCGGCCGATGCCACAATCGTGCGTCGCATTCTTCCGCGTGGCGCTGGGGACTTGGAACCGAGCCGGCAATGCTCATATGGTTTCATAGATTCTGCCCGTAAACCCTTGATGCCGCAATGAAACCGCTGCCGCTGGTGGACCAGTGTGCAGGCCTTCACGAGGGCCCGCGTTGCGCTCGACCGACAGCTGTTGCGTCCTGTTTCCGCCCGCCCACCCGTATCCCTCCCTTCGCCGCCCCTTCCGACGATGGCCCACTTGAACATCCTGCGCTATCCAGACCCCCGGTTGCACACCGTGGCCAAGCCCGTGGCGGTCGTGGACGAACGCCTCCGGCGCCTTGTGGGCGACATGCTCGAGACGATGTACGCGGCCGATGGCGTGGGCCTTGCGGCGACGCAAGTGGATGTCCACGAGCGCGTCATCGTCATGGACACCTCCAGCGAGCGGCAAAGCCCGCTGGTGCTCATCAATCCCGAAATCACCGCGCGCAGCGCCGATCTCGCGGTGGCCGAGGAGGGCTGCCTGTCCGTGCCTCAGATTTATGACAAGGTGGAGCGGCATGCGCGCGTCACTGTGCGTGCACTGGGCCGCGATGGCCAGCCCTTCGAATTCGTGGCCGACGGGCTGAATGCGGTGTGCGTGCAGCACGAGATGGACCACTTGCTGGGCAAGGTGTTTGTCGAGTACCTGAGTGCGCTCAAGCGTGAGCGCATCCGCACCAAGATGCAGAAGAAGACGCGCGAGGAACAGCTGCAGCAGCGACACGGCGGCCCATGAAGATCGCCTTCGCGGGCACGCCGGAATTCGCTCGTGCCGCGCTCGAGGCCTTGCTGACCGCCGGCCACGACGTGGTGCTGACGTTGACGCAGCCCGACCGGCCCGCCGGCCGTGGCCTCAGGCTGCAGGCCTCGCCGGTGAAGCAGCTGGCGCTGAAGTGCGGCCTGCCGTTGCTGCAGCCACGCAGTCTGCGCCTGGACGGCAAGCACGCCGACGATGCCCGCGCGGCCCAAGCAGCGCTGCGCGCCGCCGCGCCGCAGGCGATGGTGGTCGCCGCCTACGGCCTCATGCTGCCGCCCTGGGTGCTCGCGCTGCCGCCCGCCGGCTGCATCAACGTCCACGGTTCCCTGCTGCCGCGCTGGCGCGGCGCGGCGCCCATCCAGCGCGCCATCGAGGCCGGTGACGCCACCACCGGCATCACGATCATGCGCATGGATGCGGGTCTGGACACCGGACCCATGCTGCTGGAGTCGCCGATGCCGATCGCCGCCGACGAGACGGCCGGGACCCTGCACGACCGCCTTGCCGCGCTCGGGGCGCGGCTGATCGTCGAGGCGCTGGTCGACCTGCCTTGTTTGCCCGCGCGAGCACAACCGGCGCAAGGTGTGACCTACGCCAGCAAGATCGACAAGGCGGAGGCCGCCATCGACTGGCGACAATCCGCGGCGTCGATCGAGCGGCGGATGCGGGCCTTCGACCCGTTCCCGGGCTGTACGGCCGAGATCGCCGGCCACGCGCTGAAAGTCTGGCGCGGTCGGGTGGTTCGTGATCTCGCTGCCGCCGCCCCAGGCACCCGCCTCGGCGCCGACCCGGGACGATGCGTCGTCGCCTGCGGCGAGGCCGCACTCGAGCTGCTCGAGGTGCAGGCGCCCGGTGGCCGGCGTCAGCCGGTGCGCGAATGGCTGCAGCGGGCGGCACCCGCCGCGACCTGATCCGGCCCTACCGGCCCACCGGCCACCGGCCCACCGCCCCACCTCTTCACCTCCCCACCTCCCCACCTCCCTACCGCCCTATGGCCCTATCGACCGGCCGCCCGGCCGTGACCCGATCCTGGCCGGGCTGCTCAAGCGACCGTGCCGCATGGCCGATAACGCCGGCAACGCCCCTGAACTTCGTTGTGCCGACGCGTCCCGCAACCGCCCGACCCGCTTGACTCATCCAGCCTCCAACGCCGCCATGCGCCGCCCGCTCCTCGCCCTGCTTGCCGCCTTGCCCACGCTGCTGGCCGGCTGCGACCTGCTTGGCATCGAGGGCGCGACCGCGGTCGCTGCACGTCGCGAGTCCGAGGGCAAGGCCATCGGCGGGGCCTGCCGGCATGCCGCGCGGTCGATCGAGCAGTGTTACTCCTCGAACAAGAAGGTCGACAAAGCCGCCATCTTCACCGGCTGGCGCGAAATGAACGACTACATGCGCGAGAACAAGATCGAGGCCATGCCGGCGGCCGATGCGCCGCCACCGCCGCCCGGCGAAGACGTCGAGAGTGCCGCCGAGGGTGCGGCCTCCGCGCCGGCGCAGAAAGCGGGCAAGTCCGAGGCCGGCAAGGGTGTTGCAGCCAAGGCGGGGGCGAAGAAGGCGCAATCGCCAAGCAGCTAGCGCGCCCGCTCCGGGCGGGTGACGTGGGCACAGACCCGAAGCGCGGCGTGCGAACGTCGCTTGATCGCCGCCTCGTCGCCGCGTCACGCAGTTCGTCGCAAGGGGCTTCGACGATGGACCTGTGGGTGGCAGATTGGCGCCTCGGCGTCGGATTGCGCCGACCGCCCCGACCGTGCCGACCGCATCGGCCGCACTCCACCACCGAGGAAAAGCCCGATGAACCCATCCCTTTCGACCCCACGAAGCCGGGCCCTGTCGCTGACGCTCGCCGCCACCCTCCTGGCAGCCACCTTGCTCGCGCCCTTGTGGGCATGGGCCATGGAGCGCGTTGTCGGCTCAGGCCGCACGGCCACCGAATCGCGCAACACCGGCGACTTCCAGAGCATCGCCCTGCGCGGTTCGATCGACGCCGTGGTGCGCCAAGGGCCCGCCACTGGCGTCACGGTCACGGCCGACGACAACCTCTTGCCCCTGCTCGAGACCGTCGTGGAGCAGGGCAGTTCGGGCGCACAACTCGTCGTGCGCTGGAAATCCGGCGTCAACCTGAGCACGCGATCCAAATCGCAGGTGCAGGTGGTGACGCCGCGGCTGACAGCCGTTGCGAGCTCTGGCTCGGGCGACGTGCGGATCGAGTCGTTCAGTACACCTGAACTGCGGCTGGCCCTTTCGGGCAGTGGTGACGCCGCGCTGGCGGCGCTGAAGACGGAGGACTTCCGCATCACCATCGCCGGCAGTGGCGACGTCAAGGCCGACGGCTCCGCCGCGCGCCTGAAGATCAGCATCGCCGGCAGCGGCGACGTGAGCGCCGGCGAACTGCGCGCCGAGGACGTGAACGTGAGTATCGCCGGCTCGGGCGACGTGGCAGTGCACGCGCAGAAGAAGCTCTCGGTGAGCATCGCGGGCAGCGGCGATGTCAGCTACACCGGAGACCCCGAGCTGACGCGCTCGGTGGCCGGAAGCGGCCGTGTGAAGCGGCGCTGACGCGCTGCCGCGCTTAGGCGCGCCGCACGACGCGCGCGCAGGCCGGCACGGTCGCGCGGCCGTGCGGCCGTGCGGCCGCACGCCCAAGAGCACGCGCAGGCCCGCAGGCACAATGCCGCGGTGAATCTGGAGACCTTGCCGGGTGCGGCACCGGCACCCATCTGGCGGCATCCCGAATTTCGCCGCGGCGCGGTCGAGATGATCCCCACGGCACTGGGCATCGGTGCGTGGGGCCTCATCACCGGGGTCGCGATGGGCAAGAGCGGTCTGCCGCTCGCGGTGATGGTGCTGATGTCGCTGCTGGTCTTTGCCGGCAGCGCGCAGCTCGCAGTGTTGCCCCTGATGAGCAGTGGCGCGCCGGTGTGGGTGGTGTGGGCCACGGCCCTGTGCGTGAACCTGCGCTTCGTCATCTTCAGCGCCATGTGGCGCCCGTACGTGCTGCACATGAAATGGCACGAGCGCGTGCGGCTGGCCTACTTCAGCGCAGATCTCAACACGGCGCTTTTCACGCGCCGGTTCCCCGATACCCGGCCGGCGCCTGAACACTGGCCTTACTTCTGGGGCGGCGCGGTGCTGAGCTGGGTGGCCTGGCAAGTGCCCTCGGTGGCCGGCATCCTGCTGGCCGACCTCGTGCCGGTGCACTGGGGCGTGGGTTTCGCGGGCGTGCTGGCGCTGCTGGGCATCGCTTTGTCGCTGGCGAGCGACCGCGCCACGGCCGTCGCCGCCGTGGTGGCCGGCTGTGCCGCCGTGGCGGCCTATGCGCTGCCGCTGCGCTTGAACATCGTGGTCGCCATCGCGGCGGCGGTGGCGATGGGCGTGCTCATAGAACATGTGCGCGGCCCGGAGGCCGGCGCGCGATGAGCCCGCAAACCCCCATGTCCGTCGGCGCCGCCGTCGCCGCCATCGTCGGCCTGGCCGTCATCACGCTGTTCACGCGAGGCTTCTTCCTCTTCACGCGGCGCGAGATTCCATTTCCGAACTGGCTGCGCGAGGGGCTGCGCTACGCCCCGCTGGCGGCGCTCACCGCCGTCGTGCTGCCCGAGATCGTGATGCGCGACGGCCACCTCATCACCACGGTGCTGGACGCGCGCATCTTCGCCGTGCTCGCGGCCACCGCATATTTCTACTGGCGCCGAGGCATTCTTGGCACCATCGTCGTCGGCATGGCCGTGTTGCTGCCGCTGAAGCTGGGCCTACGCTGGTGAGTTCCTAGAATTTCCCGCAGATCACTTTCGAGCCCACAACACCATGGACATCCTGCGTTTCTCAGACCTCGTTGCCGCCGGCCGCGCGAAGAGCGCGCGCGTCTTCATTCGCGCCGACCTCAATGTGCCACAGGACCACTCGCCCGTTGGTGGCGGACGCATCACCGAAGACACCCGCATCCGCGCCAGCATCCCGTGCATCCGCATGGCACTCGACGCCGGGGCAGCGGTGATGGTCACCTCGCACCTGGGCCGCCCCATCGAGGGTGAGTTCAAGCCCGAGGATACGCTGGCCCCCGTGGCCCAGCGCATGGGCGAACTGCTCGGACGCGCCGTGCCGCTGGTGGCGAACTGGGTCGACGGTGTGAAGGTCGAGCCCGGCCAGGTGGTGCTGCTCGAGAACTGCCGCGTCAACAAGGGCGAGAAGAAGAATAGCGAGGAGTTGTCGCGCAAGATGGCCGCGCTGTGCGATATCTTCGTGCACGACGCCTTCGGCACTGCGCACCGTGCCGAGGCCAGCACCTACGGCATCGCGCAGTACGCCAAGGTGGCCTGCGCCGGACCGCTGCTGGCTGCCGAGATCGACGCCATCACCAAGGCGCTGGCACACCCGAAGCGCCCGCTCGTGGCCATCGTGGCAGGCAGCAAGGTGAGCACCAAGCTCACCATCCTGCAAAGCCTGGCGAGCAGGGTCGATGGCCTCATCGTCGGTGGCGGCATCGCCAACACCTTCTTGCTTGCCGCCGGACTGCCCATTGGCAAGAGCCTGGCCGAACCCGACCTGCTGGCCGATGCGCGTGCCGTGATCGCGGCGATGAAGGCGCGCGGCGCCGAAGTGCCGATCCCGGTGGACGTGGTGGTGGCCAAGGAGTTCAAGGCCGATGCCCAGGCCACCGTCAAGGCCTGCGCCGATGTCGCCGCCGACGACATGATCCTAGACATCGGACCCAAGACCGCGGCGATGCTGGCCGACAAGCTCAAGGCCGCCGGCACCATAGTCTGGAATGGCCCGGTGGGCGTGTTCGAGTTCGAAGCCTTCGCCAAGGGCACCGAGACCATCGCGCGTGCCATCGCGGCCAGCAGTGCGTTCTCCATCGCGGGCGGCGGCGACACATTGGCAGCCATCGCCAAGTACGGCATCGAGCGGGAGGTGGGCTACATCTCCACCGGCGGCGGCGCCTTCCTCGAAGTGCTGGAAGGCAAGACGTTGCCCGCGTTGGAGATCCTGAGCCGCCGCGCCGCTGGCTGAAGCGCGGAACTGCGGCTGGTCCAGGGCACCGGCGCGCTTCTTCGACCAGCCCGGTTTTGCCTGGGGTTCCCGGCCCCCGCGAACAGAGTAGTCTCCCCTGCCCATCGCCTTTTGGCGCTTGAAGTCGAGGAGACCCGCGTGGCCGACAAAAAAGAACTCTCCGCCGCCGAGGCGGCCCTGCGCGACGCCGCGTTCGAGTACCACCGCTCGCCCACGCGCGGCAAGATCACGCTCACCCCGACCAAGCCGCTGTCGAACCAGCGTGACCTGTCGCTGGCCTACTCGCCCGGCGTCGCCTACCCCTGTCTCGCCATCGCCGCCGACCCGGCCATGGCGGCCGAATACACGAGCCGCGGCAACCTCGTGGGCGTGGTCACCAACGGCACCGCGGTGCTGGGCCTGGGCGACATCGGCCCGCTCGCGGCCAAGCCGGTGATGGAAGGCAAGGGGTGCCTGTTCAAGAAGTTCGCCGGCATCGACGTCTTCGACATCGAGCTGGCCGAGAAGGACCCCGACAAGCTCGTCGACATCATCGCCGCGCTCGAGCCCACGCTGGGCGGCATCAACCTCGAGGACATCAAGGCGCCCGAGTGCTTCTACATCGAGAAGAAGCTGCGCGAGCGCATGAATATCCCCGTCTTCCACGACGACCAGCACGGTACCGCCATCATCAGCGCCGCTGCGCTGCTCAACGGCCTGGAGCTCGTGGGCAAGGACATCGGCAAGGTCAAGTTGGCAGTCTCGGGCGCCGGCGCCGCGGCCATCGCGTGCCTGGACGTGATGGTGGGCCTGGGCGTCAAGCAGGCCAACATCTTCATGGTCGACAGCAAGGGCGTCGTGCGCCAGGGCCGCGAAGACTTCGCGCGGCTCGACGAGAGCAAGCTGCGCTACTGCCAGAAGACCGAGGCCAAGTTGCTGGCCGACGTGGTCAAGGGCGCCGACGTCTTCCTCGGCTGCAGCGCCGCGGGCGTGCTCAGCGAGGCGATGGTCAAGACCATGGCCGACAAGCCCATCATCCTGGCGCTGGCCAACCCCGAGCCCGAGATCCGGCCCGAGCTGGCCCGCGCCGCGCGCCCTGACTGCATCGTCGCCACCGGGCGCAGCGACTACCCGAACCAGGTCAACAACGTCCTTTGCTTCCCGTACATCTTCCGCGGCGCGCTCGATTGCGGCGCAACCAAGATCACCGAGGCGATGAAGCTCGCCTGCGTGCGCGAGATCGCGGCGCTGGCCAAGGCCGAGATCAGCGACGAGGTGGCCGGCGCCTACGCCGGGCAGGACCTGCGCTTCGGCCCCGACTACATCATCCCCAAGCCTTTCGATGCGCGGCTCATCCTGCGCATCGCGCCCGCGGTGGCCAAGGCGGCGGCCGAGTCGGGCGTGGCCACGCGGCCGATCGCCGACCTCGCGGCCTATCGCGACACGCTCACACGCTTCGTCTACCAGACCGGCATGTTCATGCGCCCCGTCTTCGCCGCTGCCAAGCGCAGGCCGGCGCGCGTGGTGTACGCAGAAGGGGAGGACGAACGGGTGCTGCGCGCGGTGCAGGTGGTCCTCGACGAGGGCTTGGCCAAGCCTGTGCTCGTCGGCCGGCCCGAGGTCGTGAAGATGCGCATCGAGCGCGCCTCGTTGCGCTTGGCGCCCGGGCGCGACTTCGAGCTCTGCGACCCCGAGAACGACCCCCGCTTCCGCGAATACTGGGAGCTCTACCGCAGCCTGATGGCGCGCGAGGGTGTCACGACCGAGGCCGCCAAGGCGGCGGTGCGCCGCTCCAACACGCTCATCGCGTCGCTCATGCTCAAGCGCGGCGAGGTCGACGCCATGCTGTGCGGCCTGGTCGGCCGCTTCGACGGTCATCTCGAGCATGTGCGCAACGTCATCGGCCTGGAGCCGGGTGCGCGCACCTTCGCCACCGTCAACGCGCTCATGCTGCCCAACCACACGCTGTGCATCACCGACACCTTCGTCAACGAGGAGCCCAGCGCCGAGGAGCTGGCCGATATCGCGCTCATGGCCGCCACCGAGATGCAGCGCTTCGGCCTGCCGCCCAAGGTGGCGTTCCTGTCGCACAGCATCTTCGGCAGTTCGCAGCGCGCTTCGGCCAGGCGCATGCGCGCGGCACGTGACCTCTTCGTGAAGCGCGCCCCGCACATCGAGTGCGACGGCGAGATGCACGGCGACGCGGCCTTGTCCGAAACCGTGCGCCAGGGCTACCTGCCCGACAGCACGCTCAAGGGCAGCGCCAACCTGCTCGTGCTGCCCAACCTGGATGCCGCCAACATCCTCTTCAACGTGCTGAAGATGACCGGCGGGCAGGGGGTCACGGTGGGACCGGTGCTGCTGGGCGCGGCCAAGCCAGCCCATGTGCTCACGCCCAGCGCCACTGTGCGGCGTGTGGTCAACATGACCGCACTCGCGGTGGCCGAGGTGGCTGCGGCGGTTGGGACGGCGGTCGGTGCGGCGCCGGGTCTGGCGAAGGGCTAGCCAGAAGTCGGCGGGAACCGGCTAGAAGTCGACGCGCAGCGACGCCGAGGGGCCGCGCCCGCGCACGGTGACATCGACGCTCGAAAAGGTGGGGTCGCTGTAGACGACGATGCGCGTGCGCCGGTGCGAGTAGCCCAGGCGCAAGGACACTTGCGGCACCGGGCTCAGCACCAGCGCGCCGTCGTAGCGCCGGTGCTCGGCGTTGTCGGTGAGCCCAGCGGCCAGAAGCCGCGCTTCCAGTGCGAAGTGGGGGCCGAAGCGGTAGCGTGGCGTGACCGCGCCGTAGGGCAGCGTGTATGAGCGAGCGAAGGGCTGGACACCGACGACGCTGCTTTGCGGCCGCAGCGTGTAGTCCATGTCAGCCTTCATGCCGCCGACGCCCAGGTCCAGCTCGAAGGCGGGGCCGAAGTAGAAGCGGTCGGTGAAGCCGAAGTGCCAGGTCACCACTTTGGCCTCCTGCAGCAGCGTATCGGGCCCCGTGATGGTGGCATTGCGCACGCTCAGGCTTTCCCCGGTTGCCAACACCTGCGTGCCCTCTGCGCTGTATTGCTGGTAGCCCGCCTCGAAGCCGCGCGCCGGGCCGCGGCCATCGCGCCGCGCCCATGCCTCGGGCCGCACCGTCACCATCAAGTCCGCATCGCGTGAGCCCGAATCGCGCAGCGTCAACCGCTGCGGATTGGTGCCGCAGCCGACCAGCAGCGCAACGAGTGCCGCGGACAAGACCGGTTTGACGGCTGCGGCAACCACGCTGCCGATGTCCGCGTGGGCGACCCGGCCGGACGCGCCGTCATTCGAACCAATGTACTTGCTGTTCATGCCGTTCCTTCCGCCGTGCACGCCATCATATTCAGCCTTCGGGCTCAGGCTACATTGCGTCGCAGTGAATCGATCATCCCCACTGCGGACTGCGGGCCCGAGCGAGCTCGACGAAGACCGGGCGCGTTGCCTGTGCCTGATGCGCGCTTGCGAGAGCGGCCCTGCTGACCCGGCGCTGTGGTCGCCGGAGGACGCGGGCTGGGCGAGCCGCCTGGCCGACGAGACGGTGGGTGGCGCGTCCGACACGGATTGGCTCGCCGAGCGCGCCAGGCATGCGCAGCAACGCCTGCTGCCGCGGCGCGCGGCTCTGGCGCGTGTCTTTGCGCGCCGCGGCTGGAGCCAACGCTGGGCGGCGCTGGCCGCGGCGGCGGGGCTGTGCTTCGGGGTGCTGGCCGACATGGCGGGCCAGACGCAGCGCATCGATTTGATGGCAGCTCCGGTGTGGGCGGTACTCGCTTGGAACGCACTCGCCTACGTCTGGGTCGCCGTGCTGACCCTGCGCGGGTCTGGTGCCGGCGCACGGCGTGCCGGGCCCATGCGCTGGGCTGTGCAGCGCGGGCTCGCCGGCTCCGCGGCGCGACGCGGTGTCGCATCGGGCACGCCCGAGCAGCGCTTCGAGGCCTGCTGGGCGTTGGCCGCTGCGCCACTCGCTGCCCCCCGCGCGGCGTTGTTGCTGCATCTGGCGGCCGCCGCCTTCGCGCTCGGCGTCGTCGCGGGGCTCTATGCGCGGGCGCTGGTGCTGGACTACCGCGTGGCCTGGCAGAGCACCCTGCTCGAGCCAGCGCAGGTGCATGCGCTCTTGTCCGTGTTGCTCGTTCCGGCGAGCGCGCTCACGGGCATCGCGGTGCCCGACGAGGCGGCGGTGACGGCGCTGCGCGTAGTGGTGGGGCAAGGGCCGGTGGGGCCGGCCGGACCCGGCGCGGCACCGGTGGCCACGGCACCCTGGCTGCACCTGTTGGCGGCCACACTCGCGTGGGTGGTGATCGCGCCGCGGCTCGTTCTCGCGCTGGCCGCCGCCTGGGCCACCGGCCGGCGCGCCCGGCGGCTGCCAGTGGTGATGGACGACGCGTATTCGCTGCAGGTGCTGCAGACGCGCCGCCGCCTCGCAGGCGCCGGCGCAGCGGGGGGCGTGATGGTGTTGCCGCATGGGTTCGCGCCGGCGCCGGCGGCGACGCTGGCCTTGCGGCAACTGGTCGCCTCCAGCTTCGGTGACACCGCGGCCCTGTACATCGCGCCGACCCTGTCCTACGGTGACGAAGACCGGGCGCTGCCGGCCGCGCCGCCGGGCACGGCATGGCACATCGCCTGGTTCGACCTCGCGGCCACACCCGAGCCGCAGGCGCAGGGCCGCTTCATCGAGCAGTTGCAGGCCGGTGGCGCCGGCCCGCTGATGATGCTCGTCGACGAAAGCGCGTACCGCCAGCGCATGGGCGCGACGTCGCCGCGCTTGGCGCAGCGGCGCCAGGCCTGGCGCACGCTGGCCGATGCCGCCGGCGTCGGCTTGGCCAGCATCGACCTGCAGGCGGCTGCGGCCGATGCGGTGGCGCTCGCGCAGGCGCGCGTCGCGCTGGAGGCCGCCCTGGCGCAGCGTGCGGCGCCATGACCACGGTCACGCTCTCCCTCGTTTCGCACACCAACGTCGGCAAGACGACGTTGGCGCGCACGCTGCTCGGGCGCGACATCGGCGAGGTGCGCGATGCGCCACATGTCACCGAGTTCGCCGACGAGTACCTGCTGCTCGAGACGCCCTCGGGCCATCGGCTGATGTTGTGGGACACACCGGGCTTCGGCGACAGCGTGCGTCTGGCGCGGCGCATGCGGCAAATCGACAACCCGCTCGGCTGGCTGCTCGGCCAGGTGTGGGACCGCTGGCGCGACCGCGCCTTCTGGGCCAGCCAGCAGGCGCTGCGGCACGTGAAGGACGGCAGCGACGTGCTGCTGTATCTCGTGAATGCCGGCGAGCCGCAGGCCGGCTATCTGGCCAGCGAGATGCAGCTGCTTAGCTGGACCGGCAAACCCGTCATCGTGCTGCTCAACCAGCTCGGCAGGCCGCGCTCCGCCGCCGAGGAACAAGACGAGCTCGATCGATGGCGAGAGCAACTCGCCCCTTGGCAGGCGGTGAAGGCGGTGCTGCCGCTGGACGCCTTTGCGCGCTGCTGGGTGCACGAAGAGGTGCTGCTCGGTGCGGTGCAGGGGGCGCTGCGCGATGCCCCAGCGCTTGCGCCGCAGGAGGGCCGAAGGGACGCGCAGTCGCCGGACGTGCCGAGCGACAGCGTGCCGAGCGACAGCGCGCCGGCCGCAGCAAAGCCGGTGGCCATGGCGCAACTGCGTGCCGCCTGGTCGCAGCGCCGTGAGGCGCAATTCGAGCAGGCCGCCGGCGAACTTGCCGGCAGTCTGGCCCGACTGGCCTGTGCCCGCGAAACCGTGCCCGAGCCAGTCGGGCTGACAGATCGACTGCGCGAGTGGGGCACCCGCCTCGTGCGGCCGGGCGCGCCAGATCCGGCCGCCGAGGCGCAGCAGCGCCTTGCCGCGGCACTCGAGGCCGAGGTGCGCGCCAGCACGCAGCAGCTGCTAGGCCTGCACGGCCTCACAGGCCAGGCGCAGGCCGATGCTGCCGCGCAGGTGCTCGCGCGCGTGGCGGCGCAGGTCGAGCAGCACCGGCGTGTACCCGAAGGCCGTGCCGCGGTGCTGGGTGGCGCCGTCACCGGGGCGCTGGCCGGACTCAAGGCCGACCTGGCCACCGGCGGCCTCACGCTGGGCGGCGGCATGCTCGCCGGTGGTGTGCTCGGCGCGCTCGGCGCGGCCGGTCTGGCGCGCGGTATCAATCTCGTGCGCGGTACCGGGCAGAGCTGGGTGGCCTGGGGCGCCGAGGCCATGGGCGTGCTGGTCGAAGCGGCCTTGCTGCGCTATCTGGCTGTGGCGCACTACGGGCGTGGCCGCGGCGAATGGGCCGAGGCGGAGGCGCCCGCGCACTGGCCGGCGGCCGTGGCCGCGGCCGTATCGCAACACCGCGAGGCCTTGGAACGCCTGTGGAAGTCCCGCGGCCTGCGCCAGTCGGAGCCCTCCGAGGCACATCGCCTCGGCGCCGAGTTGCGACCTCTCGTCACCGCCAGCCTGCGCGCAACCCTGGATACCCTCTACCCGAAGGCGCCTTTGTCTGGCCCTGCGCCGGATAATGTCCGCAAATGAAGATCCTCATCCTGGGGGCGGGACGCGTGGGCGAGAGCGTGGCCGAGAGCCTGGTCTCGGAGCGCAATGACATCACCGTCATCGACACCGACCCTGCGCGGCTGCGCGAGCTGCAGGACCGGCTCGACCTTCGCACCGTGGTCGGCAACGGCATTCAGCCCAGCGTGCTGCGCGAAGCCGGCATCGAAGACACCGACATGCTCATCGCCTGCGCGCCGCTGGATGAGACCAATCTCGTCGCATGCAAAGTGGCGCACGAGATGTTCAACGTGCCCACCACCATCGCGCGCGTGCGCAGCCCCGAGTTCGAGGACGGCAACCCCATCCTCGACAAGAAGGGTTTCGCAGTCGACAAGGTGATCTGCCCCGAGCAGAGCGTCACCACCTACCTGCGCAAGTTGATCGAGTACCCCGAGGCGCTGCAGGTGCTGGAGTTTGCGCACGGCCTGGTGAGCCTGATCGCGGTGCGCGCGGTGGCCGGCGGGCCGCTGGTGCAGCACAGCCTGGCGGAGATCCCCCAGTTGATGCCGGGCGTGGAGATGCGCATCGTGGCCATCTACCGCCAGCAGGCTGGGCAGGATCGGGCGCTGACCGACCTCGACGGTCAGACGCGCATCGAGCCTGGTGACGAGGTCTTCGTACTCGCCGCCACCGCCGACATCCGCACCGTGCTGGGCGCGCTGCGCAAGATGGACCGCCCGGTGCGCCGCATCATGGTCGCCGGTGGTGGCAAGGTCGGGCTGCGCCTGGCGCGCCAGGTGCATGCCGACTACCAGATAAAAATCATCGAACCGGTGCATGCGCGCTGCGAGTACCTGGCCACGCAGTTGCCGGCCGAGGTGCTGGTGCTGCAGGGCGACAGCACCGACGAGGAGCTGCTCGCTGACGAGAACGTGCAGGAGATGGATCTCTTCATCGCGCTCACCAGCGACGACGAGGACAACATCATGAGCTGTCTGCTGGCCAAGCGCTTGGGCGCGCGGCGCGTCATCGGCGTCATCAACCGCGGCGCCTATGCCGACCTGGTGCAGGGCACGGCCATCGACATCGCCATCGCGCCCAGCCACACCGTCATCGGCGAGCTGCTGGCCTACGTGCGGCGCGGCGACGTGGAAGCCGTGCACAGCCTGCGCCGAGGCGCCGCCGAGGCGCTGGAGGCCATCGTGCGCGGCAACAGCAAGACCTGCAAGATGGCCGAGCGCCGCGTCGACGAACTGCCGTTGCCCAAGGGCGCGCAGATCGGAGCCATCGTGCGCGGACTGCACCTGCCCGACGGCAGCGAGGCCGAGAACGCCAAGCCGCGCGTCATCATCGCGCACCACGACACCACCATCCTGCCGCACGACCACGTGATCATCTTCGTGCCGCACAAGCGCATGGTGCGCGAAGTGGAAAAGCTGTTCCAGGTGTCGGCCACCTTCTTCTGATGGGCACGCTGGCTGTCGTCGGGCTCGTCGGCCGCATGGTGGCGCTGTTCGCGCTGCTGATGGGGGTGCCGCTGGCCTTCGCGTTGTTCGGGCACGATCTGGCCGAAGGCGCGTTCCTGGCCGGTGGCGGCATCACGCTGGGCTGCGGCCTGGCGATGAGCCTGGCCACGCGGCGTTTCCGCCGCGAGTTGCAGCCGCGCGACGGCTTCGTGCTGGTCACGCTCACGTGGGCGTTGTTGCCGGCCTTCGGCGCGCTGCCGTTGATGTTCGCGATCCCGGGGCTGAGCTTCACCGACGCCTACTTCGAGGCCATGAGCGGCCTCACCACCACCGGCGCCACGGTGCTCACGGGCCTGGACAATCTGCCGCGGTCAGTGAACGTCTGGCGCTGCTTCATGGTGCTTATCGGCGGCATGGGCATCATCGTGCTGGTGGTGGCGATCCTGCCGATGATGGGCGTCGGTGCCTCGCAACTGTTCAAGAGCGAGACCGCGGGTCCGATGAAGGACCAGAAGCTCACACCGCGCATCGCCGAGACGGCGCGCGGGCTGTGGGTGGTGTATTTCGCGATCTCCGCGGCCTGCTTCTTCGCCTTCCATCTGGCCGGCATGGGCTGGGCCGATGCCTTCATGCACATGTGCAGCACGATGGGGCTGGGTGGGTTTGCCGCCTACGACGCCAGCTTCGGTGCCTTCAATTCGCCGCGCATCGAAGCCGTGGCCGTGTTCTTCATGATTCTGGCTGGCGTCAACTTCTCGCTGTACTTCCTGGTCTGGAAGAAGCGTTCGCTGGCGGTGCTGTGGCGCGACTTCGAGGCCCGGGTCTACCTGCCGCTGATGGTGGGCTCGGTGCTGCTGGTGGCTGCCTTCCTTTGGGCGCACGGCGTCTATCCGAGCTTCGATGTGGCGCTGCGGCACGCCGCCTTCAGCGTCGTCTCGATCGCGACCACCACCGGCTTCGCGACCGTCGACTACGCGCTGTGGCCCGCCTTTGCGCCGGCGTTCATGCTCGTCCTGTGCTGCTTTGCCACCTGCGCCGGCAGCACCGGCGGGGGCATCAAGCTGGTCCGCTCGCTGCTGATGCTCAAGCTCGCGCGGCGCGAGCTCACCCGCATCGTGCATCCGCGCGCGGTGGTGCCAGTGACGCTGGATGGCGCCATCGTGCCCACGCAGGTGCTGCACTCGGTGCTGGCCTTCATGCTCATCTACGGCACCACGATGGTGGCGGCGAGCCTGCTGCTGCTCTTCTCAGGGCTGGATCTGATCACCGCCACGACCGCCGTCATCGCCTGCATCAACAACACCGGGCCGGGCCTCGGGCAGGTGGGTCCGTCGGCCAATTTCCAGGGCCTGACCGATTTCCAGACCTGGGTTTGCACGGTCTCGATGATGCTCGGGCGCCTCGAGTTGCTCTCCGTTCTGGTGCTGTTCACGCCGCAGTTCTGGAGAAAGTAGGGCCTCTCACTCGCGCCAGCTCGGGTCGATCTTGTCGACGAGCCTCACCATGGCGGCGAACGTGTCGCTGCCGAACTCGGGCTCGGCATTGACCTTCTTCGCATCCTCCTGGCAGGCCAGGCGGATCTCTTCGCTGATGGGGATGGTCGGCCCGAGCGCCGCCCCGGCGAGCTGGATCTCGCAGGCGCGCTGCAGGATGAACAGCGTGTAGAACGTGACCGGCAGCGCCGGGCCCCAGGCGAGCAGGCCGTGGTTGCGCAGGATGACGGCCGGTTTCGGCATCTGCCTCCCGTCACCGGTGCCGATGTTTGCCACCAACCGCGGGCCTTCTTCGCCGCGCACCGTGATGCCTTCGAAGTCGTGGTACGCCACCCGGCCCCACAGCTGCGCGGCGTAGAAGTTGTCGTGCGTGAGGCCAAGCTTCGAGCTTGCCACCGCCATGCCGGCGGTGGTGTGGGTGTGCATCACGCAATGGGCATGCGGCACACCGGCGTGGATGGCGCAGTGCGGCGCCACGCCAGCGGCATTGACGGGCGCTCCCGCAGGGCCAACAACGCCGCCGGCCAGGTCGACTTTCACGAGGTTGGACGCCCGCACCTCCGTGTAGTGCAGCCCGAATCGGTTGAGCAGCAAGTGCCCGGGCGCATCGGGCACACGCAGCGAGATGTGGTTGTAGATGAGCTCGGTCCAGCCCATCAGGTGGAAGACGCGGTAGCACGCAGCCAGTTGCTGGCGCGCGGCCCATTCCTGCTCGCTGCAGTCGGCAGGTCGGACGGCGGTCGGGGGGGCACTCATGGGGTGTCTCCAGGGCGAGGCGGCAGGTGCAGGCGGTCGATAGGCGTGGCGAGCCAGCCGGGGCGGAAGGCCACGCATCACCGCGATCATGCCTGCGATATAGGTGTCGCCCCGCGGGCGAGCCCGCGTGTGAGCAGCAGATCTTCTGGCGTCAGGCCTGCCACGGCCGCGCCGTGAGGCTGGTTCGGCTGTCGTTACCATTGACGACGTGATGGGCATGACGCGCTTTCAGCGCCCGTGGCCTTGCGACCGTCGCCGAATGAACCGGAGGATGCAATGAAGATGGAACAGCACCTGATACCCCGCCGTTTGGAGCCTCTTGCCGCTGCACTGCTGGCCGCGACCTTGGCGTCCTTCGCCCCATCTGCATCGGCTGCCGACGAACCGGCCAGTGCCCGGGCCGAGGCGGCCCAGGTCTGCGCGGGCAGGATCAAGAGCGAGGCGCTGGTCAGCGCCGCCATCGCGCGCGCCAAGGCGGTTGCCGCACACAACGTCTTCGTCACCCTCGACGAAGCCGGCGCGCTCGCCGCCGCCAAGGCGCTCGATGCGGCGCCCAAGGCGCGCCGCTGCCGCCCGCTGGCGGGCGTGCCCATCGTCGTGAAGGACAACATCGAGGTGGCCGGCCTGCCCACCACCGGAGGCACCCCCGCGCTCAAGGGCTATGTGCCGAAGGCCGATGCGCCGGTGGTGAAGAAGCTGCGCGAGGCCGGCGCCATCGTGCTGGGAAAGACGAACCTGCACGAGCTTGCCTTCGGCATCTCCGGCTTCAACCCGGCCTACAACACCGGCCCCGAGCCGGGTGTGCGCAATGCCTACGACAGGTCGCGCAGCGCAGGGGGCTCCTCTTCGGGTACCGGCGTCGCGCTCGGCGCGCGTGTGGTCTTCGCAGGCCTGGGCACCGATACGGGCGGCTCGGTGCGCATCCCGTGCGCCTTCAACGGCTGCGCAAGCCTGCGGCCCAGCGCGGGCCGCTATCCGCAAGCGGGCATCCTGCCGATCTCGCGCACGCGCGACACCGCTGGGCCGATGGCACAGAGCATGGTCGATGTCGAATTGTTCGATCGCCTCATCACCGGTGGCGGGGGTGCGGCGAAGCCCGCGCCGCTGCAGGGTGTGCGCCTGGGCCTCGTGAAGGCACTGCTCGCCAACATGGACGCCGACACGCAGGCGGCTTTCGACACGGCGGTGGCAAAGCTGAAGGCTGGAGGTGTCGTCTTCGTTGAGGTGGACATGCCCAAGCTCATGGAGTTGAACGGCGCCGTCGGCTTCCCGCTCGCGCTGTACGAGGCCCACGACGATGTCGTGGCCTATCTCAAGAAGACCGGCACCGGCCTCACGATCGACAAGATGGCAGAGCAGATCGCCAGCCCCGACGTGAAGGGCACCTACCTGGGGCTGGTGATCCCGCGCAAGCTGCCCGGACCCAACAACACACTCGTGGATGCGAAGCCTGCCTACGAGGCGGCGATGAAGACCTCGCGCCCGGCGATGCAGGCGCTGTACCGCGACACCTTCGCGAAACACAAGCTCGATGCGCTCGTCTTCCCCACCGTGCCCAAGGTGGCGATGGCGGCGAACCCGGAGTCGAGCAGCGTGCCCACCTTCGTGGGCATGATCCAGAACACCGACCCCGGCAGCAATGCCGGGGTGCCGGGGCTGCAGTTGCCGATCGGCCTGGGTGCCACGAGCAAGCTGCCGGTGGGGCTGGAGCTCGACGGACCCGCGGGCAGCGACCGGCGGCTCGTGGCCATCGGCCTGGCGATGGAGAAGGTGTTCGGCACGCTGCCCGCGCCGCGCTGACTGCTTGCTGCACAAAGGGAACAGGAGCACCCCGCATGCCCATCACGCTGAAGAAGTCGGCACGGCAGCTCGTCGACGAAGCCATGGCCGTGGTACGCACGCTGGAACTCGCCGAGGCGCGCGCGTTGCACGCGCACGGCGGGGCCGTTTTCGTCGACCTGCGCGACGTGCGCGAGCTCGAGCGCGAAGGCGTGATCCCCGGCGCCGTACACGCCCCGCGCGGCATGCTGGAGTTCTGGGTCGACCCGGCGAGCCCGTACTTCCACAAAGCGTTCGAGGGCGTGCAGGAAGGCCGGCCGATGGTGCTGTTCTGCGCCGCCGGCTGGCGCTCGGCACTTGCCACCCGCACCTTGTTGGAGATGGGTTTCGAGGCTGTCAGCCACATCGACGGCGGCTTCAGCGCCTGGAAGGCGGCGGGCGCCCCGGTGGCCGACAAGGCGCCTGCCAAGCCTCAGGCTTGAACCTCACGGCGCGAACGCAATCCTCGGCATGGTCGACCTTCCCCGGGCTCTCAGCATCCAGGCCCACGCCAATGCCCTGGCCAACCTGCGCCTGCACGCGGCCATGTCGCCGCTGTCTACCCAGGAGCTGCACGCCCCGCGCACGAGCTTCTTCCCAAGCCTGATGGCGACGCTCAACCACATGCTCGCCGTTGACCGCTATTACTTCGCCGCCTTGGCGGGCGACCCCGACCCCAAGGGGGCATGGAGGCGTTTCCGCCCGGCCACAGAGTTCGCGCCCCTGGCCGCCGCTCAACGCGCCAGCGACTTGCAACTCGTGGCGCTGTGCGAGGCGCTCGATGGCGCCGCCTGCGACCGAGTGGTCGACATGCCGCGGGGCGGCGGCCGGATTCAACGTGACCGCGTGGCCCACGTGCTGGCCCACCTCTTCATGCACCAGACGCACCACCGCGGCCAGGTGCATGCCATGCTCGCGGGCACCTCGGTGCAGCCACCCCAGCTCGACGAGTTCCTGATGCCGAGCGAAGCCCACCTGCGTGAACCCGAGATGCTCGCGTTCGACTGGGACGAGGCCGTGGTCTACGGACCCGTGGCAGGAAGTGACCCGGCCTGAAGGCCGCCGAGGGGGCCGCCGAGGGTCGGCTGCCTAGAATCGAATTGACTTCAACGTCAGTCGGTCCGGGCAGCCGCCGCTGCACCGCAGCCATGCCCCCGAGGAGACCCGATGCCCGCGCTTGATTCCAAGCTCAACCCTCGCTCGGCCGAATTCAAGGCCGGCGCCGACGCGATGCGCCTGCTGGTCGCTGACCTGAACGCGAAGCTGGCCAAGATCGTCGAGGGCGGTGGCGAGGCGGCACGGGCCAAGCACACCGCGCGCGGCAAGCTGCCGCCGCGCGAGCGCGTGGAAATGCTGCTCGACCCGGACACGCCGTTCCTCGAAATCGCGCCGCTCGCGGCGCTCGACATGTACGACAACGCCGCCCCGGGCGCGGGCATGATTGCCGGCATCGGGCGCGTGAGCGGGGTCGAGTGCCTGATCGTGTGCAACGATGCCACCGTCAAGGGCGGCACGTACTACCCGATGACGGTGAAGAAGCACCTGCGCGCGCAGGAGATTGCGCGCGAGAACCGCCTGCCTTGCATCTACCTCGTCGACAGCGGCGGCGCCAACCTGCCCAACCAGGACGAGGTGTTCCCCGACCGCGAGCATTTCGGCCGTATCTTCTACAACCAGGCCAACCTGAGCGCCCAGGGCATTCCGCAAATCGCGGTGGTGATGGGCTCGTGCACTGCCGGCGGCGCCTATGTGCCGGCGATGAGCGACGAGACGATCATCGTGAAGAACCAGGGCACGATCTTCCTCGGCGGCCCGCCGCTCGTGAAGGCCGCCATCGGCGAGATCGTCAGTGCCGAGGATCTCGGCGGTGGCGATGTGCACACACGGCTTTCCGGCGTGGCCGACCACTTGGCCGAGAATGACCTGCACGCGCTGGCGATCGCACGCGCCACGGTGGCCAACCTGAATTGGCTCAAGCGCCCGCAGGTGCTGACTCAACCGCCGCGCGCGCCACTGTTTGACGCGGCCGAACTGCACGGCGTCATCCCCACCGACCCGCGCAAGCCCTTCGATGTGCGCGAGATCATCGCGCGCGTCGTCGACGGCAGCGAATTCGACGAGTTCAAGGCCCGTTACGGCGCCACGCTCGTCACCGGCTTCGCGCACATCGAGGGGCTGCCGGTGGGCATCGTCGCCAACAACGGCGTGCTCTTCTCGGAGAGTGCAATGAAGGCCGCGCACTTCATCGAGCTGTGCTGCCAACGGCGCGTGCCGCTGGTCTTTCTGCAAAACATCACCGGCTTCATGGTCGGGCGCAAGTACGAGGCCGAAGGCATTGCCAAGCACGGCGCGAAGATGGTCACCGCGGTCGCCACGGCCACGGTGCCCAAGTTCACGGTGATCATCGGCGGCAGCTTCGGCGCCGGCAACTACGGCATGTGCGGGCGCGCCTACGCGCCGCGTTTCCTTTGGATGTGGCCCAACGCGCGCATCGGCGTGATGGGCGGTGAGCAGGCGGCCAGCGTGCTGGCCACCGTCAAGCGCGACGGTATCGAGGCCAAGGGCGGCCAGTGGTCCGCTGACGAGGAGGCGGCGTTCAAGAAGCCCATCCTCGAGCAGTTCGAACATCAGGCGCATCCGTACTACGCAAGCGCGCGCCTTTGGGACGACGGCGTCATCGACCCCGCCGATACGCGCCGCGTGCTGGCGCTGGCGTTGAGTGCGAGCCTGAATGCGCCGATCCCCGAAAGCCCCAAGTTCGGCGTCTTCCGCATGTAGTGTACGATGTGTGTGATAGGGTTAACATGGTACACATCATGCGCACAAACATAGAGATCGACGACTCGCTGATGGCCGAGGCCATGAAGGCAGGCCCCTACAAGACGAAGAAGGATGCGGTCGAGGCCGGGTTGAAGCTGTTGGCGCGCCAGGCGGCCTACCGCGAGATCCTCAAGTGGCGGGGCAAGCTGAAGTGGGAGGGCGACGAGGCCATCGACTGGGCACACGAAGCCCACCCGAGCGCCGACTCCACCCGCCTGGCCGTGGCAGAGCCTGCCCCGCGCCGCCGCGCGGCGGCACCTCTTTCCACCACGAGCAGGGCGCGCCGTGCTCGTCGTTGATTCATCGGTCTGGATCGGCTTCTTCAACGGCGCCCGGGTGCACCAGGCCGATCTGCTCGATCAGCTGCTGGACCACGGCGAGATCCGCATCGTCGTGCCCGACCTCGTGCTCTTCGAGGTGCTGCGCGGGTTTCGTCACGAGCGCGACCTGCGCACAGCCCGCGCGCTGATGGAAGGGCTCTCCGTCGAGCCGACCATGACGGGCGGCACGGCATTGGCCGCCACCGACCACTACCGCAGCCTGCGCACTCGCGGCCACACCGTGCGCACTGCCGTCGATGTGCTCGTGGCCACCTTCTGCATCGAACGCGACTACGCCTTGCTGCACGACGACCGCGACTTCGATGCCTTCGCGTCGCTGCGCGGGCTGCGCGTGTGGCGGCAGTGAGCGGCCCGGCCATGGACAGCCTCTACACCGCGCCAGAGCACGAACTTCTGCGCGCGCAGGTCGCGCGCTTCCTCGCCCGCGAGGTGGAACCCTTTGCCGACGCCTGGGAGCGCGACGGACTCGTGCCGCGCGAGGTATTGCGCAAGATGGGCGCGGCCGGCATGCTGGGCCTGATGTTCGAGCCCGAGCACGGCGGCGGCGGCGCCGACGCGATGACGAATCTGGTCTTCGCCGAGGCGCTCGCGGCGAGCCTGTGCGCCGGCTTCGTGATCACCGTGCTCGTGCACACCGACATGGCGGGCCCGCACCTGCACCACGCCGGCTCACCGGCCCAGAAGGCGCGCTGGATGCCGGGCGTCACGAGCGGGCGCACCATCACCGCGGTGGCCATCACCGAGCCCGGCGCCGGCTCCGACGTGGCCGGGCTGCGCACCCGCGCCCGGCGCGACGGTAAACAATGGGTGCTCGACGGCAGCAAGATCTTCATCACCAACGGCGTGCACGCCGACCTGTACATCGTGGCCGCGCGCACCGGCGCGGGCCGCCACGACATCAGCATGTTCGCGGTGGAGAAGGGCACGCCCGGCCTGCGCACCGGCCGCCAGCTCGACAAGACCGGCTGGCGCGCCAGCGACACCGCCGAGCTTTTCTTCGAGGACTGCCGCATACCGGCCGACCAATTGCTCGGCGAGGAGGGCAAGGGCTTCCACTCGGTGATGAAGAACTTCCAGACCGAGCGCATCGCGCTGGCCGCGATGGCGCTGGCCACCTGCCGCCAGGCGCTGGACCTCACGCTCGAGCACGTGATGAACCGCCAGGCCTTCGGCGCGCCGCTGTGGAGCAAGCAGTCGGTGCGGCACAAGATCGCCATGCTCGACGCGAAGACACGCGCCGCGCGCCAGTACCTCTACCACTGTGCCTGGCGCGTGACGCAGGCGCACGACATCGTGCAGGATGTGTCGATGCTGAAGGCACTCACCGGCGAACTCGTCAACGAGGTCACCTATGGGTGCCAGCAGCTCTTCGGTGGCATGGGCTACATGACCGGCACGCCCATCGAGCGCCTGTGGCGCGACGCGCGCGTGCTGGCCATCGGCGGCGGCGCCACGGAAGTCATGCTGGACGAGGCTGCCAAGCGTTATTGACCCGACCGAAACCCGCCCCCATGCCTGCTCTCCCCAACGCCCACATTGCGCACGCCGCCACGCTCGAGATCCGCCGCCATGGTGAAGGCGGCGTGCACGGTCCGCACGTCGCCGAGGTGTGGCTCAATCGCCCCGAAGTGCGCAACGCCTTCAATGACGGCGTCATCGCGGAGCTCACCGCAGCCTTCCGCGCTCTGGGCGCAGACCCCGCTCTGAGGGCCATCGTGCTGGCCGGCCACGGCAAGGCCTTCTGCGCCGGAGCCGATCTGTCGTGGATGAAGGCCATGGCCGGCTACGGCTGGGAGGAAAACCGCGCCGATGCCGAGCGCCTGGCCGAAATGCTGTGGACGCTCTACAGCTGCCCGCTCCCGGTGGTGGGGCGCATCCACGGCGACTGTTACGCTGGCGGCATGGGGCTGGCAGCGGCGTGCGATGTGCTCGTGGCCTCCGAGGCCACCACCTTCTGCCTGAGCGAGGCGCGCCTGGGCCTGCTGCCCGCGACCATCGGCCCCTACGTCGTGCGCGCCATGGGTGAGCAGGCGGCGCGCCGCTACTTCACCACCGCCGAAAGGCTGGGCGCGGCGCGCGCCGCGGCGCTAGGCTTCGTGCATGAAGTGGTGGCGGCCGAGGCGCTGGATGCCAAGGTCGCCGAGATCGTTGCCGCGCTCGTCGCCAACGGCCCGGCGGCAGTGAAGGCCTGCAAAAAACTTGTGCAGGATGTGGCCGGCCACGAGATCGACGCCGCGCTGCGCAGCGAAACAGCGCGCCGCATCGCCGACGTTCGCGCCAGCGCCGAGGGGCGCGCCGGCATCCAGTCGTTCCTTGCCAAGGAGAGCCCGCCATGGTCCCGAACCTGACCGCGATGGATCTCGGCCAACTCGCCGCCCTGGCCGCGGCGCTGGGCTGGGCGAGCGGCCTGCGCCTGTACGCGGTGGTCTTCATCACCGGTGCCGCGGGCTACCTGGGCTGGATCCCGATGCCCGAGGGGCTGAAGGTGCTGCAGCACCCGGTGGTGCTGGTTGCGAGCTTCGCGATGTTCGCGATCGAGTTCGTCGCCGACAAGGTGCCGGGGCTAGACAGCCTCTGGGACGCGGTGCACACCTTCATCCGCATTCCCGCGGGCGCGGCGCTGGCGGCGGGCGCCCTCGGAGGCGACAACACGGCCTGGACGCTGGTGGCGGCGCTGATGGGCGGCACGCTCGCCGCCACCTCGCATGCGGCCAAGACGACGACGCGAGCGGCGGCCAATGCGTCGCCCGAACCGTTCTCGAACATCGCACTCTCGCTCGCAGGCGATGCCTTCGTGCCGGCCACGCTCTGGCTGGCCGTGCAGCATCCGGTCTGGTTCTGGCCGGTGCTGGCGGTGATGGTGGTGCTGGCGCTGGTGGTGGTCTTCGTGCTCTTCCGTTTCCTGCGCGGATTGGTCCGTCGCCTTCGAGCTGCGACGAACGGCGGTCGTGACCCGGAGACCCAGCGTGTTTAGAAAGATCCTCATCGCCAATCGGGGCGAGATCGCCTGCCGTGTCATCACGACCGCGCGTCGCCTGGGGGTGCGCACGGTGGCGGTGTACTCCGACGCCGACGCGCGGGCGCGCCACGTGGGCATGGCCGACGAGGCCGTGCGTGTCGGTGCTGCAGCGGCGCGCGAGAGCTACCTGCAGTGGCAGCGCATCATTGATGCCGCGCGTGCCACCGGTGCGATGGCCATCCACCCCGGGTACGGCTTTCTCAGCGAGAACGAGGAGTTCGCCCAGGCTTGCGCCGACGCCGGCCTCGTCTTCATCGGCCCACCGCCTTCGGCCATCGCGGCGATGGGCAGCAAGAGCGCGGCCAAGACGCTGATGGAGCGTGCCGGCGTGCCGCTGGTGCCCGGCTACCACGGGCGCGACAACGACCCCGCCCTGCTGGCCCGCGAGGCGGGTCGCATCGGCTACCCGGTGCTCATCAAGGCCAGCGCTGGCGGCGGTGGCAAGGGCATGCGCCGCGTGGAGCAGGCGGAAGACTTCGCCGCCGCGCTCGCCTCGTGCCAGCGCGAGGCCAAGGCCAGCTTCGGTGACGACCACGTGCTGGTGGAGCGCTACGTCATGCGTCCGCGGCACATCGAGATTCAGGTTTTCGGCGACAGCCAGGGCCACGTCATTCACCTGGGCGAGCGCGACTGCTCGGTGCAGCGGCGCCACCAGAAGGTCCTGGAGGAGTCGCCCGCGCCTGGGCTCTCAGCGAAGCGCCGCGCGGAGATGGGCGCAGCCGCGGTGGCGGCGGCCAAGGCCGTGGGCTACGTCGGTGCGGGCACGGTGGAGTTCGTCGCCGAAGAGCTCGACGACGGCGACATCCGTGCCTATTTCATGGAGATGAATACGCGCCTGCAGGTCGAGCACCCGGTCACCGAGGCCGTGACGGGGCTGGACCTCGTGGAGTGGCAGCTGCGCATCGCCGCCGGCGAGCCGCTGCCGCTGACACAGGAGCAGCTCGTGATGCGCGGCCACGCCATCGAGGCACGCATCTGTGCCGAAAACCCAGACAACAACTTCCTGCCCGCCACCGGCACGCTGGAAGTGGCGCGCTGGCCCGACCACTCGGCCTTCACGCGCCACGAGGTGCTGGCGCGGGTGGACAGCGGCTTCGGCGAGGGCGACGCCATCACGCCGCACTACGACTCGATGATCGCCAAACTCATCGTGTGGGGCGAGAGCCGTGCGCAGGCGCTGGCGCGGCTGGACGCCGCGCTGCGCGACACGCACATCGTCGGCCTCCATACCAACGTCGCCTTCCTGCGCCGCGTGGTGCACACGCACGCGTTCGCCACCGCCGACCTCGACACCGGGCTCATCGAGCGCGAGCGTGCAGCGCTGTTCGACGCCCCGTCGCTCACCTCCGAGCTGGCGGCCGCAGGTGTGGCCGCCCATGTGCTGGCCGCCGAGATGGCCGAGGAAGGCGCGGACCCTTGGTCGCGCCGAGATGGCTGGCGGCTGCATGGCGGCGCGCGGCGACGCATGAGCCTCGAACTCGCCGGCGCGCCGCTGGCCGTGGTGCTGCAGCGGCTGCACGATGGCGCCACCGTGCTGTCGATCGGCGCGCAGCGCTGGGCCTTCAGCACGCGCGCGCTGGGCGGTGCACGGCACGAGGTTAGCCTCGGCGATCAACGCACCGTGCTCACGGTCTACGCGCAGCCCGAGCGTTATGCCGTGTTTGCCGACCGCGGCAGTGCGCTGGTGGCCGAGTACGACCCTATCGCGCATGCGGGCGACCATGCGGGCGAAGGTGGGCGCCTGACCGCGCCGATGCCCGGCAAGGTGATCGCCTTCCATGTGAAGGCCGGTGACAAGGTCAAACGTGGCCAGGCCCTGGCCGTGATGGAGGCGATGAAGATGGAGCACACCCTGCACGCGCCACGCGATGGCCGTGTGCTGGAGTTGCTGTACGCCAGCGGCGACCAGGTGGCCGAAGGCGGCGAGTTGCTGAAGCTCGCCGACTAGGATCCATCCCCAGGCCGCGTAGGCCTGCGCCCGCCGGTGTCAACGGCCTGCGGAGCGCGCGGCGGCGAGCCAGCCGCCGCGCCGCGCAGCGGCGCGTTGCTGCTCCAGCTGCTGGCGCACGAGCGTCGCTGCATCTGGCCAAGGGCTTCCGGCGCGGCCACGCTGCGAGTCCCGGGTTGAACCACCGAAATCCGAATGGTTGAAGTCCGAGTGGGCGAAGCCGGAAGCGCCAAAGCCGCTGTCCAGCCCCGAGCCCGACGCAGCCCAGCCATCGGCTGGCCGTTCGGCCGCGGCGTGGCGGAACAAGCGTGCCAGTTGCGCCAGCTCGGCCCCGCGGTGTGCTTCGCACACCAGCAGCACATCGCGCATGTACAGGTGATCGGTGAGCATGCGGGTGGCGTCGGCTCCGAGGCCGATCTCCTGCTCGAGCAGGGTGCCGATCCGGGATGCGATCTTCAGGCAGCGGCGGGCGTTCATGGTGTGTTCTCCCCTCGAATCCGATGCGGCTGACGCACAGCGCGTGAGCTTCGTTGGGCGCTAGTTCAACGCGTCGGCGCCTCGAAGCGGGGGGAAAAATCACCTTCACGCCACGCCGGCAGCGTGGGCGTGAACTACCTCATGAACTCGCTGGGGCTCAGTGGACGCTTCAGCCGGCCTCGCAGTGGAAGAACGGCCGGTACAACGTCCAGTTCACCGGGTCATCCGTGGGTCACTCGTTTGCCGCGGCCACGTGCCACCCGATTCAACCCCACACGCGTAGCCCCCCTTGTCAGCCCCCCCCGGGGCCGCGCCGATACACTGGTGCGACCATGTACCCAACTCACGTCACCCTGGTCGAGGTCGGGCCGCGCGACGGCCTGCAGAACGAGGCCGCGCCGGTGTCCACCGCGCACAAGATCGAGCTCGTGCAGCGCCTGCAGGCGGCTGGCCTGAAGGAGATCGAGGTCACGAGCTTCGTGAGCCCGAAGTGGGTGCCGCAGATGGCCGACAACGCGCAGGTGCTGGCTGGCATCCGTCGTGCGCCGGGCGTGCGAGTCTCGGTGCTCACGCCGAACATGAAGGGGCTCGAAGCGGCATTGGCCGATACGCCCAACCGCCCCGACGAGGTGGTGGTGTTCGCCGCCGCCACCGAGGCCTTCAGCCGCAAGAACATCAACTGCTCGATCGCCGAGAGCGTGGAGCGCTTCGCTCCGGTGGTCCAGGCGGCGCATGCCGCGGGCCTCAAGGTGCGCGCGGCCGTCTCGTGCGCCGTGGGCTGCCCCTACCAGGGCGAGGTCACTCCCGACGAGGCGGAAGGCGTGGTGCGCCTGCTCAAGGGCATAGGCGTGGACCACTGCGGCATCGCCGACACCATCGGCGTGGGCACGCCGCGCGCGGTGCGGGCGGTGATGGAGCGTGCGCTCAGGCACTTCCCGCTCGGCGAGGTCAGCGGCCATTTCCACGACACCTACGGCCAGGCGCTGGCCAACATCTACGCGTGCCTCGAGATGGGCATCCACATCTTCGACGCCAGCATCGCCGGCCTCGGCGGCTGCCCCTACGCCAAGGGTGCCACGGGCAATGTGGCCACCGAGGACGTGGTGTTTATGCTGCACGGCATGGGCATCACCACCGGCGTGGACCTCGACCGGCTCGTCGACGCCGGTGCCTTCATTTCGGGCGTGATTGGCCGCGCACCGGTCTCGCGCGCGGGCAAGGCCTTGCTGACGCGGCGTGGTGTGGCGGTCGGGGCCATGGCCTCATGAACCCGGGCGTGGACGCAACTGCCGCCCACCCCGAAGGCTTTCAACGCGTGAGCGCAGCCCTGACGGCGCTGGACCATCCGCACGAGCCGTTGTGGCTGGAGGCCCCGGCGCGGACCTCCCAGGAAGCGGCCGAGGCGCTGGGCGTGACGGTGGCGCAGATCGCCAAGAGCGTGGTCTTCCGCCGTCTCGGCCAGGATGGCGTTGCCGATGCCGCGGTGCTGGTGGTGACCTCCGGGGACAAGCGCGTTGACGAGAACCGTGTCGCCGCGATCGTCTGCCGAGACGGCGGCAGGCTCACGCGCGCCGATGCCGAGTTCGTGAAGGCGCGCACCGGCTTCTCGATCGGTGGCGTGGCGCCGTTGGCGCACACCGAGCCGCCGGTGATGCTGATCGACCGCGAGCTCTTTCGCTTCGACGAGATCTGGGCCGCGGCGGGGCATCCGAACGGGGTGTTCAAGCTCGCGCCGGACGACCTGCCACGGCTGACCGGCGGCGCGCCGGTGGCCGACGTGGTGTGGCAGGCGTGAAGGGCCGCTCCATGCTGACCGCCGATGCCTCGCACTCGCGGCCGATCGACGGGCCGGTGCCCAGCCCCTGCATCAACGTCTGCCGCATCGAGCCGGCCGGCGGCCTTTGTGAAGGCTGCTGGCGCACGCTCGACGAAATCGCGGTGTGGTCGCAACTGCCCGACCCGGCCAAGCTCGCGGTGTGGGCGCAGCTCGAGCAGCGGCGGGCCGCACGGGTGAGTGATGCGGGCGTTGCGGGCGTTGCGGGCGCTGTGGGTCCGGGCGCTGCGGATCCGGGCGCGGAAGTCACGAACAGCGGCCGCAACGAGGTCCAGCCATGAAGCGCATCGAGTTCTACTTCGACGTGATTTCGCCGTTTGCCTACCTCGCTTTCGAGCGCCTGCCGCAGGCGCTGGAAGGCTGCAGTTATGCCGTCGACTACCGCCCGGTGCTCTTTGCTGGTCTCTTGCAGCATTGGGGCCAGAAGGGCCCGGCCGAGATCGAGAGCAAGCGCGCCTGGACCTTCCGCCACGTGCACTGGCTCGCGCAACAACAGGGCACGCCGATCGAAACGCCGGCCCAGCATCCGTTCAACCCGCTGCCGCTGCTGCGCCTGGCGCTGGCGTGCGGGCCGAACCGGCGTGTTGCGGAAGCGCTCTTTCGTCACGTGTGGCAAGGTGGTGGCGCCGACGCCAATCACCCTGCGCGCCTGGCCGAACTCACGGCGCGCCTGGCTCCCGAGCGCGACCCCGCCGGCGAACAAGTCAAGCGCGAGCTGCGCCAAGCCACCGAAGCGGCCATCGCGCTGGGTCTCTTCGGTGTGCCCAGCTACCTGGTGGACGGGCGTCTCTTCTGGGGCCTGGACGCGTTGCCGATGTTGCGCGCCGCGGTACTGGATGACCCGTGGTTCTCCGGCCCGGTCTGGCTAGCCGAAGGCCGTTCGCGCGCCGGGGTCGTCCGCCACTGAAGGTGCCCCTTCCGTGCCCGGGTGGGCGCGGGCCCATGCCCGCATCCACCCGCTCCGTTCGGCCAGGGTGCATGTCAGGGTGCATGCCAGGGTGCATGAATAGCGGGCCGCACCGGCCGCATATCCGTCGATAGCGGGCCCTGTGCCTGGATTTCAATCAGTCCATTCGCCCCACCGCGCTCGGCCATCGCCGAGTCCGGGGCGCCGCCCTGCCGCCATGGATCTCTCGGAAGCTGTCAAGCTGCGGCCCTCGCCGCGGCCCCAACCCGCCAATCCGCCCGTCAATCCGCCCGCCGGCCCACCCGCCAGCGAGCGCGTCGCGGCGGTCGGCGGCTCGGCTGCGCCCAGGGCCGCCACCCCGGCGGTGGCCGCCGCGAGCCCGACCCAGCCGGCCGGCCGGCCGCCCCAGGGCTCGGGTGCCTGGCTGCTCGCGCTGCAGGCGCTGGCGCTCAAGCACGACGATGCAGAGGCAGCAGCCGTCGGCGTGCTCGGCGATCTGGCGCTGAAGCTGGGCTGCGAACGCGCCAGCCTCGGCTGGCACCAGGGGGGCCGTGTGCAATTGGCGGCGCTCTCGGCCGGCGACCCGCGCACGCGCCAGAACCTGGCGCGTTGCCTCGAGAAAGCCATGGACGAGGCGCTGGACGAGCGTGCCGTCATCTGCCACCCGGCGCGGGCTGGCTCCGACACCGCTGCCTCCGGTGCCGCCACGGCAGCGCACGCCGAACTGCTGCGCCACAACGGCCACATGGCCGTGGCCACCTTGCCCATCCTGGCCGGCGAGCGGCTGCTCGGCGCCTTGCTGCTGGAGCGCCGCGGAGGTTTCGGCGAGGCCAGGCTGCGTGCTGCGCAAGACGCGGCGCTCTTCGTGTTCCCGTTGCTGGAGATGCAGCACCGGCTGCAGCGCCCGCTGGCCGGGCGTTGGGCGCAGGCGATCTCGCCGCGTGGGCTGCGCCTGGCGCGGCTCTCGCCGAGGCCGGCACGCCTGGCGGCACTCGCTCTGCTGCCGCTCGCGGTGGTGATCGGCGCGCTGCCCATGCAGCTGGAAGTGGTGGCGCCGGCACGGCTGGAAGGTGGCGAACAGCGCGTCATCGCGGCCCCGTTTGACGGCTATGTCGCGTCCGCAACCGTGCGCCCCGGCGCAGAAGTCAAGGCCGGCGAACTGCTGGTGACCTTGCAGGAGCGCGACCTCGAACTGCAACGCCAGCGCTGGCAGGCCGAGGCCGCCCAGCTCGACAAGCAATACCGCGAGGCGCTCACGCACGACGAGCCGGCACCGATCGCTATCGCGCGGGCCAAGCTCGAGCAGACCCAGGCCCAACTGGCGTTGGCCGAGCGTGAACTGGCGCGCGCACGCATCACCGCACCCTTCGACGGCGTGGTCATCAGCGGCGATCTGCATCAGGCCACCGGCATGCCTGTGCAGCGCGGCCAGACGCTGCTCACGCTGGCGCCGGTGCTGCGGCTGAAGGTCGTGGCCGAGGTTGACGAACAGGACATCGCGCTGCTGGCTCCTGGGCAAAGCGCGCGCGTGCTCTTTGCCGCGCAAGGGCAGGCGGTCGAGCGCTTCACCGTCGGCCGCGTCTCGCCGGTGGCCACCACCGTCGAGGGCCGCAATATCTTCGAGATCGAGGGCACGCTGCAAGGTGCCGCCGCGGCCGACGCCGCCGCGACCCCCCCTGCCGCGCTCACGCTGCGCCCGGGCCAGCGCGGCGTGGTGCGGGTCGAGGTCGGCGAGCGCCGCATCGCCGAAGTGGCCTGGCTGCAAGCCGGCCACTGGGTGCGGCGCTGGGTGTGGCGCGTCTTGGGTTGAGAGGCTGGAGCATGGTGCTGCTGTCACCCCACTGGTACCGCGTCAGCGGCCTGAGGCCGAGGCTGCGTGCGGGCGTGCGCATCGCGCGCCACCAGGTGCGCGGTGAAACCTGGGTTGTGCTGACCGACCCCGTGTCAGGCCAGCACCACCGCTTCGACGGCAACGCCTGGGCGCTGTTGGCCGGGTGCGACGGCAAGCGCACGCTCGACGAGATCTGGGCCGTGCGGGCCCAGGCCGATGTCGCGCCGACGCAGGACCAGACCCTGCGCCTGGTCGGCCAGGCCTTCGCCGCCAACCTGCTGCTGGGCGACATCCCGCCCGAGGCCGCGGCGGTGATGCGTGGGCGCCAGCGCGAGCGCGCGCAGCGCCGCAGGGCTGCGGTCAATCCGCTCGCGTTCCGCGTGCCGCTGTGGGACCCCGACGCCTTTCTCGGCCGCCACGCACGGGCATGCGGCTGGCTCTTCGGCCGCACGGCCTTGTGGGCCCTGGTGGGCGCGCTCCTGGTTGCGCTCGCGGTGCTGGTCGTGCAGGGCGAGAGCTTCGCGCGCCATGCCGAACAACTGGCCGGCAGCACGCGCCTGTGGCTGCTGGCCTGGTTGCTGTATCCGCTGCTGAAGGCGGTGCACGAACTGGCGCACGCCTTCGCCGTCAAGCACTTTGGCGGCGAGGTGCACGCCATCGGCGTCACGCTGTTGCTGCTGACACCCGTGCCCTACGTCGATGCTTCCGCCGCCGCCGCCTTTGCCGACAAGCGCAAGCGCGCCGTGGTGGCCGCCGCCGGCATCGGCGCTGAGCTCGCGCTGGCAGCGCTGGCGCTCGTGCTGTGGGTGCTGCTGCAACCGGGCTGGACGCGCGACATTGCCGCCGCGGTGGTGCTGATCGGTGGCGTGTCCACGCTGCTGATCAACGCCAATCCGCTGTTGCGTTTCGACGGCTACCACGTCGCCAGCGATCTGCTCGAACTGCCCAACCTCGCCAGCCGCAGCGCCTTGTGGTGGCGCACGGCGCTGCGCCGATTGCTGGGCGCGCGCACGGCGCTGATGCCGCACATCGCGCCCGGCGAACGTGGCTGGCTGGTGGCCTACGCGCCGCTCTCGCTCGTGATGCAGGCGCTGCTGATGGCTGCTGCGGTGCTGGTGGCGGCGCAGTGGAGCGGCTGGCTCGCCGCGGCGCTGGCCTTGATCTCGATTTGGATGATGCTGCTCGCACCCTTGTTGCGCGGGCTGTGGTGGGTGCTGTGCGCAGCCGAGCTGCACGGCACACGCGCACGCGCTCTGACGGTGAGCTTGGCCGCCATCACTGCCGCGGCGGCACTGTTCACCGGCCTGCCGGTGCCCGATCGCAGCCACGCGCCGGGGCTGGTGTGGCTGCCCGACGATGCGTTCGTGCGCTGCCGCAGCGAAGGTTTTGTCGAGGCCTTCCGCGCCGCCGATGGCCAGTGGGTGCAGGCCGGTGCCGTGATCGCCGTGCTCTCCAACGATGGCCTGCTCGCGCGCCTGAAGGTGGTGCAAGCCGAACTCGAGCACGCGCGCATCGAGCAGGTGCTGCGCTTCGCCGCCGATGCGCTGGGCAGCTCGCAGGCGGCCGACCGCATCACCCAGCTCGAGGCCGAGTGGGGCGAGCTGGAGCAGCGCCGCGAAGCGTTGCAGGTGCGGGCCCAGCGCGCCGGCCGTCTGGTGCTGGACCCGCAACGCCAACGCGTGGGCATGTTCATGTCGCAAGGCCAGCTGCTGGCGCAGGTGCTCCCCGGCGGTGTGCCGCTGGTGCGCGCTTTCGTGGCCAATGACGACATCGCACGCGTCAACGCAACCGGCACGCGGGCCAGCGTGACGCTGGCCCAAGGCGGTGGCGACTGGCCGGCCCGCCCATCGCGGCAGGGCCCCGGCGCCGGCGGCGGCGCCCACCGAGCGCTGCCCAGCGCTGCGCTCGGTGAGCCCGCGGGCGGCTCGATCGCCATCGACCCCAGCGACACCAGCGGCCGCACCGCGGCCGAACCGCGCTTGGAGCTCGAATTGCACCTGCCCGATGGGACTCCGGCGACGATAGGCGCGCGTGTGCTCGTCACATTCGACCACGGCTCGAGCGGGTTCATCGATCTGGCAGCCCAGGCGCTGCGCCGGCTGTTCCTGCGCCAGCTCGGATCATGAAAGGGCACCAGCGCCAGGTGGCCTGGGCCCGCGTTCCTGCCAGTCTTGCGGCTGGCGAACTTGTCCGTGACTTTCCGCGATGAGCGGCGCCGTATTGCCGCGCCCGGGCCTGGCCTGGGGCACCTACCCCCAACGGCCCGAACCGGCCGGCCTGCCGGCCTGGCGCGTGTGGGTGGCCTTGGTCAGCCGCGCCCGCGTCGCGCGCCTGCCGCGCAAGCTGCAACGCGCGCTGCACGAGGCCACAGCGCAGTTGCGCCAGGCCGATGAGACCGCGCGCGCGGCACTGCTGGCGCGCACACGCCACGCGCTGCGCCGCGAGGGGCTCGTGCCGCAGGCCCTGGGCGCGGCGCTCGCACTCGCCGCCGACGCGCTCGGCCGGCGCTGCGGCAAGGTGCCCTATCCGAGCCAGCTGCTGGCCGCCACCCTCCTGTTGCAGGGCCGCTTCGCCGAAATGGCCACCGGCGAGGGCAAGACACTTGCCATGGGCCTGGCCTGCGCGGTGGCCGCGCTGGCCGGGGCGCCCGTGCACCTGCTCACCGCCAACGATTACCTGGCGCGGCGCGACCGCGAACTGCTGCTGCCGCTGTACGAAGAACTGGGCCTCACCAGCGCCTGCATCATCGCCGCCACGCCGCAGGCCGAACGCGCAGCGCTGTACCGCTGCGACGTCGTGCACAGCACGGCGCGCGAGATCGGCTTCGACTACCTGCGCGACCATGTGCAGCATGCCGGCGAGCGCGACCCGCGCCGCCTGCGTGCGCTGGCGCTGGGCTCAGCGGACCCCGCCGGCACGGGTGCCGCCGCGCAGCCGCTGCTGCCCGGCCTGTGCTTTGCGCTGCTCGACGAGGCCGACAGCCTGTTGCTGGACGAAGCCACCACGCCGCTGCTGCTGGGCGTGCAAGGCGCGGCCCCCGATGCACGCATCTACTACGGCGTGTGGCGTCTTGCGCGGCTGCTCGTGCCGCAGCAAGACTATCTGCTGTGGCCCGCGCAACGCCGCGCTGAACTCACCCCCGCCGGCCTGGCCCGCGTGGCAGCGGCCAAGGCCCGCTGCGGCACACAAGTGCTTGCCGACCTCGCGCATGCCGCGCTCGCCGCGCGTCACCTCTACGAACGCAACCGCGACTACATCGTCGGCGCGCAAGGCGTGATGCTCATCGACGAGCCCACCGGCCGCGTCGCCGAGGGCCGGCGCTGGCAGGGGCCGTTGCACGCGATGGTTCAGATCAAGGAAGGGCTGGCGCCGGAAGCCGGCCCCGTGACTGCCGCGCAGATAACCTACCCGCGCCTCTTCGGCCGCTACCTGTGGCTGGCGGGCCTGAGCGGCACGCTGGCCGATTCGGCCGCGCAGCTGCATGCGCTGTACGGCGTGCGCGTGAGCCGCGTGCCACTGGCGCACCCCGACCGCCGCCGCTGGCAGGGCGAGCGGCTCTTCGTGAGCGGCGCGCAACGCTGGCAGGCGGTGCTGGGCGCGGTGCAGCGAGAAGCGGCGCTTGGCCGCCCGGTGCTCGTGGGCACCGAAAGCGTCGCTGCATCCGCCGAACTCTGCGCGCTGCTGGCCTGTGCAGGCATCGCCCACCAGCGCCTGGATGCACAGCAAGACGCCGACGAAGCCGCGCGCATCGCGCGCGCCGGCGTGGCCGGCTGCATCACCGTGGCCACCAACATCGCCGGACGGGGCACCGACATCCAGCTCGACGCCGCGGCGCGTGCCGCCGGCGGGCTGCACGTGGTGGTGACGCACAAGCACCGTTCGCGGCGCATCGAGCGCCAGCTCGTCGGCCGCTGCGCACGCCAGGGCGACCCCGGCTCGGCCGAGGCGTTGCTGGCGCTGGACGACCCCCTCATCGCCGCCACGTGGCCGCGGCCCGTGCGCGCCGCTGCGGCGGTGTTGGTTTGGCATGGCGTGGTGCCGCGCTGGCTGGCCTGGCCGCTGACGGCCTTGGCGCAGCGTGCGCAGGAGGCCACCGACGCCGCGCGCCGTTGGCAGCTCGCCAGCAGCGAACGCGCGCTGGACGAGGCGCTCGGCTACGCCGGGGCCGGCGAATGAGGCCCGGCATTCAGATTCCCGACTCAAGTTCGCGACAAAACGGACGAAAAGCAGGTCACCCATGAAGCCCTCTCGACCCCCCGGCCGTGCCGCGCTGGCCCGCACGGCACCGCTGTTTGGCCTGTCGCTCGCCTTGGGCGCCGGTGGCGTCGGTGGCGCTGCCGCGCAGGCGCTGGATTGCATGATCCAGCCCAACCAGGTGGTGCAGATCGGCAGCCCGGTGAGCGGCGTCGTCGAGACCATCGCCGTCGAACGCGGCGACACCGTGAAGAAGGGCCAGGTGCTGGTGCAACTGCAAGCCCAGGTCGAGCGCGCGGCGCTGGCGATGGCGCGCGAACGCGCCGACCAGGTGGGCGAAGTCTCCGCCGCCGCGGGCGCCAAGCAGCTCGCCGTGCGCGAGCTGGCGCGTGCCAACGAGCTCTACGGCGATCAGTTCGTGAGCCGCACCTACGTCGACAAGGCCCATGCCGAGGCCACCGTGGCAGGCGGCCGCACCGAGCAGGCGCAGGAGCGCCGCCGCATCGCCGAGCGCGAACTCGCGCTGGCCGCGGCGCAACTCGCGCAGCGTACCGTGCGCTCGCCGATCGACGGCGTGGTCGTCGATCGTTTCCTCGCGCCAGGCGAGTTCGTCGAGCAAAAGCCCCTGCTGCGCATTGCGAGCGTCGACCCGCTGCGCGTGGACGTGCTGGTGCCGGCCTCGGCCTTCGGCCGCGTGCACATCGGTGCCAAGGCCACCGTGGTGCCCGAGCTCTTCAACCGCAGCGAGCACGTGGCAGTGGTGAAGACGGTGGACCGGGTCATCGATGCGGCGAGCAACACCTTCCGGGTTCGGCTGGAACTGCGCAACCCCGGCGGCGAGTTGCCTGCTGGCCTGCGCTGCAAGGTCGACCTGGGCGTGCCCACCGGCCAGGCCGGTGCGGCGGGCACGTCGGCGACCTCGGCCCAGCCCTCGCCCTCTCCATCGGCCGCGCCATCCGCCACGCCGTCGGCCGGGCGCCTGACCCCTGTGGCCGCGGCCCCGGCCGGCCGCGCTACGGTTCAGGCGGCCGCTGCCGGCGACGCGCGCCGCTGAACCGAACGCGCATGCTGCGCCGGCTCCCGTGTTGCGCCTCGTCCGCTTCCTGAAGCGATTGTTCAGCGGCGCCACCGCCGGGCAAGGACCACGCGCGCCCACGGTCGAGCAACTCGAGCCGCGCATCCTCTATTCGGCCGACCCGCTGGCGCTGTATGCCACCAGCGCGGAGGTGCGCCTGCTGCAGGTCGATCCGCCCGACGTGGTGGCGCCGCCCGCAGTCGCCGTGGCCGCCGTGGCCGCCGTGGCGCAGCCGCCTGCGGCAGCGCCGAATGCCGTCGGCACGCCCGCGGTGCCGGGCGCGGCCGAGATGGCCGCCGAAGCGAGCGCCGAGCGGGTCGAATTCGTCTTCATCGACCCCCGCGCGGCGAACGCCGATGCGTTGGTGGCCGACATCGTCGCCCAGGCCGGCCAAGGGCGCGACATCCAGGTGGTCCGGCTCGACAGCAGCCGCGATGGCATCGAGCAGATCGTGCAGGCGCTGCAAGGCCGGGCCGACCTGGGCGCCATCCACCTCATCGGCGAGGGCAGCGCGGCCGAGTTGCACCTCGGCGCCACCTTCCTCGACCAGACCGGCATCAGCGAGACCCATGCCGAGGCCTGGCGCGCGATCGGCCGCAGCCTCTCGGCCGAGGCCGACCTGCTGATCTACGGCTGCAACTTCGGTGAAGGCGCTGCCGGACAGGCGGCGATGCAGGCGCTGGCCGAGCTCACCGGTGCCGACGTGGCCGCCAGCACCGACCGCACCGGGCATGCCTCACAGAACGCCGACTGGGAGCTGGAGGCCCGCACCGGCGCGATCGAGACCGGCGTGGTCGTCAGCGCCGCCGCGCAGAGCACGTGGTTGAGCGCGCTTGCCACCTACACCGTCACCAGCACCGCCGACACCAACACCACCGGCACGCTGCGCTGGGCCATCAACCAGGCCAACGCCAATGCCGGCGCCGACACCATCGTTTTCAACATCTCGGGCACCGGCCCGCACACGATCGTCATGGGCTCCGCCCTGCCAACGATCACGCAAGCGCTTGTTATCGACGGCTACACGCAAGCCGGCGCGTCTGCCAACACGCTCTCCGTTGGCGACGATGCAGCAATCAAGGTGGAGCTCAACGGCAACAGCGGTGCATTCAACGGCCTGACGCTCGGTGCCGGCAGCGATGGCAGCACGATCCGCGGACTGGTGATCAACCGCTTCGGGCAGGCGGGCATCCAGGTGAGCAGCACCGGCAATACGATCGCCGGCAACTTCATCGGTACCGACGTCGCGGGTACGGCCGATCTCGGAAACTCGCTCGACGGCATCACGCTCAGCGCGAACAACAACGTGGTCGGCGGGTCGGCCCCGGCCGACCGCAACCTGCTCTCGGGCAACAACGACGAAGGCATCGATGTCGATCCCGGCTGCAGCGGCAACATCGTCATCGGCAACTACATCGGCGCGGACCGCACTGGCACGACGGCCGTCGGCAACGGAACTGGCGGCTCGTCCGGCGGTGTGATCATTGAGGGCTTGAACAATCGCGTCGGCGGCACGGCCGCAGGCGAAGGCAACCTCATCGCCTACAACAACCAATTCGGTGTGTACCTCGGGAGCGGCGCCGGTTCGGGAAACGTCATCCTGGGCAACTCGATGATCGGCAACACCGGCCTGGGCATCGATCTGGGGAATGACGGGGTGAGTGCCAACGACGTGGGTGACGTCGACATCGGCGCGAACAACCTGCAGAACTTCCCTGTGTTGTTCGTCGCCTCCTCTTCTGCTGGAGACACGCGGATCAGCGGTTCGCTGAGCAGCACGCCGTTGACCAACTTCCGCATTGAGTTCTTCAGCAGCCCGACGGGCGATGGCAGCGGATACGGCGAGGGACAGACGTACCTCGGCTCCACCACGGTGACGACCGACGCGGCTGGCGATGCCAACTTCAATGTCACCCTGAGCGGTGTTGCCGTCGCCACCGGACATGCCGTGACGGCTACGGCCACTGTCGATCTTGGCGCTGGAAGTTACGGCAGCACTTCCGAATTCGCTGCAAACGTCGCAGCAAATACCAGCGCCGTCGTCAGGCCTGCACAAGACACCTATATCCGGCTCGGCGGCACAGGACTCAACTACGGCGCGGCAACCAGTCTGGTCATCGATCGGGAGTCCGGGGACCTCCAGCGGGCGCTCTTGCAGTTCGACCTCAGCAGCATTCCCGCGAACGCGACGATCACGAGCGCTTCGCTGCAAATGCAGTCCACGCAGATCGGCGGCACTCTGAACATCAGCGTCTATGAGGCACTGCAATCCTGGGCGGAGGGCGCAGGCAATGGAAGTGCCGACACCGCCAATTGGAACCAGCGAGTGACAGGGACGAATTGGACCACCGCTGGCGGAACCTTTACCGCCACAGCACTGGCGAACCTCAACACCAACTCGACCGGACAGCACACCTGGAACATCACTGCGCAGGTGCAGGCCTGGGTGAATGGCAGCAGGGTCAACAACGGCCTGCTGGTCGCAAGCCCGGATGGCGGTGGCAATCGAACTGCCACTTACGACAGCAGCGAGGGAACGACGCCCCCGGTGCTGGTGATCAGCTACACGGTGCCAGCCAACGCAGCCCCAACGCTGGGAAACGGCACGCTGGCCGCGGTGGCCGAAGACACGCCCAGCCCGGCTGGCCAGGCGGTCGCGACGGTCTACAGCGGGCAGTTCACCGACGTCGACGCGGGCTCCAGCTTCGGCGGCATCGCGGTGGTGGGCAACACCGCCAACGCGGGCACGCAAGGCATCTGGCAGTACTCCAGCAACGGCGGCACGAACTGGTTTGCCATCGGCACCGTGGCCGATGGGGCCACGGCACTGGCGCTGAGCAGCTCGACACTGGTGCGCTTCGCGCCGGTGGCCGATTACAACGGAACGCCCCCCGCGTTGACGGTGCGGGGCCTGGACAACACCTACGTGGCGGGCTTCTCGACCACCGCAGGCAGCGAGACGCGGATCACCGTCAACACCACCACCAACGGCGGCAGCACGGCAATTGCCGCAGCCACCGCCAGCCTGTCGACTTCGATCACAGCGGTGAACGACGCACCGGTGGTGGCCCCCACCGGCACCACGCTGGCTTACACCGAGAACGGTGCCGCCACCGCGGTGGACAGCGGCTTGACGGTGAGCGATGCGGACAACACGAACCTGTCCAGCGCCACGGTCACGATCTCTGCGGGATTCGCCAGCGCCGAAGACACATTGGCCTTCAGCAACCAGAACGGCATCAGCGGCACCTGGAACGCCGGCGCCGGCGTGCTCACGCTCACTGGCACCGCCACCGTGGCCGACTACCAGGCCGCGCTGCGCTCGATTACTTACCTCAACAGTTCGGACAACCCGAGCACGGCCACGCGCACGGTGAGCTTCGGGGTCAACGACGGCGCGGTCAACAGCAACACCGGTACGCGCAACATCAGTGTCACCGCCGTGAACGACGCACCGGTGGTCACGACCACCGGCACGACGCTGGCCTACACCGAGAACGGTGCTGCCACGGCCATCGACAGTGGCTTGACGGTGAGCGACGCCGACAACGCCAACCTGGCCAGCGCCACCGTCACGATCTCAGCGAACTTCGCCACCGGCCAGGACACGCTGGCTTTCACCAACCAGAACGGCATCACCGGCAGCTGGAACTCGGGCACCGGAGTGCTCACGCTCAGCGGCAGCGCCACCGTCGCTCAGTACCAGACGGCGCTGCGCTCGGTCACCTACGTCAACAGCTCCGACAACCCGAGCACGACGACGCGCACGGTGTCGTTCGTGGTCAATGACGGCGCGGCCAACAGCAACACCGGCACGCGCAACATCAGCGTGGCCGCCGTCAACGATGCGCCCGTGGTCGCGACCACGGGAACGACGCTGGCCTACACCGAGAACGGCGCAGCCACTGCGGTAGACAGCGGGCTGACCGTCAGCGATGCAGACAACGCCAACCTGGCCAGCGCCACGGTGACGATCAGCGCAGGTTTCGCCTCAGGAGAAGACACGCTGGCCTTCACCAACCAGAACGGGATCACCGGCAGCTGGAACGCCGGCACCGGCGTGCTCACTCTCACCGGCAGCGCCACGGTGGCGCAGTACCAGGCGGCGCTGCGCTCGATCACCTACGTCAACAGCTCAGACAACCCGAGCACCACGACGCGCACCGTGTCCTTCGTCGTCAACGACGGTAGCGCCGACAGCAATACCGCCACGCGCGACATCAGCGTGACCGCGACTAACGACGCACCCACGGTCGGCAGCGGCACGCTCGCCGCCCTGAACGAAGATACCGTGAGCCCGGCCGGACAGTCGGTGAGCACAATCTTCAGCGGGCAGTTCGGCGACCCCGACAGTGGCGCCAGCTTTGGCGGTATTGCCGTGGTCGGCAATAGCGCCAATTCCGGCACGCAGGGCACCTGGCAGTACTCGAGCAACGCCGGC
>JANNRI010000048.1:0-4511 GCA_031401195.1 Burkholderiales bacterium
GATGGTGTCGATCGGGGTCGACGCGGCGAGCTGGACGCCGGCGCCGTACGCGGTGCCTTCGTCCTTGCCCGACGGTGCGGGCGCGGGCGCGGTGGCACCAGCGGCCTCGCCAGCGGGCAGCGCGGCGGGCGCGGCGGCGGCGCCGGTGTTCTGGCGCGGCCGCGCCAGCCTCGCCGGCTTGCAGCAACTGGCCGCGCGTTTCCTCGGCGCCGAGGCGGCGCAGCGCCTGTTTGCCGAGGTAGCGCGGCAGCGCGGCGTGGCCGAAGTGGCGCAGATTGCCGCCGATGCGCAACTCGTGCAGCAGGTCGAGACGCAACTCGCCGGCGCGATCGGCAGCGCCTCGGCGCGCGCCGTGGTGGCCGCGGTGGTCGAAGAAGAAACGCTGGCGCCGGCCGACATCCTGCGCATGCTCGACGAAGCCTCGCTGGTGCGGGCGCAGAACCGCCAGCTCGAGAGCCTGGACAAGCTGAAGGACGATTTCATGTCTTCGGTGACACATGAGCTGCGCACGCCGCTGACCTCGATCCGCGCCTTTGCCGAGCTGATGCGCGACGACCCGGCGATGGACAGCGCGCAGCGCCAGCAGTTCGTCGGCCTGATCGTGGCCGAGGCTGAGCGCTTGTCGAGGCTGGTCAATCAGGTGCTCGACATGGCCAAGATCGAGTCCGGCCGCGGCGACTGGCGCAACGAGCCGATCGACTTGCGCGAGCTGATCGCACATGCCGTGCAGACCACGCGCGAGGCTTTCCGCGAACGCGGTGCGGTGGTCGAAGTCGAACAGCCCGAGCTTGTGCCGACCCTGCACGCCGACCGCGACCGACTGCTGCAAGTGCTGCTCAACCTGCTCTCCAACGCCGCCAAGTTCGTGCCCGAGGGCCGCGGCCGTGTCGTCGTCAGCCTGAGCGTCGACGCGCGCGCGGCGACGATCGAAATCCGCGACAACGGGCCCGGCATCGCCCCTGAACAGCAGCAGCTCGTGTTCGAGAAGTTCCGCCAGGGCGGCGATGCCAACCAGCGCCCGCAAGGCACCGGCCTGGGCTTGCCGATCAGCCGCCAGATCGTCGAGCATTTCGGTGGCCGCATGTGGCTGGAGAGCGTGCCGGGCCAGGGCGCCACCTTCGGTTTCGATTTGCCCTGGCAGCATCAGGAGACAGCCTCATGAGCAAACACGTTCTGATCGCCGACGACGAAGCCAACATCGTCATCTCGCTCGAGTTCCTGATGCAGCGTGAAGGCCACCGCGTGACGATCGCGCGCGACGGCGACGCTGCACTCGAAGCCATCCGCCGCGAGCGGCCCGACCTGGTGCTGCTCGACGTGATGATGCCGGGCAAGAGCGGCTTCGAGGTCTGCCAGGCGGTGCGCGCCGACGAAGCGCTGGCCGCCGTGAAGATCCTGATGCTCAGCGCCAAGGGCCGCGATACCGACCTGGCCAAGGGCAGCGCCCTGGGCGCCGACGCCTACATGACCAAGCCCTTCTCGACCCGCGAACTGGCCGACAAGGTGCGGGAACTCCTGGGGTCGGCGTGAGGTTCGACAAGCGCGAGCTCGCCGCCGCGCTGGCGCCGGGCGTGTTGCTGTTGCTCGCGGCGCTGATCGGCGGCGCCTTGTTCGCCGCCACGCTCGAGCCCGCCGAGCGTGAGACCCTGGCGGCGCTGCTCGAGCCGCGTGCGGCCCTGGTGTTGCTGGCCTGGCTGCTGCTGTCGGGCGCGCTCGGCGCGCTGACGCGCCAGGCCTACCTGCGCTGGGTGGCGGCCGCGGCGCGCCTGGCCGAGGAAGCCGGGGTGCTGCTGGCCACCGATGTCGAACGCCCGCTCGAAGCGCAGGGCAGTGCCGAGACCCGTGCGCTGGCCAATGTCATCAACCAGCTCGCCGGCCAGCGCAACGCCTTGCGCGCCGACATGGCCGCGCAGGTGCAAGACGCCAGCCGCAGCGTGGCGCAGGAGCGCAACCGCCTGGCGGCCCTGATGGCCGAGCTGACACAGAGCGTGGTGGTCTGCAACCTCGACGGCCGCATCCTGCTCTACAACGCCCGCGCACGCACCCAGTTGCGCGCGCTGTCGAGCGCCGCCGCGCCGGCCGCAGGCGCCGAGCTGATCGGCCTGGGGCGCTCGATTTACGCGCTGCTCGACCGCGCGCTGGTGGTGCACGCGCTCGAGTCGGTGCAACAGCGGCTGCAGCGCGGCGCAGCGCATCCGTCGGCTCAGTTCGTCACCGGCAGCCGCGCGGGGCAGCTGCTGCGGGTGCAAATGGCACCGGTGCGCGCCATTTCACCTGGCCCCAGCACCGACGTCACGCCGCTCGACGGCTTTGTGCTGATGCTGGACAACATCACACGCGACTTCGCCGACGAGGCCGAACGCGACCGCCTGCTGCACGCTCTGACCGAAGGCAGCCGGGCCTCGCTGGGCAACCTGCAGGCGGCCGTCGAGATGCTCGACTACGAGGATGTGGATGCCGCCACGCGCGAGCGTTTCCACGCCGTGATCCGCGACGAAGTCAGCGTGATGAGCCAACGCATCCGCCAGGTGTCGGAGCAGGCCACACAGGCCCTGAAGACACGCTGGCCACTCGAAGACATGCTCGGCGCCGATCTGTTGGCCGCCGCCTGCCGGCGCATCGAAGCCCAGCACGGCTGCCGCACAGCCGCCGACGCGGTGGACCCAGGGCTGTGGCTGCGTGTCGACAGCTACTCGCTGCTGCAGGCCGTGCTCTACCTGGCCGGGCGGCTGGTGGAGGAGTACGGCGTGCAACTGCTGCAGCTGCGCCTGGTGCGCAACGAGGGCCGGGCCCGGCTCGACCTGGTGTCGAGCGGCCACACCTTGAGCAGCGAGGCCGTCAGCCACTGGGAGACGGACGCGATGCACATCGGCGACGAGCGTCTGGCGCTGAGCTTGCGGGATGTGGTCGAGCGTCACGACGGCGCTTTCTGGTTCGAGCGCGCGCGGCTGCGCCACGAATCGCTGTTCTGCCTGCTGCTGCCCTTGGCCGACGGCGGTGAACCCCTCGATGCGGCGCAGTTCGTGCGCGGCGACAGCCGCCCCGAGGTGTATGACTTCGACCTCTTCGCCACCAGCGGGCAGGCTCGCGACCTGGCCGACCGTCGCCTGGCAGATCTCGCCTACACCGTATTCGACACCGAGACCACCGGCCTCGACCCGGCTGGCGGCGACGAGATCATCCAGATCGGCGCCACCCGCATCGTCGCCGGCAAGCTGCGCCGCGAAGACTGCTTCGAGCAACTGGTCGACCCGCAACGCGACATCCCCGCCGCCGGCATCGCGATCCACGGCCTGCGGCCCGAGATGCTGGCCGGCGCGCCAACCATCGCCGCCGTGCTGCCGGCCTTTCACGCCTTTGCACACGACACTGTGCTGGTGGCCCACAACGCGGCCTTCGACATGCGCTTCCTGCAGATCAAGGAGGGCCCGACCGGCGTGGTCTTCGACCAGCCGGTGCTCGACACCCTGCTGCTGTCGGCCGTGGTCCACCCACAGCAGACCTCGCACGGCCTGGAAGCGATCGCCGAACGCCTGGGGGTGGCCGTGCTCGGCCGCCACACTGCACTGGGCGACGCCATGGTCACGGCCGAGATCTTCCTCAAGCTGGTGCCGCTGCTGGGCGAGCAGGGCATCCATACCCTGGGCCAGGCGCGCGAAGCAGCGCATCAGACCTACTACGCGCGAGTTCGGTATTGAGCGGTGAGGCCGGCATTGCCAACTGGAACACGACGCGGCGGAACGCCGAGGCGGTGACCCGTCAGAATGTGGGTTCGATCGCGGACAGGCTGTCGTACAGCCGTTGGAAGGCGGCGTTGGGCTGGTCACCGCCCGCGCTGAACAGGGCGCCCACACGGGGTGTCAGCGAGGCCAGGGCGGCTTCGACGGTGTCCTTCCGGGAGACGGCCTCGGCCAGCGAGCACCCACTGCGCAGCGCCAGGTCGAGTGGCCCGGCCGCCTCGGCCAGCGGCAGGGTGGACCTGCCGATCGCGTCCGCCACGGCCGGCGGGAAGTCGAGAGACGCTGCCCAGATCGCGCCGACCTGGGGGTGGCCGATGCCGAAGGCCTCGAGTTCGATGGCGACCAGTTCGGCGCCGCGCACTGGCGCGAATCCCGTGAACATGGCATCGGCGATCTCGGGGTAAGTGCGGCACAGGATCAGATGGCCCGTGGCGTGCAGCAAACCGCACAGGTAGGCCTGGTCGGGCTCGGCCGCCAAGGCGGGCGACAGCTTGCTGGCGGCGGTCGCGGTGACAACCGCATCGCGCCAGAAGATGCGCAGGTCGATGCCCGGAACGGCCGCGAGGGACGACGTGACCCCGCAGGCGACGATCAGCCGGTTCAGCGCCTGGATGCCGATCAAGGCGACGGCAGCATCGATCGACGCCATCGCGCGCTGGCCACCGAAGAAGGACGAATTCGCGACGCGCAGCACTTTCGCGCTGAGCACCGGGTCCTGTGACAGCGCCTCGCCGATCTGGCGAAAGTCGACATCCGGGTTGCGCAGCGCAG
>JANNRI010000049.1:0-19276 GCA_031401195.1 Burkholderiales bacterium
CTGATCGAGGCCGACCTCGTGGACTGCATGGTCGCGCTGCCGGGCCAGCTCTTCTACTCGACGCAGATCCCGGCGTGCCTGTGGTTCCTGGCGCGCGACCGCAGGAACGGCAAGTTCCGCGACCGGCGCGGCCACGTGCTCTTCATCGACGTCCGCAAGCTCGGGCCGCTGGTGGACCGCACCCACCGAGAGCTGACCGACGAAGACATCGCCCGCATTGCCAACACCTACCACGCCTGGCGCGGGGAGAAGGAGGTGGGCGAATACGCCGACGTGCCCGGCTTCTGCAGGAGCGCGCCGCTGGAGGAGGTGCGCAAGCACGGCCATGTGCTCACGCCGGGCCGCTACGTCGGTGCCGAGGCGCGGGAGGACGACGGCGAGCCGTTCGAGCAAAAGATGCAGCGCCTCGCCGTGACTCTGCGCGAGCAGCAGGCCGAGGCCGCGAAGCTGGATGCCGCGATTGCTGTCAACCTGAGGGAGCTTGGGTATGACGGGTGAATGGCGCTCGCTCACGTTCGGCCAGTTGCTTGCGGAGCCTGTCCGCAACGGCATCTACAAGCGGAAGGAATTTCACGGTCGTGGCGCGAAGATCGTGAACATGGGCGAGCTCTTCGCGCATCCACGACTTCGGGCGGTGCCAATGAAGCGCGTCGAGCTCTCAATTTCCGAGAGCGATCGCTTCACGGTCGCAGAGGGCGACCTGCTCTTCGCGCGACGTTCGCTCGTGGCCGAAGGCGCCGGGAAATGCAGCGTCGTGCTGCACATAAACGAGCCCACCACGTTCGAGTCCTCGATCATTCGTGCGCGACCTGATCGCACCAAGGCCGATTCGCTTTTCCTCTACTACTTCTTCAACTCAACGTCCGGCCTTCATTGCCTCGACACGATTCGGCGCCAGGTAGCTGTTGCCGGAATCACCGGGAGCGACTTGGCCAGGCTAGAAGTCACGCTGCCGCCTCTCCCCGAACAGCGCGCCATCGCCCACATCCTCGGCACGCTGGACGACAAGATCGAACTGAACCGGCGGATGAACGAGACGCGGGAGGCGATGGCGCGCGCGCTCTTCAAGTCGTGGTTCGTGGACTTCGACCCCGTCCGCGCCAAGGCCGAAGGCCGCGACCCCGGCCTTCCCAAGCCGCTCGCCGACCTCTTCCCCGCCCGCCTCGTCGACTCCGAACTTGGCGAGATTCCGCAGGGTTGGGAGGTGAAAAGCCTCGACCAGATCGCGCGATTCCTGAACGGGCTCGCGCTGCAGAAGTACCCTGCCGGTGACGGACGATCGCTGCCGGTGATCAAGATCGCCCAACTGCGAGCAGGCAACACCGAGGGCGCCGACCTTGCCAGTGCGGATCTGGCTGCTGACTATGTTGTTCAAGATGGCGACATCCTCTTCTCATGGTCTGGTTCATTGGAGTGTCGGGTTTGGTCAGGTGGGCCTGGCGCACTCAACCAGCACTTGTTCAAGGTGAACTCTGCAACCCACCCGCGGTGGCTGTGCTACCTGGGAGTTCATCAGCACCTGACCGACTTCAGGCACATCGCCGCGGGCAAGGCAACGACGATGGGGCACATTCAGCGTCACCACCTAACGGACGCGAAGCTCGCCGTTCCATCGCCAGCACTGTTGCGCGCGATGGACGCCACGATGGGGCCGATCGTGGAGAGCGCCTGGCGTCGCGCGGTTCAGTCTCGAACGCTCTCGGCCCTCCGTGACGCTCTGCTACCCAAGCTCATCTCCGGCGAACTGCGCCTGAACCGCATGAAAGAATCGGTCGAGGAGGCGACATGACGACCCGACCGAACGCCAGGCGCCCGGCGCCGCCGCGCATCGAGTACCTCAAGGTGCAGAACTTCCGCGCGCTGCGCGAGGTGGAGTTCAAGGACCTGACGCCGCTGACCGTGCTGCTCGGTCCCAACGGCAGCGGCAAGTCGACGGTGTTCGACGTATTCGCCTTCCTGGCCGAGTGCTTCGAGTTGGGGCTGCGCCGAGCGTGGGACAAGCGCGGGCGCGCCAAGGAGCTCAAGACGCGCGGGGCCGACGGGCCGGTGTCGATCGAGATCAAGTACCGCGAGCCGGGCTTTCCACTGATCACCTACCACCTGGCGGTTGATGAGCGCAACGGCGCACCTGTAGTGATGGAGGAGTGGTTGCGCTGGAAGCGCGGCAGCCACGGCCAGCCGTTCCGCTTTCTCGACTACAAGGAAGGTCAGGGCCAGGCGGTCAGCGGCGAGGCGCCCGACGAGCAGGAAAAGCGCATCCAGATCCCGCTCAAGTCCGCCGACTTGCTGGCGGTCAACGCGCTCGGGCAATTCGCCGAGCATCCGCGCGTTGCAGCGCTGCGCGAGTTCATCACCGGCTGGTACGTGTCGTATCTGTCGGCGGACAGTGCGCGCGGCCAGCCCGAGGCCGGCCCGCAGGAGCGGCTGTCGAAGACCGGTGACAACCTGGCCAACGTGATCCAGTACCTTGCCGAGCAGCATGGCAACCGGCTCGAGCAGGTGTTCGAGGTGCTGCGCCGACGCGTGCCGCGCATCGAACGCGTGCTGGCCGAAACCATGCTGGATGGCCGGCTGCTGCTGCAGATCAAGGACGCTCCGTTCTCGCAGCCGGTGCTCGCGCGCTTTGCGTCCGATGGCACGCTGAAGATGCTGGCGTATCTGGTGCTGTTGCACGACCCGGCGCCGCCAGCCTTCATTGGCATCGAAGAGCCCGAGAACTTCCTGCACCCCCGCCTGTTACCCGAGCTGGCCGAGGAATGCCGCAAGGCCACCGGCCACACGCAGTTGCTGGTGACGACGCACTCACCGTTCTTCCTCAATGCGCTGCGGCCCGAAGAAGTGCGCGTCTTGTGGCGCGATGAGCAGGGCTATACGCAAACGCAGCGCGCCGCCGACTTGACCGGCGTGCCAGAGTTCGTGGCCAGCGGTGCCCTGCTTGGCCAACTGTGGATGGAAGGCCAGTTGGGTGTCGGTGATCCATTGGTCAATCAGGGAGCACCGAGCCGGCCGCCGAAGAGGCGTGCAGCGTGAGGGCCACGCACCTGGAAGTGCTGGTCGAGGAGCCTTCGATGGAGGCATTCCTCGGCGCGTTGCTGCCACGATTGCTGCCCGTGGATCGCACCTTCGTCGTGCACCCGTTCCAAGGCAAGACCGATCTGATGGACAAGTTACAGGATCGGCTGCGCGGTTACGCGAGTTGGTTGCCCGAGGACTGGCGTGTAGTGATCGTCGTTGATCGCGACGACGATGACTGCGTGGCGTTGAAGGCGCAACTCGAAGCCATGGCGAAGAAGGCGAAGCTGCGCACCCGTACCGGCGCCGGCAAGCAACCGTGGCAGCTCGTCAACCGCATTGCCGTCGAAGAACTGGAGGCTTGGTACTTCGGTGATTGGCCCGCAGTCTGCGCCGCATACCCACGGGTGTCGCAGCGTGTGGTGAGCCAGGCGGGCTATCGGAGTCCGGACGCTATCGCAGGCGGCACCTGGGAGGCGTTCGAGCGCGTCCTGCAAAGACACGGGTACTTTCGTGGGGGTCTGGCCAAGATCGAGGCCGCGCGTGCTGTCGGCGCTGCCGTTGACCCGCAGCGCAGTCGCTCGGCAAGCTTCGCCCACTTTCGAAATGCGGTGTTGGAGGCGGTAGCCTGAGGCCGAGAGTCCTGCGACTACGCGCGCAGGCGGCCGGAAGAACAGTCAAACAAGTACCATTCGTTCGCAGACGACGCAGACTTCGCTCCCATGCTCAAGGCCGTCATCGGTGACCTCTTCGAAAGCCCAGCCGCGGCCTGGGTGAACACGGTCAACTGCGTCGGTGTGATGGGCAAGGGCGTGGCGCAGGAGTTCAAGAAGCGCTTCCCCGCGATGTTCGAGGACTACCGGGCGCGCTGCGAGGCCAAACAGGTCAGGCTCGGCGAGCCCTATCTGTACCGCGACGCGTCGGGCCGCGTGATCGTCAACTTTCCCACCAAGGGGCACTGGCGCTCGCCGTCGAGGCTGGCCGACATCGAGCGCGGCCTCGACTGCTTCGCGGCGCATGTGGCTGAGTGGGGCTTGGCGTCAGTGGCCATGCCGCCCCTGGGCTGCGGCAACGGTGGCCTGGAGTGGGCCGAGGTCGGGCCGCTGATCTGGCGCAAGCTGCATGCGCTGCCGATCGACGTGGAGCTGTACGCACCCTACGGCACACCCAAGTCCGAGCTGGGGCTCGACTTCCTCGGCGCGGCGTCGCAGATGTCGCTCGAAGGCAAGGGCCGGCGTGCGGACAAGCTCAACCCTGACTGGTTGGTGCTGATGGAAGTGGTGCGAGAGCTGGGCCAGCAACCCTATGCCAACCCGGTGGGGCGAACGATCTTTCAGAAGATCGCCTACGTCGTCACCGAGATGGGTGTGCCCACGGGCTTTCGATTCGCCAAGGGCAACTACGGTCCGTTCTCGTCCGATGTCGGGCGCGCGCTGCATGTCTTTGCCAATCGCAACTGGGTGCACGAAGAGCAGCTGGGCAAGATGGTGGCGTTGCGCGTGAGCGAGCAGTACGAGCATGATCGTGGCGCGCAGCGCGAGGTGATCGAGCGGCATGCGCGCAAGGTGCACAAGGCCGTAGACCTGTTCAGCCGCATCAAGAGCACCGAGCAGGCCGAGGAGGTGCTGACTGTTCTGTTCGCGAGCCGCGAGCTCAAGCAGTCGCGGCCGAACGAGGAGGTGGACGGAGCAGGAGCTGCTCGACTACATCCTCGAATGGAAGAAGTCGTGGCGTACCGAGGAGAAGCGGCTCGCGCTGGCGGGCGCGATCCGCAATCTCGTGCTGCTCGGCTGGATGAGGGTGCAGGTCAGCGAGCAGCTGCTGGAAGCCGCGTGACAGCGGTCGAGTGACCGTCGTCGATCTGAAGAACGCGATCCTCGTGGCGGAATCGACGGCATGCGCCACGGCGCAAGCGTGGCAGACGTGACCAAGCCTGACAAGATTGACGGGGCCTCGCGCGGGCGAGACCAGCGCTTGTCGTTTTGGCCCCAGGCTTCGTTCAAGAGATGGTCTGCCGAACGTGCGCCATCAGCGGGAAACTCCTTGCCAATCAAGAGGTTGCCTATTTAAGCGTTTGCCGGCATGGCCACCAAGGGATGACCTCCTTCACCGAATCCGTCGTCGAGCAGGCCGCGCTCGCCTGGCTGGAGAGCGTCGGCTGGCAGGTCCGCAATGGGGCCGAGATCGCCCCTGGCGAGCCCGCAGCGGAGCGCGAGAGCTATCGGCAGGTGGTCTTGGAGCAGCGGCTGCGTGATGCGCTCGCCCGCCTGAACCCGGCGTTGCCCGCCGAGGCACTGGACGACGCCCTTCGCAAGCTGACGCTGCTGGGCACCGACCACGCGGGCGCGGAGTCGGTGGTCCGCAACCGTGCTGTGCACCGCCTGCTGGTGGACGGCGTGACTGTCGAGTACCGCGACGCCGAAGGCAGCATCCGTGGTGCGCAGGCGCATGTCATCGACTTCGATGACCCGGCAGGCAATGACTGGCTGGCGGTGAACCAGTTCAGCGTCGTCGAGAACAAGCACTCGCGCCGGCCCGATGTGGTGCTGTGCGTGAACGGCCTGCCCCTGGCGGTGGTGGAGCTGAAGAACGCCGCCGCCGAGAACGCCACGATCTGGAGCGCCTTCCAGCAGTTGCAGACCTACCAGGCCGAGGTGCCGACGCTGTTCGCTCCGAACGCGCTGCTGGCCGTCTCAGACGGCGTGGAAGCGCGGGTCGGCACGCTGGGCGCAGGGCGCGAGTGGTTCAAGCCCTGGCGCACCATCGCGGGCGAGACCCTGGCCGACGCGCACGTGCCGCAGTTGCAGGTGGTCATCGAAGGGCTCCTTGCGCCGCGGCGCTTCCTGCACCTGCTGCGCGACTTCATCGTGTTCGAAGACGACGGTGGCCGAATCGTCAAGAAGATGGCCGGCTACCACCAGTTCCACGCGGTGCAGGTGGCGGTGGGCGAGACGCTGCGTGCCGCGGAGCTGCACCGTGCGGCCGCTGGCGTGGCCGAGCCCGAAGGCCGCTACGAGGCGGGCCGCAAACCGGGCGGCAAGCCCGGCGACATGCGCGTGGGCGTGGTGTGGCACACGCAGGGCTCGGGCAAGAGCCTGACGATGGCGTTCTACGCCGGTCGCATCATCCGCGAGCCGGCGATGGGCAACCCGACCCTCGTCGTGCTCACCGACCGCAACGACCTCGACGACCAGCTCTTCGCCACCTTCGCGCGTTGCCGCGACCTGCTGCGCCAGCCGCCGGTGCATGCCGAGAGCCGCGCGCACTTGCGCGAGTTGCTCAGCGTGGCGGCGGGCGGGGTGGTTTTCACCACCATCCACAAGTTCTTCCCCGAGGAGAAGGGAGACCGGCACCCGACGCTCTCTGACCGCCGCAACATCGTGGTGATCGCTGACGAGGCGCACCGCAGCCAGTACGACTTCATCGACGGCTACGCGCGCCACATGCGCGACGCGCTGCCGCACGCCTCGTTCATCGGCTTCACCGGCACGCCGGTCGAGCTGGCCGACGCCAACACGCGCGCGGTGTTCGGCGACTACATCAGCGTCTACGACATCCAGCGCGCGGTGCAGGACGGCGCCACGGTGCCGATCTACTACGAGAGCCGGCTGGCCAAGCTCGCGCTCGACGAGGCCGAGCGGCCGAAGATCGACGCCGGCTTCGAGGAGGCTACCGAGGGCGAGGAGGTCGAGCGCAAGGAGAAGCTCAAGACCAAGTGGGCCCAACTCGAGGCCGTCGTCGGCGCCGAGAAGCGGCTGGAGCTGGTGGCCAAGGACATCGTGGAGCACTTTGAGGGTCGGCTCGAAGCGATGGACGGCAAGGCGATGATCGTCTGCATGAGCCGGCGCATCTGCGTGGAGCTGTACCGCGAGATCGTGAAGCTGCGTCCAGCCTGGGACGGCACCGACGACGAGCACGGCGCGCTCAAGGTGGTGATGACCGGCTCGGCCTCCGACCCGACCGACTGGCAGCAGCACATCCGCAACAAGCCGCGGCGCGAGGCGCTGGCCAATCATTTCCGCGACCCGAAGGATTCGTTCAAGCTGGTGCTCGTGCGCGACATGTGGCTCACCGGCTTCGACGCGCCCAGCATGCACACGATGTACATCGACAAGCCTATGCGCGGGCATGGCTTGATGCAGGCGATCGCGCGTGTGAATCGCGTCTTCAAGGACAAGCCCGGCGGGCTGGTGGTGGATTACCTGGGCCTCGCGCAGGAGCTGAAGCAGGCGTTGGCCACTTACACCGAGAGCGGCGGCACGGGACGCACGGCGCTGGACCAGGACGAAGCGGTCGCGGTGATGCTGGAGAAGCACGAGGTGTGCGCCGGGCTCTTCCACGGACTGGACTGGACGAAGTGGACCAGCGGCACTGCGCCGGAGCGGCTGGGCCTGCTGCCGCGCGCGCAGGAGCACATCCTCGCGCAGGAGGGCGGCAAGGATCGGTGCGTGGGCTCGGTGCGCGAGTTGTCGCAGGCCTTTGCGCTCGCGGTGCCACACACCGAGGCGCTGCGCATCCGTGACGACGTGGCCTTCTTCCAGGCGGTGCAGGCGGTGTTGGCCAAGCGCGCGCCAGGCGACGCGAGGCCGGAGGAGGACATCGAGCATGCCGTGCGGCAGATCATTTCCCGCGCCGTCGCGCCCGAGGGCGTGATCGACATCTTTGCGGCGGCCGGCTTGGCGAAGCCCGACATCTCGATCCTTTCGGAAGACTTCCTCGCCGAGGTGCGTGGCATGCCCCAGCGCAACCTTGCGGTGGAGTTGCTGCAGAAGCTCTTGAAGGGCGAACTGGCCACACGCCGGCGCAAGAACGTCGTGCAGGCGCGCTCGTTTGCCGAGATGCTGGAGCAGACGCTGCGCCGCTACCAGAACCGTGCGATCGAGGCAGCACAGGTGATCGAGGAACTGATCGGGCTCGCGAAGGACATGCGCGAGGCCCACGCGCGCGGCGACATGCTCAAGCTGTCAGAAGACGAGCTGGCGTTCTACGACGCGCTGGAAACCAACGACAGCGCGGTGAAGGTGCTCGGAGACGAAACCCTGCGGACCATCGCGCAGGAGCTGGTCAAGACCGTGCGCGCCAACGTCACCATCGACTGGACCTTGCGCGAGAACGTGCGAGCGCAATTGCGCGTGCTGGTGAAGCGCATCTTGCGCAAGTACGGGTATCCGCCGGACAAGCAGGAGAAGGCGACCGAGACGGTGCTGGAGCAGGCGGCGCTGCTCTCGGCCGAGTGGGTTGCTGCGTAGGCGATCCCCCGGCTGCTGCGTCATCGTCTCGTCAGCCGGCGAGTCGTTGGGCGAACCACCAACCGGCGGACCTCACCACCTCGCCAGCGCCTGGGTCAGCCTGGCCTTGACGTCCGCGTTGGCGAAGCTCGCATCGATCGAATTGCGCGCCAGCGCTCGAAGGTCGCCATCGGTCCAGCCGAACGCCTTGTTGCACAGCGCGTACTCGCCCACCAGGCTGGCCCCCAGCAAGACCGGATCGTCGGTGTTGATGGAGACGGCGACGCCGGCGCGGCGCAGGCGGTCGATCGGGTGGTCGTCGATGGAGGCGTAGACCCCCAGCCTGAGATTGGAAGTGGGGCAGATGCCCAGGGGGATCTGTCGATCGGCCAGCAGCGCCACCAGTTCGGGGTCTTCGATCGCCCGTACACCGTGATCGATGCGATCGGCACCGAGCAGTTCGATGGCATCGCGCACGCCCTCGGGGCCGCTGGACTCGCCCGCATGCACGGTGCGGCGCAGACCCGCCGCACCCGCGCGTCGGAACGCTTCTGCGAAACGCGGGCCGGTGCGGCCGGCCGCCGCCTCGTTGCCATCGATCGAGAGCGCCACCACACGTGGATGTCGCAGAGCCACCAGCGTGTCGACCAGTTCGGCCGCTGCGCCTGCCGTTTGCGTGCGCAGCACGCTGACACACAGGCCCACGGGCGGAAGCCCGTCTTGTTCTGCCGCTGTCAGGCCGGCATCGATGGCGTCGATCATGTCGGGCAGACGCCCGTGCCACGCCGGCCAGTGGGTGGGATTGACGATCACGTCCGCGTAGCCTGCCCCGCCTTCGGCCAGCCGCTGGCTGTAGCCGTAGCTCAGTTCGGCCAGGCGTTCCCGGGTCGACGCCAGGCCACAAGCCCAGTCGAGGAAATGTAGGAAGTCCGCCAGGCCTTCGAACTCGAACAAGCGTTCGCGAGGCCGGGGCATGGGCACACGCGCCTGCGTGGCCCACTGTTCGAGCGTGCCCGGCTCGAAGCAGCCTTCGAGATGGGCATGGACCTCCGCCTTCGGCATGGCGCGAAGGCGGTCGAGTGCGACGATAGAAGGGGGCTGCACGTTGGGCATTCAGGTACTCGGTGGTGAACGCACGATGAGGCGTCAACCGCCAGTCTCGCGCATCAGCAGCCCAACGTCATACGCCTGCGCGCATAGCCGGCATCGTGAGGTGGGGCGATCAGGGCCTCGGCGCCGCCGCATCGCTGGCAATGCTCCCATCGATGAGCTCGATCACCCGGTCGCAGCGCGCGGCCAGGCGCGGGTCGTGCGTGACGATCAGGAACGAAACCTTGTGTTCCGCGTGCATGCGCCGCATGACCTCGAACACCTCGTCGGCCGACTTGGTGTCGAGGTTGCCCGTGGGCTCGTCGGCCAGCACCAGGGGCGGCTCCAGCACCAGGGCGCGCGCGATGGCCACGCGCTGCTGCATGCCGCCGGAGAGCTCACCCGGGCGCTTGCCCGCCGCGGCCTCCAGGCCGACAGCCTTCAGCACCGCGAGCGCGCGCTCGTGCTGCGCCGGTGTCACGCGGCCCTCGCGCATCAGCGCCGGCAGGGTCACGTTCTCCAGCGCCGTGAAGGCGGGCAGCAGGTGGTGGAACTGGAAGACGAAGCCCAGCGTCGCGCGGCGCCGCAGCGTCACGGCCGCGTCGTCGAGGCCGCTGGTTTCAATGCCTTCGATGCGGTAGGTGCCCGACGTGGCCTGCTCCAGCAGGCCGATGATGTTGAGCAAGGTGCTCTTGCCCGAACCCGAAGGCCCGATCAGGGCCACGAACTCGCCGTGCGCGAGTTGCAGCGACATGCCGTGCAGCACCTCGGACTCGTTGGGCAGGCCGGCGTTGTAGGTCTTGCGGATGTCGCCGAGTTCGATCAGCGGCCGGGTGGGTGCGGTACCTGGCGCGGTCACTGGCGGGCTCTCGTTCGGGCTCAGATGTGGGATCACGTGCGGGCTCATGTGCGGGCTCATGTGCGGGCTCATGTGCGGGATCACATTCGGGCTCACATTCGGGCCTGGATGCCGACTCACATCCGGATCGCCAGCGCCGGGTCGAGCCGGGCCGCACGCCGCGCCGGCGCCACCGCGGCCAGCACGCCGCACACCGTGGCCACCGCGGCCACCTGCAGCGCCAGCATGGGCTTGAGCGTGATCGCGAACAGCGGCAGCCCGTCGCTGCCCAGGGCCAGGCGCGTGAAGGCCCAGATCAGCGCCACCGCGAGCACCACGCCCAGCGCCGAGCCGATGGCGCCGACGATCGCGCCCTGCAGCAGGAAGATGCGCAGCACCTGGCCTTGCGTGGCGCCCATCGCGCGCAGGATGCCGATCTCGCGGCGCTTCTGCACCACCGACACCACCAGCACGCTGGCAATGCCCAGCACCACCACCACCATCACCACGCCGCGGATGACGCCGGTGCTCACCGACTGCGCGTTCAGCGCCGACACCAGCGCCGCGTTGGCCTGCTGCCAGCTTTCGAACTTGTAGGGCAGGCGTTGCGCAAGTTCGGCGGCCATTGCCTTCGCGGCCCAGATGTCGTCGAGCGTCAGGTCCAGGCTGGTGGCACCGCCGGGCAGGCCCGCCAGGCTTTGCGCTGCGCGCAGCGGCACGATGACGGTGCGGCGGTTGAGTTCACGCACGCCCAGGTCCACCAGGGCCGTGATGCGCAACGAGTCGCTGACGCTGCCGGGGCCGCTGCCGGTGACGACGCCGATGCGGTCGCCGACACGCACGCCGAGGTCGTCGGCGAGGTCGCGGCCGATGATGCCCTCGTCGGGCCCCAGGCGCGCGGTGCCAGCCACCACCTTGCTGCGCAGGCGCACGACGCGTTCGTAGCGCTCGAGGTCCACGCCGAGGATGGCGATCGACCGGGTGGCCTCGCCCCGCACCGCCAGGCCCGCGCTGGCCACCGTCGGCGACACCGCGTCGACACCCGGCAGCGCCTCCAGCAACGGCACCAGCGCCTGCCAGTTGGCGATGGCGCGTGGCCGCTGCGCGCGCGGCTGCGCCTGCGCCAGCAGCGTGGCGCCGGCGGCGGGGGCCATGGCCGCCGTGACCGCGTTGTCGCGTTCGCTCAGCGTCACATGGGCCTGGGCGCCCAGCGTCTTGTCGAGCGTGTTCTTCTGCAGGCCGGTGATGAGCGCCGAGATGTAGGCCACCACGGCCACGCCGGCGGCCACGCCGACGATGATGAGCAGGGTCTGCATGCGCCCTTCGCGCAGGAAGCGCACGGCCACGCGGCGTTCGAATCCGAAGGGCGCGAACATGCCGGTTCAGCGCCCGATGGCGTTGGTCATGGCCGCGCCGGCGTCCTGGCCGCTGCGCTTGGCGGTAACGGCCGCGGCCGCGCCGACATCGGCGCGCACGCGGCGCCCCGGCGGCGGCGCCTCACCCACCAGCACCGGGTCGCCGGCCGCCAGGCCTTCGAGCACCTCGGCAGCGTCCAGCGTGCGCAGGCCCAGGCGTACAGGGCGCTCAACGACGCGGCCATTGCGCTCGATCCACACCATGGTCTGCGCAGCGCCGGGCTCGCTGCGCAAGGCGGCGGCCGGCAGCACGAGTGCCGCGTCACGGCGGGCGGTTTCCACCTCCACCGACAGCGTCATGTCCTCGCGCAGAAAGGGCGGCGCGGCTTGCGGCAGCGAGAACTTGACCTCGATCGCGCCGCGCTGGGCATCGACCAGCGGCGCGATCTGTGCCACCCGCGCTTCGAAGCGCTGGCCGGGGAAGGCATCGGCCACCACGGCGGCGCGCTGGCCCACTTGCAGCTGCTCGAGAAAACGCTCGTCGACCTGCGCCGAGAGTTGCGGCGGGCCGGCCAGCGCCAGCGTGAGCAGCGCACGCCCGGGCTGCACGATCTGGCCCGGCTCCACCAGACGGGCCAGCACGCGGGCATCGGCGGGCGCGGTGAGCACGGCCTGCTCCAGCCGCGCCCGCGCGGCCGCGGTCGCTGCGGCAGCCAGGGCCAGCTGGGCCTGGGCCTGCGCGACATCCGTGCCCTGCTCGGCATTGGCCGCCTGCTGCGCCATCGCGCTGGCCCGCTGTGCCTGCGCCACCGCCATCGCGCGCTGCGCTTCGTCCAGGCGCGCCGGGCTCAAGAAGCCCTTGGCGACGAGGTCCAACGTGCGCTGCAGTTCAGCCTGGGCGGCGACGAGTACCGACTCGGTCTGCACCACGGCGGCCTGTGCGCCGCTGCGCCCGGTGCTGCGCAGGCCTGCCAGGCGCGCGGCGGCCTGGCGTTCGGTGGCCATCGCCTGGGCCAGCGCTGCCTTCAGCTCATCGCTCTCCAGCCGCACCAGCACCTGGCCGCGTTGCACCTGGGAGCCTTCGGCCACCATCACCTGCAGCACACGGCCCGTGAGCGTGCTGCCCACATCCACCCGCGAGACCGTGGCCACCCTGGCCGAGAACTGCAGCGTGCGCAACAGCGGCGCCTGGGCCAGCACCACCGCGGCGGCGCGTGGGGCGCGCAGGAACCAGATGACCAGCAGGGCTGCCACGAGGACAGCCACCGCGCCGAGCGCGAGGATCGAGCGGCGTGGCAACTTCATCGGGGTCTGGGCGCGGCGGTCATGGCATCTACGAGGAGCGGCGCGATGATGACAGGTGACGGGCCCGCGCCCGGCGCGCGCAAATTCGAAGGGGCCGCCGGCTGCCGCCCCTGGCCCCAACCTTCAGCCTAGATGCCGGTGCCAAGCAAGGCAGAGGACACGCCAGCGCGTCTGGCCTGGGTCATCGACTGGGCCCAGCGTGCCATGGCGCGCTGCGCGCCGTGCCTCGAGACTGCCCGACCCGTACGCCCCCATAACGAGGGCGGACGCGCGCGTCAACCTCGGCGCGTGCGCGCAACCGGCGCCGCCAGCCGCTTGCGCAACTCGGGCAGCGCGAGCTGCGTCGCCTCGTAGCCGGCCTGGATCATCTCGCGGCGCGCGTTGAAGTCCGAGCCGCTGAAGGTGGAGGTGTCGGGGCGAATGACGAAGTCGGCATCCTTGGCCTCGTGGTCGGCGAGCGTGCGACCCATGATCTCGAAGCTCTGCAGCAGCACCTCGTACAACCCGGACAATGCAGCCTTGTGGGGCCGCGTGCCCACATCGACCGCGATAACGACATCGCAACCCAGTCCTCGTGCGGTGCGCACCGGCAGCGGCGAGACCAATCCCCCATCCACGAGTTCGCGCCCGTCCAGCTCGCGCGGCACGAAGATGCCGGGGATGCTGCACGACGCACGCACGGCGTCGCCGACCGGGCCGCTGCGCAGCATGGCGAGCTCGCCCGTGCGCAGGTTGGTGGCGACAGCGGCGTAGATCAGGCGCAAATTTTCGATGCGGGCGCCTTTCAGGGCATCGTTGACGAATCGCGCCAGCGTGTCGCCCGCGAGCAGGCCGCGCCGGTTGCCCGAGCTGAGGTCGGCGATTTCGACGTCGCGCGTGCGCAGCGCAAGCTCCTCGATCTGCCAGGGTGTGAACCCTCCTGCAACGAAGGCACCCACCAACGCGCCGGCACTGCAACCCACCACCACGTCGGGCTTGATGCCGGCCTGGTCGAGGGACTTCAGCGCGCCGATGTGCGCAAAACCGCGTGCCGACCCGGCCCCCAGCACGAGGCCGATGCGCGGTTTCATCACGGGTGTTGCCTGCGCGTGCATCGACGCGGCGGCATCAGGAGGCGCGGTCGCGGCGCCGGCTTGGGCGCCCAACGCACCCGCCATCAACCCACCCCCCAGCAACAGGCGGCCTAGATCACGTCTCGTCTTCATGGGGTGCGTTCCTCGCCATCCCTCTGCCATTCACCAGCCGTGCATTGAACCTCATGGCCTGGTGGCTTCGGCCGGCTTGACCAGGCCGCTTTCCACCATCTGGCGCAGCCGCGCGAAGGCGGACTCGAAGGAGCCTTCGGGCTCGCCCGCCGCGAGGTTGGCCACCTTTTCGTCGAGCACGACGATCTCGACGCGGCGGTTCAGCCGCTTGCCATCCTCGGTGGCGTTCGACGCCACCGGTCGGTTGAAGGAATAGCCTGCCGTCGCGACGCGCGCGGACAGCACGCCGCGCGCCGACAGCGCCTCGGCCACCGCGCCGGCCCGTGCCTTTGACAGCGCATCGTTCAACGCGGCGCCACCATCCGAGTCGGTGTGCCCTTCCACCGCCACGCGCTTGTCGGTTTTCGTGGTCAGCAGGCGCGCTACGCGCTCCAGATACGGTCCCGCTTCGACCATGTTGAAGGTGGACTTGTTGACATCGAACAGCACCACGCTCGGCAGGACGATGAGCACGCCTCGATCGAGCTGCTCAACCTGCAGTATCGGCCCGCGGCTGGTCGGCGAAGAGGCCGGTGGAGCTGCTGGCGGCGGCGCCGGCGGGGGTGGCGAGGTGCAGGCGCAAGCCGTGAGCAACAAGGCCAACGCGCCCGCCGTGCGCACCGCCGGGTGCGAGAGCCTCACCATCTGAATCTCCGGAAGTCCAGGATGGCCGGTCGACGCACGCGCCATGCGCGCAGTTGCCGGACACTGCAGATGCTAAGTCGGTGCCGCCAATGTGGGCTCAACTTTGGGATGGCAAGTCGAGGAGCAGAGGATCGCACGCTCACGCCCCCCGCCCCACCTGTGGCCACAGTCCGCCCGGCCGCCACAACATCGTCGCCAGCATCGCCAGCGCAATCAACAGCGGCCGCAGCACGCCCGCGTCGAGCCGCCCGTCGGTCAGGGCCTGCAGCGGGCCGACGATGTAGCGCAGCATCTCGGGCAGGGCTGTCAGCACCACGGCGCCGAGGATGACGCCGCGGATGTGCCCGATGCCACCGAATACCACCATGGCGACGATGAGCACCGACTCCTGCAGCGTGAACGCTTCGGGCGAGACGAAGCCCTGGAACGCCGCAAACATCACCCCGGCCACGCCACCGAACGCCGCGCCCATCGCAAAGGCGAGCAGCTTCAAGTTGCGTGTGTGGATGCCCATGGCGCGGGCGGCCACCTCGTCTTCGCGGATGGCCATCCACGCGCGGCCGATACGCGAGTGCTGCAGCCGGTGGCAGGTGAGCACCGTCAGCGCCACCAGCGCCAGGAACAGGTAGTAGTACAGCGTGACCGAGGCCAGCTCAAAGCCGCCCAGGCGCAGCGGCTGACCGAGGTCCAGGCGCCACAGTTGCATCGAGTCGATCTGGCCCAGGCCCTTGGCCCCGTCGGTGATGTTGACCGGGTGGCCGAGGTTGACGAGCAGGATGCGCACGATCTCGCCGAAGCCGAGGGTCACGATGGCCAGGTAGTCGCCGCGCAGCTTGAGCGTGGGCAGGCCCAGCAGAACGCCGAGCAGAGCGGCCAGCCCGGCGGCCAGCGGAATGATGGCCCACCACGGCGTGTGCAGGCCGCCGGGTGCCAGGGCGGCGATCCAGGCAAAGTGCTCAGTGAGGTGCGGCGAGGCGAGCAGCGCGAACAGGTAGGCGCCCATGGCGTAGAAGGCCACGTAGCCCAGGTCGAGCAGGCCCGCATAGCCCACCACGATATTCAGGCCCAGGGCCAGCATCACGTAGAGCAGGCAGGTATCGGCCACACGCACCCAGTGCGTGCCAAAGGCCTGCAGTACGAGCGGCAGCACCAGGGCCGCGGCCACCATGGCCCACCTCGTTGCGCAGGCCCGGCGGGGCAGGGCGGCTGCTGCGTCCATCGTGACTCCCGGGTGGCTCAGGCGCATCAGCCGGCGAACCGCTGCCCCACGTCCATCAACTCCGGCGTGCCGATGACTTCGTTGAGCCCGTCGAAGTCCAGCATCCGCTCCCGCCACGGCCCCGTGCCGCCCTGCTGTTTGAGGCTCGCGTAGTACCCCTGCAGCGCATGCGCCAGCGCGCGCACGGTGCCGCCGGGGAAGATGACGATGCGAAAGCCCATCGTGCCCAACTCTTCGGTGGTGGCCAGCGGCGTCTGACCGCCTTCGACCATATTGGCCAGCAGCGGGATGCGTGAGGCAAAGCGCTGGCACGCGGCCCCCATCTGCTCGCGCGTGCGCAAGGCCTCGATGAAGAGCGCGTCGACGCCGGTTTCGAGATAAGCCTCGGCGCGTTCGAAGGTGGCCTCTGGGCCTTCGATGGCCAGCGCGTCGGTGCGCGCGAGGATGAGTGTCGCGGCGCTCGTGCGCGCGTCGAGTGCGGCGCGCAGCTTGCCGCACATCTCGGCGGTGCTGACCACGCTCTTGCCTTGCAGGTGGCCGCAGCGCTTGGGGAAAGTCTGGTCCTCGAGCTGGATCATCGCGGCGCCGGCGCGCTCGAAAGCGCGCACGGTGCGCATGGCGTTGAGCGCATTGCCGAAGCCGGTGTCGGCGTCCACGATGACGGGCGTGCGCACGCGTTCGGTGATGCGCGCGAGCACGCCTTCCACCTCGGTGGCTGTGGTCAGGCCCACGTCACTGCGCGCGAGCGCTGTGTAGGCGATGCTGGCGCCGCTCAGGTACAGCGCCTCGAAGCCGGCTTGCTCGGCCAACAGGGCCGAGAGGGCGTCGTGGATGCCGGGTGCGAGCAACGGGCGCGGTTCAGCCAGACGTGCGTGAAGGGTGGGGCCCAAAGGGTTCATCGCGTGGCGGGGAGTAGGCCGCCATCATCGCCGAACGGGCCCAGCCCAACCTTCCATCTTGCCCCCGCCTGCCGCCACCCTGGCCGCTTGGGCGGCCGGCGGCTTGGTTGCGGCCGGCTCCTTGGCATGGGTGCCTCAGTTGGGCGTCACACCCAACGCCTTCACCGTCTCGAGGTTCAGGTAGGCATCCACCGGCAGGCCGCGTGCTGTCTGGAACGCGTTCACCGCGCGCATGGTCTGGTCGCGGATCACGCCGTCGATGGGACCGGGGTTGTAGCCTGCGGCGGCCAGCGCGGCCTGGATCTCGCGCATCTTCTGCGGCGTCGCGTTGGTCTCGCACAGGATCGAGCGCCACTCGGTCTTGGCGTCGGCCACCTTCACGGTCTGTGCCAGCGTCTGGTACTCGGCCGGCACCTCGATCTCGTGTGTCGCGGCGGGCTGGTCGACCACCTGGCGCGTGACGGTCTTGTACACCGCGGGCACCGTCACTTCGGTGGCGCTGGCGGGTTGGTCGACCACTTGGCGCGTCACCGTCTGTAACCTGGCAGGCACCGGAGTCTCGCGCGTGGAAGGCGCCACGTCGACGACCTGCCGCGCCAGTGTCTTGTAGACGGCTGGAACGGCCACCTCGCGGCTGCTGGCGGGCGCATCCACCACTTCGCGCGTCACGGTCTTGTAGGTCGCCGGCACCACCACCTCGCTGGCGGTCGCGGGGGTCTTCACGACGCGCTTGGTCACCGTCTTGTACGTGGCCGGGATCTCGACTTCGCGCACGCTTCCGGGCTGGTCGATGACCTGCCGCTTCAACGTCGCGTACTGGGCCGGCACCTTGACTTCGCGCACATAGCCCACTTCGCCGGAGTCGGCGCCCACGCTCTTGGCGGCGGTGGAGGCGGAGGCGGTGCCTCCGGCCACGGCCGAGGCGCGCAGCACGCGCTCGCCGCTGGGCGTGGCGATGATGTTGCCCTTGTCGTCGAACTTGTAGCCCGCCGCCTTCAGGGTCTCGATGTCGATCACCTGCCGCGTCACCGTCTGGTAGGTGGCCGGGATGTCGACTTCGCGCACCGTCGCCTCGGCGTCGACGACCTGCTTGGTGATCGTCGTGAACTCCGCCGCCGTCGGGTACTCGCGCACGCTGGCCGGGGTCTTGAGCACGCGCTTGGTGACCGTCTCGTAGCGTGCGGGCACTTCCACCAGGCACATCACGTCGTCGTCGAGCGAGGTGTTGTCGCTGTTCACCCACGAAGCGTCCACCGCCGCACCCTGGCCGCCACCGGCGGTAAAGCCCTTGACCGGCCGCACCTGCTTGGCTTGGCCGAGCCACGCGCGGCCACGCTTCCACTGCATCGAGGCCTCAGCCACCAGCACACGCTCGGTCACGGTCTCGAAGACCGCCGGCACTTCGACGAGTTGCTTGCCGGCCGGGCGCAGCAGCACGCGCTCCGTCACCGTCTTCATGCGCACCGGTGTCGTCTCCAGGCGGCTGCTGGCCTCGGCGCGCACCACATCTTCGGTGACACGTTTGAACGGGATCGCGATGGGCTCGTAGCGCACGGACTCTGGCCGCACCACGACCTCCTCGCCCACGGTCTTGAAGGTCGCGGGGATCGTCTCGACGCGGGTCGAGGCCGGGCGGTCGACCACCGACTCCTCCACCGTCTCGTACACGGCCGGCGTGACCACGCGTTCCTTGCGCTGCGGCGTCACGAGCACCTGCTCGCTGACGGTCTTGTAGGTGGCGGGGATGATCTCCATGCGCGAGCTGGCCGGCGACACCGTCACTTGTTCGGTCGCAGTCTTGTAGGTGCCCGGGAGGGTTTCGACGCGGGTGCCTGCGGGAATGGCGACCACGTCTTCAGCGAGGGTCTTGTAGGTGGCGGGCACGGGGATGGTGCGGCGGTACTCCGGCGTCACCAGCACCTGCTCGGTGAGGGTCTTGTACGTCGCGGGAACGAGCTCGATGCGCTTGCTGGCAGCCACCTTGATGGCTTGCTCGGTGCGGGTTTCGAACTTCGCTGGCACGACCACCTTCGCATAACACTCGCCGGGCGTCGCGTTGGCGGGGCCGGTGGCCGTGGCTGAGCTGGTGGTCTGGGCATTCAAGCCCATCGCGCTGTAGGCCGCCACGGCAACGGCGGTCATCACAAACTTCTTCATGGGGGTTCTCTCTGGTCCTGGTGTGTTGGATGGATGCCGTCGAATCGCGAGGCTCCTGAAAACGATTATGAAAAACCTCTCCCTTGTGCGCCCCGCCAAAAGGAATGGGTCGGGTCAATCCGTATTCCCGAGCGAGTCAGCCCAGACCTCGAGCCGCGGCGCGCGCTGCGATGGCGCCGCCGGCCACGGCGCTGAGCAGGCCGTTGCCGCTGAGGTAGCCCCACACCGCATTGCCCGAGACGCCGCGCGCCGCGCCACCGGCGGCCAGCAGGTTGGGGAAGGGCA
>JANNRI010000050.1:0-2601 GCA_031401195.1 Burkholderiales bacterium
CGGTTGGCGAAGCCAAGACGGTGCTGCTCGATCAGCTCGCGGCTGGCAATGCCCCGGCGCTCCAGGTACGCCAGCGCTTCAGGTGCCGCGAGCAAGGTCTCGTGGTAGTAGTCGATGACCTGGTCGAGTAACTCCTGCTCACCGGCATTGAGTGCCACGGGCGCGGGCAGCTGCGCGCGCCTGCGTGCGCCGGGCTCGGCCAGGCCGGCATCCACCAGGCCCACGTTCGCGCGCAGCAACTCCACCGCGTGCCGGAAGCTCACCCTCTGGCGCTTGATCACCCAATCAATCGGACCACCACCCACGCCGCAGCCGAAGCAGTGCCACAGGTTTTTCGCTGGCGTCACGACAAGGCTGGCGGTGTCGTCCGCGTGGAACGGGCAGCGGCCAAGTAAATCCTTGCCGCCCTTCTTCAACTCGATGCCCGAGGCCTCGACCAGGCGCGCAACCTCGACCTCGTTCTTTAGCCGCTCGATCTCGGTCTCAGGGATGCGCGCCATGTCTGGATCTCCTTTGTCCGACTGCCGCACAGGGGAATTCCGGCGATCAGGCGGCTAAAAAAATAACTCGCCGCAATGTACCGCAATATGCGGTATGCTGAACTGCAATTCGCAACACGCTGGATATCGTCATGGCCGTCCACCTACACGACACGTCGTTTCCAGCCATGGCCATCAGCAGCGATGAGCGTCAGTTCTTTGTCACCATGGGCGAGCGCATCGCCCAGTTGCGCAAGGCGCGCAACCTGACTCAGGCCCAGCTGGCCGAGGTGCTGGGCGTGGCCCAGCAGACCGTGCAGGGCTACGAGGCCGGCAGCCGGCGCATCCCCGTGTCCACGCTGCCGGTGGTGGCCGACACGCTGGCGGTGTCGCTCGATGAGCTTTTTGGGTCGCAGGCCAAGGCGGCACGCGCCAGCGGCAGCAGGCGCGGGCCGGTGCCCCAGTGGCAGCAGCACATCGAGGCGATTTCCAGGCTGCCCCGCAGCCGCCAGCAGTTCGTCAGCGACATGCTGCGCAACGTGCTCGGCCAGGCGGAAGCCCGGTGACGGCGCTGCAGACCCTGGCGCCCGAGGCGATCACGCTGCGCATTGCCACGGTGCGCGGCCAGCGGGTGATCGTGGACGCCGACCTGGCCGCGCTCTACGGCGTAGAGACCAAGCGTTTCAACGAGGCGGTCAAGCGCAACCTGGCCAAGTTTCCGGCCGACTTCATGTTCACGCTCACGGCCGAGGAGTTCGGGGCTTTGAGGTCGCAATTTGCGACCTCAAACGATCAGAGCCCAGGGCGTGGCGGCCGGCGCTACGCGCCACGGGTGTTCACCGAACATGGCGCGCTGATGGCCGCCACCATCCTCAACAGCCCGCGTGCGGTCGAGATTTCGATCTACGTCGTGCGGGCCTTTGTGCGGCTGCGCGAGCTGGCCACCTCGCACGGCGAACTGGCCAAGCGGCTTGATGAGCTGGAGCAAAAGAGCGAAGCCCTGGCCATGAGCCACGACACCTTCAGCCGCAACACCCGCAATCAGCTCAAGCAGGTGTTCGATGCGCTGCGCGAACTCATGACGCCGCCCGATCCGCCCAAGCGGCCTATCGGGTTTGTCTTGCCTGAGGACAAGGGCAAGAAGACCTCGGCGAAGAACAAAAGGTAGCGTCACCTTTGTGACGCTGAGAAGGCCGCTACCTGATCCCAAGACCCGCAAGCGTAGGCAACCCCAGGAATACCGCCAACATCAGGAAGATGGCGATGAGCGCGAGCCAAAACCCACCGTCCAGCCAGCGCGGTTTGGTACGCACCAACTCGTGACCATTTGACCGCGCCTTGGCGCGATGCCGTGCCGAGGTCGAAGCTATGCGATCTACCAGCCGCTGAGCGGCAACGTAGTGTTCATCGTCAACCCAAAAACGGCCTCGCCCGAGGAACGAGGCCTCTGATGTGTGAACGTGAACGCCACGCCTGGCAAGCGCCTCGCGCAAGGCATGAGCTTCGCCAGAGTCGTCGGGTATGTAGCAAATCGGCTTCACGGGCCCGAACCGCCAGGCGGTCCAATAAACGGACCACAAGAGTAGAAGCAAGGCTGTGCAGAACATGACATGCCATTGCCACTCCCCGAAGGACAGACAAGTACCGGGATGCAGTTTCCGCTCCACGGCGCGGGAGAGGAGGGAAATTGAGACTTGTTGTAGCCCTTCAGGAAATCAGCCCCTTGCTTTGCGAACTCCAAGAACTCCGTCATTCGATGCTGATTGAGAACAGCCTGCGGCAGAGGTGGTACGAACTCCGGGTGTCGAGCAACGTCCCGAGAGCTTGGCACGTACTGCGGCCGGCCAGACGGCGAGCCATACCCTGCACCGGCTCCGCCACTCTTCAACCCGTCCGGATCGACGTAGCTAATCGGATTCCCCCCGACATATGCATAGGTATTGATCCCGCCGGCCAGCCCGATGGGATCGGACTGGGTGTAGATCCCGTCAGACGCGAGTCCACCGTACAAGGGGCTCGGCGCCAGGCGCGAGTTCACGAGGGCGGACGGCTGGAAGAAGACGCTTCTCCTGGGCGGCTAAGGGATCGGATCGAGGGGCATTCTCGCGCGCTGGCGCGCACG
>JANNRI010000051.1:0-34170 GCA_031401195.1 Burkholderiales bacterium
TTGGTATTCATTGAAGGATTGATCGTAGGCGAATCGGAAGCCGAGCGGCACCGTGAATTGAGTTCACTGTAGGAGAAGTACGGAAGGCGTGTTTTGTGATGCCTAACGTTCGAGCTAAGGCAACGCTGAATTAGTCGTCGCGCAGAGCCATCCAGTAGTCAGGTGCTGCAAGATCTCCAAATCTGGATTGATTTCGGGCGTCTGCATCTGTTTTCGACACGAATCACCTGCTTCGCAGGGCACTTCTGACTTTTTGGCGAGCTAATCGCCCGCCTTACGTCTGTGGCTGACGGATTTGTTCATACAGTGTCCGTCGCGCCAGGTAGATGTTGGCCAGCCCGAGTGCGATGAACGACCGCGTGGCGTTCTTGGCCAGCCCGCGGTAGCGCACCTTGCTGAAGCCCCACAGCCTCTTGACCACGGCAAACACGTGCTCCACGCGCGCTCGCGTGGCGGACTTGATGCGGTTGACGATGCGCTCCAGGTCTCCAAGCACGCCGCTGTCTTCGCGCACCTTCTGGTTGGTCTGATCCAGCGCTGCCGGTGCCTTGCTGTGGATGAGTGCGCCCTGTGAGGCATAGGCGCTGTCGCCCCAGACCTGCTCCTCCTGCCCGTGCAGCAACTGCGGCAGCGGGTGCTTGTCGTGCACGTGGGCTGCGGTGACCACCGCCCGGTGCGCCAGCCCGGTCTGGCTGTCCACGCCGATATGCAGCTTCATGCCGAAGTACCACTGCTTGCCCTTGCGGGTCTGGCGCATCTCGGGGTCGCGCTCCTTGCGCTCGTTCTTCGTGGAGCTGGGCGCGCCGATGATCGTGGCGTCCACGATCGTGCCGGTGCCCAGCTTCAGCCCCTTGGCCTGGAGCGACTCGCCCACCTTGGCGAACAAGGCCTCACCGAGCTGATGCTTCTCCAACAACCGGCGGAACTTCAGCAGCGTGGTGGCGTCGGGCACCCGCTCGCGCCCCAGGTCGATGCCCACGAAGCGGCGCAGCGCGGTGCTGTCCAGCAGTGCGTCCTCGCAGGCCACGTCGGCCAAGTTGAACCAGTGCTGCACGAAGTACATCCGCAGCATCCGCTCCAGCCCCACCGGCGGGCGACCGTTGCCCGCCTTCGGGTAGTGCGGCTCGATCACGCTGCACAACTCGGCCCACGGGACGATCTGCTCCATCGTGGCCAAGAACGTATCGCGCCGCGTCGGCTTGCGGTACCGTTCGTACGCATCGTTCTGATCGGCTGCCATGGCAAGAGTCTGTTGCTTCATAAGCGGCTCAACGGACACCGCCGGTCTGCGGTGGACTTGATCAGCGTTGCCCTAAGCTGGCCGCATGGCTTCGTCCGCATTCATCCGGAAGCGCCTGACCGTGGGCAAGCTCGCCGAGCTTGCCGACGTATCCGCCAACGCGGTTCGCTTCTACGAGCGCGAAGGCCTGATGCAGGTGCCGCCGAAAACCCGCAGCGGCTACAGGCTCCATGGCCCGGAGGCGGTGCAGCGCCTGCGCTTCATCAAGCAGGCGCAGCACTGTGGCTTCACGCTGACGGAGATACAAGCCCTGCTCCAGCTGCGCGATCAGCCCTCGGCGCGAGCAGTGCAAGCCGGACGAGATCTGTGCGGTGCCGGCCGTACGGCGCGGGTACCGCATCGTTTACTGGATCGTCGCGGCCCTGGTGGCGATCGCGCTGGGCTTCCCCTATGCGGCGCCGCTGTTGTACTGAAAGGACTGCCATGAAACTCCATGTCGCCGCCATCGCTCTTGCCACCCTCATTGCCACCCTCATTGCTCCGGCCTGGTCCGCAACCAGGACCGTGACGCTGTCGGTGCCGGGCATGAACTGCCCCGCCTGCCCGATCACGGTGAAGAAGGCACTGGTCAAGGTCGAGGGAGTCGCCAAGGTCGACGTGAGCCTGGACAAGCGTGAGGCGGTGGTGACGTTCGACGACACCAAGGCTGCGGTCGGCCAGCTCACGCGCGCGACCACCGAAGCGGGTTTCCCGTCGGCGGCCAAGGAGGCCGCACGGTGAGCGCCGTCGTCGCACAGTCCACGCTGGCGTGCCCGTCGTGCGGGCACGCGAAGACCGAGACCATGCCGAGCGACGCATGCCAGTTCTTCTATGAATGCGAACAATGCCACGCCGTGCTGCGCCCGAAACCGGGCCACTGCTGCGTGTACTGCTCGTACGGATCGGTGCCCTGCCCGCCGGTACAGCAGCAGGTGAAGTGCTGTGGATGACGCGCGGCAGCCCATGGCGCCCCCTTCAGGCTGCGACCAGGGGCTCGGTCTGCTGATTGCCCCGGCCCTCGTGGTTCACCTCTTCGGCGTTCAGCTCGGGTGGTGGTGGGTGGCGCGCGAGCCGGACGCCTGGGCACCAGCGTGGATCCTCGCGGCCGCGGTGCTGCTGGTGGCGCTGCAGTGCGATCGAAGCCTGATGGTCGGCGAGTCGAGGTTCTGGCTGGCGATGTTCGCGGCGGCCTGGGCGGCGTCGGGGCCCTGGACGCCGCTTCCGGTCGAGGCAGCGTGTGCCTTCGTGCTGATCGTTGCCGGGACCACGGCGTGGTCGGCGTGGAGACTCGCGGCCCATTCCGGGCCCTGGCTCCTTCGCCGGGCCGAGTGAGCGGCCAAAGGATGCGCAGGTCCCAAGCAATTCCCCGCGCTACAGAATCCCCAGTCGCCGGAAGACATCGGAGAGCAACTCACCGCGCTGCAGCGCATCGCGCGACTGGTTCTCGCCCGCGACCTTCTCGAGTGCGCGCTTCACCACCTCATGCTCGACTTCGCGCGGGATCACGACCACGCCATCGACGTCGCCGAACACGAGGTCGCCCCGGCGCACGGTGACGCCGGCGCACATCACCGGCACATCGCGTTCGACCATGCGCGCGCGGCCCTTGGTGTCGAGCGGGCCGATGCCGCCGCAGAAGACGGCAAAGCGCATCTCGCGGATCTGCTTGACGTCGCGCACAAGACCGTCGGTGACGCAGCCCGCTGCGCCACGCGCCACGCTGGCGGTCGAAAGCAGTTCGCCCCAGGGCGCAATGCGCTCGGTGGGGCCGTCACAGGCGAGCACGACCACATCGCCCGGCTGCAGATCGTCCACCAGCGCGATCTCCACTTCGTAGGGGTTCTCGCCTGGCGCCGGCAGCGCGTACACCGGCATGTACAGGCCCGTGCGGGCGCGGCCGATGAGCTGCAGCGTGTCGTCCAGCGGACGCATGAAGGGCTTCATCGCCTGCTGCATGAGGCCGAGGCTGTCGAGCGTATCGGACAGTACCGCCGCGTTGAGCGGCTGCAGGGTGATCGGATTCAGCGGCATGGTGGCGGCTCCCGGTGCAAAGCCTCGGTCGAAGGCGCTGCCAGCATACCGGCCGGGGCCCTTTGCTGGCCTCGTGTACAACCCGGGTCGGAGCGCAGCCCCGAACAATCACCCAGGGATTCAAGAGATGCATCGACGCACCCTTCTATTGCGCGGCGCCAGCGCCGCCACGGCACTGGCCGCCACCCCACTCCTGGGCAGCGCGCAGGACAAGCCGCCGCTGCGCATCCTGGTCGGGTTTCCGCCCGGCGGCTCCGCCGACACGATCGCGCGCCTTTTGACCGAGCGATTGCGCGACGGGCTAGGCGGACAAACCGTGGTGGTGGAAAACAAGCCCGGCGCGGCCGGCCGCATCGCCATTGAGCAGCTCAAGGCTTCGGCGCCAGACGGCAACACCGTGATCGTGATGCCCAGCGGCCCGGTGGTGCTGTTCCCGCATGTCTTCAAGCGCCTGGGCTACGACGTCAACAAGGATCTCGCGCCCATCAGCCAGCTGGCGACGTTCCAGTTCGCGGTGGTCTCGGGTCCGAAAACCGGCGTAAAGAGCGTGGCCGAGATGCTGGCCAAATCGAAGTCCGCGCCTGACACCGCCAACTACGGCTCATCGGGCAACGGCACCGTGCCGCACTTCATCGGCGTCATGCTGGCCGACGCCGCCGGCGTGCCCCTGCAGCATGTGCCCTACCAGGGCGGTGCGCCGGCCATGAATGCGCTGCTCGGTGGGCACATCGGCTACAACATCGACGTCGTCAGCGAATCGCTGGTGCAGCACCAGGCCGGCAAGGTTCGCATCGTAGCCGTCACCGGCGCGGCGCGTTCACCCCTGCTGCCCGACGTGCCCACGCTGCGCGAGCAAGGGGTGGCGATGGATGCCACCGCCTGGTTCGCGATGTACGGGCCGGGTACCCTGCCGCGCGAGCAAGCGCAGCGCCTGTCGCAAGCGGTGGCCGCGGCGCTGCGCGATGCCGCCCTGCGCAAGCGGCTCGACGACATCGGCTTCGAACCCATCGGCTCCACTCCGGAGCAGCTCGCGGCAGTGCAGAAGGCCGACTTCGAGAAGTGGGCCAGACCGGTAAAGGCCACGGGCTACCAGGCAGATTGACGACCCGGGTCGCGCGATGCCACGGGCCGCTGCGGCCCGCGGTGCGCTACATCGACAGCGAGCCCTCGCGGAACTCCGTCTTGTCCAGCCAGACGTTGACGAGCACGGCCTTGCCCTGGCGGGCCAGCTCGCGCGCGCGGCGCAGTGCCGGCCGCACGTCGTCGCTGCGCTGCACGAGCAGCCCTTCGGCGCCAAAGCCGCGTACCACCTCGTGGTAGTTGGAGCGCGCCAGCACGGTGGCCACGTCGTCCTCGAGCATCTTCACCTGCTCGCGCGCGATCTGCGTCCAGCCGGCGTCGTTGCCCACCACGGCAATCACCGGGATGCCCTGGCGCACGAAGCTGTCGAACTCCGCCAGGCCCCAGCCGCACGCGCCGTCACCGAAGACGATCCACACCTCACGTTCGGGGAGCTCGCGGTCCTGCGCCGGTTCGGAGCGCGCGAGCGCCGCGCCCATCGCGAAGCCCGCCCCCACGCCGAGCGTGCCGAACGCCCCGGGGTCGAGCCAGGTGAGGGGGCCGCGCGGGTGCAGCACATAGCTGGCGGTGGCGACGAAATCGCCGCCGTCGGCCACGAACACCGCGCCCTCGCCGGCCTCTTCCTCTAAGGCGCGGAAGAAGGCGAGCGGGTTGACGAAGTCGCCCAACACCGCGGCCTGCTGGTCGATCTCGGTCTCGCGTTGCACATCGCGGGCGCGCAGCGTGGCGACCCAATCCGACCAGTGGCCCACGGCCACGGGCAGCGTCTGCGCCAAAGAGCGGATGAACTGGCCGGCGTCGCCGATCGCGGCCACGTCGGGTCGTCGGTTGAGCCGCGCATCCTTGGCGCTGCGGTTGGCCGCGATCAACGTGGCGCCGCGCCGCACATGGCGGCCGTAGTCGAGCCGGAAGTCGCAGGGCACGCCCGCCAGCAGCACGCAGTCGGCCTCGCGCAGCGCGTTGCGCCGCGCATGGCGCATCTGCAGCGGGTGATCGCGGCCGAGCAGGCCGCGCGCCATGCCCGAGAGATACACCGGCACGTTCAGGCGCCCCACCGCCTCGGCCAGCGCCTCGGCCTCGTCGGCCATCACCACGGCCTGGCTGCCGATGACGAAGAGCGGCTTCTTCGCGCGCTCCAGCATGGCCGCAGCGCGGTGCAGTGCGGCGTCGCTGGCGCGCGGCACCCGCACCTCGCGCGGCGCGGGCATCGGCGCATCGGCGCCTTCGAACATACGCGCGGCGTGGCGGTTGAGGTACCAGCGCAGCGCGCGGTCGGGCAGCGCCTGGCCCTTGCCGGCGGCCTCTGCATACCACTTGCGGATCTCGGCCTCGGGGTACAGCAGGTCCACCGGGCATTCGATGAACACCGGCCCCGGCACGCCAGACATCGCCAGCTCGAAGGCTTCGGCCACCGCGGGCGCCAGGTCGCGCACGCGCCGCATCTTGAGGAAGCGCTTGACGTGCGGCGCCACCAGCGGGCGCTGGTCGATGTCCTGCAGCGCGCCGCGCCCCTGCAGCGCCGTGGGCGCGGCGCCCCCGATGAGAATGACGGGCGACTGCGCGAGCTGCGCGTTCTTCAGCGCCGTGATGGTGTTGGTGATTCCCGGCCCCGCCGTCACCGCCGCCACGCCGGGCTGGCCCGTGAGGCGTGCGGTGGCGTCGGCGGCGAACACCGCAGTGACCTCGTCGCGTACGTCGACGATGCGGATGCCGCGCGCCTTGGCCGCGCTCAGGATCGGCGAGATGTGCCCGCCGCACAGCGTGAAGAGGCGCAACACGCCGTGGGCCTGCAGCGCCTCGGCGATGCAGTCACCTCCGTGCCGCAGGCCGGTCATGCCCAGAGCACTCGCTTGTTCTGCGTGTACCAGCCCTCGACCATCGGCGCCACGTTGGCCTCGATGCGGCTGCGCTTGATCTTCATCGTCGGCGTGAGGGTGCCGGCCTCGATCGACCAGGGCTCGCGCGCGATCACGAGCATGGCGAGCTGCTCGTAGTCGGCGAGCGCGCCGTTCACGCGTTGCAGCAGCGCGGCCATCTCGCCTTCGAAGTGCGCACGCAGCGCGGCGTCGTCGGGCAGGCGCGGGCGCAGGTCCTCGGCCGGAACCAGAAGCGCATAGGCCGCGGGCTGGCCGACCCCGGAGACCATGCACGACTCCACCATCGGGTGCGCCAGCAGCAGGTTCTCGATCGGTGCCGGCGCCACGTACTTGCCCTTGGCCGTCTTGAACAATTCCTTGGCGCGGCCGGTGATGCGCAGCAGGCCATTCGGCCGCCGCTCGCCGAGATCGCCGGTGCGGAAGAAGCCGTCTTCGGTGAACGAGGCGGCGGTGAGCTCGGGCTGCTTGTAGTAGCCGCTGAACTGGCCCGGCGACTTGATGAGCACCTCGCCCTCGGCACTGAGCCTGACCTCCACGCCGGACAGCGGCACACCCACGTAGCCGGGCTCGCTGGTAGCGGCGTTGTCGATGCGTGAGCTGTGCGAGAACGAGTTGTCCTCGGTCATGCCATAGCCCTCGACGAGATTCAGCCCGAGGCGCCGATACCAGCGGATGAGGTTGGCCGGCAACGGGGCCGAGCCGCTGCCCGCGGAGATGACGGCATCCAACCCGAGCCCGGCCAGCACCTTCTTCGCCACGATGCGCCCGAGGATCGGGATACCGAGCAGCCGCTCGAGCCTGGCCGGCGGCATCTTTGCGAATACGCCCTGCTGGAATTTCATCCACAACCGCGGCACCGAGATGAACAGCGTCGGCCGCGCGCGCTTCAGGTCGGCCACGAAGGTCTCCAGCGACTCGGCGAAGTAGATGTGCGCCCCGCCGTCGACGAGCGAGGCCGCCTCGACCCAGCTGCGCTCGAAGCTGTGCGCGAGCGGCAGGTACGAGAGCATGCGGCTCTCGGTGCCCGCGCCCACACGCCGGCGCACGTCGGCCGAGATGCCGCTGGCCGCGGGCGAGAGCGCGCCGAAGGAACTCATCACACCCTTGGGCTGGCCGGTGGAGCCCGAGGTATAGATGAGCATCGCCATCTCGTCGGCGCTGCGTGCCGGCCGCCCGGCCAGCGCAGCGGTGCGCGCCGTGATGGCCTCCCAGCCCTCGAAGGCACCGCGCGCCGGGGCCGGCGCAAGCGGGAAGGCGATGCACGGCAGCCCCTTGGGCACGCCCGGCTGCTGCGCGGGCCAGGTATCGAGCTTGCCCACGAAGAGCAGGCTCGCCTCGCTGTGCTCGAGCACGTAGCGCACGGTGTCGGCGGTCTCGGTCGGGAAGATCGCCACCGTGGTGTAGCCGCCGAGCCAGATCGCCACTTCGGCCATGAAGAAGTGCGCGCAGTTCTTCGAGAGGATCGCCACGCGCGCGCCGCGCGGCAGGTTCAGGCTTTGCAGGTGCGCGGCCATGCGGCGCGCCTCGCCGAGCACCTGGCCCCAGGTGTAGTCAATGACCTGGCCGCCGCCGACAGGCTGCGTGAGGTAGATGCGCTCAGGGTGGCTCGCCTCGTGGTCGAACACATGCTCCAGGATCAGTTTGTCTTGCGTCGCCACGGGTGGTCTCCAGTTCTCAGGAACTGATGCAGGCTAAGGGCTGGAGGCGGGGGAAGCCATACGGACAATCTTGGTGTGGCTCGGGCCGCCGCCGCGCGCCGGCCTCGAAGGCCCCTCGGCGCCAGCGCACAAATGCCGTTCAGCGCCCCGCCCGCACCGCACGCCATGCGGCCCAGGTGGAAGCCGCGGACAACGCGGCGCAGCCGACGATGACTGCGGAGTAGCTGCCGCTGGCGTCGAAGACCAGTCCGGCCACCCAGGGCCCGGCGAGGTTGCCCAGCGCCGCGCCGGTGTACAGCGTGCCGATGATCGAGCTCACTGCGCGTGCGCCGAAAAAATCCATGCACAGCGCCGGCATCAGCGACACGCTGCCGCCGTAGCTCAGGCCCATCCACAGCGCGAAGACGGCCAGCGCCGCATAGCCCGGCGCCACCAGCCACAGCAACATCGAAAGGCCGAGCGAAGCCATCACGCTCACGAGTGCCGGACCACGGCCGAAGCGGTCGGCGAGCGCCCCCACGGCGAAGCGGCCGGTGAGGCTGCCGATGCCGATGAGACCGACCAGGCCCACCGCTTGGGCGTCGGCGACACCCAGGTCGCGCGCGCAAGCCGACAGATGCGCGAACGGCACGAACATGCTCGGCGCGCCGAGCAGGCACATCGCATACAGCCAGCGAAAACGCGCGCTCGCGAGCGCCGGCCCGAGCGGCACGCCACTCACCGCGCCGCCGGCCACACGCCGTGCCGCGGGCGCCGGGTGCAGCAACAGGGCCGCGGCGAGCCCGACAACGACCACGAACACCGCCAGCGCCAGCATCGCACCACGCCATTGCCACTGCGCAATGGCCGCTGCGGCCAGCAGCGGCACGAGCAGCGTGCCAGCGCCGATGCCGGCGCTGGCGATGCCCGCGGCCAGCCCGCGGCGCCGCGTGAACCACGGCTGCACGCAGCCGATCGATGGCGTGTAGACGAGCGCAATCCCGAGGCCCAGCACCACGCCGTAGACGAGCGTCACCTGCGCCAACGAGCTGGCGCGGCTGCCCGCCACGAGGGCCGCCGCGATCAGCAGCATGCCGGCGCTGGTGACGATGCGTGGCCCGAAGCGATCGGCCAGCATGCCCGCGAATGCGCCGAGCACGAAGTACACGAGGCCGGTGACACCGAAGACGAGCGACACATCGGCCCGCTTCGCGTCGAACTCGGCCACGAACGGCTCGAAGAAGGCCGCGAACGAGTACGAAATGCCGAAGATCACCGCCAGCGCGGTGAAGCAGGCCCACACCACGACCCAGCCGCGGCGCGGCTCGCGCTCCTCGTGGCCCGGCATCGGCGCCGTCGGGTACGTCACCGAGCCGTCGCGGGCGGGTGCTCAGCCACGCGCATGGCTGACACCCCCATCGACGATGAGCGTGGAGCCGACGACGTAGTCGCCGGCGCGCGAGGCGAGGTAGACGGCGGCGCCCGCCATGTCCTCGTCGGTGCCGATGCGCCGTGCCGGAATGAGCTGTGCAATCTGCTCGCCGTTGTCGCGCGCGGCGCGGTTCATTTCGGAGGCGAAGGCGCCCGGTGCGATGGCGCTGACGGAGATGCGCTCGGGCGCCAGCTTCAGCGCCATGCGCCGCGTGAGGTGAATGAGGCCGGCCTTGCTCGCCTGGTACGAGTAGGTCTCCATCGGGTTGGCCGAGACGCCGTCGATGGAGGCGATGTGGATCACCTTGGCCACCGGCCCGCGCGCCGCGCCCGCCTTGAGCATGCCGTGCAGCGCCTGCGTGAGGAAGAACGGGGCCTTGAGGTTGAGGTCGACTACCTTGTCCCAGCCGTTTTCAGGGAACTCGTCGAAGGGCGCGCCCCAGGCCGCGCCGGCGTTGTTGACCAGGATGTCCAGGTGCGGCGTGTGCGCAGTCAGTGCCGCCACCAGCGCCGCCTGCCCTTCGCGCGTGGAGACGTCGGCCGGCAGCGGGATGCAGGGCCCGAGCTTGCCGAGCTCGGCCGCCGCGGCGTTGCAGGCCCCGGCCTTGCGCGAAGAAATGAACACGCGCGCACCGGCTTGCAGAAAGCCCGCGGCGATCATGCGGCCGATGCCGCGCGAGCCGCCGGTGACGAGTGCGGTGCGGCCGGTGAGGGAGAAGAGTTCGTTCATGGTGAAGCAGGCAAGGTGCCGCAGGTGGGTCGTGCGCGGAGCGTAGCGCCGAATGGGCCTGGGACAAACCCGAGCCTCGATGTGAAGGACAGTCGTCTCCAGAAGGCGCTCAGCTTGGTGACTTCTTCTCGGTGTACGCTGCCACGCATGCACGAGCTCGCGCGCGTGCCTGGCACCGCGGGCGACCCCATGCGCGCCATTAGAGCCTGACCGGCGTGGCCTCGGTGGACGACGGCAGCAGCGAGCCCAGACATCAACCTGCGCAACCCGCGCAGCGACCGCCTGGGTGGCGACATCGACATCGGCCTGCTCGGCGCCAACGCGCTGGTGGAAGGGCCGATCGGCGAGGGCCTGTGGTTCTTCTTCGCGACGCGGCGCAGCTGGTTCGATCTCGTGGTCAAGAGCGGCGAAGACAAGGAAGAGGGCGTCACCTTCACGACACCTGTGGACAGCGATTCGCAAGGCCGGCTCTTGTGGACGCTCACCGACCGCCAGCGCCTGCGGCTGGACTTCAGCATCGCCTCGGACAAGCTGGAGTTCAGCGTCAAGGAACGCGGCAAGGCTGCGGCGCGCAACCCCATCATCACCGGCACCAGCAACAGCAAGCAGTCCTACACCACCGTGGCCGCGGTGTGGGAGTGGGACTCGGACGACACCCTCAGCAACCGCATCGCGCTCGGTTAGACGATTGAGTCAAGCGAAAGTTCAGCCAGAACACAAGCGTCAATCTCTCGCGTCTTTCCAGAGTCCGCGGCGCGCGCAGGCTACTTCAACCCCTTCCACCACAGCACGTTCGTGCGGGGCTGACCGATGGTCAGCACTTCGCCGATCTCGGGCGTGGCCAATGGCAGGCGCTTCGCCTCGGCCAACGCCGCAACACGCTCGAGCGGATCTTGCCAAGTGTGGAACGCCAGGTTGAAAGTGCTGTTGTGGACCAGGTACAGCAAGCGGGCACGCAGGTCCTGGAAGCCCTGCACGGTTTCCTCGGGGCTCATGTGCACGGCGGGCCAGAAACTGTCGTAGGCACCGTTCTCCATCAATGCGATGTCGAATCCGTCGAAACGATCGCCGATCTGCTTGAAGCCAGGAAAGTAGCCCGAGTCGCCGCTGTAGAAAATACGCTGGTCGCCGCTTTGGATGACCCAACTGACCCACAGCGTGCGATTCCGGTCCCACAGCGTGCGGCCCGAAAAGTGCTGCGCCGGTGCGGCGGTGAGTTGCACACCGGCATGGTTGGCGTTTTGCCACCAGTCGAATTCCTCGATGCGCTTCGCCTCGACACCCATGTCCTGCAGCCGCGCAGCGACGCCCAGCGGCACGAAGTAGCGTTGCACTCGCCCGTTCAGGTATTCGATGGTCGGCAGGTCCAGGTGGTCGTAGTGGTCGTGCGACAGGATCAGGCCTTCGATCGGCGGCAAATCGGGCAGCGCCAGCGGTGGCGGGTGGAAACGCTTCGGGCCGGCAAAGCTGACGGGTGAGACACGCTCACCGAACACCGGATCGATAAGCCAGTATTTGCCGCGCAGCTTGAGCAGGTGCGACGAATGTCCGAGACGGACGATGTGATTCGCGGATGCGTCGAGCGCGTCGAGCATGGCCCGGTCGAGCTTGCGCACGGGAATCGCATCGACCGGCGTCGTGCCCGGCGGGGCCGGTTCCAGGAAGCGCGACCAGATTTTCCAGGTGGGCTGCGAAGGCTGGGCCCGCGGGTTCTGCATGTTCTGGAAGACGCAGCCCTCGGTAGAGAACTGCGGCGACGCGGCCAAGGCCTTGTCGCAGGTTCCGCCAGAAGCGCAGCCCACCGCTGCCAGCGCCAAGGCGCCGAGCAGGCACAACACTGAGGCACGCATGCGCAGGCGGTCAACGAACGGAGGGTGTGCATTCCAACGGGCGGGAAAAAGGGCGTTTGAATTCCCTATCCTCAGCAGGCTGCGCTTCATGGCAATGAAACCGCGTTGCAGCCAATTCCTGAGCAGGCCAGAGCAACGAAGAGCTCTGACCGAATGAGCCACTGCCCCTCTCGCTTTACCCACTGGGCCGAGTATCGACCCGACAGAACTGCATTGCTGCTCACGCTGCCTTCGTGACCTGACCAACGACCTTCTTCATAGGCCAGCGGCCAGGTCTCGCTGACCTGCACAGATACCGCTTGTCTTTGGTAGATGATCTTGCGGGAAGGGTCGGTTGGGTGCGGCTCACGCATCACGGCTCTGGCCTCCTCAATGCCGTTTACTCGGTGTCCAAGAGCGCGACAGATCGTGATGTCGGGTGCCCAGAATTTTGCGACTGCTTCTATGTCGCCATCGGCAATGGCTCGCGTCTGGGTGCGGCGGGCGAGTCGGATGACGTCTTCTTCGGTCGTGCTCGTCGAAGTGGGCCTGCATCGATCCGTCGATGGGCGTTCGGCGGCTAATAATAAGGGTGGGCGCGCAGTGTTTCTCTCGGTGTTGTTTGGCATGGCGCGAACCCTATTGTGAAACCCGAGGCAGCCACAAGGCAAGTTCAGGCACGAGCATGAGGATCACGATGGCGAGTACGTAAACGACCAGGAAGGGGATCACCCCTCGGAATACATCCGTGATCGGCCCCGGCGTGCCTCGCATGCCTTGCAGGACGTACAGCACGGTCCCGTCGGGCGGGCTGATCAGCGCGATCTCGACCAGCATGGTCACGATGACCCCGAACCAGATCGGGTCGTAGCCGAGCGCCTTGACCACCGGGAAGATCACCGGAATTGTGGTCACGATCATCGAGAAGCCTTCCATGAACGTGCCCAGCGCAAGGTAGAAGCCGATGATCAGCGCCATGATCACCCACGGCGGCACCGGCAGGCCGGAGACGAACTTGGCCAGCGCCTGCGGCACGCCGAGGCTGCCGAAAATGTAGTTGAGCACATAGGCGCCGCACAGGATCAGCCCGACAAATGCCGTCGTGCGCGCTGTCGCTTCGGCCGATTCATTCAGCATCTTCCACGAAAAGCGGCCCGAGATTGCGGCAAACACGATCGATGCGACCACGCCGAGTGCCGCCGATTCGGTCGGCGTGGCCAACCCGGTGTAGATCGTCCCGAGCACGATCAGGATCAGGATCACTGTCGGGATCAGGTCCACCAGCCCGGCGAGCTTGGCCGACATCGGTATCTCTTCCGGTTGAGGCATCGGATGGCGCAGCCCGTGCACGAAGATGACGGCCGTGAACAGAACGACCACGAGGATGCTCGGGCCCACAGCGGCGAGGTAGAGCTTGCCGACCGAAGTCTCCGTGATCAGGCCGTAGACGATGAAGGTGATACCGGGAGGAATCAGGTTGCCAAGCGCACCGCCGGCGGCGAGCGACCCCAGCACCATCGAGGGCGAATAGGCCGACTTCTTGAAATACGGCAGGGCGACCGCGCCCATGGTGGCCGCGGTGGCGACGCTCGAGCCGGAGATTGCCGAGAAAACGCTGCACGACGCGATGTTGGTGTGCAGCAACCCGCCGGGCACGCGCTGGAACCACAGGTTGAGCGAACGGTAGAGCTTGTCTGACAGGCCCGCGCGCAACATGATCTCGCCCATCAGCAGGAACAACGGGACCGCGACCAGGACGAAGTTCGTCGTCGGCCCCCACACCATCTGCCCGATGAAGTCCCAGAACGGGCGCTCCGAGAAAGCGAACCCGGCGATGATCCCGAGGATGCCCAGCGCGGCCGCGACGTAGATCCCGGCGCCGAAGAAAAGGCAGAAGAGCGCGATCAGTACGGAGATCTGGCCCACCGGCAGTTGCGAGATCGACCCGCCGCCGAACAGCACCGCGACCACCGACACGACGAGCAGGACGACCAGAAAGAGGACCGCGATCATGCGCGTCCTGCGCCAGGCTTGTCGATCAGGTGCTGCGCGGATCCGATGGCCTCCAATGCTTCTTCGGCCTCCTCGACATAGCTGCGCGGACCGGTGAGGTGTTCGATCGCGTCGATCTCACCGCGCGGAAGGAGCAGCGCCACTTCGACCACGCGCAAGACCGCCATGATTCCGAAAACGCCCGTTCCAATCAACCAGAGGCCCTGGGGAACGATCAACGGCATTTTCAACAGGCTGTTGTCGGTGGCCTTGAAGTCCCAGGATTCCATGCTCGTGTGCCACGCGCCATAGACCAGGAACCCGGCGAAGACCGCGAGCGTCACAAGTGCCACCCAATGCAGGTAGCCGCGAAAACGCGCGGGCACCTTCTGGACAAGAATGTCGATGCGAACGTGCGTGCGCGCTTCGAGCGCCCCGGCCAGGCCCCATGCGATTCCCACGCCCAGCATGTAGCCCGAGAGTTCGGTGGTCGACTGCGAAGAAAAGCCCAGGAATTTGCGTGCCAGCACATCGAACGTGATGAAGAACGCGCACAGGACGAACAGCCACCCGGCACAGCGGTTCATTACCCGCGCGAGTGCATCGATCCATCGGTTCACCCTGCTGACGCTTGCCAGCAGGGAAGCAACCGGCACGCTCAGTTCGCCCGGTACATGACGCCGGTGAGCGGGGCGGCGGTCTCGTTGAAAATGTCGCCGCAGCGGGCCCCGCACCGTTTCACCCAGTTCGGCAACACGGTCTCGACCAGCACCTGGCGCGCCTTGGCATTGTCCGAGTCGGTGGGCTTGAACAGCGTCATCTTCTTGTCGGTGAGCAGTGTGAAGATCTTGCAGCCCGCGGCATTGCCGACGTTGCACTCGATGCCGTCCTGCGTGAGCTCGGAGCCGAGTTTCCACTGCACGTCTTCCAGTTTGGCGAAGTAGTTCTCCAGAAAAGTGCGCACCTGCGGATCGAGCTTGTGCCACCACGCGAGGTTGACCATGTAGCCCGAAATCCCCCACGAGGCGACCAGCGTGTAGAGGTGGTTGGTCACCTCGAACCATTTTTGCGCGTTGCCGCTGCCGGTGCCGGTGACCGCGCAGTCGACCGTGCCGCGCTCGAGCGCCGTGTAGACCTCGCCGAACGCGATCGCCACGGGTTGTGCACCGAGCGCATTTAGGAAGTCGGCCTGCGCCGGTCCGGCGACGCGGATCTTGCGGCCCTTGAGGTCGGCAATGCCCGTGATCGGTTTCTTGCAGAAAAACACCTGCGCCGGGAAAGGGCTCGTCGCAATGATCTTCACGCCGAGCTTTTCGAGGTCTCGATTGGCCGCGCCCATCATCGCCTGGCCGGTCTTGCGCACGGCTTCCATGCTGTTGTGCAGGCCGGGGAGGTCGAAGCCGTCGAGCAGTGGCACGTCGCCCGACACCGTAGTGAGGGGCGCGCCGGCGATCTCCACTTGCCCGGAGCGCACGAGGCGAATCACCTCCGGCCCCTGCACGTTCATCTCGGGGAAGCTTTTGAGGTTGAACTCGATCCGGCCGTTGCTCGCGGCGGGCATCTGCTCGCGCAGCATGGGCACGTCGACCTTGCTGTACTGGGGCAGGGCGGGCGAGAGCTGGGTGACCGCTGTGATCGTGATCTTCGGGCCGGCTGGAAGCGATTGCGCGAAGCCTGCGGCGGCGAACGCAAGCAGGCAGACGGACAAGACAAGGCGTTTCATCGTGAGGCTCCGCTGATTGGCGTGAGCGGGCATGTTACCGAAACCGTGGCGCGTGGGCTCGATCAATCTGATCCGTTCAAGGAAGTGAAACGCCTGAAGATGAATAAGCCGGTAGACGCGTACAACGTGTGGAATGAGATCAACCGCTCGGAAAGAGCTACGCACTGAAGGGAAATGCGCAAATGCCCTATCAGATCATTTATTCCTCGATTGCCCCCGTGCCCATGACTGTCGACGCCCTCGAGCAGATTCTCGCGGACGCGCGGAACGGCAATGAAGCGCGCAACGTCACCGGTGTGCTGGTTTATGTCGACGGTGTGTTCTTTCAGATTCTCGAAGGCGACACAAAAGTCGTAAGCGATCTGATGGCGAGTATTGCGAGCGACCCAGGCATCAATAGGTGAAGGTTTTCTACGAGGCGCAAGTGCAGGCGCGGGCATTCGAGTCGTGGCGAATGGCTTACCTCAGCCCAACTTCCGAGCAGATGTGGGCTTGGGCAGGGCTCCCAGGAACCGCGACGATCGAGAGCCTATTGACCGACGTCAATCGCGAGCGAGGATAGTGTTTTCAAACGCCCTTTTTCCTTCCCCATGGCACCCCGAACACGGCACCCGCCGCGTGTGAGTCGGTCTTCGAAGGGGGCTGAGAACGGTTGAGCGTTGATAGCGCCGCCCAACATCGTGCGTCTCGGGGGCATTTTGCGGGTTGTCCCTCGTCGCCAGGCCGTTTCCGTCGGCCCCGCAAACCCTCGGACGCAGCCGACTCCAGCGGCCCTGGTCGCCGGGTCGCCTGACGGTCACCGTAGGCGGCGTCAGGCCGCTTGCAGCGCACGGCTACGGGCCGGCGCCCGAGGCGGTGCCGGCGCCTGCAATCCCAGGTGCGTGAGGATCGTGAAAGCCCTGCGACCCCACGTGCAAGCCAGCCAGGAGCCCGCACCAGCGGCGCCCGCCGCGGTACGAGCCACAAACCGGTGGCGACGCCTCAGACAGCGCTGCCGGTCGTTGCGCCGGAAGCGAAACCGGGCGTGCAGTCCCGGGTCAGCGGCCGCTACGACATCGGCATCATCGCGGTGCCTTCGTGGGCGGCGACCATTCCCGGATCACCGGTGACTTCGCGAACACCGCCGGCACCGGCGTGGACTGTTCGACCGGCAAACAAGGCGGCCAGTTTTCCTTCACCTTGGCCGACGACGGCAAGAGCAAGAGCGGTTGGTGGGATGATTGCGGCAAAGGCGAAAAATGGTCCTGGAAGGCCGACCGGCTGTGATTCGCGCGGGGCCCGAAGCGCGACCGAGGTGCCGACACCGTCGGGAGGGAAGACGATGAACGTGGCCGAAGCGATCCATGGCCGGCGATCGATCCGCGCCTACCGGCCCGAACCAGTGGATCGGAGCCTGATCGAGGGCGCGATCTGGGACGCGGTGCAAGCACCGACGCCGCCGGTCAGCGGAGAGACGCCCTGGGCCTTCTGCGTGATCGAAGGCGTGCGTCGGCTCGCCGGCTACGGCACGCGCGCAAAGCAGTACGCCAGCGATCACCAGCCCGAGGGCCGCCCCTGGACCTGGGCCGACCGGCCCGAGTTCAAGGTCTTCTGGGATGCGCCGGTGCTGGTGCTGATCTGCGGGCGCAGCGGCAACCCGGAGATCCCTTTCGACTGCTGCCGCGCCGGCCAGAACCTGATGCTCGCGGCCCATGCCCGCGGGCTCGGTTCGTGTTGGGTGGGTGCGCCGTTGCCCTGGTTGCGAAGCCCGGGCGTTGCGCAAGAACTGGGCTTGCCTGCCGGATTCGACCCCTTCGTGGCGATGGTTCTGGGCCACCCGGCCGAGCGCCCCGAAGGCCAGCCACGGCCCAGGCCGGAGATCACCTGGTGTTAGTCAAGCGCTCGGGCCGAGGCCCGCGCAGACCGATTGGGTCAACTCACGGTAGTTGGCGGACGGATGGTGCAAAGCACGCTCCCGATGGGCCTATTGCTTGGCGCTGGCGGCCTTTGCCGGGCACGTGCTCAGTAGCTTCGTCCGAATCGCCGTCGTTGGCGGCCACGTAAGTCGAACCCTCCTCTTCGATCAACACCCCCTGACGGGTGAGCAGCTTCATCGTGCAGGTGATGATCTTGTGCAACAGGCAGGCCCAGGCCCGAGTTGCGGCAGCTCACATGCTGCGCCGGTACTGCCCGCCCACCTCGAAGAGCGCATTTGTGATCTGCCCCAGCGAGCAGCAACGCACCGCTTCCATCAGCACCGCAAAGACATTGCCGTTGTCGATGACGGCTTGCTGCAGCCGCTTCAACATCGCAGGAGACTCGCTTGCGTGGCGGGCCTGGAAGTCGGCCAGGCGCTTGAGCTGGCTCTGCTTCTCGTCCTCGGTGCTGCGCGCGAGCTCAATCGTCTCCGACACCGGGTCGCCGTTGGGGTTGCGGAACGTGTTGACGCCGATGATGGGGTACTCGCCGGTGTGCTTCTGCATCTCGTAGTGCATCGACTCTTCCTGGATCTTGCCGCGCTGGTAGCCGGTTTCCATCGCGCCCAGCACGCCGCCGCGCTCGGCGAGGCGCTCGAATTCCGACAACACGGCTTCTTCCACCAATTCGGTGAGTTCGTCGATGACGAAGGCGCCCTGCTGCGGGTTCTCGTTCTTCGCCAGTCCCCACTCACGGTTGATGATGAGCTGGATGGCCATCGCGCGGCGCACGCTCTCCCCCGTGGGCGTGGTGATCGCCTCGTCGTAGGCGTTCGTGTGCAGCGAGTTGCAGTTGTCGTAGACGGCGATGAGCGCCTGCAGCGTGGTGCGGATGTCGTTGAAGGCGATCTCCTGTGCGTGCAGGCTGCGGCCACTCGTCTGCACGTGGTACTTGAGCTTCTGGCTGCGCTCGTTGGCGCCGTAGCGCTCACGCATGCTCACCGCCCAGATGCGGCGCGCGACGCGCCCAAGCACCGTGTACTCCGGGTCCATGCCGTTGCTGAAGAAAAAGCTGAGGTTGGGCGCGAAGTCATCGATGTGCATGCCGCGCGCCAGGTACGCCTCCACGAAGGTGAAGCCGTTGGATAGCGTGAAAGCGAGCTGGCTGATCGGATTCGCCCCGGCTTCGGCGATGTGGTATCCGCTGATGCTCACCGAATAGAAGTTGCGCACGTCGTGATGCACGAAGTACTCGGCGATATCGCCCATCACCTTGAGGCTGAACTCGGTGGAGAAGATGCAGGTGTTCTGGCCCTGGTCTTCCTTGAGGATGTCGGCCTGCACCGTGCCCCGCACATTGGCCTGCGCCCAGGCACGGATCTTGGCCGCTTCTTCGTCGGTAGGCTCGCGCTTGTTGTCGGCGCAGAACTTGTCGAGCTGCTGGTCGATGGCGGCGTTCATGAACATCGCCAGGATGCTGGGCGCCGGGCCGTTGATCGTCATGCTGACGCTGGTGTTGGGCGCACAGAGGTCGAAGCCTGAGTACAGCACCTTCAGGTCGTCGAGCGTGGCGATGCTGACGCCGGAGTTGCCCACCTTGCCGTAGATGTCGGGCCTGAGATCGGGATCGTTGCCGTACAGCGTCACCGAGTCGAAGGCCGTGGACAGCCGCTTGGCCGGCATGCCTTCGCTCACGAGCTTGAAGCGCGTGTTGGTGCGAAAGGCATCGCCCTCGCCGGCAAACATGCGCGTGGGGTCCTCGTTCTCGCGTTTGAAGGCGAACACACCAGCGGTGTAGGGGAAGCTGCCGGGGACGTTCTCGAGCAGCAGCCACTTCAGCAACTCGCCGTGGTCTTCGTAGGGCGGCAGGGACACCTTGCGGATCTTGTTGCCCGAGAGCGTGGTGTGCACGAGCCCGGTGCGGATCTCCTTGTCGCGGATCTTCACCACGTACTCGTCGCCGGCGTAGGCCTTCTGCATCTCGGGCCACATGGCCAGCAGCTTCTTCGCAGCGGGATCGAGCTTCGCCTCGCGTTGCAGCGCGAGGTCGTCTACCGCTTCCACCGCGCGGTGGCGCTCGGGCTTGTCGGTCTGCAGCATACGGGCGCTGGCGTGCAACTGCTGCACCTCGCGCGCCAGCGCGGCCTGCGCACGGGCGCGGCGCTTGTAGCCGCGCACGGTGTCGGTGATGTCGGCCAGGTAGCGCACACGGCCGCCGGGCACGATGGGTGTCTGGTGCGTGCTGTGGCGAGTGTTCGCCTTTGGCAACTGGCTGTCGATGACCTTCATGCCCAGCGCCGCGAGCCGCGGCAGCAGCGCCTGGTAAAGCGCGGTCACGCCGTCGTCGTTGAAGCGGCTGGCCATGGTGCCGAACACGGGCATCTGCTCGGTGGGCGTCTTCCAGGCCTCTTTGTTGCGCTGCACTTGCTTGGCCACATCGCGCAGTGCATCCAATGCGCCCTTGCGGTCGAACTTGTTGATGGCCACGAACTCGGCGAAGTCGAGCATGTCGATCTTCTCGAGCTGGCTGGCGGCGCCGTACTCCGGCGTCATCACGTACATCGGCAGGTCTACCAGCGGCACGATGGCGGCGTCGCCCTGGCCGATGCCCGAGGTCTCGACGACGATGAGGTCGAAGCCGGCGGCCTTGCAGGCGGTGAGCACATCGGGCAAGGCCTGGCTGATCTCGCTGCCGAAGTCGCGCGTGGCGAGGCTGCGCATGAAGACGCGGGGTCCACCCGGCGCGCCGGCGCCGGCCTGCGGATTCGTCCATGGCGAGATCGCATTCATGCGTATGCGGTCGCCCAGCAGCGCGCCGCCGCTCTTGCGGCGGCTGGGGTCGATGCTGATGACGGCAATGCGGAGTTGATCGCCCTGGTCCAGCCGCAGGCGGCGGATCAATTCGTCGGTGAGGCTGGACTTGCCCGCACCGCCCGTGCCGGTGATGCCGAGCACCGGTGTCTTGCTGCCTTGCGCCGCTTTTGTGAGCGTGGCCTTGAGCGCGGGCTCGGCCTTGCCGTTCTCCAGCGCCGTGATGGCCTGGGCCAGTGCACGCCAGGCGGCATCGGTATGCCCTTGCAAGGCCGAGGCGCCCTTGGGTGCGTGCGCCGACAGATCCTGGTCGCAGCGCATCACCATCTCGCCGATCATCCCCGCCAGGCCCATGCGCTGGCCGTCTTCGGGCGTGTAGATGCGTGCAACGCCGTAGGCGTGCAGCTCGCGGATCTCCGCCGGCACGATGACGCCGCCACCGCCACCAAACACCTGCACATGCGCGCCACGGCGCTCGCGCAGCAGGTCGACCATGTACTTGAAATACTCGACGTGGCCGCCCTGGTAGCTGCTGACGGCGATACCCTGCACATCTTCCTGCAGTGCCGCCGTCACCACCTCGTCGACGCTGCGGTTGTGGCCGAGGTGGATGACCTCCGCCCCCATGCCCTGCAGGATGCGCCGCATGATGTTGATGGCGGCGTCGTGCCCGTCGAACAGGCTCGCGGCAGTGACGAAACGCACCTTGTGCGCAGGGCGGTACTCGGCGAGGGCCTTGAATTCGGCAGAGAGGTCGGTCATGGCGGGCGCTATGTGCAGGAGGGCCGGCAACCCGGACGGCCGCTGCGGGACGTTCCAGGCTCGGGCCAGTTGACGTTCAAGTCAAGGGTGGTGGCCGATGATGCCATCGCACGGCGCGTGGCGCGAGCCACTCGGTTGAGCCCACACGGCCACTAACCCAGCCACTAACCCGGCCACTAACCCGGCCACCACCCCGGCCACCACCCCGGCCACTTACCCGGCGACCACCCCGGCCACCACCGCGACCAGCACCTCGCTACCATTGCGCCCGCATGAGTGCCGCCACGCCACCGCCGCAAAGCTTCCTGGCCATCGACGTGGGCAACACGCGTCTGAAGTGGGCGCTCTTCGACGCACCGCGCCCCGGCGCCACGCTGCTGCTGCACGGCGCGGTCTTCCTCGACACCATCGACGACCTCGCCGATAGCGACTGGAAGGCACTGCCCGAGCCCGGCAGCATGCTGGGCTCGGTGGTCGCCGGCGACGCGGTTCGCCGCCGCGTGGAGGAGCAGATGGCGCCTTGGGAGATCGAACCTCGTTGGGTGGTGCCCTCCGCCGGCGAGGCTGGTGTGCACAACGGCTACGACCACCCCCACCGCCTGGGTGCCGACCGCTGGGTCGCGCTCGCCGGGGCCCGTTGCCGGGCGCTGGCCATCGGCCCGCAGCCCAAGGCGGCGTTGGTGGTGATGGTGGGCACAGCGGTCACCGTGGACGCGCTGGATGCCTCGGGCCGCTTCCTCGGCGGTCTCATCCTGCCTGGCTTCGGTCTCATGCTGAAGGCGCTGGAGATGGGTACGGCGGGGTTGCGCGTGCCCACGGGCGAGGTGGTCGACTTCCCCACCAACACCAGCGACGCGCTGATGAGCGGCGGAGCCAACGCGATTGCCGGTGCCATCGAACGGCAATACCGGCGCCTACAAGGCGTGGCCGGGCACGCACCGCTGTTGCTGCTCGCCGGCGGCGCTGCGGTCAAGGTCGGACCGACGCTGGATCTCGAGTTCGAGACCGCCGATACGTTGATATTCGAAGGCCTGCTGCACCTGCAGGCCGCGCGCCTGAGTCGCCAGCCGCTTTGGGGCGGGCCTATAACCAGCGCTTGAGCATCTCGAAGAGTTGCTCGCGCGAGTAGGGCTTGGCCAGGTGGCCATCCATGCCCGCGGCGAGGGACGCGGTGACGTCCTCTTCGAAGGCATTGGCGGTGAGCGCAACGATGGGCACGCGCGGCAGCCGCATCCGGGCCTCGCGTTCGCGCACCTGCCGAGCGGCCGAGAGGCCGTCGAGCACCGGCATCTGCAGGTCCATCAGCACCAGGTCCACGCGCTGGCGCTCCAGCAGAGCCACGCCCTGGGCACCGTCTTCGGCCTCGATCACTTCCGCACCGAGCGAGCGAAGCATCTCGCCGCCGACAAGTCGGTTGACGATGTTGTCCTCCACCAGAAGCACCATGCCTCGCAGGCGATCGGTGGCATCTAGGCGGCCGAAGTCGCTGTCGGTGTTGGGCAGCACGAGGTGGGGCGCGAGTTCGAATTCGATCTCAAAGCTGAACACGGAACCTGTGCCCAGGCGGCTCGTGGCCTCGATGCGCGCCCCCATCGCCTCGATGATGCGCTGGCTGATGGCCAGCCCGAGCCCGGTACCGCCACGCAGCCGCGCCCGCGCGTTCTGCACCTGGTGAAACGGCAGGAAGACCTCGGCCAGGGCTTGCGGCGGGATGCCGATGCCGGTGTCCTTGACCTCGAAGCGAACGCGCCGGCGATTGTGAGCAGGGCCGGGGGCGGGGCCCGCCTGCGCAGCCGCGTCAGCCGGCGCCAGGCGCAAGGTGATGCCACCCCGCTCGGTGAACTTGACGCCGTTGCCGATCAGGTTCAGCAGCACCTGCTTGAGCCGCGGCGCGTCGCCGACCACACCGTCGGGCACGCCCTCGGCAATCTGCAGCGTGATGGTCAGGCCGCGCGTCTCCGCGTTGGCGCGGAACAGCGCCGCCGACGCGGTGGCCACCGAATGCAGCGACATCGGCGAGGCCACCAGCGAGAGCTTGCCGGCCTCGATCTTGGAGTGTCGAGCACATCGTTGAGGATGCCCATCAGCGATTCGCCGGATGCCGCGGCCGTCTTCACCAGACGTTTCTGGCGCATGTCCAGCGGCGTGTGGCGCAGCAACTCCAGCGCCCCCAGCACGCCGTTCATCGGTGTGCGGATCTCGTGGCTCATGGTGGCCAGAAACTGGCTCTTGGCCAGGTTGGCGGCCTCGGCGGCCTCCTTGGCGTGGCGCAACGAGTCGTTGACGATGTCTACTTCCAGGCTGTGGCGCATGGCCGTCAGCGACGAGGCGCGGAACTCGCGCGTCGAACGCAACATCGCGAACCCGAACAGCGCCACCAGCACCGCCATCGTCAGCGACTGCACGCTCTCCGACAGCAAGCTGGCCGCAATCAGCGAGCCGAGTTGCAAACTGCCGAGGATCATGAAGCTGCGCCCGGCCAGCGCCATGAATGTGGCAGCCACGGCCACCGAGCCGCAGACGATGACGGCGTAAATGGTGGCCGACATGCCCAGCAGCGGCGGGTAGATCGTGAACGTCGCCACCGCCCACATCATGCCCGTCAGCAGCGCATTGAGTTCGAGCATCGCCACCACGCGCCCGATCTCGGCGATCGACAGGCCCTGCGCCTCGGCGTAACGCCAACGCAGCCACAAGCGCCACGCCGCCACGGGCAGCCCGAGCGCCAGGACAGCTGCGGCCGGCCCAATCTGACCGACCTGCCTGCCCTGCCATGCGATGAACCCCACGGCCATCAGCAGCAACGCCACGCTGGCCGTGGCGGTGCGCAGCGCCACGCGCAGCATTTCGCGCTGAACCGCGACTTCGAGCGTGTCTTGGGCAGACGCCGCGCCGGCATCGGACGCGGCGCCGTCTGCGGCGGCAGCAGCAGCAGCGCCAGCGCCAGCGCCAGCGGCAGGGTCAGCAGCGCCGTTCATGAGCCCCTGAGCATATCCCCGGTTGGCGGCTGGCCGACTGGGCCACAGCGGCCTCACGCCGCAATCGTCACGCTCGCCGCAGGCGTCTCGCCCGGGCGCCGCGCCCGCCGAACTTCACGACTGGATGTAGCTCTCCAGCTGGGCGATGGTCGACTCGTGGTCGGCGATGATGTCGTCCATGATGTCGCGGATGGAGATCATGCCCAGCACCGTGGTGCCTTCCATTACCGGCAGGTGACGGATCTTTTTGTCGCTCATCAGCGCCATGCAGGCGCGCGTGCCGGTCTTGGGTGTCACGGTGATCACGTTGCGCGTCATGATCTCCGCCACCGTGGTCTCGCGCGAATTGCGACCCTGCAGCGCGATCTTGCGCGTGTAATCGCGCTCCGAAAACACGCCCACCAGGCGGCCGCCTTCCATGACCATCAGGGCACCGACCTCGTAGCCGGCAAGCAACTCGAGCGCCGCGAACACCGTGTCTATGGGGCGCACATGCCACAGCGTGCCGTCTCGCACCTTGAGCAGTTCGGAAACGGGCTTCATCGTGGCCTCCCGGGGCGCTGGATCTACAGGGCGCAAGACTGCACAAAATCGGCTCTTCGAGCAAGGGCTGTGAACCCAGGGGCCCCCAATACCGAACCCGCCAGGTGACACAGTTACCTGCCCCGGGGTCCACATCGGCGCATGATGCGCGCTGGCGGCGCTCGAAACCGAGGCAAACCGAGGCAACCCAGTGGTCAAGCCAGCGGGTCCGGGATGACCGCGGTGACTTCGATCTCGACCTTGGCGCGGTCTTCCATCAGCGCGGCCACTTGCACCGCCGACATCGCCACGCCGTAGTGGCCTACCCCCTCGCGGTAGGCGCGCCCGATCTCTCGCGCGCGCTCGAGATACTCGCGCTTGTCGGTGAGGTACCAGGTCATGCGCGCGATGTGCTCGGGCCTGGCACCTGCCTCGCCGAGCACGGCGACCACGTTGGCCAGCGTCTGGCGCACTTGCGCGACGAGATCGTCGCTTTCGAACACGCATTGTGCGTTCCAGCCGATCTGGCCGGCCACGAACACCTGCGTGCCACGCGCTGTGCTCACGGCCACGCCGTTGGCGTAGCCCTTCGGGGTTGCCCAGCCGGCGGGCTGCAGCACCTTGATCGCCGGCTGGGGGTCATGGTCCTTCGCGGCATGCATGGTGTTCACGGCCCTTTCGGCCCCCTTTTGACTTGTGGCACTTCTGGCACTTCGTGAGCTGCTCGCAGCCTGAATCGCTGCAGCTTGCCCGTCTCGGTGCGCGGCAGGCTTTCGAGGAACTCGAGCTCGCGCGGGTACTTGTAGGGAGCGATGGTCTGCTTCACGAAGTCTTGCAACGTGGCCGCCATGACGGTGTCGCCCACATGCCCCGGGCGCAGCACGACGAAGGCCTTCACCACCATGCCGCGAGCCTCGTCTGCGCGGCCGATGACGCCGCATTCGGCCACCGCGGGGTGCAGCAGCAGCGCGCCTTCCACCTCGGGGCCGGCGATGTTGTAGCCGCCGGAGATGATCATGTCGTCGGTGCGTGCCTGGTAGACGAACTGGCCGTCCTCGCCCTGCAGGTAGGCGTCGCCGGTGAGGTTCCAACCGCCTTGCACGTAGGCCGCCTGGCGCACGTCGTCGAGGTACTTGCAGCCGGTGGGGCCCTTGATGGCCAGCCGCCCGACTTGCCCGCGTGGCACCTCGTGTCCTGCGTCATCCAACACCGCGGCGCGGTAGCCGGGAACGACGAAGCCAGTGGCGCCAGGCTTGGCACTGGCCTCATCGGCGCTGATGAAGATGTGGAACAACTCGGTGGAGCCGATGCCGTCGATGATCTCGATGCCTGTGGCCTCCCGCCACAGCTGGCGCGTCGCCGCGGTCAGGGCCTCGCCGGCGGAGACGCATTTGCGCAGGCTCCTGAGGTCGAGTCGCTCCGGGTTGGTGGCGATCTGGGCCGCCATCGCCCGGTACGAGGTGGGCGCGGTGACGCACACGGTGGCCTTGAACTGTGTGATCGCCGGCAACAGCGCATCGGGCGTCGCCTTCTCGATCAGCACGGCGCAGGCGCCGATCGACAGCGGGAAGACGAGCAGGCCGCCGAGCCCGAAGGTGAACGCCAGCGGCGGGCTGCCGATGAAGATGTCGTCGGACCGCGCCCTCAGCACGTGCGGCGGCCAGCACTGGCAGGCCGCCATCACGTCGCGATGGAAATGCATGGCCGCCTTGGGCACGCCGGTGGTGCCGGAGGTGAAGGCCATGAGGCAGATGTCCTCGGCCGCCGTGTCCACGTTGGTGAACGTGTCGGGCTTGGATGCAGCCAGCGCCTCGAGCGACCGAGCGTCGGCGCCGTTCTGGTGACCTCCGGCACCGCCCGCGACGCCCGCGATGCCCGCACCACCCCCACCACCCGAACCACCCGAACCACCCGAACCGCTGAAGTGGCACACCATCGTCAGCGTCGGGCAGCCCGGGCGCGCCAGATCAAGTTCTTCGGCCAGGCGGCTGTCCACCAGAGCGTGGGTGATGCGCGCCTTCTCGGCGATGGTCGTGAGCTCGCGCGCGCGCAGCAGCGGCATCGTGCCCACCGCGATGCCGCCCGCCTTCACCACGCCGAACCAGCAGGCAGCGAGCATGGGTGAGTTGGCGCCGCGCAGCAGCACGCGCTGGCCAGGCACGAGGCCCATGTCCTGCACCAGAACGTGGGCGATGCGATTGGCCCGCGCCAGCAGTTCCGAATAGGTCCAGCGCAGCCCACCATGGCCCATGACGGCGACGCGGGCCCCCTCGCCACGCACCACGCGGTGATCGAGCAATTCGGCGGCGCAGTTCAGGCGCGCCGGAAACTGCAGTTCGGGCAGCTCGAAGAGGAACTCGGGCTGGGCCTGCAGCGCGGGCAGGTGATCGCGCGCAAAGGTGTCGACATGGGCGGTCGTTTGCTCGGAGTGAGACACGGAAGAGGCGCCGGGCATGGCGGATTCTTCGGGCAGATAGTTTAGTTGTCAAGTAATTGCGTCCGTAGTCGTATCATGACTGCCATCGCGGTGCATGGTGCACCTCGCAGGACGCGATGACCCCGACCCCACGCCCATCTGCGAGCACGCCGCTCGGGCGGCCGCGACTGACCCGAGTGCCGGCCCCATGACCACCCCCACCGAACACCACGGCGCCAAGCTCGACTTCAGCGCCGACATGAGCTACGGCGACTACCTGCACCTCGACGTGGTGCTCAACGCCCAGCACCCGCGCTCGCCCGACCACAACGAGATGCTGTTCATCGTGCAGCACCAGACGAGCGAGCTGTGGATGAAGCTCATGCTGCACGAGCTGCGCGCGGCCATCGCGCACATCGCGGCCGACCGGCTGGCGCCGGCCTTCAAAATGCTGGCACGCGTGTCCAAGATCATGGAGCAGCTCGTGCACGCCTGGGACGTGCTGGCCACGATGACGCCGCCCGAGTACTCGGCCATCCGCCCCTATCTTTCCAACAGCAGCGGCTTCCAGAGCTGGCAGTACCGGCGCATCGAGTTCATGCTCGGCAACAAGAACGCCGCGATGCTTAAGCCGCACGCCCACCGGCCCGACATCCTGGCGCTGGTGGACGCCGCCTACCGTGCGCCTTCGCTGTACGACGAAGCGCTGCGCCTGCTGGCGCGGCGCGGCCTGGCCGTGCCCGCCAGCCACACCGAGCGCGACTGGACGCTGCCCTACGCCGAGGACGCCGGCGTCGAACAGGCCTGGCTCACCGTCTACCGCGCGCCCGAAACGCACTGGGACCTGTACCAGCTGGGCGAAGAGCTCACCGACCTGGAAGACGCGTTCCGGCTCTGGCGCTTCCGCCACGTCACCACCGTGGAACGTGTCATCGGCTTCAAGCGCGGCACCGGCGGCACCGGCGGCGTGAGCTACCTGCGCAAGATGCTCGACACCGTGCTCTTCCCCGAGATCTGGCACCTGCGCACCGATCTGTAGCGCAGCCAACGCGAAAACAGCGCTCAAGTTCTGCCGCGGATCTGCCGATCACACTGCGACGAGCCGTGTTGGGCCCGGAGGCTGGACCGATGAGCACCATTTCGCAGATCGTTGCGCTGCACAAGCACGCCGCGCAGCTTGCGCGCACGCCGCAGGCCCCAGGCGCCACCGACGCAGCGGTCCGCAGCGCGGCTGCCCTGGTGACGCTGGGCGTGGCGCGCGCGCCAGTCACGTACACCCATCGCATCAAGCGCCCGGGTGGCGGCGGCGCCGGCCTCCCGGGCCGCAACCGCAGCAGCGACCTCGATGACGAAGCCGCCGTCTCGGACGACCTGGCCAACCCGGCGATGCACAAGCCCGTCGACCTGCGCGGCGGCAGTTTCACTGCGGCCGGCAGGCCCGAGCCCGGCGCCGACACCACCTTCGGCTGCATCGAGTACGACAACTCGTCGGCGCTGACACCGACCCGGCACGAGGCTGGCACCGTCAGGTCGCAAGGCCAGGTGGCACCGGCCAGCGGCGAGGCCGTGAAGCTCTGGGACGGCAGCGCGCGCAAGGGCGTGGGAACACGGCTCTACACCGCCTAGGAGCACCGACACGGCCGCGCCGTGCCGGGCTCTCAGCCGACGCCGATTCAGGCGGCAGACGGCGTCACGCCGGCGCCGAGCAGGCGGTCGACGACGCCCAGCGTTTCGGCCACCCGCAGCGGCTTGGTCAGGTAGCCCTGCACACCTCTTTGCAGCATCGCCTCCACCCGCGCGTGCGTGGCATCGGCCGAGACCACCACCACGGGGATGCGTGCCAGCCGGGCGTCGGACTGCAATGCGACGAGCACGTCCTCGCCACTGGCGTCAGGCAGGTGCATGTCCAGCAGGATCAGGTCCGGCGGGTGGGCGCGCACGGCCTCCAGCCCGCTTGCGGCCAGCGCGTGAATCTCGATGTCGAGATGGGGGCGCTGGCGCAGGATGGCGCGCATCAGCTGCGCATTGACCTCGTTGTCCTCGATGTAGACCACGCGGGCCGGCGCAGCCGCCATGGCGCGGGTGTCGCCCGGTGCCGGCCCGGGCGGGGCGGCCGGCGGCGCGTCGGCCGCAGCCGGCAGCGTCACGATGAAAGTCGTGCCCACGCCGGATTCGCTCTGCACCTCCAGCTGCCCCTGCATCATCTCGACGAGGTGGCGCGTGATGACGAGCCCGATGCCCGTGCACTCGACATTGCTGCGCTCCTGGCCGAGCCGGTTGAAGGGCTCGTACAGGTGCGCCAACTGCTCGGCGCTCATGCCGCGGCCGGTATCTGCCACGGTGATTTCTACCGCAGTGCCCTCGGCCCGGCAGGTCACGCGCACGCTGCCCTGCGGCCGGTTGTACTTTGCGGCGTTGCCGACCAGGTTGACCAGCACCTGCAGCAGCCGCGTCTCGTCGGCCGCCACACGCGGCGCCGCGGCGCCGGGCGCACCCGCCACGGCCACCGACAAGCGCACGCCAAACTGGCGCATCTGCGACTGCACCAGCTGTTCGACCTGCGCCAGCACAGGCCCGAGCTCGACCGGCACGATGGCCACACCCAGGCGCCCGGACTCGATGTGCGCCAGATCCAGCACGTCGTCGATCAGGCGCACCAGGTGCCAGCCGGCGCGCTGGATGTGCTGCACCTGCTGGCGCTGGCCAGCCGTCGGCGGCTGAGCCTGGTCGCTCTCGATGAGCTGCGCAAAGCCGAGGATCGCGTTCAGCGGCGTCCGGAGTTCGTGGCTCATCTTCGAGAGAAAGTCCGACTTCGCCTGGTTGGCCAGGTCGGCGGTCTTGCGCGCCAGCTCGAGCGCGGCCACGCGGCGCCGCTCGGTGATGTCGATGGCAACGCCCAGGAAACCCTTCAGCTCGCCCTCGGGCGTTTGCATCGCGGTCACGGCCAGCGAGACGTCGAGCCGTTTGCCGTCGCGCCGGACGAGGACCCAGTCACGCACCTCGTAACCGCCGTGGCGCGCTTCGATGATCAGCGCTTCGACCTTTTCGACTGCCCGGCCGTACTTGAGGCTCAGGGCCTGGGCCCGCGCCTCGACCTCGGCCTCGTCGTGCCACGCCATCGGCGTGAGTTTGGCCACGACTTCGGCAGCGCGCCAGCCGAGCATGCGCTGCGCGCCGATGTTGAAGACGGTGACGCAGCCGGCTTGGTCGGTGGCGATGATGGCGACCTGGGTCGCCGCGTCGAGCACGGCCTGCAGGTCCTGCTGGGCGGTGCGGGTCAACACGTCGCGCTGGTGCAACTGCTGGAAGAGGTCGCGCAGGCGCGTCCAGACGGCGTTGAATTCGCTCGACGTGAAGCTCAGGTCGGGGGCGGAGCCGCCGGCGCTTGCCGCGCGCTGGGCGCCGTCGGCCAGCTGCGCCACCTCGTTGCCCGTGCGGCGGGCCAGGCGCCAGCCGACAAAAACCGCCAGCAGCACGGTGGCGGCAAGCACGCCGAAAACGGCGCCACGCAGGCGCTGCAGCGGCGACATCACGGCCGACACCGGCTGCGAGACCACCACGGCCCAGCCGACAGGCGCCACCGGCAGGGCGTGCGCCAGCTGCTCGACACCGTCGCGTTCAGCACGCGCGCTGCCTGCCGTGCCTTCGAGTGCAGCGCGCACAAGCGCCATGCCGGACAAGCTTTCCTGCTGCAGCGCCTGGCGCGCGTCGGGGTGGGCGATGACGCGGCCTGCGCGATCGACGATGACGACCAGTGACGAGCCCGACTGCGCCAGATCGACGAGCGACTTCGACAGCGCGGCCAGCGACAGCTCGAAAAGGATCGTCCGCTCGCCGGCCGGCAGCGCCAGCGCGGCGGTCACCTGGCCCGTCAGGGTGGACAGGAAGGTGTCGGACCAGACCGGTTCGTTGCGCTGCCGCGCCTGGGCAAAGTACGGCTGTGCCGACAGGTCCAGGCCCACGGCGTCGTCGGCGAAACGTCCGCTCTGCGCCGAGAGCGCCGCGTCGACGACCTGGCCGCGGGCGTCGGTGACGTACGCCGCCTGCAGGAAGGGGTCACGCTGCAGCAGTGCCTGCAGCGAACGTTGCAGCGCACCGGGTGGCGGCGGGTCGTTGCGCAGCCCGTCGGCCAGCATCGCCGCAGCGCGCATGCGCAGGTCCAGCTGCAGCTGGACCTGGTCACGCACGGCCAGCGCCAGTTCGCGGTTGCGCGTCTCGGCCTGTTCACTGAGCACCGGGACCAGCAGCGTCCAGGCCGCGGCGAACAGCGCCAGTACCGGGACCACGCCCAGCAGCAGGAACTGGCCGCGCAGCCGCGCCCCCAGAGACCACGGCACAGCGCTCACTGGAATGCCCTGCACGCTGCGCGTTCCGGGATGCGCGCCCTGGCGTGGCGATGACCGCTCATGCCGCCACCGCGACGTAGCGACCACCCCTTATCTCGGTCAGGTAGGTTGGCGCAAGGCAGTCACCGAATTCGTCGAAGCGCAGCTTGCGCTGCAGGCCGTCGAGCTCGCGCACCTGCCGCAGTGCCGCCAGCAGGTTGTCATGCCCGGCGCTGCGGGCAGCGGCAGCGGCCATCTGAAGGGCGTCATGACCGTTCATCGCCGCATAGCCGGGCGCGCCGCCGAAGCGTTTGCTGTAGCGCGCCACGAAGTCCAGCCAGAGCGGCGTCGCGTTGAAGCGGTCGAAGAATTGCGTCACCAGCACGCCGTCGAGGGCGGGCCCGCCGAGCGCAGGAAATTCCTCGGTACCGGCCCATGCCGACAAGGCGATGAACATGCGCGCCTGCAGGCGCCGCACCTGCTGCACCAGGACCGCGCTGTCGGCGGCGCTGGCAGCGATGATCACGGCGTCGGCGCCGGTGTCGACGATGCGCTGTGCAAGTTCCAGGAACTTGAGGCCGGGTGCGGCCTCGAACTCCAGCGCCGACACAACCGCGCCACCGCCGGCGGTGATGCGTTCGCGCGCCGCGACCACCCAGTTGCGCGTGAAGACGCTGTTGCGGGTATCGGCCACGGTCGCGATGCGGCGCAGCCCGCGCGCCAGCAGCGCCCCCGCCTGCTGCCGGGCACTGGCGGCGGTATCGGAAACGACGCGGAAGAAGGCGTCGTCGCGGCCACTGAAGTCGTTCGCGCCGGCCAGCGGGCTGATCACCGGAATTCGGCGCTGGTTGGCCAGTGGCAACACGGTCTCGGCCATGCTGCTCGTCATCGGTCCGATGACGAGTTCGACGCCGAGGTCGAGAAGCTCGGTCAGGCGCTGGCGGGCCAGTTCGGCGTTCTGCTCATCGTCGCGGGGGATCAGCTCCAGGCGGCGCCCGGCCAGGCCGCCCGCGGCATTGATGTCGTCGACCGCGAGTTGCGCGCCGTTGCGGCCACCGATGCCGAGGTCCGAAACACGGCCGCTCAGCCCGCCGATGAATCCGATCTGCATCGGCTGCCGCGCGCTGCACCCGGCACCCAACAGGAGCGCCGCACCTGCAGCCAGGAGCAGCGGACGCCTGCCGGGATGTGAAGGGCCGCGGTCCGAAGACGTGGCTGGAAGCTTCAGACTGGGTGACAAGACAGCTCGCCCTGAGGTTTCCGAGGGGACGAGGATACGTCAGGCATCCTGCCGCAGCGGAACGACGCTCCAATGTCACCGCGCCCCGCAGGACTGATACCGCGTCTCGATCGGGTCGGCGGTGGCTGGTGGTGGCGCGGCCGCCAGGCGTCGGCCGTGAGGCGAGCGCCTCAGCCCGGCAGCTTGTATCGCTGCCGGGCCTTCGGCAGCCGTGCCGGGCCTTCCGGCCCGGCACGCACGGCCTCAGCCCTCACGCGTGAAATCGCGCTCGGGCCTTCGGCAGCCGTGCCGGGCCTTCCGGCCCGGCACGCGCGGCCTCAGCCCGCTGCGTCGAAGGCCTGGCGCAGCCAGCCGGTGAGTTGTTTGTCGACGTCGGCGAGCGACGTGATGCGGGTCGTCGCCTGGCACATGCCGCCGGGCGGCTGCTGTTTCAGCCGCGCATGGGCGGGCAGGTCCCGGGCGTTGAAGCCGATCTCGACACTGTCCTTCGTTGCCGGCCCGAGCATCGCGAACTGCTTCTTGCGGCGCAGGCTGACGTAGGTCTTCTTCGGCGCCTGCTCGAAGGCGCCGAAACCTTCGATCACCTTCATCACCGCCTCGTGCAGCGGCCGCAGCCCGGCCTTGGCGCCGGCGTACAAGGTGTCCAGCGTGTCGCCAGCAGCGGCGGCAGGCGCTGCCGCAGCCGGCGCGCCGCCCAGCGCCGGCAGCGGCTTGCCGAAGCACAGCGCCACCGCGTTGGCGTCGCCGTAGCCAAGGCGAAAGTTCTCCATCAGCCAGCTGCGCCTTTCGCCCGCCTTGGCCAGCCCGCTGGCAGCGACAGCGGCGTGCAGTTCAGCGAGGGTCTTGCCGGTCTTGCCCTGGATGTTGCGCAGCTGGGTCAGCACCGCGGCTTGGGGGTCGGCCATGTCGTGTCTCCTTCAGGGCCGGTCCGCGGCCACGAGATGCGGTCGAGCAACAGCTTAGCAGCCACGCGCCGCGGCCGGGCCCTCTAAAATCGCGCTTTTCGCGTCGCCCTGAAAGTCGCCCATGGACACCCGCACCTCGCCGATCCGCCTGCGCATCACCCAGTTGCGCGAGGTGCTGCTGAAGCACCGCGTACACGCCCTGCTCGTGCCTTCGGCCGACCCGCACCTCAGCGAATACCTGCCCGAGCGCTGGCAGGCCCGGCAGTGGCTGTCGGGGTTCACGGGCTCGATGGCGACGCTGGTGGTCACGGTGGAAGGCGCTGCGCTGTTCGCCGACAGCCGCTACTGGGTGCAGGCCGAGGCCGAACTCGCCGGCACCGGCATCGACCTGGTGAAGATCCCCACCGGCAACTCGTCGCTGCACGTCGACTGGCTCGCCGCGCAGGTGCCCGCCGGGCAAACGGTGGCGGTCGACGGCCAGGTGCTGGGCCTGGCCGCAGCGAAGGCGCTGCAAACGGCCCTCGACAAGGCCGGCGTCGTGCTGCGCACCGACATCGACCTCGTAGCCGCGATCTGGCCCGACCGCCCCGGGCTGCCGGCACAACCCGTCTACGAACACCGCGCGCCGCAGGCGCCGCTGCCGCGCCGCGCCAAGCTCGCCGCGGTGCGCGAAGCCGTGGCCACGGCCGGCGCCACGCACCACTTCG
>JANNRI010000052.1:0-2432 GCA_031401195.1 Burkholderiales bacterium
GGCCAACGGTGACTTCTCCTCGGCCGGCTCGGCCGACATCGTCTATCTGAAGAAGGTCGACGCACCCTTCGGCGACGTCACGCTCGGCGAGGGCGGGCACCGTCGGCTCGTGGGTGGCGCCTCGTTCGAGGTCGCGCCAGGAATCACGCTGCTCGGTGCGGCCGAGGCGATGCGCAACGACGGCCCGTGGACCGTGCCCGAGCGGCTGCGCAAGACGAACGGCATCGTCACGCTCTCGGGCGGCACGGTGGCGAACGGCTGGAGCGCGAGCCTGATGGGCTACAAGGCCCGCTGGACCGCCACCGACCAGGTGCCGCAGCGCGCCATCGACAGCGGGGTCGTCGATGGAGGACCCTTCGGCCGCTTCGACTCGCTCGACCCCACCACCGGCGGCGACACCTCGCGCGCCAGCCTCTCGGTCGAGTGGCATGGTGAGAGCGCATTCGGCCGCAGCAAGTTCTCGGGCTACCTGATGCGCTACCGGCTCGACCTCAACGCCAACTTCACCTACGTGCTGGAGCGCCAGGCCGATGGCGACCAGTTCAAGCAGGCCGATCGGCGCACGGTGCAGGGGTTGGACGCGAGCCATGTCATCTCGCACACGCTGGCCGGGCGCGACGCTCGCAGCGAGTTCGGTGCCACGTTGCGCGACGACCGCATCCGCGTGGGACTGTTCGACGCCGTGGCGCGCAACAGCACCACCACCGTGCGCGAAGACGAGGTGCGCGAGACGCTGCTGGGCATCTACGGGCAGACGGGCGTGGAGTTGCCCGGTCGCCTGCGCGCCATCGTGGGCCTGCGCGCCGACCATGTGCGCAACCGCGTCGACGCGCTCACGCTCGCGGCCAACGGTGGGCGGGCCAGCGATACGCTGGTCTCGCCCAAGCTCAGCCTGATCGCGGGGCCGTTCGAGAAGACCGAGTTCTTCTTCAACGCCGGCCGCGGCCTGCACAGCAACGACGCGCGAGGCACCACGGCCACCCTCGACCCGAAGACGGGCGACCCGGTGGACAAGGTGCCGCCGCTGGTGGCTTCGCGCGGCTTCGAGATCGGCGCGCGCACCGAGGCCGTGCGCGGGCTGCAGAGCTCCATCGCGCTGTGGAGGCTCGATTTCGATTCCGAGCTCGTCTACATCGGCGATGCCGGCGCCACCGAGGCCAGCGGCGCCAGCACCCGCCGCGGCGTGGAGTGGAACAACCGCTACATCCCGCTGCCGTGGCTGCTGTTCGACGCCGACATCGCGTGGACCCATGCACGCTTCAAGAACGGCGACCGCATCCCGAACTCGGTGGACCGCGTGGCCTCGCTGGCGGCCACCGTGCGCGAGCTCGGGCCCTGGTCGGCCAGCCTGCAACTGCGCTACCTCGGGCCGGGCGCGTTGATCGAGGACAACAGCGTGCGCTCGTTTTCCTCCACCACGCTGAACCTGCGCCTGGGCTACAAGGTCACGCGTGCGGTGGATGTCTCGCTGGATGTCTTCAACCTGCTCGACCGCAAGATCAACGACATCCAGTATTTCTACGAGTCGCAGCTGCCGGGCGAGGCGGCACCGGTGGCCGACCGGCATGTGCATCCGGGCGAGCCGCGCACGGCGCGGGTGACGTTGCGCGCCAGGTTCTGATCACCCCAAGGCCGGACCGCAGCGCCTCCGACCGAGGGCGCCGGGCGGCCGACTTCGCTCATGTCCTCCGACCTCGCGCTTCGGCCTCGGTCTCCCCCTTTACTTCGCTGCGTCGGCCACCCGGCACCCTCGGCTGCAAGCAGTGTCGGTGAGTGTTGCTTCTAGTCTTCGAGCAGCCAACGTTGCTTGCAGGATCAGGCCGGCGGGGCGCGCTGCGGAGCGAAGACAAGCAGGAGACCGAGGCCGAAAGGCGAGGTCGGGGGAAATTAGCGCAGCGGTGCGCCCCGCCCGCCTGATCCCGTGACTGCAGGCAAGGCTTACGTTTCTCATGAGCGCCCCCAGACCGACCCATACGTTGTCCGCCCCCCGAGGGCGATGAGCAAAGTGGCAGAGCTACATTTGCTCATGAGGGACGATTGTTTGAACATCAAGCTGGCCGGGTGGTAAGTTGCGTCGCTGCGCCACCACCAACAGACAACTGGAGGAATGCCCCGTGTCCACCTCGAAGTCCACCTCCAGCGTCATCCGGTCGCGATGGTCTTGCCTGATCACCCGGGCGGCCCGGGCGGCGTTGAGCCTCTGCGTCCTGGCACCGGCGGCGCCGGCGTTGGCCCAGGCGCAGGACGCCAACGTGCTGCGCCTGATCGTGCCCTACCCGCCGGGCGGCGGTACCGACCGCGCTGCCCGTCTGGTGGCGGAGGCCTTGCAGCCGCGCATCAACCAGACGGTGATCGTCGAGAACGTGACTGGCGTGGGCGGGCGCCTGGCCATGCGCCAGTTCGCCGGCGCGCCGGCCGATGCCAACGTGCTG
>JANNRI010000053.1:0-39186 GCA_031401195.1 Burkholderiales bacterium
GCCGTCGCTTTCGGTATGCTCACCGGCACCCGAATCAGCGAGGACGGTTCCCCGATGGCCGCACCGATCCACTCCCACACGCGCGGCGTCTTCGTGATCGCTGCCACCCCGTTTACCGAAAGCGGCGCCATCGACCTCGACAGCATCGACACGCTGACCGACTTCTACCTCTCCTTCGGCATCGACGGCCTGACCATCCTGGGCATCATGGGCGAGGCCCAGAAGCTGAGCCAGGAGGAGTCGCTGGCGGTGATGCAGCGCTTCCTGAAGCGGGTCGATGGCCGCGTGCCGGTGATCGTCGGCGCCTCGGCACCGGCCTTCGACCCGATGGTGTCGCTGGCCAACGCGGCGATGGAGCAGGGCGCTGCCGGCGTGATGATCGCGCCGCCGCCCACCGTCAAGCACGACGAGCAGTTCTTCGCCTTCTACGCCGGTGCCTGCAAGGCGCTGGGCGCGCAGACGCCGGTGTGCCTGCAGGACTACCCGGCGGTCACCGGCGTGTACATGTCGGTGCCGGTGTTCTCGCAGATCGTTCGCGAACTGCCGCAGGTGGTGATGCTCAAGGCCGAAGACCAGCCCGGGCTGACGAAGATCTCGCGCATCCGCGCGCTGGAGGAAGGGGCGGGGGTCGCGGGCCAGCGGCGGGTGTCGATCCTGGTCGGCAACAACGGCCTGTTCTATCCGCTGGAGCTGGCACGCGGCGCCGACGGCGCGATGACCGGCGTGGCCTATCCGGAGATGTTGACCGAGGTCTACCAGGCGATGCAGCGCGGCGAGCGCGACCTCGCCGACGACCTGTTCGAGATCTACCTGCCGATGGTGCGCTACGAGACGCAGGCCGGCGTCTCGCTGGCCTGGCGCAAGGAGATCCTGCGCCGGCGCGGCGCCATCGCCAGCGCCAAGGTGCGCTCGCCGGGCGTGATGCTCAACCGCGACGAGCACGACGACCTGACGCGCATGATGGAGCGCATCGCGCGCAAGACGGCGGCGTTGAAAAAAGGCTGACCCGATGGACTTCGACACCGTGATCCGCGGCGGCACCGTGGTCAACGCCGATGCCAGCGTGGCCGCCGACGTGGGCATCCGCGACGGCCTCGTGGCCGCCATCGGCGCCAGCCTGCCGGCCGGCGGGCAAGAGATCGACGCGCGCGGCAAGCTGGTGCTGCCGGGCGGCATCGACAGCCATTGCCATATCGAGCAGGTGTCTTCGTTCGGCATCCTGTGTGCCGACGATTTCCACTCGGCCACCGTGTCGGCGGCATTCGGCGGCACCACCACGGTGATCCCGTTCTGCGCGCAGCACCGCAGCGACCACATCCCCGAAGTGCTCGCCGACTACCACCGGCGCGCCGCCGAGAAGGCCGTCATCGACTACGGCTTTCACCTGATCGTGGCCAACCCCGACCCGCAGACGATCGCCACCGACCTGCCGGCGGCCATTGCCACCGGCATCCGCTCGTTCAAGATCTTCATGACCTACGACCGCATGCGGCTGCACGACGAGCAGATCCTCGACGTGCTGGCCACCGCGCGGCGGCACGGCGCGCTGACGATGGTGCACGCCGAGAACCACGGCATCATCAGCTGGCTGGCCGGGCGCTTGGTGGGCCAGGGCCACGTGGCGCCGCGCTACCACGCGGTGTGCCACACGCGGTCATCCGAAGCGGAGGCCATCAACCGCGTGATCACGCTGGCCGAGGTGGTGGACACGCCGATCCTGATCGTGCACGTGAGCAGCGTCGAAGGCGTGGCCGCGATCCGCGCGGCGCGCGCCCGCGGCGTCAAGGTCTTCGCCGAGACCTGCCCGCAGTACCTGTTCCTCACCGCCAAGGACATCGACCGCGGCCTCGAGGGTGCGATGTTCTGCTGCTCGCCGCCGCCGCGCGACGAGGCCGCGCAACAGGCCTGCTGGGAAGGCCTGAAGGACGGCACGCTGGCGCTGTATTCCTCCGACCACGCGCCTTACCGCTTCGATGTGAGCGGCAAGCTGCCCAAGGGCGAGAAGACCACCTTCAAGGAGATGGCCAACGGCGTGCCCGGGCTCGAGCTGCGGCTGCCGCTGCTGTTCACCTTTGGCGTCGGCACGGGTCGCATCACGCTGCAGGAGTTTGTGCAGCTCACCGCCACGCGCCATGCCGAGGTCTACGGCCTGGCGCCGCGCAAGGGCCGCATCGCCGTCGGCGCCGATGCCGACATCGCGATCTGGGACCCGGCGCACCGCGTCACGGTGGACGCCGCGCTGCTGCACGACAACACCGGCTACACGCCCTACACCGGCCGCGAGCTGCAAGGCTGGCCGGTGGTCGTGATGTCGCGCGGCGAGGTGCTGGTGGACCAGGCGGCGGCGCCCGGGCGCATCAGCGCCGAGCGTGGGCGTGGGCGATTCCTGGCGCGTGAGCGCACCGACGCGCTGTTACCAGCCGGACGCCAGATCCCCGAGATCGCGCAGCTCGCGGCCTGGAACACGCCGCTGTCGATCTGATCTGTCCTGTCCTGACCTGATCCGATCTGTCCTGACCTGACCTGATCCGACCCGACCCGACCCGAGGCCCCGCCCATGACCCGCAAGCTCCACCTCGCCGCGGCGCAACTCGGTGCGGCTCAGCTCTCAGACACGCGCGAGATCATGGTCGCGCGGCTGCGCGAGTTGCTGCGCGAGGCGCACTCGCGCGGCGTGCGCTTCGTCGTGTTTCCCGAACTGGCGCTGACGACGTTCTTCCCGCGCTACTGGTTCGATCACGCCGCCGAGGTCGACGCGCGCTTCTTCGAGCGCACGATGCCCTCGCCGGTGACGGCGCCGCTGTTCGAGGATGCCCGCCGCTGGGGCATCGGCTTCTACCTGGGTTATGCCGAACTCACGCCCGAGGGGCGCCACTTCAATACCGCGATCCTGGTCTCGCCACGGGGTGAAATCGTCGGCAAGTACCGCAAGGTGCACCTGCCCGGCCACGCCGAGCACAAGCCGGGCGCGGCCTTCCAGCACCTGGAAAAGAAGTACTTCGAGGTCGGCGACCTGGGGTTCAACACCTGGAGGATCGACCACAGCGGGGAGGACAGCGCGGACGACAGCGCCGGGGGCAGCGGCGCGGGCATCGGGATCGGCGGCGCGATCGTCGGCATGCTGATCTGCAACGACCGGCGCTGGCCCGAGGCCTTCCGCGCGCTGACGCTGCAGGGGGCCGAACTGGTGACCCTGGGCTTCAACACGCCGACCGAAAACCTGCACTACCCCGAGCCGCCGGGCTTGCGCGTGCACCACCACCTGGTGATGGCGCAGGCCATGGCCTTCATGAACGCCACCTGGCTGGTCGAGACCGCCAAGTGCGGCTTCGAGGACGGCTTTCGCATGTTCGGCCACTCGGTGATCGTTGCGCCGTCGGGCGAGATTGTCGCCAAGACCGTCAGCGAGGACGACGAACTCATCAGCTTCGACGCCGATCTCGATCTCGCGCAGAACCTCAAGCGCACGATGTTCAACTACGCTGCGCACCGGCGCCCCGAGCATTACCGCATCCTGATCGACCGCGTCGGCGCCGAAGTCACGCCGAAGAACGGCTGACCTACCGCCCACTTCCGGCACGGCGATTGCGCGTCCTCCCCCGCACTCTCCCTTGCCCACTGAGCTTATCCACCCGACGTTACCCACCCGACCTCCCCCAACGACAAAGAGGCACCATGAAGACACTCCACCCCCGAACCGTCCTGGCCATCGTCCTGAGCCTGGCCGCGCTGAGCGCTGCGGCGCAGGACAAACCGCTGATCGCCGGCGTCGACGGCACCTTTGCACCGCACGCCATGCCCAAGATGGGCGGCGGCGTCGAGGGCTTCAACATCGACCTGATCGCCGAGATCGGCCGCCAGCTCGGCCGCAAGGTCGAGGTGATGGCGGCCGAGTTCTCGGGGCTGATCCCGGCGATGAACGCCAAGACCATCGACTTCGTCGGCGCGCCCACCACGGTGACGCCCGAGCGCGCGGCCAACCTGCTGTTCAGCGAGGGCTACCTGAACACTTACTACCAGTTCCTGGTGCCCGCCGGCAAGCCCGACCTGAAAACGCTGGCCGACCTCAAAGGCAAGACCATCTCGGCCAACAAGGGCTCGGCCTACGACAAGTGGTTGTCCGACAACGCCGCGTTGCACGGCTTCAAGACCGAGGCCTACCCGACCAATTCCGACGCCGTGCAGGCGGTGCTGTCCGGCCGCGCCGACGCCACGCTGGGTGGCAACACGGTGTCGGCGTTTGCGGCGCTGCGCAATCCCGGCAAGCTGCAGGTGACCTCGCTGACCGTCGACCAGGGCCTGGTCTGGGCCGCGGTCTTTCGCAAGGACGACACGGCGTTGCGCAACGCCGTCGACCAGGCCATCGAGTGCCTGAAGAAGGATGGCACCATCGCCAAGCTCGCCGAGAAGTGGTTCGGTGTGAAGCCCGCGCCCGGCTCGGCGGCCGTCACCGTGTTCCCCGGCTACGGTGTGCCGGGCATGGCCGGCCACGACCCGACGGTCCACGAAGCCAAGTGCAAGTAGTCTCGCCAGATCTGCGAGACGCGGCAGGCCGCAGCGGCGCCGCCCCACTGCTCGACATCCGGGGCCTGCGCAAGAGCTTCGGCGCCAGCGAGGTGCTGCACGGCATCGACCTCGCCGTGGAGCCCGGCGAGCTGGTCTTCGTCATCGGGCCCTCGGGCTCGGGCAAGTCGACGCTGCTGCGCTGCTGCAACCGGCTGGAGGAGCCCTCGGGCGGCGAGATCGTCTTCGAGGGCCGCGACATCCTGGCGCCAGGCACCGACCTCAACGCGATGCGCCGGCGCATCGGCATGGTGTTCCAGTCGTTCAACCTGTACCCGCACCTGAACGCGCAGGACAACGTGGCGCTGGCCCTGCTGCACGTGCTCAAGCAGCCGCGCGAGCAGGCCCACGCCCGCGCGCTGCAGGCACTGCAACAGGTGGGTCTGGCCGAGCGCGCCAGCGCGATGCCGGGCGAACTCTCCGGCGGCCAGCAGCAGCGGGTGGCCATCGCGCGCGCCTTGGCGCTGGAGCCGGCCATCGTGCTGTTCGACGAGCCGACCTCGGCACTCGACCCCGAACTGGTGGGCAGCGTGCTGGCCGTGCTGCGCAGCCTGCGCAACGCCGGCATGACGATGATGGTGGTCAGCCACGAAATGGGCTTTGCCCGCAGCGCCGCCGACCGCGTGGTGTTCATGGAAGGCGGCCGCATCGTCGAGCAGGGGCCGCCGGCGCACATCTTCGGGCCCGACGCGCTGCCGCGCGTGCGCGAGTTCGTGGCCACCATCGAGCACCACTGATCACGCGTGGCCGACGACGACTCACTGACTGCGACTCAATGACCGCGAATCACTGACGCCGATGCAAGGCCTGATCGACACTTTCTTCAACCTGGCGGTGATGCGCCAGTACCTGCCCAAGGTGATCGAAGGCATGGGGGTAACGGTGCTGCTGGCACTGGCCGTGGTGGCCACCGGGCTGGTGCTGGGCGCGGCGCTGGCGCTGCTGCGCTCATTGCGCGTCAAGCCGCTGAACGCGCTCATCATCGTCTTCGCCGATGTCTTCCGTGCCGTGCCGCCGCTGGTCATCCTGATCATCATCTATTTCGCGCTGCCCACCGTGGGCGTGCGCTTTTCGGGCTTCGCCTCGGCGTGGCTGGGGCTGTCGCTGGTGCTGGCGGCGTTTGCCGAGGAGATCGTCTGGGCCGGCATCCTCTCGGTGCCGCGCGGGCAGTGGGAGGCCGCACGGGCCACCGGGCTCAACTTCGCGCAGGGCATGCGCCACGTGGTGCTGCCGCAGGCGCTGCGGCTGACGGTGGCGCCGCTGACCAACCGCGCCATCGTCATCACCAAGAACACCGCGCTCGCGTCGGTGCTGGCCGTGGGTGAAATCCTCTACCAGGCGCAGGCCGGCTATTCGTTCTCCTACAACCCCTCGCCGCTGACGCTGGGGGCCATCGCCTACCTGATCCTCTTCATTCCACTGATCTGGCTGGGGCGCTGGGTCGAGACGCGATTTGCGTGGAAACGTTGACATGCAATCGTTGATCGACGGCTTCTTCAATACGCGCATCCTGCTCGAGTCGCTGCCCTACCTGATGCAGGGCCTGGGCATGACGCTGCTGCTGTGCGCGGTGGCGCTGCCGCTGGGCATGGCCGGCGGGCTGCTGCTGGCGCTGGCCTCGACCTCGCACCGCCGCGCGCTGCGCTGGCCGGCGGTGGTCTACACCGACTTCTTCCGTGCCTTTCCGCCGCTGGTGCTGCTGCTGTTCATCGCCTTCGGGCTGCCGTTCCTGGGGTTCAAGCCGGCGCCCTTCGTTTCGGTGGCGCTGGCCTTCTTGCTCAACACCTCCAGCTACTACGGCGAGATCCTGCGCGCGGGCATCGAGTCGGTGCCCGGCGGCCAGCGCGAAGCGGCGCGCTCGACCGGCCTCACGCACTGGCAGAGCCTGCGCTTCGTGATCGTGCCGCAGGCGGTTCGCAACGTCGTGCCCGACCTCGTGAGCAACACCCTCGAGGCGGTGAAGCTGACCTCGATCGCCAGCGTGGTGGCCTTGCCCGAACTGCTGTACACGGCGCGCCAGGTGCAGTCCGTCACCTACAACGCCACGCCGGTCATTGCCGCCGGCCTGATCTACCTGGTGCTGCTGTGGCCGCTGGTGCGGCTGCTGTCGCGCTACGAACGGCAGGCGGTGATGATCCGCTGATGAAGCACTGATGACCCAGTGAAGGCCCGATGAACCGCGGAGAACCGACCATGTCGCAACGCATCCTGGTGATCAACCCCAACTCCACGCAGGCCGTCACCGACGGCATCGCACGCGCCTTGGAGCCGCTGCACCTGGCCGGCGGCCCGGTCTTCGAATGCGTGACGCTGCGCGAGGGCCCGCCGGGCATCCAGAGCCAGCGCGACGTCGACGGCGTGGTGGGCCCGCTGACGCGGCTGATCGGCGCGCGCGCACGCGACGTGGGCGGCGATGTGGGCGGCGATGCGGGCGGCGATGATGGCCAGCGCGGCGACTGCGACGCCTTCGTCATCGCCTGCTACAGCGACCCCGGCCTGCACAGTGCACGCGAGGTCACGAAGCTGCCGGTGCTCGGCATCTCGGAGTGCGGCGTGCTGACGGCATTGACGATGGGCCACCGCTTCGGCGTCATCGCGATCCTGGCCACGTCGATCCCGCGCCACCTGCGTTACCTCGGCGCGATGGGCGTCTGTGGCCGCCTCGCCGCCGAGCTGCCGGTGGGCCTGCAGGTGAGCGAACTCGCCGACGCCGGCCGCACGCGGCAGAAGATGATCGACACCGGCCGGCGCCTCGTCGACGAACATGGTGCGCATGTCATCGTGATGGGCTGCGCCGGCATGGCACAGTACCGCGCGCCGCTGGAAGACGCGCTCGGCGTGCCGGTGGTGGAGCCGACGCAGGCGGCCGCCGGCATGGCGCTGGCGCGGGTGCGGCTGGCGCGGCGTGACTGACGGCCGGCGAGGCGCCGAGGCGGAGCGCTCCGCCGCTGCGGCTGGACGCAACGAAAACGCCCCGCGACGCGGGGCGTTGTTGATCGAGTCGCGGCAGCTTACTTCTTCGCTGGCTCCGAAGCCTTGGCGGCGGCCGGCTTGGCGTCGCGCTCGGCCTTGGCTGCCTTCGCCTTTTCGGCTTCAGCGGCCTTCTTCGCGGCCTGTGCCTTGCGTTCCTCTTCGGTTTTGGCCGCCTTGGCCTTGCGCTCGTCCTCGGCCTTCTTGGCCTTGACGGCCTTCGCCTCATCGGCCTCCTTCTTGGCCGCGGCCTTCTTCTCGGCGGCGGTCATGGGCTTGCTCGCGGCGGCCGCGGCCGGTGCGGCGGTGGCGGCCGCCGCAGCAGCCGGCGCCATGGCCGGTGCGGTCGTCGGCGTGGTGGGTTGCATGGTGGGCTTGGCAGGTGTCGCGGCGGGCGCCGTGGTGGCCGTCGGCGCGGTGGCGGCGGGCGTCGCGGCTGGCTTCGCGGGCGCCGCTGCGGCACCCTTGTAGCTGGTCCCGTTCACCGTCATGCCTTCGGTAGAGAACTTGGCGGCATTGCCTTCGCCCACGCCCTTGACGCGGTCGATCATGTCCTGCCAGTCCTTGAAGGGACCCTTCTTGCGCTCCTCCAGAATCTTGGTCGAAATGCCGGGGCCGATGCCCTTGAGCCCTTCCAGCTCGGCCTGCGAGGCCTTGTTGACGTCGACCGAAGCGGCGAAGACCGCCGCGGCGAAGAAGGCCAACAGGATGGCCGCGAGTTTTTTGAACATGGAAGTCCCTCAGGATGGCGCTCGAGTGCGCCGGCCACCAACGGGCGGTGCCGACGCGGGGTTGACGACGGCGTCGCCGAAAGACCTGCCGGCTCAGGTTGCCGGCACCACATCGAAGGCGATCGTCAGCCGATGGGTCTCGTCGTCGAACGGCTCGGTGCCGTGCCATAGGTAGGACGGAAAGAGCACGAGGCGCCCTTCGCGTGGCTGCACTTGCAAGAGCGGCGCGAGGCCCAGGTCGCGGTCGGCTTGGCCCAACTGCAGCCAGCCTGCGTGCCCGGCGGGCGCGCCCTGCATGGACGCGGGCAAGGCCACGTAGTAGGCGGAGCTCATCCAGCCATGCGGATGCACGTGATTCGTATGAAAGCCGCCGCGCCCGAGGCGTGAAGACCAACTGTCGGTGAAGCGCCAGCCTAGGCCATCGCCTGTGCGCCCAGCGCCTGCCGGGCCCGCCCGGCCTAGCAGCGGATGCGCAGCATCGTGTGGCGGCAGCGCCGCGATGTGTTTCGTCACCGCCTCGGCGATGCGCGCCTTCAAGGCATCGACAAGCGGATGGCCCTGGTCGAACAGATTGCCCAGGGTCTGCGTGCCGTGGCGCAGAGTCTGGTCCACCGGCTCGCGACGGTCGTGGTGCAGCGCCAGCAGTTCACTCGCCAGCGCGTGATTGAAGCTCGCCAGGTCGGCAAAACCGGGCGGGGCCGGAAGGTCATACACGCCGACCAGTCGCTCGACGTCGTCGAGCCAGACAGCCCGCGCTGCGCGCGTACCGCCGAGCAGGCGCCAGGCGAGCCCGCGCTGCGCCCAGGCGTGCTGGTCATGCGGGTTGAGCGTGCAGGCGCGCTCGGCGGCAGCCAGTGCAGCCTCGGCGTGGCCCGCGGCCAGCAGCGCAGCGGCGTGGTGCGCGTGGAGGTCGGCGTCCCGCGGCGCCAACGCGACGGCGCGCTCATGGCTGGCGAGTGCCGCATCGTGCCTGCCCTGGCGGCTGAGCACACGCCCGAGGCCGTCGTGAAAGCCCGCGGCCTGTGGATCGCGCCGCAGCGCTTCTGAAAATGCGATTTCGGCATCGGCATGGCGTTCGGCGCGAGCCAACAGGTGGCCGCGCAGACCCGGGCCGAGTGGCGAAGCGGCTTCGCGCACCTCCAGCATGCGCAACTCTTCGTCGAAGGTGTCGTCACCCAGACGCCAGCGCAGGCGCGCGAGGTCGTACAAAGCCAGGCCATGGCGCGGGTCGACCTGCAGCGCGCGGCGGTAGGCGGCCAGTGCCTCCACACCGCGGCCGAGCGCTTGCAGACTGTTGCCGTGGTTGTAGTGCATGTCGGCGCCCGCAGCGCCCAACGTCTGTGTGGGAGCACGCTCCGGGGGCGCCTGTGCCCGCGGATGTTCCAGTAGCGCCAGTGCCCGCTCGTGGGCCAACAAAGCCTCGGCGCTGCGGTTCAGGCGCTGCAGCAGCACGGCGCGGTTGTGGTGCAGGGCCGGCTTCGTGGGGGCCATCTCGAGGGCAAGGTTGAGCGTCGCCAGCGCCTCCTCAAGGCGGCCGGCGCTTTCGTGCAGCAAGGCAGCCAGCTGTAGCATCGCGTCGCGTGGGCCGCCCGGGAGGGCGAGCGCTTGTTCAAGCGCGGTGGCGGCCTCGGCGCCGCGCCCAGCGCGGTGCAGCACGCGCGCCCGGTTGTAGTGGGCCTCGGTGTAGGTGCCGTGATGCGCGACGGCGCGCGCGAAGGCGGTGAGTGCCTCGTCGAGGCGGCCGGCGCGTGCGAGCAGGTTGCCCAGGTTGTTCCACACCGCGGGCTGCGCCTCGAGGGTTTCGAGCGAGCGGCGCCAGCAGGCCTCGGCCAACGGGTCGTCGCCTTGCGCGCGGGCGATGTCACCGCGCCAGCGCAGCGCCTCGGGCTGATCCGGCACGAGCGCGAGTGCGGCCTCGACGGCCATGGCGGCCTCTTGAAACTGGCCACGGCGCAGGGCCGTGGCACCCAGGCGCATGTGTTCGGCGAACGCCGTGGCCGTGGTGGGCTGAACCATGAGGCGAATTGTCGTCGCGTGTGACAGGTGGTTTCCTCGCGATCCCGGGCAGTGCCACCGGCCCGAACCCGGCGGCACAATCAGCCGCCGAAACAGAGTTGCAAGACCATGGCGCCTCCCGTACTCCACCTTCGACGCGCGCATCCGGACGATGCCGCCGCCATCGCCCGCATGTACGCCGAGCCCGAGGTGCAGGCCAACCTGCTGCAGATGCCGTATCCCAGCCGCGAGGGCTTGCGCGCCTGGCTGACCGAGCGGCAGGAGCGCGGCCGCACCGACATGCACCTGGTGGCCGAGTTCGGAGGCGACGTGGTGGCGTTGGCAGGGCTCGACCCCGTCTCGTTGCAGGCGCGGCGGCGCCACGTGATGGGCCTGGGCATGGCGGTGGCGCGCGCGGCGCAGGGGCAGGGCGTGGGCAAGGCCTTGATGCAGGCCCTGACCGACTTTGCCGACGGCTGGGCGCAGGTGCTGCGCATCGAGCTCACGGTGTACGCCGACAACGCGGCCGCCATCGGCCTGTACCGGCGCTTCGGCTTTCGCATCGAGGGCACGCACCGCGGCTATGCGTTGCGCAATGGCGTCTACGCCGATACGCACGCGATGGCGCGCCTGCATCCACGGCCGCCGGTGCTGGCCTGGCCCACCGAAGGCGAAGGCGTTTGATGCGCGGCGCGCTGGCGTGGCTGCTCGTGATTGGCCTGGGCGCGGCTGTCGCGGCACCCCAGGCGGTATCCGTTGCTAGCCTCGATCGCCCGGTGGCGGCCTCGTCGCCCGTGGCGCTGCCCTCGACATGGTTTGCGGCGCCGGTGGCGGGGTCGGCACCGGCCCTGGTGCTGCTGCACGGCTGCGGCGGCCAGTTCGAGCGCCGCGACGGCGCGTTGCGGCTCGGCCAGCGCTACACCGAGCTGGCCACGCACCTGAATGCGATGGGCATCCACGTGCTTGTCACCGATTCGCTGACGCCGCGCGGCGAGACCGAGCTGTGCACCCAGCGCATGGGCACGCGCCGCGTGACGCAGCTGCAGCGGCGCCGTGATGCGCTCGGCGCCCTGGCGTGGCTGGCAGAGCAGCCCGGGGTGGACCGCGCGCGCATCGGGCTGCTCGGCTGGTCCAACGGCGCCAGCGCGGTGATGGCGGCGACGAACCTGGCGCACCCGGAGGTGGCGCGGGCCAGCGTGCGGCCTAGCCTCGCCGTAGCCTTCTACCCGGGCTGCGAAACCGAACTGAAGCGCGGCTACCGCGCCGTGGCACCCTTGCTCATGCTGCTGGGCGAAGCCGATGACTGGACCCCGGCGGCACCGTGCAAGGAGCTCGCCGCCACGGGCGCCGCCGCCTCGGCCCCGCGGTTGCAGTGGGAAGCCTATGAAGGCGCCCACCACGGCTTCGACGGTTTTGCCCCGGTTCGCATTCGGCGCGATGTGCCCAATGGCGTGAACCCGGGCCGCGGCGTGCATGTCGGCGCGCACCCCGAGGCGCGGGCGGCCGCGCGCCAGCGGCTCGAGCGCTTCCTGCGCGAGCAGTGGCATCTCGCGCCGTGATCACGCCCACGCCGCGGCGCAGCACCGAAGCCGAGTTCGAGGCCTTCTGCGCCACCTGCGAACGGCTCGCCGGCTTCGACAACAAGCTCAACCCATTCCACGTCGACGGCTGGCTCACCGCCCTGGCCTGCGGCCCGGTGCGGCTGCCCGCCGCGCAGTGGCCAGCCCTGATGTGCGGCGATGCCTTCGAGCGCGCTTTCGCCGACCCGCCCGACCAGGCGCATGCGCTGGCCACTCTGGAAACGCGCCTGGCGGTGCTGACCCGTGCGCTCGACGCCGAGGCGCTGCTGGCGCAGCCCGATGAAGCCCGGCTCGATCCGTACTTCGATGCCTGGAGCGAGGAAGAGGGACGCGAAATCGCCGAAGGCACCGAGCTCACGCCGGCACAGGCCGCGCAAAGCATGACCGGGGGCTATTGGGCCGAGGGCTTTCTCGGCGCCGTGCAGGACCTTTCGGCATCCGGTGGGCCCTGGGGCCTGCCGGAGGGCGACGAGAACATCGACGGCCCCATGCAGGAGATGGCCGATCAGGTGGAGGCGCTGCTGATGGACCCGCGCGGCGAGGACTACGCCGCCTTCCTCGCCGACTATCACGACGGCAAGCCGCTGGAGCGCGATGCGCTGCTGCTGAACGCCTGCTTCGCGGTGCAGGACCTGCGCCTCTTCCTGCTCGACCACGGCCCGCGCCCCGAGACGCGCCGCGTGGCGCCGCAGCCCGGCCGCAATGACCCGTGTCCGTGCGGCAGCGGCAAGAAGTTCAAGAAGTGCCATGGGGTGGCGGCATGACCACGGTCGTGGTGGCCGGCTCGCTCAACCTCGACCTCGTGGGCCGCGCGCCACGCATCCCCGCGCCTGGACAGACGGTGCTCGGCGGCGCGCTGCAGCGCTTTCACGGCGGCAAAGGCGGCAACCAGGCGGTGGCGGCGGCGCGGCTGGGTGCGCGCGTGCGTTTCTTCGGCACTGTGGGCAGCGACGCCGCCGGTGATGAGCTCGTCGCGGGGCTCGCCGCCGAGGGCATCGATGCGGCCGGTGTGGCGCGTGTCGAGACCACCACCGGCACCGCGCTCATCACCGTGAGCGATGCCGGCGAGAACGCCATCACCGTGTTGCCCGGCGCCAACCGCGAGGTGCAGGGGCCGCAGGACGGGGCACTGCGCGGCGCGCGCTGCCTGCTGCTGCAGTTGGAGATTCCGCTCGCCACCAACCAGGCCTGGGCGGCCGCGGCGCGCGATGCGCGCGTGCCGGTGATGCTGAACGCCGCGCCAGCCGGCAGCGAGGCGGTGTCGCTGCTGCCGCTGGTGGACCTGCTGCTCGTGAACGAGGGCGAGCTGGCCCAGCTCTGTGCCCTCACTGGCAGCACCGAGGCCGCACTCGGCCCCGCGACGGTGGTGACGACGCTCGGTGAACGTGGCTGTCGCGTGTGGCACCGCGACCGCAGCCTGGCCGTGCCCGGCCTTGTGGTGCAGGTGCTGGACACCACCGGTGCAGGCGACACCTTTGCCGGTGCCCTGGCCGCGGCGCTCTCTGCCGGCCGGGCGCTGATGCCCGCGCTGGCCGAGGCCAATACTGCCGCGGCGCTGTCGTGCCAACGGCTCGGCGCGCGTGGTGGCATGCCCACGCGTGCCGAGCTCGACGCGGCCCTGGCCGACGGACACTGATCCCGACACGACAACGAACAGGAGCCACCCGATGTCCCGACTGCGTGCCTTGACGCTGACCGTACTCTCTGCCGTGGTGCTGGCCGCACCGGCCTTGGCGCAGAAGCGCCAGCTCGTGCTCTCGACCTACGGTCTGAACAATGACCTCTTCAAGAAACATGTCTACGAGCCCTTCGGCAAGCTCTGCAACTGCGAGATCGTGCTCGAGACCGGCAACGCTGCCGACCGGCTCGCAAAGCTCGAGGCTCGCAAGGCCAACCCGAACGTCGACCTGGTGCAAATCACCGACTTCCTCGCGCTCGACGCCTCGGCCAAGGGCCTGCTGCAGCCCATTGACCACAAGAAGGTGAAGAACCTCGACCAGGTCTACGACTTCGGCCGCGACCCGCTGCGCAACCAGGAAGCGATCGCATACACGGTGTATTCGGTGGGGCTCGTTGTGCGTACCGACAAGGCGAGCAAGGACATCTCGAGCTGGAAGGACCTGTGGAAGCCCGAGCTGAAAGGCCGCATCCTGCTGGCCAACATCACCGGCAACCAGGGTCTTGCGCAGCTGTTCATGGTCGACCGGGTGTGGAACGGATTCGGCGGCGACATGAGCGCGGGCTTCGCCAAGCTCGGTGAGTTGAAGCCGGGCGTCGTCACCTACTACGCGCAGACGGCGCAGATGACCGCGCTGTTTGCGCAGGACGAGGCCTGGGTCGCGCCGGTGGGCCGCTTCGGCTGGTTGAACCTGAAGAAGACCGGCAAGCCGCTGGCGTGGGTGGTGCCCAGCGAGGGCCAGATCGGGATGATGAATACGATGAGCATCGTCAAGGGCACAAAGAACGCCGACCTCGCGCACCAGCTCATCGACTTCTGGCTCAGCCGCGCGGCACAAGAGGCACTCGCCAACGACCTCGCCGACTCGCCGGTCAACCGGACCGTGAAGATCAAGCCCGAGGCCGCCGAGGCGCTCACCTGGGGCAAGGCGCAGATCGATTCGCTCGTCTTCATGAAGCCCGAGATGGTGGTGCGCGAGCGCGCCGGGTGGGTGACGCAGTGGAACCGCATGATCGCGGCGAAGTAGCCCTTCCACCCCACTCGGAAGTGAACCACCAGGCAACCGCAGCCCACGACGAGGTGTTTGCGGCGCTCGTGGCCATCGGCAACCCGCGCCGCGGCGAGGCGGTCCGGCGCGATCGCGGCTCGGCGCTGCAGTACCTCGGCATAGGCTTCCCGGCGCTCAGGGCGCGCGTGAAACAGGGCTTCTCGTTCTCCGGCCGGCCCGACGCCGAGGTGCTCGAGATCTGGGATGCCCTGTGGCGCTCGTCCCCCTTTGGCGACGTTCTCTTCGCGGCGCTCGAGCACTGCGCGCCTATCGTTCGCAAGCGCATCCCGCCCGGCTTGTGGTCCGTGGTGCGGCATTGGAGCGAGCGCGTCGACAACTGGTGCCACGCCGATGCGCTGAGTGGCTTGTACTCGCGCCTGCTGGAGGCGGACCAGGAGGAAGTGATGCCGCAGTTGCAGGCCTGGAATGCGTCGGAGGGCCTCTGGTTGCGGCGCATCTCGCTGACAAGCCTCATCCACTACAGCGGCAAGAACGCCATCTTCCTGAGCCCGGGGGCGATGCTGCCGCTGCTCGCCAACTGCGTCGACGATCACCGCAAACATGTCCAGCTGGCGTTGGGCTGGGTGCTGCGCGAGCTGGGGCAGGTGCACGGCGAGGAAGTCGACCTGTTTCTCGAACGCCACGCGCAGGCCATGGGGTCGCAGGCGCGTGCGCGCGCGATCGAGCGGCGCGGGCGGTGAGGTCCGCTCGACTCGGCGATGGCAGGCGCCGGACGCGCCTGCGCAATCGCTGTTGACCCTGCGCAACTCGCCGGCGCTGCAGACGCGCATGCTTGGCCCCGACGGGTACGGTCACGTGCCCCGGTTGCCAACGCCCCAAAGCCCGCGCCGAAGCGCGCGTTCCTCATTTATCGAAAGAGACTCCACCATGCCCACCCGAAAACCCAGGAATGCCGAACTTTCCCAGGCCGTCGACAGCCTCAACGACGCCGCCAAGCATGTGCGCAAGGCCGTGCAGGACAAGATCGAGCAGTTGCGCGGCACCGCCGCGGCCGAGATCGCCAGGGCGAAGGCTTCGTTGCTGAAGAAGACCAACCTCGCGCAGGACCGAGTCGACTCGGTGCTGAAGAAGACCGAGGCCCGGCTGCACAAGGCGATCATGGGCGCGCAGAAGGCGCTCGACAAGGCGGTGGCCCAGGCCGAGAAGCGCAGTTTGGCCTCCGCACCCGCCGCACCCGCCGCGCCAGCGAAGAAGGCGGCAACGGGGACCGCGGCGAGGAAGGCCCCAGCGGCGAAGAAGGCCACACGCACTAAGAGAGCGTAAGCGCCCAAGTGCGCTGGCTTGCCTGGCTTGCCTGGCGGTCCGGTTCTTCCTCAGGATACCGAACCCTGGCCGGCCGGCCAGGGTTCGACATCGCCAAGCAGGTCCAGGGTCGACGGGCTCAGTTCCTTCACCTCGAGCTTGTGATCGACGAAGAACGACGATATCGCGTGCGGCCTGGACTCGGCCGGCTCCAGCCGGGTCTTCAACTCGGCCGCGTCGAGCAGTTCCGCGAGCAGCAGGGCCATGCTTGGTGACGGAGGAGGCGCGATCAGGCCGTGCAATTGCCGGAGCATGAGCTGCAGACTCGCCAGCGACAGCTCGTGCAAGAACGGGTCATCGCGTTGCTTGAGATGGTGCTCCAGCACGGCCAGGTGCTTGAGCACCAACCTGCTGTCGGGGCGGCTGTTCAGCAAGTCGCTGAGGGCGCGCTGCATCTGCACTGCGCGAGATTCGACGGCCGCCACCGGTGGCGTATCGGCGGCAGGTGGGTGGGCCGACTCCAGCGCGATCTTCAGTCGCTGACCCTCTTGGCGCAGGCGCAACTGGTCGACGAAGACCGCCTTGAACAACCTGCGCAGGGACAGCGCCGCGAGCGTGGTGGCCTTGTGTCGGCGCGTTGGCGGCTTGCCGTCGCTGCGGGTGTCGGCTAGTGTTTCGGACGGGGCTTCGCGCTTGCGCGACGGCTTCGGCATCCCTTCGTTGTCGGCAGACTCGCGCCGGGCGTGAGCCCTGCGCGATGCCTCATCAGGCAAGACTGCGCGGTCCGACCGGGGGCGCCACCTGCACGCGCATGGCGGCCCGGCCGGTCGCCGCGTTCAGCGCGGCGGCGGTAGCGGCTCGCCCAGCGCGCGGTCCCACAGCCAGGGTACGCCGCGGCGCAGGTCCGGCCGGCGACCCACCTGTTCGGGCGCCGCCAGCGGCGTCAACGGGCTGCGGCGCTCGGCCACTGCGAAGCGGAAGTTGTAGGCCGGCTCCTGGCCCATGCGCAGATCGGTGATGCCGATGCGGCCGCCGTCTTGCCACACCGCCCAGAAACCGCGGCTGAAGGCCTGGATGCGCCGCACGCCTTCGATGCCTTGCAGTTCGGCGGCCAAGGCCGTGCCGCGCTCGAAGCGGTCAAAGTGCATCGCGGGGCCCTTGTCGAGCAGCGCGCGGAAACCCTCGTGGTAGTGAGCGCCGTTGGGGGCGCCATCGATCACTACCACGCGCCACAGCAGCGAGTTGAAGGCCGTGGGCGTGACCAGCACGCGCTCGGCGGCGATGCCCTGCGCCGCCAGGGCTTGCCGCGCGATGCCGTCCACATGCGCCTGGGCCGCGACACCCCAACCGAGGTAGGTGGTGCTCAGCACCAGACCGGCGATGTTGGCGGCGTGGCCGCGGTGGGCGCCGGGTCCATCGGTCAGACCGCGGCCGTTCGTGCGCAGTGCCCAGATCGTGCCCACCAGCAGCGGCAGCGTGTAGAGCGGGTCGATGATGAAGACGCTGCCCACGCCGTAGGGGTGGTTCGTGAAGGGCAGGCCGAGTTGCGTGCCGTAGACCGTCATGCCGTCGAGCAGCGGGTGCGTCACCAGCGCCAGCCAGATCGCCAGCCACCAGCGCTTCCAGCGGTCCCATTCGCCGTGCAGCCGCGCCACCGCGGCGGCGAAGGGCAGCGAGAACAGCGTCAGCCAGAACGGCGCATGCGTCTCGGCGCGGTGCAGCACCATGTTGCGGATCGGGTCGCCGTGGTCGATGAAGACGTCGAGGTCCGGCAGCGTGCCGGCGACGGCGCCCCAGAGCGCGGCTTTCCATGGCGCCGTGCGGCGGCCCATGGCGACCACGCCGACGGCGGCGCCGAGGGCGATCTGCGAGAGTGAGTCCATAGCCCGGCATTCTGCGGGCCGGACTTCGATCGCGCGCCCGCAGGGGTGTTCGGCCGGGTGGTCCGCCTCAACCCGCCTCGATGCGCTGCACTCCGCACCAGCGCGCGATGAACAGCGCCAGCACCGCGCTCACCTGCAGCATCGACTCGATCGACACCCACTCGTCCACACCGTGGATGTTGGCGCCGCGCGGGCCGTAGCAGGTGGAGGGGATCTGCCCGTAGAGGTGGAAGAAGCGCACGTCGGTGGTGGCGGTGGACGCACGCGTGGCCGCGGGGCGGCCGGTGATGTCGTGGTGCGCCTGCATCAGCGCCTGCAGCGCCGGCTGTTGCAGGTCGACCACCAGCCCCTCGGCCTGGAAGCCGTGGTAGCTGACCTCCACCTTGACGCTGGCGTGCGCGGCGTGCGCGGCATGTGCTTCGCGGATCAGCGTTTCGACCAACGCGCGCACCTCGGCCGGCTTGACGCCGGGATAGAAACCCAGGCGCAGGTCGGCTCGGCAATGCGTGCTCACCGATGAACTCCATTCTCCGCCCTTGATGCGGCCGAGGTTGAAGTTGATTGGGTGGTCGTGATCGCAGTACATCGGGTGGCGATGCGCCGGCTGATTCCAGTGCGCCTCGAGCTTGCGCAGTTCGGCCACCAGGTACTGCGCGAACTCGATCGCGCCGGTGCCGGTCTGCGCCACTGCGGCATGCACCGGCACACCGTACACATCGAGCGTCAGCCACATCGCGCCCAGCTGCGCACTCATCAATTCGTCGAAGGGCTCGGGGATGATGGCGGCGTCTGCGGTGTAGCCGGCCACGAGGCAGGCGAGTGCGCCGTTGCCGGTGCACTCCTCCTCGATCACGCTTTGCAGCGTCACGCGTGCCGCCGGCTCGACCCCCAGGCGCTGCAGGGTCTGCATGGCCATCGTATAGGCCACGATGCCGGCCTTCATGTCGTTGGCGCCGCGGCCGTGCAGGCGGTCGCCGGCGATCCAGGGTTCGAACGGCGGACGTGTCCACAGGCGCTCGGCGCCGACGGGCACGACGTCGATGTGGCCGTTGAGGATCAGCGAGCGGCCGCGTTTCGCCATGCCGCCACCCTTGGCGGCCTTGGGCTCGTGCACGCCGATGACGTTGCAGCGGCCGTCGTAGGAGACGATGGAGGGCGAATAGCCCGGGTGCTCGCGCAGCTTGGCTTCGTCGATCACGAGTTCGCGCACGTCCAGGCCGAGTCTCTCGAAGCGCCGCTTCATCAGCGCCTGCGCCGAGGCCTCGTGCCCGAGGAGAGAAGGCTCGCGCACCAGGTCTTGCAGGAAGGTGACCGCCTCGTCGCGCTGGGCCGCCACGGCGGCGAGGATCTCGGCTTCGGTCAGCGGGCACAGGGTCGGGGTGTCCATAGGCGGCTCCTGCGGCGGCAACACGCTGCCGCCGTGCCGTGATGCTAATGGGGATGCGCGCATGCGGGGATGCCCGCGCCCGCGCGTGCGCCCGAACCCGCGCCGGCGCTCGACCGCCGCAATGCGCTCAGCTTGCCCATGCGTGGGCTGGCGCGCGCAGCAGGCGCTCGCCTGCGCTAACGCAGACCGCCTTCGATGCGCCGGGCCATGGCGGCGATGCAGGTTTCTTCCAGCAGCCGCGCTGCCGCATGCCCGAGCCCGAACTCGGCCTGCGCCCGCGCCACGATCTGCAATGCCTGCAGCGACTGGCCACCCAGCTCAAAGAAGTCATCGTGCGATCCGATGCCCTCCAGGCCCAGCGTTTCGCACCAGATGCGCGCCAAGGCCTGCTCCATCGGCGTGGCAGGCTCGGCGTAGGGCGTGGCCAGCAGCAGCGGGCGCTGGCGCGATGGCGCGGGCAAGGCATGGCGCTGTACCTTGCCGTTGGCATCCAGCGGCAAGGCGTCGAGCCAGATGTAGCGCGTTGGCTTGGGGTTGCCGGCGAAGCTGTTGGTCATGCGGGCCATGCGGGCCATGCGGGCCATGCGCGCCGATTCGTTCGGGCCGTCGGTCACGCCAGTCAAGTCGGTCAATTCGGTCAAGTCGGTGAGGGAGCGCGACAGCGCGCCGACATCCGGCCGCGCCGGGCCGGTCGGCACGAGATAGGCGAGCAACTCGGCGCCTGCACCGGGCGCCTCGCGCACGATGACGGCGGCTTCGCGCACGCCATCGTGACGCAGCAGCGCGGCCTCGATGGCTTGCACATCGACCCACTGACCGTGCCACTTCAGATGACCGTCGCGACGGCCGAGCAGTTCCAGGTGCCCATCGGCGTTGTAGCGGCCGAGGTCGCCGGTGCGGTACAGGCGCGCCCCGTCGCCGGCAGCGGCGTCGGCGGCGAACCTCGCCGCGGTCAGCTCGGGCTGGCGCCAGTAGCCGAGCGCCAGGTGGCGGCTGCGCACGACAACCTCGCCCACGCTGCCAGCCCGCAAAGCGGCCGCCAGCGCGACGTTCGTGTCGTTGATCGAGTCGACGCTCGGGTCGACGCTCGGGTCGACAATGAGGCCCTGGATGTCCGCGCACGGGCGCCCCACGGGAAGCACTCCGTCGGGCACCTGGGTGCCGCGGCGGCAGACAAACTGGTGAGAGATGCCGGTTTCCGTGGCACCCAGCCCATTGACAAGAACCACCCCGGGGCCGAAGTGCCGCTTGAACAACTCAAGATGGCGCGTCGAGGCCGCGTCGCCTTCGAGCCGGATGACGCGCAACGTCGCGAACCGGCGGCCGCTGGCGAGCAGCCGCTCGAAGATCGAGGGCACCGAGTGGTAGACGGTGACGCCCTGCGTGTCGAGCCATTCGGCCGCGCCGCCGAGGCCCGCAGCGCGCAGATCCACCGGCACGCTGGTGGCGCCATTGAGCAGCGCACAAAACAGGCTCGACACCGCCCCGCTGAAGGCCACGGACTGCAGCAGGCTCAGCCGATCCGACGGTGCGATGCCCAGGTTGTTGGTGTAGCGCAGCACGTTGTGCAGCACGTTGCGCTGGTTGTCCACCACCCCCTTGGGCAAGCCGGTGGTGCCCGAGGTGTAGTAGATGTAGGCGAGGTCGTCGGCGCTACGCGTCACCGCCGGGTTGTTTTCGCGCGGCGCGGCGGCGGCATTGTCGATATCCAGCAGCACCAGCGGTGCGCCAGGCCATGCCGCGATCAAACTGTCACCCGCGGCGCGGCTCGCGGCATCGCACAGCAGCACGTCGGCACCGCAGTGCGCCAGCGTGCGGCGGTGTGAGGCCATGTCGTGCAGCGGATCCAGGCCGACATACGGACGGCCCGCCTTCAGCACGCCGAGGATGGCGGCGGCCTGCGTCGCGCCGTGGCCCACCCGCACAGCCACCGGCAGGTCGCGCCGCGAACCGACGCCGAGCAGCGCCGTTGCAATGCCGTTGGCGCGCGCGTTGAGTTCCGCGTAGCTGAAGGTCGCTTGTGGAGCGAGGATGGCCGGGCGCGATGCATGGCGCCGCACGCACGACTCGAACCGGTCGGCCAGCGATTGTTCGATCTGCGCCGGCTCGAACGGGACGAAGTCCGCGGGCGCCTCCGCCGGCGCGAGCCAGGGTTCTCGATGTGGGACGCTCATGGAGACGACAGGACAGCAGCCCATTGAACCACTCTGCGGCAGTCACTGGGTCTCGACTTGTGCGCCGGCGTCCTGGGGCCGGGCAGGTCGGGCGGGTTACGCTCGCGACCTCGATGCAACGAGGCGTGACGGGCGAACCCCCTGAGGAACCCAAACGATGACTGAAGAGTTCGAACTGCTGATCGAGGGCGGCACGGTGATCGACGGCACCCGGGCGCCGCGTTTCGAGGCCGACATCGGCGTGGTCGATGGGCGCATCGCCGCCATCGCCGAGCCGGGCACGCTGCGCGGCCGCACTGCGCGCCAGCGCATTGCCGCCCACGGCAAAGTGGTGGCGCCCGGCTTCATCGATGCGCACACACACGACGATCTGGCGCTGCTGCGCACGCCGGGCATGGATTTCAAGGTCTCGCAAGGCGTGACGACGGTGGTCACCGGCAACTGCGGCATCAGCCCGGCGCCGCTCGAGGCCGATACGCCCACGCCACCGCCGATCACGCTTGCGGTGAGTGACGCCGAGGGCCGCGGCTCGGGCCGGTTCTCCACGTTCGGCGCCTATCTCGACGCCATGCGCCACGCACCAGCGGCGGTGAATGTGGCGCCGCTGCTCGGCCACACGACCCTGCGCGCACGTTGCATGGCCGACCTGCAGCGCGTTGCCACGCCGGGCGAGGTGGCCGCCATGCGGGTGCATGTGCGCGAGGCGCTACACAGCGGCGCCATCGGCGTCTCCACCGGCACCTACTACCCACCGGCCGCCGCGGCCACCACCGAGGAATTGATCGAGGTCTGTCGTCCGCTCACGGGCAGCGGCGGTGTCTTCGCCACGCACATGCGCGACGAGCACGACGGCGTGATGCAGTCGCTGGACGAGACCTTCCGCATCGGCCGCGAGCTCGACGTGCGCGTGATCATCTCGCACCACAAGGTGACCGGCGCGCACAACTGGGGCCGCTCGAACGAGACGCTGGCGCGCATCGGCGCGGCCATGCAGTGCCAATGCGTGGCACTGGACTGCTATCCGTACACGGCAGGCAGCACGATGCTGCACAACGACCCCGCGCGCCTGCTGGGCCGCGTGCTCATCGCGCACAGCGAACCGCACCCGGAGATGGCGGGCCGCGAGCTCGACGGCATCGTCAGTGAATGGGGCTGCGAGAAGATGGAGGCGGTGCGCCGCCTGCAGCCTGCCTCGGCGATCTACTTCGCGATGGACGAGGCCGATGTGCAGCGCATCCTCGCCTTCGAGCGCACGATGGTCGGCTCCGACGGCATCCCGCTCGGCCCGCGCCCGCATCCGCGCCTGTGGGGCACCTTTCCGCGCGTGCTCGGGCACTACAGCCGGCGGCTGAACCTCTTTCCGCTCGAGACGGCGGTGTGGAAGATGACCGGGCTGACGGCGGAGAACTTCGGGATCGAAGGGCGTGGCCGGATCACCGAGGGGGCCCACGCCGACATCACGATCTTCGATGCCGAGACCGTGATCGACACGGCGACCTATGAAGACCCGCAATCCGCCGCTGCCGGCATCGAGAGCGTGCTCGTCAACGGCGTGCCAGTGTGGCACCAGGGCCGGGGTACGGCGGCGCGGCCGGGGCAGGTGCTGACGCGCACACGCCGCAATTGAAGAGCGCGGCCGCGCGGATACCTGGCCCGCCGCAGAGTGCGCGCGGGTGACACGCTGCCCGCGCCGCCCGCGGTGCGCCCGGATGCATCAGACGAGGTTGCGCAACTCGCGAAGGGCCACCGACATCATCGCCAGGTCGGCCTGCTTGGTTTCGCCCAGGTCGGCCAGCAGGCGGCGCGCGCGCTCCAGCGGCGCGGCATGGGCTGCCTCCCACGAGGCGAGCATCTGAGCGGTGTCGCCGCGGTGATCCTGGAGCACCTGCTGCGCCAACGCGCGCTGCAAGCCGGCCAGATCGTCGCCCAGCGCCGTCTTGGCCCGGCTTTGCCAGTACGAACCGGAGGGCAGGGACTCGATCTGCATGCGCAGCCGCGCCAGGCCCAGGCGTTCGCCGACACCGGCATGCGCCTCGTAGACCTCACCGAAGGGCCTCTCGCTGCTGTCGGCCACCTCGGCGATGTCGAGTGCATCGAGCAGGTCGGCCGCGCTGGCGACGCGCGTGGCGAGTTCGGCGGGAACGCCCGCGGCGATCCATCCCTCGGCCAGCGCAGACTTCGACGCAGCCGGCGCCAGGCGGGCGGCCAATGTGGTGACCGCCGGCGCAAGGCGGGCGATGGTCGGCGACATCGGCTCGCCGAGTCTGCGCGAGCGCAGAAACCAGGTCGTGGCGCGCGAGGTGAGTTCGCCCTCGTGGATCAGCATCGCGGCCTGCACCGCATCGGGCACCTGGCTGTCCAGCGCCTCGATGCGCTGCCACAGGCCGACGGCGCCGAAGACCTCGCGCGCCATCAGATAGGCGCGCACCACCTGCGCCACCCTGGCGCCCGTCATCTCGGTGAGGCGGTGCACGAAAGTCGCGCCGACGCGGTTGACCATGCTGTTGAGCACGTGCGTGGCGATGATCTCGCGCTTGAGCGGGTGGCGCGGGACATAGGCTGCCATGCGCTCGCGCAGGGCGGTCGGGAAGTAGCGCGCGAGTGCGGTGCCGACCCACTCGTCTTCGGGCAGATCGGAGGTGAGCAGTTCGTCGAACAGCCACATCTTGCTGTAGGCCAGCAGCACGGCGCGCTCGGGTGTGGTGAGGCGCGCACGGGCCGGGTCATTGGCGGCGCGGCGCTCGGCGATCTCGTCGTCGGTGGGAAGGAATTCGATCGCGCGGTTGAGCCGACCCTGCTTTTCCAGGAAGCGCATGAAGCGCGCCTCCTGCTCGAGCAGGCGCGTGCCGAGGCGGTGCGTGATCGACAGGCACTGGGTCTGGAAGTAGTTGTCGCGCAGCACGAGCGCGGCCACGTCGTCGGTCATCCGCACGAGCAGCACGTTGCGCTGCTTGGCAGTCATTTCGCCGTCGGCGATGGCCAGACCCAACAGGATCTTGATGTTGACCTCGTGGTCCGAGGTGTCCACGCCGGCGCTGTTGTCGATGGCATCGGTATTCAGACCGACACCCGCGCCGCCCGCGCCGAACAGGGCGGCCTCGATGCGCCCACGCTGCGTGAAGCCGAGATTGCCGCCCTCGCCCAGCACCTTGCAGCGCAGGTCGCGGCCGTTGACGCGCACGGCGTCGTTGGCACGGTCGCCGGCATCGGCGTGGGTCTCGCTGGAGGCTTTCGCGTAGGTGCCGATGCCGCCGTTGTAGAGCAGATCCACCGGTGCCTTCAGGATCGCGGTGATGAGCTCGGCGGGCGTGAGCCGCGCCGCCTCGATGCCCAGCACCTGGCGCGCCTGCGGCGAGATCGGCACGCTCTTCTCGTTGCGGCTCCAGATGCCGCCGCCCTCGCTGATGAGCTGGCTGTCGTAGTCGGCCCACGACGAACGCGCGAGCTTGAACAGGCGTTCGCGCTCGGCGAACGAGGCCGCCATGTCGGGCTCGGGGTCGATGAAGATGTGGCGGTGGTCGAACGCCGCCACGAGCCTGATGTGCCGCGACAGCAGCATGCCATTGCCGAACACGTCGCCCGACATGTCGCCGATGCCGGCCACCGTGAACGGCGTGCTCTGGATGTCGACGCCGCGCTCGCGGAAGGCGCGCTTCACGCTCTCCCATGCGCCGCGCGCGGTGATGCCCATCGCCTTGTGGTCGTAGCCGACACTGCCGCCGGAGGCGAAGGCGTCGCCCAGCCAGTGGCCATACTCGGCGCTCACGGCGTTGGCGTAGTCGCTGAAGGTGGCGGTGCCCTTGTCGGCGGCCACCACCAGGTAGGGGTCGTCCGCGTCGTGGCGCACGATCATCGGCGGGGCCACCACCTTGCCGGCGACAAGGTTGTCGGTGAGGTCGAGCAGGCCGCGCAGGTAGTCCTGGTAACAAGCCACGCCTTCTTTCATGAAGGCCTCGCGGTCGGCAGGCGTGGGCCCGGACAGCGGCGCCTTCTTCAGCACAAAACCGCCCTTGCTGCCCACCGGCACGATGACGATGTTCTTCACCATCTGCGCCTTCACGAGGCCGAGCACCTCGGTGCGGAAGTCTTCGGGCCGGTCACTCCAGCGCAGCCCGCCGCGTGCGACCTTGCCGCCGCGCAGGTGCACGCCCTCGAAACGCGGCGAGTAGACCCAGATCTCGAACAACGGCTTGGGCTCCGGCAGCCCCGGCACCTTGGCGCAATCGAACTTGAAGCTGACGAAGCTGCGCCGGGCCCGGTTCGGGTCGGCCTCGCCCATGTGGCCCTTGCCGGTGCGCCAGTAGTTGCTGCGCAGCGTGGCCAGCACGAGGCCGAGCAGCTGGCGCAGCACGCGGTCTTCGGAGAGGTTGCTCACGTTCTCCAGCGCCAGGTGGATGGCGTTGACCTGGCTCGTCGCGGCGGCGTCGTCGCGCTCGGTGGGTGACAGCCGCAGCTTGAACAGCTGCACCAGCATGCGTGCAATGCGCGGCTGCGTCGCCAGCGTGGCCTCGATCGTGGCCTGCGAGAGCGCGAAGCCGATCTGTTTGCAGTAGCGCGCGTAGGCACGCAGGATCACGACTTCCTCGGCCGGCAGGCCGGCGCGCAGGACCAGGCGGTTGAAGTCGTCGTTCTCCATCTCGCCCGTGAAAACACGCGCGAAAGCGTCCTCGAACAGGCGCGCCACCTGCTGCGGATCGGCGTCTTCGGAGATCGACGCGCGGATGTCGAAGTCGTGCAGCGAGACGAAACCGTCGCCAGCGGCGGGGTCGCAGATGCGGTGGTTGTGCTCACCCATCACGCGCACGCCCATGCGCTCGAGCATGGGCAGGCTGTCGGAGAGCACCACCGCGCCGCCGCGCCGGTAAACCTTGAAGCCCCACACGCCCGGCTCGGCGCCGAGCGGCTTGTACAGCGCCAGCGCCAGCGGCGCTGTCGCGCTCGTCTGCGCCGCCTTGCGCACGTCGGCCACCGCGGCGCGTGCGTTGACGCGCTCGCGGTAGTCGTTCGGGAAGGCCTGATGCCAGGCCTTGAACAGCGCCAGGCCACGCGCCTCGCCTTCGGCGTCGACAAGCGCGTCGCGCAACTGATCGCTCCAGCGGCGCGCCACGCCGGCAAGCTTGTTTTCGAGCTCGCGCCGGTCGAAGGGCGGCAGTGAGCCCGGCACGGTGCGCACCACGATGTGGATGCGCGCCAGCGCCCCATGGCCGAGCAGCACATCGAAATCGATGGAGCTGCCCTTGAAGGCCTCCGTCAGGATCTGCTGGCACTTCAAGCGCAGTTCGGTCGAGAAGGACTCGCGCGGCACGTAGACCAGGCAGGAGACAAAGCGGTCGAAGGGGTCGCGGCGCAGGAACAGGCGCAGGCGCTGGCGGTCACCGAGCGCGAGGATGCCGAACGCGGCTTCGTACAGCTCGTCGTCGCCGATCTGGAACAGCTCGTCGCGCGGATAGGTCTCCAGGATGTGCGCCAGGGCCTTGGCGCGGTGGCCGCCCGGCGGCAACCCGGCGCGCGCGGCGATGGCCCCGACCTTGCGACGCAACAGCGGCGTCTCCGCGACGCTGGCGGAATAGGCGCTGGAGGTGAAGAGGCCGAGGAAGCGGTTCTCGCCGATGACCTCGCCCTTGGCGTTGTAGCGCTTGACGCCGACGTAGTCGGTGTAACCCGGCCGGTGGATCGTCGAGCGCGTATTGGCCTTGGTCACCACCAGCATCGGCAGCGGCGCGCGGGCCAGTGCGCGCGCCGCCAATGGCAGGCCGGCGGTGCCTGGCTCGTGATATTGATCGGCACGCTCGCGCAGCACACCCAGGCCGCTGCCGGGCACCAGGCGCAAGGCATCGGCGCCCTCGTGCACCATCAGGTCATGCTGCCGGTAGCCCAGCAGCACGAGGTGGTCCTGCGCCAGCCACTCGAGGAAGGCCCGGCACTCGGCGGCCTCGGCCGCCGGCACGCCGGGCGGTGGTTCTTTCGCGAGGGCGGCGTATTCGGCGATGGCCTCCTGGAGCCGCTTGACCATCGCCTTCCAGTCCGCCACCGCGGCGCGCACATCGGCGAGCACCTTCTCGACACCCCGGATGAGGGCGCCACGCTGCTCGCCGTCGACCAGGCGGTCGACCTCGATGTGCATCCACGACTCACGCGCCGCCCCGGGGACGCTCGTGGACAAGGAGGTCAAATGCCCCGTGGCGTCGCGCGCCACCGAGAACAACGGGTGCACCAGCAGGTGGATCCTCAGGCCCAGGTGGTTGATCTCTACCGTGGTGGAGTCGACCAGAAAGGGCATGTCGTCATTGACGATCTCGATCACCGAGTGGTGCGAGCCCCAGCCGTCCTCGACGACCGAAGGCGACAGCACGCGCACCTTGGCCGTGCCGGGCGCACGCTGCGCGCCGAATTGCCAGTGCGACAGCAAGGCGCCGGCGACGTCTTCCACGCGCCGCTCGGCCAGGTCGTCGGCGTCGAGCTGCCCGAAACAATCGCGCGCGAAGATGTCGAACGAAGCATGCCGATCCGCGGCCAGGCGCTGGTGCGCCAGTGCCAGCACTTCGTCCAGCCGCTCGCGGCGCAAGGTCTCCGCGGATGCGTCCATTCTTGGTCTCCTCGTAGTCGCACGGCATTGTGATGCTGGCCGCGAAATCTCGGCCCCGGTCATCCCACCGCTGGCCTATTCTGGTGATCCGAAAGGTCCGGCACCAAGAGAGGCAACCCATGGCACAGAAGAAGTGGCGCAAGCGCACGTTGCACGGCCGCGCCCTCGCACCCGAGACGCTGATGATGGGCTACGGCTACGAGCCGATGCTCTCCGAGGGCTCGCTCAAGCCGCCGTTGTTCCAGACCTCGACCTTCGTCTTTCCCTCGGCCCAGGATGGCAAGAACTTCTTCGCCACCATGCAGGGCCGGCGCAAGCCCGGGCCCGACGAGGAACCGGGTCTCGTCTACTCGCGCTTCAACAATCCCAATCTCGAGGTGCTGGAGGACCGCCTCGCGCTGTGGGACGAGGCCGAGGCCAGCCTCGCCTTCGCCTCCGGCATGGCCGCGATCTCCACCTGCCTGTGGGCCTACCTGCGCCCGGGCGATGTGGTGTTGCAAAGCCAGCCCATCTATGGCGGCACCGAGACGCTGATGCACTCGATCCTGCCGGAGTTCGGCGTGCGGCAGGTCGGCTTCGAGGTCGAGGGCGGCCTGGCCGCCATGCAGGCGGCGGCCGAGCAGGCGCGCGCGCTCGGCAGGGTGGCGGCGATCTATATCGAGACGCCCGCCAACCCGACCAACGGCCTCGTGGACATCGCGGCGGCGCGCCAGATCTCGGAACGGTTGGCCGACGATGCGGGCCGGCGCCCGCCGGTGATCGTGGACAACACCATGCTGGGCCCGATCTACTGCACGCCGCTTGCGCATGGCGCCGATCTCGTCGTGACCTCGCTCACCAAGTACGTCGGCGGCCATTCGGACCTCATCGCCGGTGGCGCCAGCGGCGCCAAGGCCATGCTGGCCCCCGTGCGGCGCATGCGCAGCACGCTCGGCACGATGGGCGACCCGCATACGGCCTGGCTGCTGATGCGCTCGCTCGAGACACTCAAGCTGCGCATGCATGCCGCCGCCGAGGGCGCCCGGCGCGTGGCCGAATTCCTGCGGGTGCATCCGAAGATCGACAACGTGTGGTTTCTCGACTTCCTGCCCGAAGGCCACCCCGACCGCGCGCTGCACTTGCGGCAGAACAAGTGTGCCGGCTCGACCTTCTCCTTCGAGGTCAAGGGCGGCGAAGCCGGGGCCTTCGCGCTGCTCGACCGGCTCGAGATCATCAAGCTCGCCGTGAGCCTGGGCGGCACCGAGACGCTGGCCTCGCATCCGGCCTCGACCACGCACTCGGCCATGCCGCCGGAGGAGCTGAAGCGCTTCTCGATCACGCCGGCACTGATCCGCATCTCGATCGGGGTCGAGAGCCCGGATGACCTGATCGCCGATCTGACGCAGGCGCTCGAAGCGGTCTGATCGGGGCGCGCGCTCCGCCGGGAACCGAAACCAGACCGCGGGCCGCGGGCGGTGCGCCGTGCGCCGCTGGAACGTTCGTGGTGCCTCAGACGACCAGGCCGTCCTCGACGAGCGCAGCCTTCAGTGCCTCGAAGCACAACGGGTCCAGCGCCGTGCCCACCATCTGCGCCATCATTTCCAGCGTGCGCGGTACCGGCACCGCGCCACTGTAGGGGCGCTCGGCGGAAATGGCGTCGAAGATGTCGGCATTGGTGATGATGCGGGTCTCGAGCGCGATTTGATCACCGCGCAGGCCGCGCGGGTAGCCACCACCGTCCAGCCGCTCGTGGTGCGCGGCCGATATCCGGCCAAGCTCGGCGAGGGGCTCGACGCGTCCGAGGATCGCCTCGGTGTGCGCCGCGTGCTGGCGCACGGCCGGAATCGGCCCGGCTCCAGCTGCAGCACGGCGGCGTCGATGGCCGGCGAGCGCAGCGTCTCCCAGAATGCAGCGCGGCGCGTCGCGCCCTCGAAGGCGCGCACGAACGTCGGGTCGAACCAACTGCCGGCACGCCGGCGGGCCTCGACGAGTGCGGCCTCGGGGCCGTCGGCCGTGTGGAACACGTCCACCACCTGCGAGAGCAGTGCGATGCGTGCGTGCAGCGGGATGGCCGCACCCACCAGGCCCTGCGGCTTGCCGCGCCCATCCCAGTGCTCGTCCAGCGAGGCGATGCCCTGGGCCACGGCGTCGGGAAAGTGCAGCCGGCGCGCGATGTCGGCGCCGCGCGTGCAGCGGGTCTGGATCAGCGAATGCGCGATCTCCGATCCGTTGCGCATGATGTTCACCACGCTGCGCAGGCGGTCGGCGAGGCCTGCCTTGAGGCCCGTGTGCTTGAACACGAAGCTCAGCATCTGCGGCAAGCTGTCGCCCACGAGCTTGAAGTCGCGCTTGAAGTGCAGGTCGTCGGTGAGGTAGAGCTCGCAGATGCGTGCGGCGTTGCTGCTGCAGCCCAGGTCCTTGAGCAGCAGCGTGTAATACAGCTCCCACTGCTCGCGTTCGCCGAGCCCGGCCTCGCGGCCGATATGCATGCCGATCCAGCAACTGCGCACGCAATGGCCGGCGGGTTGACCCTCGGTGATGTCCAGCGCGTGGCTGAGCGCGGCGATCAGTTCCGGAGGGTTTCGGCGCCGCGCGCGCGGACTTGAACCCCGCGCATGGGCGGATGGGGCTGGAAACGGGACCCCGGGCAGGCCCCAGGGTCGCGCCCTGCCCGCCGGCAGGCAAAATGACGCTCCGCCTTGTCGGGCGGCTCGGCGGAGAGATTGCTGGCACGATCCAGTCTTCCGCCTGCCATCGAACAGCAATCTTCCGCCCCCATGACGCCAACCGCATCGAGCAGCAGTCAGCGTGACCTGGGTCGCCGCAGCTACGGCCGCGACGATCTGCTGGCGTGCGGCCACGGCGAGCTCTTCGGCCCCGGCAACGCGCGCCTGCCGTTGCCGAACATGTTGATGTTCGACCGTATCGTGAACATCGACGATACGGGCGGTGCACACGGCAAAGGCCAGCTCGAAGCCGAGCTCGACATCCGGCCCGACCTGTGGTTCTTCGGCTGTCACTTCGAGACCGACCCCGTGATGCCCGGCTGTCTGGGCCTCGATGCGCTCTGGCAACTCGTCGGCTTCTGGCTCGCATGGCGCGGCAACCCGGGGCGCGGCCGCGCGCTGGGCGCCGGCGAGATCAAGTTCTTCGGCCAGGTCCTGCCCAAGGTCAACAGGGTGAGCTACCGTCTCGAACTGAAACGCGTCATCGAACGCAAGCTGGTCATGGGCATTGCCGATGGCCGCGTCTTCGCCGACGGACGCGAGATCTACGCCGCCACCGACCTCAAGGTGGGGCTGTTCACTTCGACCGAGGACTTCTGATGCGCCGCGTCGTCGTCACGGGCCTTGGCATCGTCTCCAGCCTCGGCAACAACCTCGCGGACGTCACGGAAAGCCTGCGCGAGGGGCGCTCGGGCCTGCGCTTCAACCCCGTGTACGCCGAGCGCGGCATGCGCTGCCATGTGAGCGGCCGCCCCGCGCTGGAGCTGGAGTCGGTGATCGACCGCCGCACGCTGCGCTTCATGGGTGATGCGGCGGCCTATGCATGGCTTTCGATGAAGCAGGCCATCGAGCAGGCCGGCCTTGCCCCCGAGCTGATTTCGCACCCGCGCACCGGGCTCGTGGCCGGCTCGGGTGGAGCTTCCAGCTTCAACCAGGTGTGGGCGGCCGACACGCTGCGCACCAAAGGCATCAAGCGCGTGGGTCCCTTCATGGTCACGCGCACCATGGGCAGCACGGTCTCGGCCTGCCTGGCCACGAGTTACGGCATCAAAGGCGTCAACTATTCGATCAGCTCGGCCTGTGCCACCAGCGCGCATTGCATCGGGCACGCTGGCCAGCTGATTGCCTGGGGCCAGCAAGACGTGGTATTCGCCGGTGGCGGCGAAGAGGAGAGTTGGGAGCTCTCGCTGCTGTTCGACGCCATGGGCGCGATGTCGACCGCGTACAACGACAAGGCCGAGGTGGCCTCGCGCGCCTTTGACGCCGCGCGCGACGGCTTCGTCATCGCTGGCGGCGGCGGCATGCTGGTGCTCGAATCGCTGGAGCACGCGCAGGCGCGTGGCGCGACCATCCTCGCCGAGCTGGTGGGTTTTGGCGCCACCTCCGATGGCCAAGACATGGTCGCGCCCTCGGGCGAAGGTGCGGTGCGGTGCATGCAGCAGGCACTGGCCACGGTGCGCACACCGGTGGACTACATCAACGCGCATGGCACCAGCACGCCGGTGGGCGACCTCGCCGAACTGGGCGCGGTGCGGCAGGTGTTCGGCCAGCCTGGCGGCGGCAAGGTGCCCGCGATCAGCTCCACCAAGTCCTTGTCGGGCCACTCGCTGGGCGCGGCAGGCGTGCAGGAGGCGATCTACTCGTTGTTGATGATGAAGGAGGGCTTCGCCGCGGCCTCCGCCCACATCGACACGCTCGACACCGCGGCCGAGGGCCTGCCCATCCTGCGCCAGCGGCTCGACCAGCCGCTGCACACGGTGATGTCCAACAGCTTCGGATTTGGTGGCACCAACGCATCGCTGGTGTTCGCGCGCTTTTAGACGAGTTCGAGGCGAGTTCTAGGCGCGGCGCAGCAGCTCGTCGATCAGGCCGTCCTTCTCCACCCACTGCCGCTCGATCCAGCGGCCTATGCGCACCAGCCGGGCACGTTCACCGGCCTGGTCCATGCCCAGCAGGTCCGCGGGAATCTCGCGCTGCTGCACGCGCACCGTCACGGCATCGAGGCGCCCAGACAACAACTCCCAGAACGTGGGCGTGCCCTGGGGGTAGACGAGGGTGACGTCGAGCAAGGCCTCGAACTGCTCGCCCATCGTGGCCAGCGCCACCGAGAGGCCGCCGATCTTGGGGCGCAGCAGGTGGCGGTAGGGGCTCTTCTCCTGCACCAGCTTGGCGGGAGTGGCGCGGGTGCCTTCGACGAAATTCATGACCGAGGTCGGGATCTGCTTGAACCTTTCGCAGGCCTGGCGCGTGGCCTCGAGGTCACGGCGAAGCGCGGCCCGGCCCTTGCCGCGGCTCATGAACGGGAAGTCCAGTGCCCACCAGGCCAGGCCGATGACCGGCACCCAGATCAGCTCGCGCTTGAGGAAGAACTTGAGGAACGGGATGTGGCCGTGGAAGACGCGCTGCAGCACCAAGATGTCGACCCAGGTCTGGTGGTTGCTGGACACCAGGTACCAGCCGCGCGGGTGCAGACTTTCCACGCCCTGCACGTCCCAGCGCGCTGCGGGGTGCACGGCGCCGATCCAGGTGTTGTTGACGATGACCCACGCCGAGGCCAGCGCCGTGAGCGCCCGATCGGCGACCCGACGCACCAGCGCCACGGGCACCAGCAGCTTCAGCAAAGCTGGCGCCAGCAGGCTGAGCGTGATGAAGATGGTGTTGAGGCCGAGGGCGAGGCCGGTGAGAGCGCCGCGCAGGGCGCCTGGCAGGCGTGAAAGCATCGAGTAGGGTCGCCGGGTGGGCAAGCGTGGATCGAACCACTGCGGATTCTGCGTCAGCCCAGGCCGGCGCCGGCCGACTAGCATCGTGCGGTGCCAGCGCCCACCGCTCCGATCGTCCTGTCCATGCCGCGGCAAGCGCGCCGTGACAAACGCTGATCTGGCGGTGCTGCGCCACGACAACAGCCGCGGCATCCGGCTGATGGTGCTGGCGATGGCTTGCTTCATCGCCAACGACACGCTGGTGAAGCTGGTGAGCCAATCGATGCCTTCCGGACAGTTGATCTTTCTGCGCGGCCTGATGGCCACGGCGTTGGTGCTGATGGCCGTGCGCGCTACCGGCGTGGCGCTCCAGCCGAGACGGCTGGCCACCGGGTGGGTCGCGCTGCGCGCCAACATTGACGCTTTCGCGACGCTCACGTATCTCGTCTCGCTGTTCCACCTGCCGTTGGCCAACGCCACCGCCATCAACATGGCGACGCCGTTGTTCATCACCGTGCTGGCCGTGCTGTGGCTGGGGGCCAAGGTCACGGCGGCGCGCTGGGCGGCCATCGCGGTGGGCTTTGCCGGTGTGCTGCTGGTCATCCAGCCGCGCGCCGACGGCTTCAACGCCTACGCCTGGTTGTGCCTGCTGGCCACGGTGCTCAATGCCCTGCGCGACCTCGTCACGCTGCGAATTCCGCGCGAGATTGCATCGAGCGCCGTCACCGTGGCCACGGCGGTAGCGGTCACGCTGTGGGCGGGAGTCTTTTCGCTGCTGCAAGGCTGGGGCGCGATCCACGCGCGCGAGCTTGGCCTTCTGGCCGGGGCCGCGGTGTTCCTGGCGGTGGCCTACCAACTGATCATCCGCGCCACGCGCTGCGGTGACCTTTCGGTGGTGGCGCCGTTTCGCTACAGCGGCTTGTTGATGGCGGTGGCGCTGGGTTGGGGGGTCTGGGGCGAGATCCCCAATGCACTGGCTTGGGCCGGCATCGCGCTGGTGATCGGGGCCGGCATCTACCTTCTGCCGCGCCGCGGCCCGGCTTGAGGCCAGCGCATGCTGGCGCGCTTGCAACAGGCCCTGACTCTGGGTGCACTGCTGGTGGCGGCAGTCTGGGTCTGGGTGTGCACGCGGGCCGGTCAACCCGGCTGGGCGGTGGCCGGGGCGTTGCTGGTGGTGGGCGGGTACGCGCTGGTGCTGGCGATGGAGTTCGCACTGCTGCGCAAGGCCCACGGCGACGACCCCACGCCGCAGGCGACGCCAGCGCAGTTGCTGCGTGCCTGGTGGGGCGAGGTGCGTTGGGCGCCCACGGTGTTCTGCTGGCGCCAGCCGTTCTTCAGCCAGCGCTTCCCAGACTCGCTGTCTGCTGGCACGGGCTGCCGTGGTGTGGTGCTGGTGCATGGCTTCGTCTGCAACCGTGGGCTCTGGAACCCTTGGCTGAAGCGCCTCCAGCGCGGCGGTGTGCCCACGGTGGCCGTGAACCTGGAGCCGGTGTTCGGCGCCATCGACGACTATGTGCCGATCCTGGAAGCGGCCGTGCGCCAGCTGCAGCAGCACACCGGGCTGGCGCCGGTGGTGGTCGCTCACAGCATGGGTGGCCTGGCCCTGCGTCGGTGGTGGGCCGAGCCGGGCAACGAGGGCCGCGTGCACCACGCCATCACCATCGGCACGCCACACCAAGGCACCTGGTTGGCCCGCTTCGCGCTCACGCCCAATGGGCGCCAGATGCGACGCGCCAGCCGCTGGCTGCAAGCCCTGGCCGCGCGTGAGCCCGTCGGCCATGGCGCGCGTTTCACCTGCTTCTACAGCCACTGCGACAACATCGTCTTCCCACCTGCCACGGCCACGCTGCCGGGCGCCGACAACCGGCATCTCATCGGCGTGGCCCACGTGCACATGGCCGATCGGCCCGAGCCTTGGGAGGAACTGCAGCGTTGGATCGGGCCGGCTCGGCCCCCATCGGGCGAGACCTGAAGCGCAGTTCGTCGCGCCTCAGCCGGCGCGGGCAGCCGCTCGCAAAGCGGGTGGCGTGCTGGGCGGCAGCGTCGCCAGCGCCGCGGCCAGACGCGCCCCCACTTCGGCGTTGTGCTTCACCAGCGCGATATTGGTCGCCAGGCTGCGCCCGCCGCTCAGCTGTTCGATACGCGCGAGCAGGAACGGTGTCACTGCCTTGCCGCTGATGCCCTGGCGTTGCGCATCGGCCAGGGCCTCGTCGATCCAGCCATCCACCACGCTGCGCGGCAGTGATTCGGCCTCGGGCACGGGCGTGCTCAACAGCACACCGCCGGCGAGGCCGAGGTTCCACTTCGTGCGCACGAAGCGCGCCTGCTCGACCGGCGAGTCGAGGCGCTGGTCGGCCCGCCAGCCGCTCTCGCGCACGTAGAAGGCGGCGAATTGATCCTGCCCGGCGCTGAGCACGGGCACACCGTGCGTCTCGAGATACTCGAGCGTGAGGCCGATATCGAGGATGCTCTTGGCCCCGGCGCACACCACCACCACCGAGGTGCGCGCAAGCTCCTGCAGGTCGGCCGAGATGTCGAAAGTGCTGGCCGCGCCGCGGTGCACGCCGCCGATGCCACCGGTGACGAAGACCTCGATGCCAGCCAGCGCCGCGCAGATCATGGTGCCGGCCACGGTGGTGGCGCCCATAGGCGAGTCGGCGCCGCCGGCCAGCACCGCCGGCAGGTCGCGCCGGCTGACCTTCAATGCCTGCGAGCCCGCCCGGGCGAGCCGCTCCAGCATCGCGTCGTCAAGGCCGATGCAGATGCGGCCGTCGATGACCGCGATGGTGGCCGGCTCGGCGCCGTGCTCGCGCACCACGGCCTCCACGGCGCGCGCCGTGTGCAGGTTCTGCGGGTACGGCATGCCGTGCGCGACGATGGTCGACTCCAGCGCCACCAGTGGCCGGCCAGCGGCGAGGGCATCGGCCACGGCCGGGCTCGGCTGGAGCAGGGGGTGCCGGGAGGCGAGAGGGTTCGCGTGGCTGGAGAGGATCGTGGAGGGCGCGCTCATGGGCCGGCAGCTTACCGGGATGCGGCAGGCGGATCAGAAGCGCCAGGTCACACCCACCGCCAGCGGCTTGCGGGCGATGCTGCGGTTCAGGAGCTGCGAACGGGGGCTGAGTTCCAAGTCGCCGGAGTCGGGATGAGAGACCACGTCCACCACCGCCAGCCGCAAGACGATGTGCATGCCTTGCCGAAGCGGCGCGCGTTGCGTGCCGATGGTGCGCGCCACCGTCTCGCGCTGGATCTGGGCCACCAACTGGGCTGCGACGGTCGTCGCGGCCGGCCAGGGTTCGGCGTCCACATCGGCGTCCACATCGGCGGCCATCGCGTTATGACAAAACAGCGTCAAGGCCGCCTGCGCCATCAGGGCCGGGAGCAGGGCGAGCAGCTTGCGAGCGCTGGCTGGGGCGGTGCTGTGGGCGGTGGGGTGTTTGGTCATCGGGGCCTCCTGAAGTGTTGGAGGCATCTTCTGGGGGCACCGTTAGCGGTGCGTTGGGCAGACCGCTACCAGACCGCTACCAGACCACCACCGGACCGCTAGCAAGGCGTTAGCGAAGCGCTAGAGAAGGTAAAGATGCGGTCCGTTGCCACCGGCCGGCCGGCGCGCCAGCACCTGGGGTGGCCCCGCGCGGGCGTCTAGCATCGCGGGGTGCCAGCCCCAGCCCGAACCTCAGCCACACCGGCCGCATCCGCCGCATTGGCTGCATCGGCCGCATCGGCCACATCCGCCACATCCGCGGCATGCACCAGTGGCGCCGTTGCCGCTGCGGCCGGCACCGCCAGATGAACCCCCGCATCGCCTGGTGGCTGCTGGCCCCGGCGCTGGCCTTCGTCTCAGCGTTCTTCGTGTTGCCCGTGCTCGCGTTGCTGGCTGGCGCCTTCAAGGTGGACGGCGTGCCGGGCCTGGCCCACTTCAGTGCCTTCTTCGCCGAGCCCCTGCACGAGCAGGTGTATTGGCGCACGCTGCGCATCGCGTTGGCGGCCACGCTGGTGAGCGCGCTGGTCTGCTACCCCGCCGCGATGGCCATGGTGCGTGTGCCTGCGCCTTGGCGCGGGCTGCTCACGGCGCTCGTGATCCTGCCGCTGATGGTGAACCCGATTGCGCGAACGTATTCGTGGATCGTGCTGCTCGGACGCAACGGCCTGGCGAACTCGTTGCTGGTGGGTAGCGGCGTCGTGGACGAGCCGGTGACGCTGCTCTTCACCGAGGGCGCGGTGTTCGTGGGGCTGCTGCAGCTGATGATGCCGCTGATGCTGGTCTCGCTCGTCTCGGCGCTGGAGAACCTGCCGGCCGACGTGCTGGCGGCGGCGCAGACGCTCGGCGCCGGCCGCTGGCAGACGTTCTTTCGCGTCACGCTGCCGCTGACGCAAGAAGGGCTCATCGTCGGCGGCACGCTCGTGTTCACCGGCTGCGTCACGGCCTACATCACGCCGGCGATGCTGGGCGGGCCCAAGGTGCTGATGCTGGAGACGCTGCTGTACCAGAAGGTCAACGTGTCTGCCGACACCACGGCGGCGAGCGTGATCGCGGTGCTGCTGCTGGTCACGACGGTGGTGGTGAACCAGGGCCTGCGGCGTATCGGCGGCGCCCGGCGGTCGCGCGCATGAACCGCATCTCCATGCCGGCGCTCGCGATGCTCGTGGGCGCGCTCGTCTTCCTGCTTGGCCCCTTCATCGTCGTCTTCGTCGCCGGCTTTTCGGGCGACGAGACGCTGGCCTTCCCACCCAGGACCTGGGGCTGGCGCTGGATGGCGCATGTGTTCACGGTGGAGGCCTTCCAGCGCAGTTTTGCCACGAGCCTGGTGGTGGGTATGAGCAGCACGTTTGCTGCACTCGTGCTCGGGGTGCCGGTGGCCTACGCGCTGGCGCGGCACCGGGTGCCGGGGCAGGAGCTGGTGCGCACCCTGCTGACGCTGCCGCTCATCGTGCCGGGCATCATCGTGGGCCTGGCGCTGCTCAACCACATGGTGCTGGTCTACAACCTGCCGGTGATGGCGAGCCTGTTCGTGGGGCACACGGCGCTGCTCGTGCCGTACACGGTGCGCGTGGTCGGCGCGAGCCTGGCCAACCTGCGCGCTGACATCGACGATGCAGCGGTGACGCTGGGTGCCACGCGCTGGCTGGCTTTCGTAAAAGTGGTGCTGCCCAACATCCGCGGTGGCATCGCGGCAGCGGCGGTGCTGGCGTTCATCACGAGTTTCAACCAGGTGCCGGTGAGCCTGTTTCTCACAGGACCCGGCATCAGCACGCTGCCCGTCGAGATGATGGCCTACATGGAAACGAGCTATGACCCGTCGATCGCGGCGCTGTCCACCATCCTCGTGGTCTTCACGATCCTGGTCGTGGCGGCGACCGAGAAGCTGCTGGGGATCAGCAAGTACGTATGAACGGCGCACGGCGGCTTCGTAGGCGTTCGCGCCCCGGCTTCGGGTACTGGGTGCCGGCGCGTTGCGCCTTGGGGGTCACATGACCAACCTGTCGTTGCAGGGCCTCACCATCGCCTATGGCTGCAAGGGCCAGCCAGCGGCCGTGCACGCGCTGGACCTCGAGGTGGCGAGCGGTCAGCTCGTCTCGTTGCTGGGCCCCAGCGGCTGCGGCAAGACGACCACGATGCGCGCCGTGGCGGGGCTGCTGCAGCCGCATGCCGGGCGCATCGTGCTGGGCGGCGAAGACGTCACGGCCACGCCCGCGCACCGGCGCGACATCGGGCTCGTATTCCAGAGCTATGCCTTATTCCCACACCTCTCGGCGTTCGAGAACGTGGCTTTCGGCCTGCGCCTGCGCAAGGTGGGCGAGGGTGAGCTCAAGCGGCGCGTGGACGAAGCGCTGGCCTCGGTGAACCTGGCCGAGTTCGCGGCGCGGCTGCCGGCGCAACTCTCGGGCGGGCAGCAGCAGCGCGTGGCGCTGGCGCGCGCGATGGT
>JANNRI010000054.1:0-16579 GCA_031401195.1 Burkholderiales bacterium
CTCGGCTGCGTTGCCGGGCAGCACCTCGAGCACTGCGAACACCACAAACGACGCCACTGCCAGCGTGGCGAGGAAGGTGGCAAAACGCTTGAGTAGAAAGAGACCCATGTCGCGCTCTATGATGCCTCAAGGTCCGGCCAGCCCCGCATCGCAAACGCCATGAACCTCATCCCGTTCGACACCACACAGGTCTTCATCGCTGGCCACTGGCGTGCCGGCGCGACGGGGCAGACCTTGCCTCTGGCCAACCCCTCGGACGGCAGCGAGCTCACGCGCATCGCCCGCGGCGGTGCCGATGACATCGACGCCGCCGTGGCTGCGGCGCGTGCGGCGCTGGGCAGCACGGGGGGTGGCAGCGGGGCTGACAGCGGCGGCGGCGGCGCCTGGGGCACGCTCACCGCGGCCGAACGCGGCCGGGTGCTGACGAAGATCAGCGCGCTTGTGCTCGAACAGGCCGACGAGCTGGCGCGCCTGGAGGCGCTGGACGTGGGCAAGCCGCTCAAGCAAGCCCGCGCCGATGCGGTGGCGCTGGCGCGCTACCTGGAGTTCTATGGCGGCGCGGCAGACAAGGTGCATGGGCAGACGATCCCCTACGCCAACGGCTACACCGCGCTCACGCTGCGCGAGCCGCACGGCGTGACGGCGCACATCGTGCCGTGGAACTACCCGATGCAGATCATCGGCCGCAGCGTCGGCGCGGCGCTGGCGATGGGCAATGCCTGCGTGCTCAAGCCCGCCGAGGAAGCCTGCCTCACGGCACTGGCCTTCGCGCGCATCGCCGCCGAGGCCGGGCTGCCCGAAGGGGCGCTGAATGTCGTGCCGGGGCTGGGCGAAGAGGCCGGCGCGGCGCTCTCCGCGCACCCGGGCATCAACCACATCTCGTTCACCGGCTCGATGGCGGTGGGCGCGCTGATCCAGGCTGCCGCGGCGAAGAACGCCGTGCCCGTGACGCTCGAGCTGGGCGGCAAGAGCCCGCAGATCGTATTTGCCGATGCCGACCTCGACGCCGCGCTGCCGTTCCTCGTCAACGCAGGCATCCAGAACGCTGGGCAGACCTGCTCGGCCGCCAGCCGCATCCTCGTCGAACGCAGGGTGTTCGACGAGGTGGTGGCGCGCATGGCTGAGCGTTACCGCGCGCTGCGCCTGGGGCCCGCGTTGGAAGACCTGGATGTGGGACCAGTAATCTCGGCGCGGCAGCGCGAGATCGTGATGGGCTATCTGGAGGTGGTGAAGAACAGCGGCCTGCGCATTGCGGCGCAGGCGCTGATGCCGGGTTCGCTGCCACGCGGCGGCTACTACGTGCCGCCCACGCTGGTGGCCGACGTCAAGCCTTCCCACTGCATCGCGCAGGAAGAAATTTTCGGCCCGGTGCAGGCGGTGATCCCGTTCGAGGGCGAGGCCGAGGCGCTGGCGATTGCCAATGGCACCGCCTACGGCCTGGTGGCCGGCGTGTGGACACGCGACGGCGGTCGCCAGATGCGCATGGCGCGCAAGCTGCATGCGGGCCAGGTCTTCATCAACAACTACGGCGCTGGTGGTGGCATCGAGTTGCCCTTCGGCGGCGTCAAGCACTCGGGCCACGGGCGCGAGAAGGGCTTCGAGGCGCTGTACGGTTTTTCGTCGCTGAAGACGATTGCCATCAAGCACGACTGAGCGCGGGTCACGCGACGTTCCATGGGGAGACTGGCATGCGATTGAAAGGAAAGGTGGCCATCGTCACCGGTGGTGGTTCGGGCTTTGGCGCCGGCATCGTGCGCAAGTTCGTCGCCGAAGGCGCGAGGGTGGTGGTGGCCGACCTGAACCTGGAGGCGGCGAACCACATCGCCGTGGGAGCGGGCGCGGCCGCGCACGCGCTGCGCGTGGACGTGGCCAACACCGCCGACGTGCGGCAGATGATGGAGACGGCGGTGCAGCACTTCGGCCGCCTCGACATCGTCGTCAACAACGCCGGCGTCACGCACCTGCCGGCGCCGCTGGAGTCGGTAAGCGAGGCCGACTTCGACCGCATCGTGGCGGTCAACATGAAGGCGATCTACTACGCCATGCGTGAGGCGGTGCCTCGCCTCAAGGCCAATGCGCCGGGCGCGGGCGGCATCCGTGGCGTGGTGCTGAACATGGCCAGCACGGCAGGGGTGAGCCCGCGCCCGCGCCTGGCTTGGTACAACGCGAGCAAGGGCTGGGTCATCACTGCCACGCGCGCCAACGCGGTGGAGCTTGCACCGTTCGGCATTCGCGTCGTGGCGCTCAACCCGGTGGCGGGTGAGACGCCGCTGTTGAAGTCGTTCATGGGCGAGGACACGCCCGAGGTGCGGGCGAAGTTCCTCTCCACCATTCCACTCGGTCGCTTCTCGTTGCCCGAAGATCTGGGCAACGCCGCCTGCTTTCTTGTCAGCGATGAGGCCAGCATGATCACCGGCGTGTGCATGGAGGTCGACGGCGGGCGCTGCATCTGAGCGCGCGCCGTCTCCGGCGGTAACCCCGAGAGGCAAAGCCTGGAGCGTCAGGGGCGGCTCAGTCGCGTTCGATGTGGCGATCGGCCGCCGCGTAGAACTCGTTGGCCAGCCGCGGGTCCGTCCGGCCGACCTCAGCCGCGTAGCGGCGCAGTGCCGCGGCTTCACGGCCGCGACGAAGGTGCTCGTTGGCCTGCGGCGTAGCGGTGCGCCAAGCCAACGACAACGCCTGCAACAGCGCGGCAAAGATCTCGGCGGCCCAAACGGCGCCGCGGGGCGCGGTGGTGGGGGCGAGGGCGGGCAGGGTGACGAGTGACATGGTGCGGACCTTCCTTGGATGCGGCGCGTCGATGGCGTCTGGTGCTTGAGATATTAGGGTTAACACTAGTATCTACAGACTGAAAGTTGTTCAGATCTGATATGTCCGGTGCGAATATCAGTTTCGACACCCGACACCTGACAGCCGACACCTGACAGCCTTCGGCCCCGAGGCAGCCCACACATGTCCGCCAACTTCCGCACCCTCGACCTGAACCTGCTGCGCGTCTTCGATGCCGTGATGGCGGAAGGCAACCTGACCCGCGCGGCCGCGGCGCTGTCGATGACGCAGCCGGCTGTGAGCCATGCGCTCAAGCGCCTGCGCGAAGCATTGGGCGACGAACTCTTCAGCCGAACCACGCACGGCGTTCGTGCCACTGCCTTGGCAGAGAGCCTGTGGCCACGCGTGCGTGGTGCCCTCGCGGAATTGCGGCAGGCCATCGCGCCGGGCGAGTTCGAGCCGCAGCGCGACGCGGTGCAGATGCGCCTGGCGATGGCCGACGCCACCGCCGCCTTGTTGGCCCCGGCGCTGGTCACCGCCATCGAGCAGCAGCGGGCCTTGGCGACCCTGCGCGTGCTGCCGCTCAGCACGCGAGATCCGCGCCGCCTCTTTCAGTCCAATGCCATCGAGCTCGCGGTCGGGTCATTCCCCGAGCTGCTGCCGGCGATGCAAGCCGAGGGCGAAGAGTCGCAGTTGCGGCACCAGCCTTTGTATGCCACCCGCTACGTGTGCGTGATGCGCAAGGGCCATCGGTTGGCGCGAAGGCGGGCGCTGACGCTCGACGCCTACTGCGCCGCCGCGCACTTGTTGGTGAGCTTCTCGGGGCGCGCCTTTGGATATGTCGACCAGGCCTTGGCGGCGCTGCAACGCCAGCGGCGCATCGTGCTCACGGTGAACCAGTTCTTCACCGCCGGGCGCGTGGTGGCGCGCAGCAACCTGCTGACGGTGCTGCCCGAGAGCTTTCTGGAGGCCACTGGCTACCGTGACGAGCTTGCCATCGCGGAGCTGCCGATGACACTTGCCGCAGTGCACGTGGGCATGTTGTGGCACCTGAGGCACGATGCCGATCCCGCGCACCGCTGGTTGCGCGGGCTCGTGACGGCCGCTGCAGAAATCGGCCCGCGAATCAGCCCGCGTATCAGCCCAAAAGACGACCCAAAAAACGGCCCCCAAACGGGCCGCCGACCCGTCAGCCGATCACCGCCGCCATAGCGCTGGCCGTGCGCTCGACGTTGCCGGTATTCAAACCGGCCACGCAGATGCGCCCGGAGCGGATCAGGTAGACACCGAACTCCTCGCGCAGCCTGTCGACCAGCGCCGCCGACAGGCCTGTGTAGCTGAACATGCCGCGCTGGGTAAGGAAGTAGCCGAAGTCGCGACCCGGCCGCTTGGCCATGAGCGTGGCATGCAGGTGCTTGCGCATGGCCAGGATGCGCTGGCGCATGGCGGCCACGTCGGCTTCCCAGGCGGCACGCAGCTTCGGTTCCGTGAGCACGCGGCTGACGATGCCGGCGGCATGGATCGCCGGGCTCGAGTAGTTGCGCCGCACCGTGGCCTTGAGCTGGCCGAGCACGAGCTCGGCCTCGGCGGCGCTGCTGCAGACCACGGACAGCGCGCCGGCGCGCTCACCGTAGACGCTCATGCTCTTGGAGAACGAGTTGGCGATGAAGAAGCTCAGGCCGCTGTCGGCCAACAGCCGAGCGGCGTACGCGTCTTCGACGATGCCGTCGCCATAGCCCTGGTAGGCGAGGTCGAGATAAGGCAGCAGGTCGCGTTGGCGCAAGATGACTACGAGCTGCTGCCACTGTTCGCGCGTGAGGTCCACGCCGGTGGGGTTGTGGCAGCAGGCGTGCAGCAGCACGACGCTGCGTGCGGGCAGCGCAGCAATCGCCTCGCGCATGGCGTCGAAGCGCACGCCGCCGGTGGCAGCGTCGTAGTAGGGGTAGGTGTGCACGGCGATACCGGCACCCTCGAACATCGCGCGGTGGTTGTCCCAGCTCGGGTCGCTCACCCAGATCGCACTGCCGGGCAGCCAGCGCTTGATGAAGTCGGCCCCCACCTTGAGGCCGCCGCTCGAACCCACCGTCTGCAGCGTGGCGACGCGGCCGCTCTTCACGGCCTCGTGGTCATGTCCGAACAACAGGTGCTGAACGGCGCTGCGCATGGTGCCCGAGCCCTCGATAGGCTGGTAGGGTTTGGCGCCACCCTCGGCCAACATCTGCGCCTCGGCGTCGTGCACGCACTGCAACACCGGGATGCGGCCCTCGTTGTCGAAGTAGATCCCGATCGAGAGGTTGATCTTGTCCTTGCGCGGATCCTTCTGGAAGGCCTCGTTGAGGCTCAGGATCGGGTCGCCGGCGTAGGGCTCGAGATGCTGGAACATGAATGTGATGCCTTCAGGGACTCTACTCAGGACTTGGCAGCCAGGGCCGCCTCAATGTCACCACGCAGCGCCTCGGGCGCATCATTGGGCGCATAGCGCTGGATCACCTTGCCGTCGCGGCCGACCAGGAACTTGGTGAAGTTCCATTTGACGCCCTGGCTGCCCAGCATGCCGGGTGCCTCGGCCTTGAGCCACTGCCACAGGGGGTGGGCCTCGGCGCCATTGACGTGCACCTTGGCCATCATCGGAAAGCTGACGCCATAGTTCATCTCGCAAAACGAGGCGATGTCATCGTTGCTGCCCGGGTCCTGCGCGCCGAACTCGTTGCTCGGAAAGCCCACGATCACGAGGCCGCGGTCGGCGTAGTCGCGCCACAACTGCTCCAGCCCCTTGAACTGCGGCGTGAAGCCGCAGGCGCTGGCGGTGTTGACCACCAGGAGCACCTTGCCACGCTGCGAAGCGAAGTCGGCAGGTTTGCCGGTGATCGACGAGGACTTGAAGTCGTAGATGGTGCCGGGCATGTTGGGGGGCTCCAGAAGATGCGGTTGGGCCGGGGGCAGAGGTCAATCGTAGCCCGGGTGGGCGCGCGCGCGCGCAGTGCCCGCCTGGTCGATGAGGGTGGCAGCGTCGGCGGCGCGAGCGGCAGCGGCCCCCTCCAAGGGGCGAGGCCGTATTTCACGCGCCTCCGCTGGCGAGCTGATTGACTTGGCCAGGGGCACATCCGAGCATGCTCCTGGCCCATCCGTGTCCCGAAACCGCCTGAAGATGACGACCACACACCGCATCGCCCTGCTCGGCTTCAGCACTTTCGAGCGCAGCACCCTGGCCTCGTACTTCCAGCTCGCCAGCACGCGCGAGCCTCGCTACGAGCAGGTGCAGATGCTGTCTCAGGCCGACTTCGTCGTCGCCGACGCCGATCACGAGCCTTCCGTGAAGTTGGTGCTTGCGGTGGAGCGCGTGCCCGAGACCGTGTTCGTCGGCGCCAAGCCACCGGAAGGCGCCATCGCCTCGCTGCGCCGTCCGATCGACCCTCTGCGCGCGCTGCGTGAACTGGATGTGCTCGCCGCCCGCCAAATCTCCCAGCCGTCGGCTGCGCAGGCCGGCGGCGCCGGCGACGGTCCTCACCACCGGCGCACGGTGATCCAACTCGTGCGGCCACTGCGGCCGCAAGCACCGGCCGAGTTGCTGGCGCCACAGGCCGATGCGTTGGATCTCATGCTGTCCGATCTGCCAGACGCCGACAAGCAACAGCCCGCGTCGAATCCGCTGCCGGCCCACCTTCCGCCCGTCCGTGCGCCCGTCCATTCGTCCGTCCATTCGCAGGTCCATTCGCCCGTCCATTCGCCGGTTCATGCGCCACCCGCCATCGCCGCTGTGTTTCATACCCGCCGGCCGGCCACCGCTGCCACGTGGGTGGCCAAGGGGGACGTGGTGCCCGCCCGCGCTTGCGCTTCGATGCCCGCGTCAGCCGCCAAGGCGGCGGCGACGCGGCGGCTGGCATCCGCAGGCACCGCGGCGGCCTCTTTGCCCACCACCGCGCTACTTGTCGACGACAGCGCCCTGGCGCTGCGCTTCCTGCAGAAGAAACTTGCGCCCTTTGGCCTCATCACGGAGTGCGCCTCGCACAGCGAAGGCGCGATCAAGCGGCTGGCCGAAGGTCGCTACGACTTCGTCTTCCTCGACATGGAACTGGGTGCCCGCAGCACGCTCGACGGCCTGGGCCTGTGCCAGCGCATCAAGCGCGACAGCGCTGCCGCCAACGTGGTCATGGTGACGGCTCACCACACAGAACTCGACCGCGTGCGCGGTGCCTTGGCGGGCTGCGACGGCTTTCTCGGCAAACCATTAGACGAAGAGGAGCTTTCGCTTTACCTCGCGCGCTTTGGCGTGCATCCGGCGGTCAATGCGGGGCGCATGCCGTCCTGAGGGCCGGGCCTGCCGCGCGTACGCGGGCTGGCGGTTGCCGGCTATGCCCTCGCCGCGAGCAATGAGGCGCCCAAGATCAGGAGCGCCCCCAGCGCCAGCCCCGGCGTGAGCTGGCTGGCCCCGAGCGCCACCGCGCTGCCACCTGCGAAAAGAACCTCGCTCACCATGACCACCGCGGTCACGTTGGCCGGCACACGTGCAGCCCCGTACTGGAGCGTGAGATTGGCGGCCAGGAACCACCCCGTCAGCAGCAGCACGCCCACCGCCCAAGGCGCCATCGGCCCCGGCCAAGGCACCTGGCCCTGTGACCCGAGGATGAGCGCCACCGCGCCGGCCACCAGCGCGCCGCCGAGAAACATCGCCAACGCCCGCGCCGACTCCGGCTGGGCCGCCTCGCGGCGCAGCATCACGTTGGTCAGCGCGAAGGCGAAGCCGCCGGCGAGCCCGAGCCACTCGGCCAGCGTGCGCGGCAGCGGCCAGGACGCCAGGGTGCCCGACGCGGCTTGCGCGGAGCCGGCACCGGCCAACGCGGCATCGCCCGACGGCCAAAGCACGATGGCGGCGCCCGCGAGCGCAAGCGCCACACGGCACAACGCGCTGCCGCTGAGCGGCTCACCCAGCAGCAGGCGCGCCAGCAACACCGCCCACAAGGGCATGAGATAGAACAACAGCACCACGCGCATGACGTCGCCTATCGTCACGGCCCAGTTAAAAGTGGCGTTGGTCGTGCCGGCGGCAAGCAGCAGCCACCACAGAGGCCGGGCACGCCAGAGCTGTGCCCAGGCTCGCGGCCGCCATACGGTGATGCCCGCCACGCCCAGCGCGTAGACGATGACGGTTGCCCACAGCGCGTGCAGACCACGTTCGCTCAGTTCACGGAAGGGCCACCAAGACAGTCCCCACGCGCACGCATTGAACAGCAGCCCGGCGATCGCGAGGCGGCTGGGCGCCAGCGCCGGCCGCCCGCCCAGCGGCCCCTCAGTGGCCATCCGTGCGTGCGATCGCCAGCAGGTGCTCTACTTCGGCGCGGTGCCGCTGCAGGTTGCGCAGGTGCCAGCGACGAATGACCTCCATGACGCCGGCCACGACCACGCCGAAGAGGGCGATGGCTGTGAAGGCCGAAACACCGAACTTCGTCATGCCGGCGTAGAAAGCGCCGAGGCCCAGGATGCAGGCCTGCTCGTTGAAGTTCTGTACCGCGATCGAACGGCCAGCGCCCATCAGGTTGTGCCCACGGTGCTGCAGCAACGCGTTCATCGGCACCACCAGGAAGCCCCCGAGCGCACCCAGCAGCGTCAGGAACGGGGCCGCGACCCAGACGTTGTCAATGACCACCATGAAGATCACCAGTAAGCCCATGGTGATGCCCAGCGGGATGACGCGCGTGGCGCGATCCAGCTTCATCATTACCGTGGCCGCCACCGCCCCGATGGCGGTGCCCACCGCGACCACGCCCACCAGCCGCGAAGCCTCCGTGGTGTCGTAGGCCAGCGCCGCCGCCGCCCAGGCAAGCACGATGTAACGCAGGTTCCCCGCCACGCCCCAGAAAAGGGTGGTCGTGGCCAGTGAGATCTGGCCCAGCTTGTCGTGCCACAGGCGCGAATTGCAGTCGGCGAAGTCGCGCACCAGCGCGGGCACCTTCAGATTGAACGGGATCAGCGGCGCTTCGGTGCGCGGGATGTAGAGGTTGAAGGCAGCCGCCAGCACGTAGACGAAGACCAGCAAGCTGATGGCGGCCTCGGGCGCGGTGTCGACGCCCAGATCGAGTACAGGGAAGTCGAAGCCCAGCAACATCGCCGCAACCCTGGACCCGACCAACTGCCCACCCAGCAACACGCCCAGGATGATGGACCCGATGGTCAGCCCCTCGATCCAGCCGTTGGCCTTCACCAGTTGCGAGGCGGGCAGCAGTTCGGTCAGGATGCCGTACTTCGCCGGCGAGTACGCCGCCGCCCCCAACCCCACCACGGCATAGGCCATCAGCGGGTGCGAGCCGAACAGCATCATCAGGCAGCCGACGATCTTGATGCTGTTGGAAACGAACATCACGCGCCCCTTGGGCACGGAGTCGGCGAAGGCGCCGACGAAGGGCGCCAGCACCACATAGAAGAGCGCGAACATCGGCACCAGCGCCGCGCGCTGCCACTCCGGGGCGCCGCCGGCGCGTAGCAGTTCGACGGCGGCCACGAACAAGGCGTTGTCAGCCAGCGAGCTGAAGAACTGCGCCGACATGATGGTGGAGAAGCCTTTTTTCATCGTGCGGCGCGCTGCGTTCCTCAAGCAAATGCGGCTCAGCCACTTTGCTTGAGCCCCCTTCTGGGGTGGGCTGGGCAGGGCCCAGCCCCGGGGCTCCTGCCAGGGCGGCGGTTTATAGCATGCGCATTTCGGGTGTCAGAATCGCCTTGCGGGCCTCCGGCGGACAAACCCGCCCCGCGCTTGAAGGGGTGTCTGCCCCGACTCCCCTACGCGCCTGATGGCACGCCACGAAAACCCGCATGCCACGCCCGATCGAAGCGCTCATCCACAGCGGCGCGCTGGCCCACAACCTGGGCCGAGCGCGCGCCCGTGCGCCCGACGCCAGGCTGTGGGCGGTGGTCAAGGCCGATGCCTACGGCCATGGCATCGAACGCGCCTACGCCGGGCTTCGCAGCGCCGATGGATTTGCATTGCTCGACCTGGCCGAAGCCGGGCGCGTGCGCGCACTCGGCTGGCGCGGCCCGGTGCTGCTGCTCGAAGGTGTGTTCGAAGCACGAGACCTCGAGCTTTGTTCGCGGCTCGACTTGTGGCACACGGTGCATTGCGCCGAGCAGATCGACTGGTTGGCGGCGCACAAGACGAACGCGCCGCACCATGTATTCCTGAAAATGAACAGCGGCATGAACCGCCTGGGTTTCCGCCCTCAGAGTTTCCGTGGGGCCTGGGCGCGGCTGAGTGCGCTTTCGCAGGTGGGCGAGATCGGCCTCATGACGCACTTCTCCGACGCTGACGGCCCACGCGGCATCGAGCACCAGCTGCGCACCTTCGTCGCCGCCACGCATGACCTGCCCGGCGAGCGCAACGTGGCCAACAGCGCCGCCATCCTGCGCCACGGCGCACATGGTGAGCTCGGCGAGCTGGGCAAGCTGAACAGGGGGCTGCGCAGTGACTGGGTGCGCGCCGGCATCATGAGCTACGGCAGCGCCCCCGACTACCCCGAGCACGATGCCGCGCACTGGGGCCTGCAACCCACGATGACGCTGCGCACGCATATCCTCGCCACGCAGCAGATCGAAGCGGGCGACACCGTCGGCTATGGCAGCAGCTTCACCGCGAACCACGCCATGCGCATCGGCATCGCCGCCTGCGGCTACGCCGACGGCTACCCGCGCCACGCCGGCAGCGGCACGCCGGTGCTGGTCGACGGGGTGCGCACCACAACCGTGGGGCGCGTGTCGATGGACATGCTGGCGGTGGACCTTTCGGCCCTTCCTGTCGCGGCGCCGGGCAGCGAGGTCACCCTGTGGGGCCGCTACCTGCCCTCCGACTCGGCCGTCGCAACCCCCGTACTTTCGATCGATGAAGTCGCTCGGGCCGCCGGTACGATCGGCTACGAACTCATGTGCGCACTGGCCCGGCGGGTGCCGGTGCGCGTGCTCGAGTAGATCAACACAAGACCCGCACGAGGAGAGTACAGATGGGAATCATAGGCACGATCATCGTCGGCTTGCTCGTGGGCGCCATCGCCCGCTTCGTGCTGCCCGGCGAGCAGAAGATGGGCTGGATCTTGACCTGCGTGCTGGGCGTCGCAGGGTCGTTCGTGGCCGGCTTCGTCGGCCAGGCGCTTGGCTGGTACCAAGTGGGCCAAGGTGCGGGATGGATCGCCTCGATCGTGGGCGCGGTGGTGCTGCTCTTCGTCGTGAGCAAGCTCAAGGGCGGCGCCAGCACGGGCTGACCGAGGCGCGCTGGGCCAGGGCCGAGAATCGGTCGATGGCCGCCCAACGAACCGCCAAGACCGTCTTCAGCTGCCGCGCCTGCGGCGGCGAGAGCCCCAAGTGGCTCGGCAAGTGCCCTCACTGCGCCGAATGGAACACGCTGGAAGAGGTGCTGGCCGAGGCGCCGCTGAAGAACCGCTTCCAGTCGTTGGCGGCGCCGCAGGCGGTGGCCACGCTGTCGGAGATCGAGGCAGCTGACTTCGAGCGCGTCAGCACCGGGCAGGAAGAACTCGATCGCGTGCTCGGCGGCGGCCTCGTCGCCGGCGGGGTGGTGCTGATCGGCGGCGACCCCGGCATCGGCAAGAGCACATTGCTGCTGCAGGCGCTGGATGCGATGTCTGTGCACATGCCGGTGTTGTACGTGACTGGCGAGGAAAGCGGCGCACAGGTCGCGTTGCGCGCGCGCAGGCTGGGCCTCACGGGCGCACGCGTGCGCGTGCTGGCCGAGATCCACCTCGAGAAGATCCTGGCCACGCTGGACAAGGAGCGTCCGGCGCTGGCAGTCATCGACTCGATCCAGACCCTGTACTCGGACCAGCTCACATCCGCACCCGGGTCGGTGGCCCAGGTGCGCGAGTGCGCCGCGCAGCTCACGCGCGCGGCCAAGTCGGGTGGCCCCGGGATCGTGTTCGTCGGGCATGTCACCAAGGAGGGTGCGCTGGCCGGCCCGCGCGTGCTCGAGCACATGGTGGACACGGTGCTTTATTTCGAGGGCGACACGCACTCGAGCTTCCGCCTCGTGCGCGCCATCAAGAACCGCTTTGGCGCCGTCAACGAGATCGGCGTGTTCGCCATGACCGAGCGTGGGCTCAAAGGTGTGTCCAACCCGAGCGCGATCTTCCTGTCCACGCACGGCGAGCCGGTGCCCGGATCGTGCGTGCTCGTCACGCTCGAAGGCACGCGGCCTTTGCTGGTGGAGATCCAGGCGCTGGTGGACAGCGGCGGGCCAAGCCCGCGGCGGCTCTCCGTGGGCCTGGACCGCGACCGGCTGGCGATGCTGCTGGCGGTACTGCACCGCCACGCCGGTGTGTCGTGCATGGACCAGGATGTGTTTGTCAATGCCGTGGGTGGCGTGCGTATCGGCGAGCCCGCCGCCGACCTCGCCGTGCTGTTGGCGATCCAGGGCAGCCTGCGCGGGCGCGCATTGCCGCGCGGGTTCATTGCTTTCGGCGAAGTGGGCCTGGCCGGCGAGGTGCGCCCGGCGCCTCGCGGTCAGGAGCGGCTAAAGGAGGCCGCCAAGCTCGGCTTCAGCGTCGCCGTGGTGCCCAAGGCCAATGCGCCGAAGAAGCCGATCGAAGGACTCACCGTTCACCCGGTGGAACGCATCGAGCAAGCCATCGACGCAGTGCGGTCATTGGCCTGAGTTCACGGCGGGCCGATGATCGGCCCTTTCGACGAGACCCTTGTCATCCCGCGCGGCGGCCCCCACGTTGCTGCCGGGCCGTCAACGAATGACCGGCTGGAGGATCCCGAACATGTGGAAGCGCATTTCCGTGCTGTGGACCGTGGTGCGAGGCGACGCCAGGTTGCTTTGGCGCGCCTTGCGTCATCCGCGGGCCCCGGGTTGGTTGAAGCTGGGCGCGCTGGGCGTCGTGGCCTACGTGATCTGGCCGGTCGATCTGATCCCCGACTTCCTGCCCTTCATCGGCGTGATGGACGACATCGTGCTCGTGCCGCTGGCAATCCGCTTTCTGCTCGATCGCCTGCCTGCCGCTTTGCGCGCGGAGATCTCACACCCCATCGGCTGAGCGGCCACCGCGCCAGGACACAAACCGCTCCAGCACCGCCTGGGCCAAGCCATAACGCACGCGCCGCAGCGCATTGCCCAGCCGATAGGCATAGGCAGGCCAGCGCTGGTTGCGCGGAAACTTGCGGTTGGCTGCCGTGGCGATGGTGCTGGCGATTTGCTCGTCGTGCGCGCAAGGCGTGGGCGTGACCAGGCGGAACTTGAAGCCGAAGCGCCAGCTCTGGTCGAAGACATGGTCGTAGGGCAGGCTCATCGGCAGCAGCCCTGCGAGGTAGGCCCTGGCGGCGTGGCGGTTGAGGACATACGCGCTGGAGCCCGTGCAGCGAGACAGCATCACCGCCAGTGAGTGCCCCGGCGCCACCTGCAGGTAAGGCACCGGCGTGCCCGAGTGCACCGCCGAGAGTTTGGCCACGTCCCAGCGGGTGCGGCATTTCACGAGGCCTTCGAGCACCGCCGGCAGGCTCGGAAGCAACATCACGTCGTCTTCGAGCACGAGCGCGAACTCGTGTGAGCTGGCCATCAGCGCGCGCATGACCTCGATGTGCGACAGGTAACATCCCAGTTCGCCGAGCGCAGGAGCCATGCCATGCTTGCGGCGGTAGGCCGCCTCGTCGAGCGCGGCGGCCTGTTCGGGCCTGAGTTCGCGGGCATCGACGGCGGCCAGCCGGGTCCAGTGCATGCCTATCGTTTCGAGTTGCGCGCTCACCCGCGCCAGCCGCTCGGGTGCCCGATCGAGGTTGATGACCCATGTGTGCAGTCGCTTGTCCACCCTTGAATTCTGAGGTCGCGCGCTGGCGGGCAGGCCGGGGCAATCCATGACGGTAACGCTCGGATGGGGCTTGGCCTTGGCTGCCGTCGTGGCCGGCTACCTGTCCTATGGCTGGCCGGGAGTGGCGCTGGCCTTTTCGGTCATCGCGTTCTGGCTGCTACTCCAGTTCAGCCGCGCGCTGCGTGTGCTGCGCACCGCGGCGGGTCGCCCCGTGGGCGGGACCGACAGCGCCGTCATGCTGCATGCGCGCCTGCACGCGGACATGCGGCTGCCTCAGATCCTCGCGTTGACGAGAAGCCTCGGACGCAAGCTGGCGGACGAGCCGGAAACCTACACCTGGCGCGACGCCGGTGGCGACGAGGTGCGTGTGGAGCTGGAGGGCGGGCGCCTGCGCAGGTGGTCGCTCGCGCGCGCAACGCTGCAGGGTCCCGCGGGCTAAGCAGGCGCCGAGATGGGCCAGGGCGTCTACACCTCGATGCCGATGCTCATCGCCGAGGAACTCAACGTCGATATTCAGAAGGTCCAGGTGCCCTTCGCGCCCCCGGGCAAGGTGTACGGCAATGCGCTCATCTTCGGTCTGCAGCTCACTGGCGGCTCGACCTCGGTGCGCGAAGGCTGGGAGAAGCTGCGCGTGGCCGGCGCCCAGGTGCGCGAGATGCTCGTCACCGCCGCAGCATTGAAATCGGGCGTGCCGTTCGGTGATCTGCGTGCGGAGAACGGCTTCGTCTTCGGCCCCAGCGGCAAGAAGGCAAGAAGGCAAGAAGGCAAGCTACGGCGAACTGGCCGACTCGGCCTCCAAGGTGGTGCCGCCCGAGGAGCCGCCCATCAAGGATCCGGCGAACTTCCGCATCGTCGGCAAGCGCACGACGCGCCTCGATACGCCGGCCAAGGTCAACGGCACGGCGCAGTTCGGTGTCGATGTGCGGCTGCCGGGCATGGTGATTGCCACGCTCGACCAGTGCCCCGTCATCGGCGGCAAGGTCAAGAGCTTCGACGCCAGCGCCGCCAAGGGCATGCCTGGCGTGATCGGTCGGGCCCACGCAGTGGCCCGATGCGGCGCAGACCACGGTGGCCAAGCTCACCGGCGTCAAGCCCGAGAACGTGCGCGTGTAGTCCACGTTCCTGGGCGGCGGCTTCGGGCGGCGCATCGATATCGACTTCATCATTCAGGCTGCGCAGATCAGCCAGGCGGTGAATTAGCCGGTGAAGCCGATGTGGTCGCGCGAAGACGACATGACGCACGACTTCTACCGGCCACTCGCCGTGCACCAGATCGCGGCCACACTGGGCGCCGACGGCAAGCCCATCGCGCTGAGCTGGAAGGTGGCCTCGCTCTTAGAATATTGTGCTTCTCACCAGCAGCCCGGGAGTTCCCATGTCGATGTCCGACCGCGACGGCAAGATCTGGATGGACGGCCGCCTCGTCGAATGGCGCGACGCCAAGATCCATGTGCTCTCGCACACCCTGCACTACGGCTGCGGCGCCTTCGAGGGCGTGCGCGCCTACAAGACGGCGAGCGGCAAGACAGCAATCTTTCTGCTGCGCGAACACACCGAGCGCCTGTTCAACAGCGCGAAGATCCTGCGCATGAAGATCCCGTTCACGATGCAGCAGGTGATGGATGCGCAGTGCGAGGTCGTGCGCGCGAACAAGCTCGAGAGCTGCTACCTGCGCCCGCTCACCTGGATCGGCGACCAGAAACTCGGCGTCAGCCCGAAGGGCAACACCATCCACCTGATGGTGGCGGCCTGGACCTGGGGCGCCTATCTCGGTGAAGAGGGGCTCAAGCGCGGCATTCGCGTCAAGATCAGCAGCTATACGCGCCACCACGTCAACATCACGATGACGCAGGCCAAGGCGGTCAGCAACTACACCAACAGCATCCTGGCCAACATGGAGGCCACCGAGGACGGATACGACGAGGCCATGCTGCTGGATGCCTCGGGCTTCGTCAGCGAAGGCGCGGGCGAGAACCTCTTCGTCATCAAGAACGGCATCGTCTACACGCCGGACCTGAGCGCCGGCGCGCTCAACGGCATCACACGCAACACGATCTTCGCGATCTGCAAGGACCTCGGCCTGCCGTTGGTGGAGAAACGCATCACCCGCGACGAGGTCTACATCTGCGACGAGGCCTTCTTCACCGGCACCGCGGCCGAGGTGACACCGATTCGTGAACTCGATCGCATCGAGCTGGGCGGCGGTGAATATGCCGGAAGACGCGGCCCCATCACCGAGAAGATCCAGAGCGCGTTCTTCGACATCGTCAACGGGCGCAATGCCAAGTACGCGGAATGGCTGACGGCCGTGTGAGAGCGCAGATGAATTCCTTGCCACCCAAATCCACTGTCGAGCTGGCTGCGGCCGATCTGCTCGGCCCCGGCGTCACGTTCTGCCCGAACCCGAAGATGCCCTTGTGGAGCAACCACCCCAAGGTCTTTATCGACGTGGCCAGGACGGGTGAGGGGCGCTGCCCCTATTGCGGAACGGCGTACCGACTGAAGGCCGGAGAAGAGGTAGGGTCGGCACACTGAAGTCGGCCCGATGGAGGGCCGATGCGAACCTGTGCGGCGGCCCGATGGCGGGGGCCGCGGTGCGCGAAGATCCGCGTCAGCGGCGGCGCGGGGCCGCGCTGCTACCGCCAGGCGGTGGCCGATGCAAATGGCGGAACGTGATGCGCCCCTTGCTTAAGTCATAGGGCGAGAGCTCCAGCGAGACGTTGTCGCCCGCAAGGATGCGGATATGGTGCTTGCGCATGCGCCCCGAGGTGTAGGCGACGAGCGAATGGCCGTTGTCCAGCGTCACGCGGTAGCGCGAATCAGGCAGGACTTCGGCGATCACGCCGTTCATCTCGATCAGTTCTTCTTTGGCCAATGGCGGTCCTGGCGACCGCTCGGGCCGCTTGATGAATGAGCGTGAAAAGGCTGCGCCGACAAGGCGCGGCCCCCAGGAGGCGGCGGCCCCGAGGGCCGCGCCCCGGGCCCCATGTTAAGGGGGGGCGGGTGTTTGTCGC
>JANNRI010000055.1:0-16870 GCA_031401195.1 Burkholderiales bacterium
GCAGATGCCGACGGCAGTGCAAAGGCCGAGCAACTGATCTAGATCGGCGAAGTGCGGAGCCCCCAGGCGCGCGGCCGCCTCCTGGCCGCGCGCGGCATCGTCATCCCAGATGCCGGCGAGCACCGCACGCTCGGCGAAGACCTCGCCCCAGAAGTTGGCGTGGTAGTGCGCGAACGACAGCAGCCCGATCCTCGGCTTCGGTAGACCGGCCTTGCTCCCTCTTCCGCCCGCGGAAGACGCGAGCCTTCGGCTGTCGCGTGCGGGAGAGGGCTGGGGTGAGGGCCGGGGCGAGGGCGAATGCTGCTGAGGCATTTGTTTGTCAATCATTCACAGCACAGCAACCCGCACGCCACCGCTGCTGGCCGAGCGGTGAATCGCCTCCACCACGCGCATGCCGCCGAGTGCTTGCGCCGCAGTCTCCTCGCGCCGACGCCCGTCGCGCAGGCCAGCGAGCCAGTGAGCGTGGTGCCTCTGCCCCAGGGGCGCCTCTTCGAGCACGGGCACATGCCATTGCGCGCCATGCACCTGCGGCGCCCAGAAGGCGAGCCGCCCGCGCTCCGACCGCAGCCAGATCGTGCCGCACTCGCCATACAACTCGATGCGAAAGCGATCGCAGCCCTGCGCTTCGATCATCGACATTTCGTGGCTGCCGATCGGCGCCATCGTTTCACCCGCACCCGTCCCCAGGCTTGCAGCAATGCCGAAGCCATAGCTCGCGATCGCCGTATCCGGCGCATTGACCGGAACGACCCGGCCGTCGCGCAGCCGGCGCGTCGGCAACTGGATCGCCACGCGCGCCGATACATCCCGGATCGGCCCCAATATCCAGGTCGCCAGGTCGATGCCATGCACGCCGAGCTGGTCGACCACGCCATGGGCCACGCGGGCCGGATCGAAGAACCAATCGCCCCAGTCCGGCCCCGGCGTGGCATTGCGTATGCGGATCGAATGCACCGGGCCGATGGCGCCCGCGGCGAGCAACTCGCGCGCTTGCTGCACCTCCTCGAAATAGCGGTGCATGAAGCTGACCTGCAAGTCCACGCCCGCCGACTGCGCGGCCTGGATGATGCGCTCGCAGGCCGCCACCGAACCCGCCATCGGCTTTTGCACGAGGATGTGCTTGCCGGCGGCGGCCGCGGCGAGCGCGATCTCCTCGTGCGTGTGGTCCGGGGTGGCGATGATCACCGCATCGACGTCTGCGCGATCGAGGGCGCGGCGCCAGTCGTCGCTGGTCTCGTGCACGCCAAAGCGTGCCGCGAGCTGGCGCGTTTTGTCCTGGTTGCGCCCAGCGATCAGGCGCACCGATACGCCACCAGCAGACGCAAGCCCGCCCAAGTGGTACTCGGCAATGAAGCCGGCGCCGATCAGGGCGACGCCGACGAGGCTGCTGCTCAATCGATGCTCCACTGGCAATGGCCTCTCGACTTACGAACGCTGCACGAACGTTGCAAGGACGCTGCAAGGACGCTGCACCGGCGCTGTACGAACGCCGCACCTACAGCTTGAAGCGCCCGGGCACCTTGACCAGCGCCGCATCCACCGCGGCGACCGGGTCGCTGTAGGTGTAGTCCAGCGGATCCTTGGGCGCCTTCACGCGGCCACTGGCAACGAGATAGTCGGTCATCGCCTTCATGTCGGCGGCGTAGGCGGCGTCGAAAGAGGGGTCGAAGACATATTCGTCCCAGATGGCCGCCGCGAGCGTCTTGTCCTGCTTGGTCTGGCGTGTGAAGAGGTCGATGACTTCATCACGGTTCTTCGGGTCGGCGACGTAGCGCTGCCCCCTCACCAGCACGGCCACCATGCGGCGCGTCGCCACCGGGTTCTTGCGCACGAACTCCTGGCTGGCCACGAACAGGCTGCGCGTGAACGAGATCTGGACTTTCGCGCCCTTGTTCTTCTCGAAGCCGGACACCGTGCCTGAATGAATCAGCTCGGTGGTGCCGGACTTGAGCGCGTTGTAGCCCCAGGGCTGCCAGCACAGCATCGCCTGGATATTGCCCGAGTTGAGCGCGGCGAGTTGTTCGGGTGGGGGCATGTTGACGACCTGCAGCCGCTTCTCGTCGAGCCCATAGTGCCGCGCCAGGTAATACAGGTCGGCGCTGGCGGTGGAGCCCTGCAGCAGGCCGATGCGGATGCGATACAGGTCTTCGGGCGCCTTGATATTCGCGTCCTTGCGCGCCACGAGTTTGTCAGGCGTGGTCGCGATGGCGTTGGTGCCCAGCACGACGATGGGCACGCCCGAGTGCGCCATCGAGACCGGCGGCAGGTTGCCCGGTGTCCATAGCGCAATCTCTCCGGCCACCAGCGCCTCGCCGGCGATGGCGCCGCCGGAGAAGGTCTTGGTCGATATCTCGGTGAACCCGGCGTCGCGGAACCAGCCTTTCTCCATCGCCACCATGTGCGGCGCGAAGACGGGGTCGTTGCCGAAGCCGAATGCGAGTTTGTTTGTCTCGACCGCCGGCTGCGCGCAAACGCTGCGCGAGAGGGCGGACCCCGCAAGCGCCGCGCCGCAGCCGGCCCGAACGATGAATCTTCTCCTGTCCATGTCATCTCCTCTGGTGTGGTGGGGCCGAATGGGTGGGACCAAATCTGCGGGCCCGAGCTAACGAAACAGACCTCGCCCGCCGATGCGTCGCAGGGCCGAGGCCAACACGCCGTCGCCGGCGAGGCTGATGAATCCAATCAGGATGACGCCGAAAATCGCCACGCCCATCTGACCGGTTTCGCGCGACTGCATCACGAGATACCCGATGCCGCTGTCGGCTGCGATCAGCTCGGCAGCGACCAGGATGCCAAAAGCCAGGCCGAGGCCGACGCGCATGCCGGTGGCGATGTCGGGCAGGGCGGCCGGCACGGCCACGCGCCAGAGCAACTCGGGGCCCTGGACATCCATCGTGCGCGCCGCGCGCAGGATCACCGGCGTGATCGTCGTCATACCGCGATGGGCATTCGTAAAGATCGGGAAGAAGGCGCCGAGGAAGATGACGAACCACTTCGACGGCTCGCCCAGGCCGAACCAGATGATGGCCATCGGTATCCACGCCAGCGGCGGAATCGGGCGCAACAGGTCGACGAAGGGCCGCACGAAACGCCCGAGCGGGCGGTACCAGCCGGCGCAGATGCCGAGCGTGATGCCGGCCAGCGTGGCCAGCCCGAACCCGCCGAGCACGCGCCCGAGGCTGGTGGCGATGTGGCGCATCAACTCGCCCGCCGTGAGATGGCGCCAGGCCGCTTGCAGGCACTGGCTCGGTGCGGGGAGGACTTGCGGGTCGCGCCAAATGAACCGCGCCGCGCACTCCCAGACCACGAGCAGGACCCACATGCCCAGCATGCCGGCACCGGTGCGGTGGCGGGTCACGACTGAACCTCGGCCTCGCGCGCGCGCCAGGGCATGAGCAACTTTTCGAGCCGCTCGAGCCCGGTCGTCAGCGCAAACCCGAGCACGCCCAGCACCAGCATGCCGACCACCGTGATGTCGCTGCGGTAGAAGGTGCGCGCCTCCATGATCAGTGCCCCGAGGCCGATGATGGTGCCGATCATCTCGGCGCCGACGATGACCATGAAGCCGACACCGAGCGCGATGCGCGCGCCGGCGAAGATGCGCGGCAGCGCCGCGGGAATCACCACCGATGCGAAGAGGTCGAGCCCTTTGACGTCCATCGTGCGCGCGGCGCGGACCAGCACGGGGTCCACCTGCTTCACCGCGGCGATGACATTCGAGAGCATGACCCAGAAGCAGCCGTAGCCGATGAGGAAGATCTTGGCCACTTCGCCGGTGCCGAACCAGATCAGTGCCAGCGGCAGCAGCGACAGCGTCGCGACCGAGCGGCAGAAGGCGACGATGGTGCTGGTCAGCGCCTCCAGCGTGGGGAACCAGCCGATCACGAGGCCGAGCGGCAGTGCCAGCACTACGGCGCCGGCAAACCCGAGCAGGATGCGCTGGATCGTGATGCCGAAGTGCGTCATCAGCGTCACGCCTTCGGGGAAGCCAGAGGTGAGCAAGTCCCAGAAGCTTGTCGCCAGGCGAGAGGGCGCCGGGAAACGCACCGGCTGCAGCCATCCGAATGCCGAGCCGAGCTCCCAAAGCATGATGAGCGTGATGAGCAGGGCCAGCGGATCGAGCCAGTTGCGGTAGTGGGGCATCATTGCAGCGACTGCCAGATTTCTTCGTACAGGGTGATCAAGGCCGAATCGCTGCGCCGCCTGGGGCGCACCTGCACGATGCGGCGTTCGAGCACGATCCGCCCGGGCCGAGGTGCCAGCACGACGATGCGATCGGCCAGCATCAACGCCTCCCAGATGCTGTGCGTGACGAAGACGACCGTCTTGCGGCGCGCCGACCATACGCGCAACAGCTCGTTCTGCATCTCGATGCGCGTCAATTCATCGAGCGCGCCGAACGGTTCGTCCATCAGAAGGATGTGCGGGTCCAGCGCCAGGGCACGCGCGATGGCCACGCGCTGCTGCATGCCGCCGGACAATTCGGACGGATATTTGTCTTCAGCGCCGGCCAGGCCCACCAGTTCCAGCAGCTCGGCCGCAGCGCGCTCTTGTTCGGCCGATACGAGGCCACGCTTGCGCGCCGCGAACTTCACGTTCTGGCGCGCCGTGAGCCAGGGGAATAGCGCGCTTTGCTGGAAGACCATGCCCTTGCCGCCGCCCGGGCCGGTGACGGGCGCACCATCGACGCGGACCGTGCCGCCGCTGGCCGCCTCGAGGCCGGCGATGATGTTCAGCAGTGTGGTCTTGCCGCAGCCGCTGCGGCCCAGCACGATCACGAACTCGTTCAGGGCGATGGACAGCGACACGCCGTCAAGCACCGCGGGGGCGCCAGGCCCATCGGTCTCGAAGCGCTTGAGGACCTGATCGATCGCGATCTTCGGCACCGGCTCGGCGCCCGCGTATGGCGGTGGCTGCACCACAGCCGCATCCGCCATTTGCGCTGTTTGCGACGTTTGCGACGTTTGCGACGATTGCGACGATTGCGTCGAGGCAGTCGAGGCAGTCGAGGCAGTCGAGGCAGTCGAATTCAACATGGGCTCAAGCGATCTCGAGATTCAGGAAGATCGGCGTCGACCAAGCGTACGCGCCGTCGAGCTGCCGCACCCTGACCCAATAGGCATGCCAGCCCGAGCATGGCGCCGGATCCTTGAACACGCCGCTGAATGTGGCCGGCGGGTCGACGGCGGGCAAGCGCCTGATCTCGAGGCAGAGCCACGGTGCCTGCTGCTCTTCGTGCCAGCCCAAGGGACCGAGCCTGCCGAGGTGACACTGCACCGACAGCGGCTCGGTGCAAAACGTGAGCAGCGCCTGTTCGGGCCGATCGAGCGTCAACACCACGCCGTCCCAGTCGCCGGCGGTCACCGATCGCCACGCGACGCGGTCGGCGCCGATGTGCGTGAGCCCCTCGTCGGGTGTATCGAAGGCCCAGGGTGATGCGGCCATCACTCGTGCGCCTTCGATGCGAAGCTCGCCGTCCCAGTGCATCCTGGCGCGCTCCCAGTTGCCGGGTGCGGAGGCGCCGCGCCACGCAACTCTGACGCGCTGGGAGGCGCCCGATCCACCGCTCAGTGCATCGTGATGCTCGAGCAAGCCGTCATCGCGAAAGAAGTCCACCGCCTCGACGGGCGCCGTGCCGACCACGGAAACGTCGAAGGGCGGCAGCGCCGCGCCCGAGGCCAGGCGCAGCGTCGCCTCGTCGCCCATGCGGTATTCGCCGGCGGTGAGCGAGAGCACGATGCGTTCGCCCGTTGTCGCCCAGCAGCGCCGGGCCTTGAGCGCGGTCCACAACGCCGTGCGCGTCAGCTGCGGCACTTCCACCGCAGTGAGCCCGCCGCGCAGATTGCGCACGCCCATGCGGCCCGGATGGCTCGCGCCGGGGCGACCGTCGACGCTGTCGCTCCCGGCCACCACGCCCATGCGGTAACCGCGCTTCAGGGCCTCAAAGAGGAACCACTCCGACGTGGCGTGCGTCGAATGCACTTCCAGCAGGCGGTCGAGGCCTGGCTCGTGAAATTGCAGGTCGGCCGTGCGCCCGCCGACATGCACGGCGAGCAATGTGTCGGTGCCGCGGTAATGTGCATGCAGGTCATTCACATGCGCCAAGTCAGTCCCGATATCCGACTTGTCGGTGACGAATTGGTGGCTGCAGCGGCGCAACTCGGCGGCGTCGCCGGGAAAGTACAGGTTGTGGTCGCCGCCGAGCCGACCGGCCGCCGACCATTCCACCCCCAGCAGCGCGACGAAGCGCCCGTCGGCGTTGGCGGCTTGCGTGGCGCGCTGGGTCTCCACCCATTCCTCGTTCGAGACGAGAAAACAGTTGGCCTGGTGGCTGCCGAAATCGGTGGCCGCAAAGTCGCGGGCGTGACGGAAGTAGTCGTCGATCGAGCGCACGCCGCAGCCGATGACCGACTGCGCATGCGCATCTCCCCAGGCGATCTGGGCTGCGGGCGGCTCGGATGAGACGGCGATGGGGTTGTGCACCACGGTCAGATCTTCGCGGCTGTCCACGCGGGCACTGATGTGTTGGATGCCGGCAGTTCCGATGGAGACGGGCACGCGACACCACGCCGAAGTTGGCAGCCTGACGGCCACATCGGGGCGGCCGGGGCAGGCCAGCGTCAGGGCCAGCGGCTCCTCCAGCGCTGCAGGATTGCCCCACTCGTCCTCGGCCCGGACATGCACCTCGAACTCGCGTCCAACCTCGGCCCTTGACGGCGCGGTGATCACCAGACGCCGGGGCTTGGCGCCGACAATGCCCACGAGCGGCCGCGCGATCTCGACCCAGCACCCGTCGGGTGCCGTCAGCAGGCGGATCGACAGCGGCGAAGCCTCCTCGATGAAGGTCTGCACATTGAACCCTGGCGAGCCACCGCTGGCGCAGCCGAAGCGTGCGCCGAGCGTTTCGCCCGCGGCGAGGGGCTCCAGCAGCTCGATCACCAACAAGTGGTCGAACGGGTGCCAGGCATGGCGCCGGGCCTGCCACCAGCGCAGCCGGGTGGAGGCCGGGGACAGGACCCTGACGTAGTTCTCGCCCTCCGCGCGGGCCCATTGCGGCGTGCCCCAGTCGCTGGGCCATCGGCGCGCCAGGGCCAGGCAGGCGCCCGTTTGCAGCGTCGCGTCCGACTGAACGGAGACTTCGAAGCGGGTCATGCTCCCCGCGGTGAGATGGCCTGCACCGCGGTACGAGGTTGTCACGCCACAACCCTGCAGCGCACGCCGGACCGTTGCCACGCCATCCACCACAGGCGCCAGCACGCCGGGCGCGGCATTCGGCCCATGCACCGCGGCAACGGGGGCCAGGAGGTCGCTCATCGCAGCTCGATGCGGTAGCGGTACATGTCGCCGCGCAGCACCGCATTGCGGTACTCGGCCGCCTGACCGCTGACGGTGTAGGCCGTGCGCTCGATGCGAAAGACCGGCGCCTGGACGCGGATGCCCAGCAGCCGCGCGACATGGCCGTCGGCGACGCCCGGATCGAGGTACTCGACGGCGCTGCCCAGGTGGATGCCGTAGATATCGCGCATCAAGTCCACCAGATGCCGGCTCTTCAGGTCCTGCTTCGCGAGGCTGGGGCAAAGGGCCACCGGGATGAAGCTGGTCTGATGGCTGATCGCCTGCCCGTTCGTAAATCGAACCCGCTCGAGCTGCCATACGGCGCCGCTGGACTGCAGCATTTGCGCGATGTGCCGATCGGCCTTGATCCGCCGGCACAGCAGCACGCGGCCGCCGGCATCCACCGCCGGGCCGACGACGCTCGAGCGGCTGTAGGCGCTGGTGACGCCGCTCACCAGCTTGGGCCTGCAGACAAAAGTACCGCGGCCGCTGTGGCGCTCGACATAACCATCCGAGACCAGGTCTGCCACCGCGCGCCGCAGCGTGCCGCGGCTCACGCCATAGTGGGCGCACAAGATCAGTTCCGACGGCAGCTCCGAGCCTGGAGGCCAGTCGCCGCCGCGCAGTTTGTGGAAGAGGTCTTCCTTGATCTGGTGGTGCAGGGCAGCGCCCGGGAGCCTGGCGAATGGGCCGCCGGGCACCGAGCCCGAAGGCGCGGCCGCGCGTGGGGTGAAGGGCCCGGGGCGGAGGGCCTGCAGCGACGCGGGTGACGGCAGCGGCACGGATACAATGTATATACGTTTGGACGTCGGGTCAACACGCCCGGCAGCCTCTTCCGGCAGCCTCACCACAGCCTCCTCGCGTAGCGAAGTTGACGCGACTCAACTCAGTCAAGCATCCCGGCCCATTTCGGTAGCCACAGCGAGAGCGCCGGGAATGCGAAACACAGCGCCAGCCCGATGAGCTGCAGAAATACGAATGGCCACATGGAACGGTAGACATCGCCCATCGTGATGCCCGGCGGCACCGTGCCCTTCATATAAAACAGCGTCGCGCCGAACGGCGGCGTCATGAACGATGTCTGCAAGTTCACCGCGACTAGCGTCGCGAACCAGGGCATGAAGTAGCTCTTGTCGCCGAGATAGTCGCTGAAATCGAGCTTGGCCAGGATCGGCACGAAAACCGGCAGCACGATGAGGCAGATCTCGATCCACTCGAACGGGAATCCGAGCAGGAAAATCAGCACCATGACGAAGAAGAGGATCTCCCACTTGGTGTCGACGCCCATCTTCGCCAGCACCTCCATCACCACGTCGTCGCCGCCGATCGCGCGAAAGACGTAGGAGAAGCCGGTCGCGCCGAGGAACAGCGTGAAGACCAGTGCATTCGCCTTGGCGCCTTCGCGAATCGCCTGCCTGAGCGTCTTCACGTTCAGTGTCTTGTTGAACCAGGCGAGGACCAATGCGCCCACGACACCGAAACCGGCGCTTTCGGTGGCGGTTGCCCAGCCGGCGAAAATGCTCCCGAGCACCACCACCATCAGGAAGGCCATCGGGAACAAGCCGTGCCAGACCTCATGCCAGAACTCGGCACGCGTCTGCGGGCCCCATTCCGGCGGCAGCTTGGGCGCCGCATTCGGCACCAGGATGGCGAAGCCCAGGATATAGGCGAGGTAAAGGCCTGAGAGCACGAACCCCGGAATCGTCGCCGCCGCGAACAGCGAGCCCACCGACGTGCTGAGCATCTCGGCCATCACCACCAGCATGATCGAAGGCGGAATCAGGATGCCCAGCGTGCCGGCTGAAGCAATGGTGCCGATGGCCAGCCGCTTGTCGTACTTCTGCCCAAGCATCTCGGGCAGCGCGATCAGCGACAGCAACACCACCGAGGCCCCAACGACGCCGATCGGCGCGGCCAGGATCGTGCCGATCACCATCACCGTCACCGCCAGGCTGCCCGGGACGCGGCGCAATATGACTTGCGATGCCTTCAGCATGTCGGCCGCCGCTCCGCAACGTTCCAGCAGCGTGCCCATGAAGATGAACATGGGTATCGATACCAGCACCGGATCGATGGCCACGCCGCCCCACATGCGCAGCAGGATGCTTTGCAGGCTCTCGAGCCGGAAGGTGCCGAGCGACCAGCCGATCAGGCCGAAGATCAGGCCCGTGCCACCGAGCACGAATGCGACCGGATAGCCGCAAAAAATGACGATGAACATCGACACGAACATGACCACCGCCAGGTAGTCGGCGAGAAACGCCAGCACGGTGTCCATCAGATCGACTCGACCTTCTTGTCGAGCGGCAGATTCGTCTGCGCGGCCAGCTGCTTGCTCCCGAACAGGAATACGCACAGGCGCGCGATCATGCTGAGTACCGAGACCATCAGCAGCACGATGCCGATGAAGAAGATCGTCTTCGGGATCCAGCGGTGCGGCAAACCGGTCGGTGCCTCGGAAACCTCGCCGGTGACGAACGAGACTTGCACGAACCAGATGCCATACCACACCAGCACCGCACAGTACGGCAGCGCAAAAACGAGGCAGCCCGTGAGTTCGACCCAGGCTTTGCCGCGCAGGGTCAGCGACTCGGTATAGGAGTCGACGCGCGGATGCCCGTTGATGACGTAGTTGAAGCCCATCCAGAGCGAGAAGATCACCGCGTGCAGGTGCCATTCGAGCTCCTGCAGCATCGTCGAGCCGAAGCCCGGTATCTGGAAGCCGAACTTGCGCGTGACCACGTCGAAGAAGATCACCCCGGCAAGCACGAGGAACAGCCAGCCGGTGGCGTCGGCAATGCGTTCGAGCTGGCGGTTGACAAAATTGCTGGCGGCGAGCAGGGCTCTCATGCTGAGCGCCTCACGCAATCAGGCATGCTGCCGGCAATGCGGGCGCAGGCCGGCGGAGGGGCCCGGCCTGTTGCAGGGCGTGTCAGCGCAGATAGCCGCGCTCGCGCCAGATCGAATACTCGGCGCGGAAGGCGCTCAGGGAATCCCAGGCCTTCTTGAACTCGGGGCTCTTCGCCGATTGCTCGAGCACGACTTCGTTCCAGGCCTTTTGATAGGCGGCGAGGAAGGTCTTGTCCCAGGTCATCAGCTTGACGCCCTTGGATTCGATCTCGCGCAAGGCCTTCGCCTGCGATGCCTCCGAGAGGGCAAAGCCGCGCACGACCGCGCTGTCGCACGAAGCCTCGACCTGCGCTTGCTGAGTCGGCGACAGCGTGTCCCACTTCTTCTTGTTCCAGATCATGTCGCCGAAAGTCGACTGCTGGTGCCAGCCGGGGAAATAGTAGAACTTGGCGACCTGGTAAAAGCCGAGCGTGAGGTCCATCGCGGGCATCGAAAACTCGGTCGCATCGATGGTGCCGAGTTGCAGCGCCTGGAAGATCTCACCCGCCTGCAGCAGCTGCGTCGAGACGCCCATTTTCTGCATCACGTTGGCGCCGAGACCGAAGAAGCGCATCTTCAGCCCCTTCAGATCGTCCAGCGTCTTGATTTCCTTGCGAAACCACCCCGACGCCTCGGGCGCGATCAAATTGCACAGTATCGAGTGGATGCCGTACTTGGCGTACAAGTCCTGCATCAGCTTCTCGCCGCCGCCGAACTTCATCCAAGCCAGATATTCGCCGCCATCCGGGCCGAAAGGCACGGTCGAGAAAACAGCAAAGGCGATGTCCTTTCCGGTCCAGAACCCCGGTGTCGCCCACGCCGCATCGAGCGCACCCGAGGCGACTGCATCGAACGACTGTCCGGGCGGCACCAGCGCCCCCGGCTCGAAGAACTTGACTTCGATCGAGCCGCCCGAAACCCGCTGAATCGTTTCGGCCGTGTACTTTGCGTTGGGCCCAAGGATCGCCACCGAGGTGGCGAAATTGGACTGCATCTGCACGCGGACTTTCTTGTCCTGGGCGTGCGCAGTCGCGCCCGCACCGGCCATCGCTGCCACGACGGCAAATGCCGCAATCCCGTGAATCGGATGCATGGTGGTTGTCCCTTTCATGTTTCGATGGCCGGGCTGTGAAGCAGCTTGCTGCGCCTGTTCGGCCGACAGGGCCGATATCTTGCCTTGCGAACGAGTTCAGGTCACTGCATGCCGGGGGTGGGTTTTCCCAGGTGAGCCACATGTCGGGGTCGGCCACGATACGACGTGGTCGGCGCGATTCGCACCTTCTTCTGACACAGGGAATTTCCTGTCACGATGGGGCACCCCCAGGTGCCACAGTAGGCGTGGCCGCGTTCAATCCAGCAAAGGATCACACCCATGCTCACTCGTGCAATCACCCTGCGTTCGTGGTCGGCCATGGCCTTCGTGGCCGCCGCAGGCGCTCTTGGGATGTCGGTGATGCCGGCGGCGTTGGCCCAGGAGAAGGTGCTGCGCGCCGCCATGCACGCCGATGTGCGCACGCTCGATCCGTTCTGGACCACCCAGACCATCGCCGCCATCCACGGCCTGATGGTCTACGACACGCTGTTCTCCAGCGACATGGCGCTCAATCCGCAGCCGCAGATGGTCGACACCTGGACCGTGAGCACCGACCGCAAGGTCTATACCTTCAAGCTGCGCGACGGGCTCAAGTTCCACGACGGCACACCGGTCACCTCGAAGGACGTGGTCGCCTCGATGAACCGCTGGGGCAAGCGCGACGGCGCCGGCAAGCAGTTGATGGGCTACACGCAATCGTTGACGGCCAAGGACGCCAAGACCTTTGAGTGGGCCCTGACCGAGCCCTATGGCCTCTTGATCGACATCCTGGCCAAGACCGGCACCAGCATCCCGTTCGTGATGCGCGAGAAAGAGGCGCTGGTCGACCCCTTCACCCAGATCACGGAAGTGGTCGGCTCGGGCCCCTTCATGTTCAAGCGCGACGAGTGGGTGCCGGGCAGCAAGACCGTCTACGTCAAGTTCAAGGATTACGTGCCGCGCAAGGAGCCGGCTTCGGGCCATGCCGGGGGCAAGGTGGCCAAGGTCGATCGCGTCGAGTTCATCTGGCTCGCCGACCCGCAGACCGCGCAGTCGGCGCTGGTCGCCGGCGAGATCGACTACCTCGAGAACCCGGCCATCGACTTCCTGCCGATCCTGAAGGCAGCGCCGGGTGTCAAGATCGAAACCCACCCGGCGATGGGCACCATGGGCATCCTGCAGTTGAACCATTTGCACCCGCCCTTCAACAACGTGAAGGCGCGGCAGGCGATGCTCTACCTCATCAACAATGCCGACTACCTGAATACGATTTCCGCCGACAAGAGCCTGCAGACGCTGTGCTTCTCCTATTGGGGCTGCGGTGTGGCGATGGAAACCGATGCCGGCAGCGAGCCCTACAAGGGGCCGAAGGACGTTGCCAAGGCCGAGGCGCTGTTCAAGGAGGCGGGCTACAAGGGCGAGCCGATCACCATCCTGCACGCCACCGATCACAACTACATCAACCCGGCCAACCTGGTAATGATCCAGCAGTTGCGCAAGGCCGGCTTTCTCAAGCTCGACGTGCAGGCGATGGACTGGGGCACGGTGGTATCGCGCCGCACCAAGAAGGAGCCGCCGGCCCAGGGCGGCTGGAATATCTTCATCACCGGCACCACGGTGCTCACTTCGGCCAGCCCCGTCACGCATACCTCGATCGGCATGAACTGCGACAAGGCCTGGTTCGGCTGGCCCTGCGACCAGCGCTTCGAGGACTTGCGCAAAGAGTGGGCCTTTGCCACCGACACCGCAGCGCGCAAGAAGGTGGCGGTGGAGTTGTCCAAGCGGGCCTACGAGCAAGTGCCTTACATCTCGTTTGCCCAATGGCGCACCCCGGTCGCCTACCGCTCGGACCGGCTCTCCGGCGTGCAGACCATGCCCTCGGTGCCGCCGATGTGGAATATCGAGAAGAAGTGACGACAGCGCTCGCGTGACGGTGAGCGCGCAGTCGCGGCGGCCCTGGCGGCGCCTCAGGACCCGCCCATGACCGCGTACATCATCCGGCGCCTGCTGGCGACCATCCCCGTGATGGTCGTCGTGGCGTTGTTCGTCTTCCTCCTGCTGCATCTCACGCCGGGCGATCCGGCCGCGATCATTGCCGGTGACGACGCCTCCCCGATCGAGATCGATGGCATCCGGCGCAAGCTCGGCCTGGACCGGCCGATCTGGGAGCAGTTCGGCATCTATGTCCTGAATCTGCTGCGTGGCGACCTGGGCACCTCGATCTTCTCCAACCTGCCGGTGCTGACGTTGGTCAAGCAGCGGCTGGAGCCGACGCTGGTGCTGGCCATCTCGACGCTGGTGCTGGCGATTGCCCTCGCGGTGCCGATGGGCGTGCTCGCGGCCTGGAAGGCGCGCACCGCGATCGACCGCGTGGTGATGGCATTCTCGGTGCTCGGGTTTGCGGTGCCCGTCTTCCTCATCGGCTACCTGCTGATCTATGTTTTCGCGATCGAGTTGCGCTGGCTGCCGGTGCAGGGTTACCGGCCGCTGGCCCAGGGCATCGGGCAGACGGCGCGCTCGATCGTGCTGCCGGCCATTGCATTGAGCATGGTCTATATGGCGCTCATCGCCCGCATCACCCGCGCTAGCATGCTCGAGGTGCTGTCTGAGGACTACATCCGCACCGCGCATGCAAAAGGCGTCGCCGCCATCCCCGTGCTGCTGCACCACGCGCTGAAAAATGCCGCGGTGCCCATCGTCACGGTCATCGGCATCGGCCTGACGCTCTTGATCTCGGGCGTCGTCATCACCGAGACGGTGTTCAACATCCCCGGGCTCGGGCGGCTGACGGTGGACGCGATCTTGAAGCGCGACTACCCGATCATCCAGGGCTTGATCATCCTGTTCGCCGGCGTCAAGGTGCTGGTGAACCTGTTGATCGATATCAGTTACGTGTTCTTCGACCCGCGCATCCGGTACTGAGGCAAGGACTGCAGGAAGAGACGATGGCCGCCGCCTCCATTGAAATCGCCAGCTCCGCGCCAACGCGCCGATCCGACTGGATCGACTGGGTGCGCCGCAATCCGACCATCGTCATCGGCACCACCATCCTCGCACTGTTCGTCGTGCTCGCGCTCATCGCCCCATTGATCGCCAACGACCCGCTCAGCTTCGATCCGCTGAACCGCCTGAAGCGCCCGTCGGCGGAATTCTGGTTCGGCACCGACCAGTTCGGGCGCGACGTCTACAGCCGCGTGATCTACGGCACGCGCATTTCGCTGATCGTCGGTGTCAGCGTCGCCGTCATCGCGACGGCCATCGGGCTCGTGATCGGCGTTCTCTGCGGCTACTACCGGCGTGTCGATGACACGGTGATGCGCCTCATGGACGGACTGATGGCGATCCCGGCGATCCTGCTCGCGATCGCGCTCATCACGCTGATGAAAGCGAGCCTGCTCATCGTCATCGTCGCCATCTCGATCCCCGAGATTCCCCGCGTCGTGCGCCTCGTGCGCAGCGTGGTGCTGACGGTGCGCGGCCTGCCCTATATCGAGGCCGCTGTCGCCAGCGGCACGCGCGCCCGCATCATCATGATCCGGCACATCCTGCCCTCCACAGTGGCGCCGCTCATTGTGCAAGCGACCTACGTCTGTGCCTCGGCGGTGCTGATCGAGGCCGGGCTGTCGTTCCTCGGCGCCGGCACGCCACCGGAGATTCCCAGCTGGGGCAACGTCATCTCGCTCGGCCGCGCCTACTTCCAGATCTCGCCCTGGATCATCTTCTTCCCCGGCCTGATGCTGGCGATTGCCGTGCTCGCGATCAATCTGGTCGGCGACGGACTGCGCGATACGCTCGACCCGCGTATCGCGCGGCGCATGTGAGTAGCGAGATGGACGCGAGCCCACCGGATACCGTGCTCTCCGTGCGTGGCCTGCGCACCCAGTTCTTCATGCGCGAGGGCATCGTGCGCGCGGTCGACGACGTGTCCTTCGATGTGGCGCGCGGCGAGACGCTGGGCATCGTCGGCGAATCGGGCTGCGGCAAGAGCGTCTCGGCGCTGTCCATCATGCGCCTCATCCCGCCCAGCGCCGGCCGGGTCGTCGGCGGCTCGGTCAGCTTCGAAGGCACCGAGCTGACGACGCTGCCCGAGCACGAGATGCGCCGCATCCGCGGTAATCGCATTTCGATGATCTTCCAGGAGCCGATGACCTCGCTCAACCCGGTGCTGACGGTGGGCGAGCAGATCGCCGAATCCCTGCGCATCCATCAGGGCCAGCAGCGGCGCTGGGCCTCGGAACATGCGGTCGAGATGCTGGCGCTGGTGCGCATCGCCGACCCCAAGCGGCGTGCCGGTGAATATCCGCACCAACTCTCGGGTGGCATGCGCCAGCGGGTGATGATTGCCATGGCCCTCGCTTGCAACCCCAAGGTGCTGATCGCCGACGAACCGACGACCGCGCTCGATGTCACGATCCAGGCGCAGATCCTGGAGCTGATGCTCGAGCTCAAGGAGCGCCTGGGCACGGCCATCGTTCTCATCACGCACGACCTGGGCGTGATCGCCGAAACTGCGCGCCGCGCGATCGTCATGTACGCCGGCAGAAAGGTCGAAGAAGCGCCAGTCGCGGAGCTGTTCAACAACCCGCTGCATCCCTACACGCGTGGCCTGCTGAACTCGATTCCGCGCCGCAACGCGGCCGGCCGGCGCAGCAATATCCGCGGCCGGCTGCCGGAGATCTCCGGCATCGTGCCCTCGCTGCGCGAGGAGATCGCCGGCTGCGCCTTCGCGCCGCGCTGCAGCTTTGCGGTCGAGCGCTGCAGGCTCGAGCGGCCCGTGCTTGCGCAGCACGGGCCGGCACAGGGTCCCGCACATCTGGCGGCCTGCTGGGAAACCGCGCGCGTGGCCGCAGGCGCCGCGGGCGTGGCCGCAGAGGCCGCACGTGGCCTGGCAGCGCCGCGATGAACGGCGCCACGCCTGCCTCCGCGCCGGTCCTGCGCGTCACCGATCTGAAGAAGCACTTCCCCGTGCACAATGGCCTGCTCTCGCGTGTCGTGGGCCAGGTCTATGCCGTGGACGGCGTGTCCTTCGATATCGGCCGCGGCGAGACCCTTTGCCTCGTGGGCGAATCCGGCTGCGGCAAGACGACGGTGGCGAAGACGGTGATGCGGCTGCTCGAACCCACGTCCGGCGCGGTGGCGCTCAGCGGCGTCGACATCACGCGCCTGACAGAGGCGCAACTGCGCACCCACCGGCGGCAGATGCAGATGGTGTTCCAGGATCCGTACTCGTCTCTGAACCCGCACCTGTCGGCCAGGGCCATCGTCAGCGAGCCGCTGACGAACTTCGATCTCGCCTCGGGCGCGGAGCTCGAGCAGCGGATTGCAGCGCTGTTCGAGCGCGTCGGCCTGCGCGTGGATGCCGCAAGAAAATTTCCGCACGAATTTTCCGGCGGCCAACGCCAACGCCTGGGCATCGCGCGCGCACTGGCGCTGAACCCGAGCCTCATCGTCGCGGACGAGCCGGTCTCGGCACTGGATGTCTCGGTGCAGGCCCAGGTGCTGAACCTGCTGATCGATCTGCAGGAGGAGTTCGGGCTGGCCTATCTCTTCGTCTCGCACGACCTGGCGGTCGTC
>JANNRI010000056.1:0-1855 GCA_031401195.1 Burkholderiales bacterium
GGAACGCCTGTTCTACAAGGGCCACTGGTGCTACGTGGGTCTGGCCGCCGAGATCCCCAAGCACGGTGACTTCAAGCGGACCTTCATCGGTGAACGCCAGGTGATCATGGTGCGCGACGCTGACGGTGCCATCAACGTGATCGAGAACCATTGCGCGCATCGCGGCGTGGCTTTCTGCGAGCAGAACTTCGGCAACCGCCGCGATTTCATCTGCCCCTACCACCAGTGGAACTACGACTTGAAGGGCAACCTGATCGGCCTGCCGTTCCGCCGCGGCGTGCGCCGGGACGGCAAGATCAACGGCGGCATGCCGGCCGACTTCAAGCTCGAAGACCACGGCCTGACCAAGCTCAAGGTGGCTGCGAAAAACGGCGTGGTGTTCGCCTCCTTCGATCATTCAGTCGAGGATTTCGACAGCTATCTGGGTGAGATCAAACCCTGGTTCGAACGCGCCTTCGACGGCCGCGAACTGACCATCCTGGGCTATTCGCGGCAGCGCGTACCGGGCAACTGGAAGCTGATGCAGGAGAACATCAAGGACCCCTACCACCCGGGCTTGCTGCACACCTGGTTCGTCACCTTCGGGCTCTGGCGCGCCGACAACAAGAGCCAGCTGCGCATGGACGACAAGCATCGCCACGCGGCGATGATCTCGACCCGCGGCACCGCAGGCAAGGCCGAGCAGGTGACCCAGGTGTCGAGCTTCAAGGCCGAGATGACGCTGCACGACCCGAGCTTCATCGACATCGTGCCCGAGGCCTGGTGGGGCGGCCCCAGCGTGGTCATGATGACCCTCTTCCCCAGCCTCATCATCCAGCAGCAGGTCAACTCGCTGTCGACGCGCCACATCCAGCCGGTCGCACCCGGCGTCTTTGATTTCGTGTGGACGCACTTCGGATTCGCCGACGACGACGAGGCCATGAGCCGGCGCCGCCTGCGCCAGGCCAACCTCTTCGGCCCCGCCGGCTTCGTCTCGGCCGACGACGGCGAGGTCATCGAGTTCGTGCAGCAGGCCTTCGCCGCCAACGGCCAGGCGCGCACGCTCAGCGAACTCGACGGCCGCGACGTCAAGGCCACCGACCACATGGTCACCGAGACCCTGATCCGCGGCATGTACGGCTACTGGCGCGAGGTGATGGAATTGTGAAGTTGGACGCCGACACCCTGCTCGCGCTGCACGAGCTGTACAGCGACTACGCCGCCGCGCTCGACTCGCGCGAGCTCAACCGCTGGCCCGACTTCTTCACCGAGGACGGCATCTACAAGCTGCAGTCGCGCGAGAACTTCGACCGTGGCCTGCCGCTGGCGACGCTGGCCTTCGAGAGCCGCGGCATGCTCAAGGACCGCGTCTACGGCGCCGCGGAGACGATCTACCACGACCCCTACGTGCAACGCCACATCGTCGGCCTGCCGCGCCTGCTGGCGCGCGAGGGCGAGGCTCTGCGCTGCGAAGCCAGCTACCTCGTCATCCGTACCAAGCACGATGCAATGCCCGAGATCCTGTCGGTGGGTCGCACGCTCGACCGCGTCGTGGCCACGCCCGAGGGCCTGCGATTCGCCGAGCGGCTGGTTATCTTCGACAACGACCTCATCCCCAACTCCATCATCGATCCGATATGAACGACGAATGGTTCGACGTGGCTGCCGCAGCCGATGTACCCGACGGCGACGTCATCGCTGCCGTAGCCGCCGGCCGCGAGATCGCGCTCGTGCGACTGGGCGAGGAGCTGCACGCCATCGACGCCACCTGCACCCACGGCGCGGCCAACCTGTGCGGTGGCTTCGTCGAGGAAGACGGCAGCATCGAGTGTCCGCTGCACCAGGGCCGTTTCGACGTTCGCACCGGCCGCGCGCT
>JANNRI010000057.1:0-21338 GCA_031401195.1 Burkholderiales bacterium
TGCGGGGCGGCGACGTGTTGGTCGCCGAGGATGGCGGCCTCGTGCGCGCCGTGGCTGCGCCGCAGCCGGTGCTGGTGGTGCGCCACTGCAGCGAGCACGGTGCGCCCAGCGACTTGCTGCGCGCTGCCTATCACCTCGGCAACCGCCACGTGGCGGTGGAACTGAAGCCTGACCACCTCAAGCTCGAACCCGACCACGTGTTGGCCGGCCTGCTGCGCCGCATGCACCTCATCGTGAGCGAGGAGCAGGCGCCGTTCGAGCCGGAAGCAGGAGCCTATGAGCCGGGCACCGGGCATGCGCAGGAGCACGGCCAAGCACACGAGGGCGCGCACGCTCATGGCCACGACCACGGCCATGGCCATGGCCACGATCATGGCCACGATCATTCACATCACAAGTACTAGCCGTCGCCGAACTGCAGCCGCGCACCCATGCCGCAGCATGGGTTCCGCGCTCGTCGCGTCAGCGTACGATCCTCCCCCGCGGGCCACCGGCCCGACCAACACAGGAGAGAGCACCATGGGTTTGATGTCATTTTTCAAGGATGCTGGCGAGAAACTGTTCGGCAAGGGCCAGGCCAAGGCCGCGCAAGACGCCGCCGCTGCCGCACCGACACCCGAGAACGTCGCGGCGCTGAGCAGCGCCGCGGGTGACGCCATCATCGAATATGTGCGCGCGCAGGGCCTGCCCACCGACGGGCTGAGCATCAGTTTCGACGGCACCACCTCCACCGTCACCGCCGACGGCGTGATGCCCGACCAGGCCACGAAGGAGAAAGTGCTGCTGTGCTGCGGCAACGTTGCCGGCGTGGCCGGGGTGAACGACATGCTCACCGTGGCCTCGAGCGAGCCCGAGGCGCAATGGCACACCGTCGTCAGCGGCGACAGCCTGAGCAAGATCGCCAAGGCGTTCTACGGCGACGCCATGAAGTACCCGATGATCTTCGAGGCCAACAAGCCGATGCTCACGCACCCGGACAAGATCTATCCGGGGCAGATGCTGCGCATCCCGCCGGTCTGAAGATCCCCTGTCTACGAATGCGTGACCCAGCCGGCGCGATCGGGGTGGTCCAGGTGCGGCAGCGTGTTGTAGCTCACCAGCCAGTGCCTCGACGACGTGAAGCTGAACTCGGTGAGTGCGCTGTTGCGCATTTGCAGGTTCAATGCCACCACCGCGTTGGCCGGCGCCTGCAGCACGTGCGCCACTGCGGTGGCGATGGGGCCACCGCTGCTGACAATCAGCACCTGATCGGCGCCCGACTGGCGCAGCTCGTCCAGCACCGTGGCCACGCCTGCGCGGAAGGTGGCCCAGTCGGGCATGCCGTCCACCTTCAGTTCGCCGCGCATCCAGCGCTCCAGAGCGTCGCGCAGCACGCGGAAGTGTTCGCGACGATCACCACCGGGTGTGTGCACGATGGGGCGGCCGCCAGCCGCAGCGCGCACCAGGCCCTCGGCGTCGTACTCGTTCAAAGCCGCCACAGCACGAGGCGGCGGCAGGCCAGCCAGGATTGATCCGATCGACTCGTAGGACTGCGCGTGCCGCTTCAGCGTGCCCGTGAGCACGGCGTCGAAGCGGCGCCCACGCTCGGAAAAATAGTGCCCGAGCGCAGCACATTGCCGCGCGCCGAGTTCGCTCAACTGGTCATAGTCGCTCGCGCCGAATGAGGCCTGGCCGTGGCGCACGAGAGTCAGGTTGCCCATCGGTGCATTGTGGGCGCCCACATGGCGAAGCCGCGTCACCCCGGTGACTTCGGCGCGGCAGCGTCACCACCCTCGTGCCTCACCGGTGCGACTTCGCCGCCGCCTTGCGCGTTGGCTTTGCCGCGGCAGACTGCGCGAGCGCCGCATCGATCAGCGCATCGGCCATCCACAGCGCCACACGCTGCACCTCGCGCTCGGGCAGGCCCCAGATGTCCTTCAGGATGACCCAGGGCTCGATGCCGTAGACCACCGACAGCGCGTGGTGCAGACGCTGCCGCCCCGCCGGCGTGAGCTGCCCCTTCAAAGGCGCGATGGCGTGCTCGAGGATGCGGATGCGGTGGCCGCGCCGGAAGGGCTCTTCCTCGAGCAGGCCGGCCCGCTCCTGCGCCCATTGCTCGAGCGCGAGCTGAGCGGCGGCACGCAGCTGCGGCTCGAACTCCTGGAAGCGCGGGAAGGTCTGCTCGAACAGTTCGTGCACGCGCGCACGCCCGTCGGGCAGGTTGCTCGAGAGCGTGCGCACCGGCCCGAGGGAACTGTCGATGACGGCCGTGACGAGCGCGCTGCGGCTCCGAAAGTAGCGGTAAGCCGTGGCGCGCGAAACACGCGAGCGCATCGCGACCTCGGCCACGCTAGGAATATGGCCGTCGTGGATGATGTCCATCGCGGTATCGAGCAGCAGCCGGAAGGTGGCGGCCTTCACGCCACGCTCCGGCGGCGGCGCCGGCGTGCTCGGCCGAGCATGCGCCTTCGGCACCTTCGCGGTGTCCTCACCGTCAGTGAGGCCTCGCTGCCGGCTCGATGGGGTGGAGGTGCGGGTTTTCACCGGGGCAAGGTGCGTGGGGTTCTTCTTGTGGCCGCGGCGAGCATGCCCGTATGATGCAACGATCCCGATTTGAGACGCAAGTCTCACGGGCCCGAAAGTGCGCCGCAGCGAGAAAGCGCCAGCAAGACAGTCCCACGCGCCGAATGCCCAGTGCGCGAACCCCGGAGACAACCGAGCCCATGCGCATCGCCAGCTGGAGCTGGGGTGGCCGCCCCCATGTCGGCACCATCTCGCCCGATGGGCGCGAAGCCACACCGCTGGCTGCGCCGCGCCCTGAACGCGGCGCCTTCGAGCTCGTGCGCGCGCTCGCCCACGGCGACCCGCTGCCGCCCGCTGCTGGCGCGCGCCTGCCGGTGGAAGCCGTCATGCTGCTGCCGCCACTGCGCCCGCGGCGCAATCTCTTTTGCATCGGCCGAAACTACCGCGCCCATGCCGAGGAGCTTTCCACCACCGTCTTTCGCGATGCCGTCGCGCAATCGCCAGAACGCGAACTCTGGCCGATCGTCTTCTCCAAGGTGCCCGAAACGGTGGTGGGTCCGTTCGACGCCGTGCGGCTGCCTGGCAGGCACATCACCGAGCAGATCGACTACGAGTGCGAGCTCGCCGTGGTCATCGGCAAGGGGGGCATCAACATCCCGCGCGCGCAGGCGATGGAGCATGTGTTCGGCTACACCATCGTCAACGACGTCAGCGCGCGCGATGTGCAGACGCGCCACCAGCAGTGGCACCTGGGCAAGAGCTTCGATACTTTCTGCCCGATGGGGCCGTGGATCGTCACCGCCGACGAACTCGACGGCACCGCCACGCGCGTGCGCGGCTGGGTCAGGCCCGAAGGCGGCGCCCCTGAACTGCGCCAGGACGGGATGACGAAGGACATGATCTTCGACATCCCTGCGCAGATCGAAGCTATCTCGCGTGGCATCACGCTCTACCCCGGCGACATCATCGCCACCGGCACCCCGAGCGGCGTGGGCATGGGCTTCAACCCACCGAAGTGGCTCAAGCACGGCGACGTGGTGCGCGTCGAGATCGACGGCATCGGCGTGATCGAGAACCGCTTCGTCGATCCATGAGCATCGCCTGGATCGACCGCATGGCGGTGGACGTGCGCGGCGAAGGCGATGCCATCGTCTTCATCCACGGTCTGGGCGGCAGCATGAATGCGTGGACGCCGCTGCTGCCCGCGCTTGGCCGCTACCGCTGCGTGCGCCCGGAGCTGCCGGGCGCCGCCCGCTCGCGCAAGGCCTATGCCCTCGGCGTAGCCACGGCGCACGGCGGCAGGCTCTCGGCCGAGGTGCACGCCGATGCCGTGATTCGGGTGTGCGAGTCGCTCGGCATCTCGCGCGCGCACTTCGTCGGCCACAGCTTCGGCACCATCATCGCGCTGCACGTGGCGGCCAAGGCGCCCGAGCGCGTGCGCAGCCTCGCGCTCTTCGGTGCCATGGCCGAGCCCGTACCGGCACAGCGCGAGAACATGCGCGCGCGTGCCGCCGCCGCACGCGAACAAGGCATGTTCGACATTGCCGAGGGCATCTCGCAGTTCTCACTCTCGCCCTCCACGCGCGAGACGCAGCCTGTCACCGTGGCCTATGTGCGCGACAGCATCGCGGCGCAGGACGCCGAAGGTTTTGCGCGCAACTGCCTGGCGCTCGCTGAAGCGCGTTCGGCGCGCCTGGAGTTGATCCGCTGTCCCACGCTCGTGATCAACGGCGACGAGGACATGGTGACGCCACTGTCCGGCGCGCGCCAGTTGGCCGAGCGCCTGGGTAACCCCGGGCGCGTCGAGGTCTTCAGCCGCTGCGGCCATTGGCCGATGATGGAGCGCCCCACCGAATCGCAGCGCGCGCTGCGCGACTTCCTCGAACGAGTGAGGTAGGAGAGTCACGATCATGGCCGACACCCTCTTCACCAACGTGCGCATCTTCGACGGCGGCGGCGAGACGCCATTCACCGGCGACGTGCTGGTGAGCGGCAATCGCATCAGCCGCGTGATCAAGACGGCCTACGGACAGCGCACGCCCCCGTCATCCTCTATGGTGGCGGGCGCCACGCTCATCGACGGTGCCGGCGCCTTCCTCATGCCCGGCATGGTGGAAGCACACACGCATTTCAGCTGGAACGACCAGCCCACGCTGGACAGCATCCAGCGCATGCCGCCCGAAGAGCACATCCTGTGGTGCGCCGAGGTGGCCAAGAAATACCTCGACATGGGCTGGACGAGCTGCGTCGGTGCCGCCACCGCCAAGCCGCGGCTCGACGTGGTGATCCGCAATGCCATCAATGACGGCACCATCGTCGGGCCACGCTACATCGCCGCGAGCCAGGAGATCACGGTGCCCGGGGGCCTGGGCGACACCACGGCGCCGCACCTGCCGCAGCACGAATTCGCCTTCGGCGCCATCGTCAGCGGCGCCGAGGAGATGCGCCGCTGTGTGCGTTTGTTCGCCAAATACGGCGTCGACCAGATCAAGATCAACCTCTCGGGCGAGAGCATCACCGGCATGCCCTCGGAGATGAGCCAGTTCACCGAGGAGGAGATCGCCGTCTGCGTCGACGAGTCGCACCGCTGGGGCAAGCGCGTCGCCGCGCATGCGCGCAGCACATGGTCGATCAAGCAGTGCATCACCAAGGGCATCGAGGTCATCTACCACGCCAGCTTCATCGACGAAGAAGGCCTGGACATGCTCGAAGCCAACAAGCTCAAGCACTTCGTCGCGCCCGGCCTCGCCTGGCTCATCAACACCTGTCACCACGCCAGCGCCTGGGGCCTGACACCCGAGGTGACGAAGAAGATGGGTTACCACCGCGAGCTGGAAGCCGCCATCGAGAGCATGAAGGCGATGCGCAAGCGCGGCATCCGCATCCTGCCCGGTGGCGACTACGGTTTCGCCTGGACGCCACACGGCACCAACGCCAAGGACCTCGAGACCTTCGTCAAGGTCATCGGCATGAGCACGATGGAGGCGCTGCTCGCGGCCACCGCCTGGGGCGGGCCGATGATGGGCCACGGCAAGGAGATCGGCTATGTCCGCGAAGGCTGCTACGCCGACATCCTGCTGGTCGACGGTGACCCGCTCACCGACATCACGGTGCTGCAAGACAAGAAACGCATCCTGGCAGTGATGAAGGATGGCGAGTTCCATCGGGCGCCGCCGCTGCGTGGCGCCGGGCTCGCTCGCACCGGCGCCGCACCTGCGATGACACGCTGGGCCGCGTGAGCCGCACGTAAGCCGCACCTAAGCCGCATCCAAGCCGCATCCAAGCCGAACAGGGAGCAGCAACATGGCCGACACCCTCTTCACCAACGTCCGCATTCTCGACGGCACGGGCCAGAATCCGCCCTACACCGGCAGCGTGCTGGTCAGCGGCAACCGCATCCGCCAGGTGGGGCGCAGCACGGCGCCCATCGCCCCGGGCAGTGCAACCGTCATCGACGCCGTCGGCGCCACGCTCATGCCCGGCATGTGCGAGGCGCACACCCATTTCAGCTGGAACGATGCCGCCACGCTCGGGGCCATCCAGACCATGCCGCTCGAGGAACACGTGCTGTGGACCGCCAAGGTCGCCAAGCGCTATCTCGAAGCCGGTTTCACGAGCTGTCTAGGCGCCGCGTGCGCCAAGCCGCGGCTCGATGTGGTGACCCGCAACGCCATCGAGAGCGGCCAGATCCCGGGCCCGCGCTACCTCGCCGCGAGCCAGGAGATCACCGTGCCCGGCGGCTTGGGCGACGAGATGCTGCCGCACCTGCCCTTCCCCGACTTCAGCTTCGGCCAGGTGGTGAACAACGCCGACGACATGCGCCGCGTGGTGCGCATGTTCCTCAAGTACGGCGTGGATTCGATCAAGCTCAACCTCTCGGGCGACAACTTCGTGCCCGGCGCCGACTCCAAGACCACCTGGATGACCGACGCCGAGGTCGCCACCGCGGCCGAAGAGGTCAAGATGCGCGGCAAGCGCATCATCGTCCATGCCCGCTCCTGCGAGAGCATCAAGCAGGCGCTGCGCCACGGCATCCACCTCATCTACCACGCCAGCTTCACCGACGAAGAAGCGCTCGACAAGCTCGAGGCAGTCAAGGACCGCGTCTTCGTCGTACCGGGCATCGGCATCCTGTGGGCCCTGCTGTGGGAGGCCGAGCCCCACGGTGTGACCCACGAACAGGCCGTGAAGATGGGCTACGAAGAGGAGTGGGCTGCCGCCTGCGAATCGCTCAAGGCCATGCACAAGCGCGGCATCCGCGTACTGCCGGGCGGCGACTACGGCTTCGCCTTCAACCCGCACTTGCAGAACATGCGTGACCTCGAGCTCTTCATCAAGCACCTTGGCTTCACGCCGATGGAGGCCATCCGCTCGTGCACGCTGTACGGCGGCCAGATCATGATGCGCCCCCACGAGCTCGGCCTGGTGAAGGAAGGCTACCTCGCCGACCTGCTGCTGCTCGACGGCGACCCACTCGCCAACATCGGCATCCTGCGCGACCCCAAGCGCATACTCGCGGTGATGAAGGACGGCGTGTTCGCCAAGGCGCCGCCGATGAATGCCAGAAGCTGGGAGCGCGCCGCGTGACCCGAGGCGAGCGCAACCGCTGGCTGCTGTGGCTGCTGATCGGCGGTCCGATCGCGGTGTTCTCGCTCTGGGCGATGGTGGACAACCTGCGCCTGTACCTGCTCACGCTGCTCAACGGCCTCACGCTCGCGTCGCTGTATTTCATCGTCGCCAGCGGCTTCACGCTCGTCTTCGGCCTCATGCGCAATGTCAACCTCGCGCACGGCTCGCTCTACCTGCTCGGCGGTTATGTCGGCTTCACGATCGCCGAGCAGACCGGCTGGTGGATCCTCGCCATGGCCGGCGGCTTTCTCGCTGCCGCGATCACCGGCCTGCTCATCCAGGTGCTCATCCTGCGCCACATGCAGGGCGAGGACCTGCGGCAGACGATGGTGACGATCGGGCTTTCGATCGTCTTCGCCGACCTGCTGCTGTGGGTCTTCACCGGCCAGGTGCACCAGATGGAAGCGCCCTCAATATTGCAAGGGCCCATCCGCGACATTCCCATCATCCGCGCCTATTCGGCCTACCGTCTGAGCCTGCTCGGCTTCGGCATCGCGATCGGCGTGTTCCTGTGGTGGTTGCTCAACCGCACCAAGGTCGGCACGATGATCCGCGCCGGCGTCGACGACCGCGGCATGCTCGCCGCGGCCGGCGTGAACGTGAACCTCGTGTTCGCCATCACCTTCATGCTCGGCGCCGGGCTGGCCGGCATCGGCGGGGTGATCGGTGCGGTGGAGCTTTCGATGGTGCCGGGCGAGGACACGCGGCTGCTGCTCGCTTCGCTCATCGTCGTCATCGTCGGCGGCATGGGCAGCGTGGTGGGTGCGGCCATCGGCGCGGTGATCCTTGGCCTGGCCGAGACCTATGGCCTCACGTATGCGCCCACCTACAGCGTCGTGTTCACGTTCGTGATCCTGGTCCTCGTTCTCGCCTTCCGGCCGCGCGGCATCATGGGGAAGGCGGCATGAGGCCGATGCCTGGTCTTGGCTCCCTCTCCCTCTCCCGCCTGCGGGAGAGGGGGCAACAGCCATGAGTGCAGCCTACTGGCGCCGCGCCATGAATACCGGTCTCGCCGCGGTAGCGCGGCCCCTGCCGCTGCCCAGGGCCAGTGCGCCGGTGGTGGTGCCGGCGCCCGAGCCCTACGCCGACAGCGACGCGCCGCGCTGGCTCAAGTTCCTGTGGCGGCACGTCTCGGCGCGGCACGTGTTCGTGCTCGCCTTCGTGCTGATCTTCCCCTTCGTGGCCACGCCCTTCTTCACCTTCCAGATCGCCGGCCAGGCGCTGGCACTCGGCCTCATCGCGCTCTCACTCACCTTCCTCGGCGGCTACGGCGGCATGATCTCGCTGGCGCAGATGACGGTGGCCGGCATCGCCGGTTATGTCGTCTCCATTCTCGGGACCAGCGGCACGGCCACGAGCCTGAATTGGCCCTGGTGGGTGGTGATCCCGTTTGCGCTCGCCATCTCGGTCGTCTGTGCCACGCTGATCGGCTGGCTGTCGGTGCGCACCGAGGGCATCTATACGATCATGATCACGCTCGCCATCGGCGTGGCCTTCTACTACCTGGCGCTGCAGAACTATTCGGTCTTCAACGGCTTCCAGGGTTTCCAGAAGGCCTATCCGCCCACCGTGCTCGAGGTGAACTGGCGCGATCCGCTGCCGTTCTACTTCCTCACGCTCTTCTGGAGCCTGGCCGGCTACCTGCTCGTCAAGTGGGTGGTGCGTTCGCCCTTCGGCATCGCCATGCAAGGCATCCGCGACAACCCGCGGCGCATGGCAGCGCTGGGCTACAACGTGGTCGCGCACCGCGTCGCCGCTTACGCGCTGTCGGGCCTCGTCGCGGCCGTGGGCGGCGTTCTCTTCACCTGGTACAACGGGCTCATCACGCCCAACTCGGTGGGTACCGGGTGGCTCATCAATATCCTCGTCATCGCCGTGCTCGGCGGCATGCGCCACCCGATCGGCGCCTTTCTCGGCGCCATCGTCTTCGTGCTGCTGCAGACTTTCGCCATCGACGTGCTGGGCCCTGGTGGCCGCGAACGGTTCAATCTCGTGATCGGTGTCGTTTTCCTCGCCATCGTGCTGTTTTCCCCCGATGGCCTGCTCGGGCTGTGGTCGAAGTGGCGTTCGCGCTTCGGTCCCACGGCCACGCGCAGGCCCTAACCCTCGCAACCTGTCATCAGGAGACAAGCGTGAAAGTAACCAAGAGATTCGTTGTACGTTCCGTGTTGGGTGCGGCCGCTGCGGCCGCCGTATCCGGATTCGGCGGCGCGGCCTGGGCCCAGGGCGCGCCGATCAAGATCGGCCTGCTGGCCACGCTCGAGGGGCCCTTCGCCGCCGGCGGTGCCGACGGCATGCGCGGCGCCGAACTGGCGCTCATCCAGCGCGGCGGCATGGTCGCCGGGCGCAAGGTCGAGATCATCAAGGGCAGCTCGAATGCCAACCCCGACGTGGCGGTGAATGCCACGCGCAAGCTCGTCGAGCAGGACAAGGTCGACGTCATGGTCGGGCCGCTTTCCGGCGGCGAGGGCATCGCGGTCAAGAACTACTCCAAGACCCAGCCCGGCACCACCTTCATCAACGGCGGCTCGGGTGCGCAGGCCACGACGCTGGTCGACCCGAGCCCCAACTTCTTCCGCTTCAATACCGAAGGCGCGCAGTGGATGGTGGGCCTGGGCAAGGCGGCCATGGACAAGGGCTTCAAGCGCGTGATGGTCATCGCCGAGGACTACGCGTTCCCGTACAGCCAGGTGCAGGGCTTCATGGCCGAGTTCTGCCGCCTGGGCGGCAAGGTGCCGGTCAAGGCCTGGGTGCCGTTGGGCGGCAAGGACTACGCCAGCACCATCGCGCGCATCCCGAAGGACGTGGATGCGCTGCTGGTCGTGCTCGGTGGCGCCGACGCGGTGAACTTCCTCAACCAGTACGAGGCCGCCGGCGGCGACAAGCCGATGATGGGCGGCAGCATCACGGTCAGCCAGGACATCCTCAACTACCGCGGCAAGCGGCGCGATTCGCTGGTGGGCACCATCAGTGCCGGCCCGGTGGCCGACGGCTTCGACGGCGCCGACTGGCAGGCCTTCGTCGCCGACTACAAGAAGAATTTCCCGGTCGACAAGGGCGGCTTCCCGAGCCCGAGCCTGTTTGCCTTCGTCTACTACGTGAATATGAAGGCGGCACTCGATGGCCTCGCGGCGGTGAACGGCGACCTGTCCGGCGGTCAACTCAAATACCGCGAGGCGCTGAGCAAACTCGTGCTGAAGGGCCCCACCGGCGACATCAAGCTCGACGGCAACCGCCAGGCCATCGGCACCACCTTCGTCACCGAAGTGGTGAAGGACGCCAAGGGCGATCTGTCCACACGCGTCTTGCGCAAGGTGGACAACGTCGAGCAGCTGCTGGGCATTCCGAAGGATCAGTTCAAGGTCGGGTCGCGCGACGAACCCGCGTGCCCATGAACCACCCCCGAAGCGCCTCTCGGCGCTTCACCTCGGGGCGGGGCGAGCCCGCACCGAGCGAGCGCCTGCGCGCTCGCGAGTGGCTGGCGAGCGCCTTGCGACTTGCAAGTCGCAAGGCAGCGCCAGCGGACCGGCACAGCCGGATCCGCGGCGTTTGCCGAGCTGGGCTGACCTGCTGACATGGCATCCATTGCGCAGCTACGACCAAGCACCGCCGCGCGCAGCGTCGCGCGTGGCGGTGCGCCGTCCGCTTCCTCAGCGCTCGCGTCCAACGACGCGCTGGTGCTGGAGAACGTGACGCGTGCCTTCGGCGCGCTGAAGGCGGCGGACGATGTCTCGCTGGCCGTGGCGGCGGGCCAGAAGTACGCCGTGCTGGGCAGCAACGGTGCCGGAAAGACGACGCTCTTCAACGCCATCACGGGCGACTTCCCGCCCACGAGCGGGCGCATCCGCTTCTTCGGCGAAGACATCACCGAGCTGCCGCCGCACGAGCGCATCCGCAAGGGCCTCAGGCGCACCTACCAGAGCTCGCTGCTCTTTCGCGAGCTCTCCGTGCGCGACAACCTTTTCCTCGCGGTGCGCGGTGTCGCCAACGGGCGCTACAGCTTCCGTCGGCCCGGGCCCGCGCATGCCTCGCAACGCGCCACCCAAGAGCTGCTCGAACGGGCGCGGCTGACGCACATCGCGAACGAACTCGTCGCCAATCTTGCGCATGGCCAGCAGCGCCAGCTCGAGATCGGCATGGCGCTGGCCGGGGCGCCGCGCCTCATCCTCTTCGACGAGCCGGCCGCAGGCTTGTCACCCGCCGAACGGCGTGAACTGGTGGCGCTGCTGCGCTCGCTGCCGGCCCATATGAGCTACGTGCTCATCGAGCACGACCTGGACATCGCGCTGCGCGTCACCGAGAAGGTGACGGTCATGCACAACGGGCGGGTGCTGAAGACCGGCACACCCGAGCAGATCGAGAACGACCCGCAGGTCCAAGCGATCTACATGGGGAGCAAACACTGAATGGCCCTGTGGTCGCGCAAGTCCGAAGGCACGGCCAAGGGCCACGTGCTCGTGGTCGAGGCACTGGACGTCTACTACGGCCGCGCGCACGCGCTGCAAGGTGTGAGCCTCAGCATCGAGCGCGGCGTGCTCGGCATCGTCGGCCGCAATGGCATGGGCAAGACGACGTTGTGCAATGCCGTCACCGGCCTGCTGCAGGGCGTGGGCACCACCAGCGGCAGCGTCAAGCTGCTGGGCGAGGAGATCCTCGGCCGCGGCGCGCACGAGATCACAAGGCGCGGCATCGCCTATGTACCCCAGGGCCGGCGCGTCTGGCCGAGCCTGTCGGTGGACGAGACCTTGAAGCTCGTCGCCGTGAACAAGCGCGAAATCGATCGGATCTATTCGATGTTCCCACGCCTGGCCGAACGCAAGGGCCACGGCGGCGCGATGCTCTCGGGTGGCGAGCAGCAGATGCTGGCCATCGGCCGCGCGCTGCTGCTGGCGCCCAAGTTGCTGGTGATGGACGAGCCCACCGAGGGCTTGGCGCCGGTCATCGTCGAGCAGGTGGCCCAGGCGCTGCGCGAGCTCGCCGCCGAAGGCGAGATCGCCGTGCTGCTGATCGAGCAGAACCTGGGCGTCGCGCTGGAGGTGGCCAACCGCATCGGTGTGATGGTGAATGGCCGCATCGCCGAGCTGATGCCGGCTGCGGAACTGGCCGCCAACCGCGAAATGCAGGAGCGGCTGCTCGGAGTGAAGAGCGGCGGCGACGATGAGCCTGAAGCCGAGGCTGCTTTGCTGCCGCAGGATGCCGCCGCCGAGCCGACGCGCGTCTACACCGTGCAGCGCGCGCACAGCGAAGGTTCGCCTTCGCTCAACGACATGGCGCCACGCACGGTGCGTGGCTACACACGCTGGAATGCGGGCGGCACGGCCGCACCGGTCAACGACATTGCGCGAGAAGCGCCGTATTCACCCTCCCCCGCTGGCGCGAGAGGGCAGGGTGAGGGTGGGGGTGGAGGTGGGGGTTGGTCCACCTCGACGCAACCCTCACCCCAACCCTCTCCCGCAAGCGGGAGAGGGGGAGGTACAGGCAGCGTGCTGCCCTTCCCCGTGGCCGCGAGCAGCGGCCGCGCCGCCTACGTGGCCGGCACTTTCGACACCAAGGGCCGCGAGCTCTTCTACCTGCGCCAGTGCCTCGAAAAACTCGGCCTGCGCGTGGTGACGGTCGACCTCGCCACCAGCGGCAAGCCCAGCCCCGCCAGCATCCACCCGCGCGAGGTGGCGCGCCACCACCCGCAAGGCGAGAGCGCCGTCTTCAGCGGCGACCGCGGCAGCGCCGTCACCGCCATGGCCACGGCGTTCGAGCATTTCATCCTCACGCGGCGCGACCTCGGCGGCATCGTCAGCGCGGGCGGCTCGGGCGGCACGACGCTCGCCACGACCGCGATGCGCGCCTTGCCCATCGGCGTGCCCAAGGTCATGGTCAGCACCATGGCCAGCGGCGACACGCGGCCCTACGTGGGGCCAAGCGACATCTGCATGATGTACAGCGTGACCGACGTGCAGGGCATCAACCGCATCAGCGAGCGCGTGCTGGCCAACGCGGCGCACGCGCTGGCCGGAATGATCACGCACCCGGTGGCGACAGAAACCATCACCAAGCCTGCGCTCGGCCTCACCATGTTCGGCGTCACCACGCCCTGCGTGCAGGCAGTGACCAAGCTGCTCGGCGAGCGCTACGACTGCCTCGTCTTCCACGCCACCGGCGTGGGTGGCCAGAGCATGGAAAAGCTCGCCGACAGCGGCCTGCTCGAAGGCGTGATCGACGTCAGCACCACCGAGATCGCCGACGAGATCGCCGGCGGTACGCTCTCCGCCGGCCCCACGCGCATGGACGTGTTTGCGCGCCGTTCACTCCCCTACGTGGGTAGCTGCGGTGCGCTGGACATGGCGAACTTCGGCGCCTGGGACACGGTGCCCGAGCGGTTCAAGGGCCGCCGCCTCTACAAGCACAACCCCAACGTGACGCTGATGCGCACCACCGCCGACGAGAACCGCGCCATCGGCGAGTTCATCGGCGCCAAGCTCAACGCGATGCGCGGGCCGGTGCGCTTTCTCATCCCCGAGGGCGGTGTCTCCGCCATCGACAAACCGGGCGGCCCCTTCCACGACCCCGAGGCCAACCGCGTGCTCTTCGACACCCTCGCCACGCGATTTCGTGCCGGGCCCGACCGCAAGCTCGTGCGCCTGCCGTTTCACATCAACGACGAGGCCTTCGCCGAGGCGCTGGTGGCGGCGTGGAACGAGATCGCGCCTTCACAGACCAGCGCGCGCCGCGCCTGAACCCGACGGATCACACCACGCTCATGCCTCGCATCGCCCGCTCAGAACTGCTCGGCCGCCTCAACGCCAAGATTGCCGCCGGCCGCCCCATCATTGGTGGCGGCGCCGGCACCGGCCTCTCTGCCAAGTGCGAGGAGGCCGGCGGCATCGACCTCATCGTCATCTACAACTCCGGCCGCTACCGCATGGCCGGGCGTGGCTCTCTCGCCGGGCTGTTGGCCTACGGCAATGCCAATCAGATCGTCTGCGAGATGGCGCGCGAGGTGCTTCCCGTCGTCAAGCGCACGCCGGTGCTGGCGGGCGTGAACGGCACCGACCCGTTCATGATCCCCGACCAGTTCTTGCGCCAGCTCATCGACCTGGGCTTCTCGGGTGTGCAGAACTTTCCCACCGTGGGCCTGATCGACGGCACCTTCCGCGCCAACCTCGAAGAAACCGGCATGGGCTACGGCCTCGAAGTGGAGATGATCGAGCGCGCGCACAAGCTCGACCTGCTCACCACACCCTATGTCTTCAACGCCGACGAGGCGCGCGCGATGGCCAAGGCCGGCGCCGACGTCGTGGTGTGCCACATGGGCCTCACCACCGGCGGCAGCATCGGTGCCGGGACGGCAATGAAACTCAAGGACTGCGTCGACCCCATCAACGCTTGGGCCGCCGAGGCCAAGGCCGTGAAGCCCGATGTCATCGTGCTGTGCCACGGCGGCCCCATCGCCACCCCCGAGGACGCGCAGTTCATCCTGCAGAAGTGCCCCGGCATCCACGGTTTCTACGGAGCCAGTTCGATGGAGCGGCTGCCCACCGAGGTGGCGTTGACAGAAACCACCAAGCGCTTCGTACAGATCAAGCGATAGCCACATCGAGACTCCAGGAGACCCATCATGACCGGCGCAGAATTCGGCAGTTTCATCCTCGCGCTGATCGTCGTCGCGATCGTCGTCGCCATCGCCGTGTGGCTGCTGCACTGGCTCTACTTGCGAAGCTCGAAGGAGCGTGCCTTCGTGCGCACCGGCCTCGGCGGCCAGAAGGTCGTGCTCGACGGCGGCGCCTTTGTGCTGCCCATCGTGCACGACGTGATCCCGGTGAACATGAATACGCTGCGCCTGGAGGTGAGCCGCGGCCGCGAGAAGGCCCTCATCACCAAGGACCGCATGCGCGTCGATGTCATCGCCGAGTTCTATGTGCGCGTGGCCGCCCACCCCGACGCGGTGGCCGCGGCGGCGCAGACGCTGGGCCTGCGCACGATGGAGCCCGAGCAGCTCAAGGAACTGGTCGAAGGCAAGTTCATCGACGCGCTGCGCACCGCCGCTGCCGAGATGACGATGGAGGAGCTGCACGAAAAACGCGGCAGCTACGTCAAGCGAGTGCGTGAGGCCGTGGCCGAGGACCTGACGAAGAACGGCCTCGAACTCGAGAGCGCATCGCTCACGCAGCTCGACCAGACGGCGATGGAGTACTTCAACCCCAGCAACGCCTTCGACGCGGAAGGTCTCACGCGCCTCACCGAGCAGATCGAACGCCGCAAGAAGCAGCGCAACGATGTCGAGCAGGACACCCTCATCGCCATCCGCAACAAGAACCTCGAAGCCGAGAAGCTGAGCCTGGAGATCGACCGCGAGGCCGAGCAGGCGCGCCTCACGCAGCAGCGCGAGATCGAGTTCTCGCGCGCGCGCCAGCGCGCCGACCTCGCCACCGAACGCGCGATGCGCGAGCAGGACGCCGAGGGCGCGCAGATCACCGCCAAGCAGGCCATCGACGCGGCGCGCATCCGCAGCGAGCAGAGCATCGAGCAAGAGCGCATCGGCAAGGAGCGCGCCATCCAGGCCAGCGAGATCGAGCGGCGCAAGGCGCTGGAACTGGCCGAGCAGCAGCGCGCGATCGCGGTCGCGCGCGAGAGCGAGGCGCTCAGCGTGGCCCAGGCCGATGCCGAAATCGCGCGTGCGCATGCCGTCTCCGCCGAAGAAAAGGTCTTCACTGCGCGCGAGGTGGAGATGGCCGAGCGCAAGAAAGCCATCGACCTGATCGGTGCGCGCCAGTCGGCCGAGCGCGAGGCGCTGCGCCTCACACTCTCCGCCGCGGCCGAGAAGGACGCCAGCGCCGACCGCGGCGCCGCCGTGCGCGTGCAGGCCGAGGCCGATGCCGATGCCGACCGCATCCGCGCCATGGCGCTGCGCGTGCGCGCCGAGATCGAGGCCGAGGCGCAGCGCCTGATGAACGAGGCCCACAACATGCTCAGCCCCGAGGCGCGCATGTCGGCGCTGCGCATGCGCCTGGTGGAAAAGGCCGAGGCCATCATCCGCGAATCGGTGCGGCCGATGGAGCGCATCGAGGGCATCAAGATCCTGCATGTCGATGGGCTGGGCGGTGGCGGCGGCTACGGCGGCGAAGGTTTGAACGGAGTGAACGGGGTTGGGGGCGGCGGCGGCAACTTCGCCGACGGCGTGGTGAACTCGGCGCTGCGCTTCCGCGCGCAGGCGCCGCTGGTGGACCAGCTGCTGCGCGAGATCGGCATCGAGGGCGGCGATATCCAGCGTCTCGTGGGCGGTGCGAGCGGCGCCACCGCGGCGCTGCCGCCGGCGAGTGCGCCGAAGGCCAAGGAATGACGGTGGTGTATCTCGTCACGATGGTTGCCACCGCTCGCCGACAGATCCCATGATCCGCGTCTACGTCTCCAGCGTCATCGACGCTGCCGCCGACACCGTGTGGTCACGCATCCGCGATTTCAACGCCCTGCCGCTGTGGCACCCCGCCATCACCGACAGCCGCATCGAAAACAGCGAGCCCTCCGACCGCGTCGGCTGCATCCGCCACTTCCACACGCGCGACGGCGGCATGATCCGCGAGCGGCTGCTGGCGCTCTCGGACTACGACTACACCTGCGTCTACGAGATCCTCGAAAGCCCGATGGGCGTGGCGAATTACGTGGCGACGCTGAAGCTCAGCCCCATCACCGACGGCGGGCGCACGTTTGCCGAGTGGAGCGCCGAGTTCGACTGCGCCGAGGGGCGGGAACACGAGCTGACCGAGCTCATCGGCAATGGCGTGTTCCAGACCGGTTTGAACGCACTCAAGCGCGGCTTGCGCTGACCGTTGCCTGCGCGGGTTCGCGGGCGTGTGGGATAACGACAAGGAGACTGGCATGATGACCTTCGGACTTCGCACGGTGATGGCGCTGAGCTTTTGCGCCGCACTCGCCACCACCGCCACCACAGGCCTGGCCCAGCCCACCGATGCAGCGATGAAGCTGCCGCCGCTGAAGAAACAGCCCACGGTGCAAAAGGTGATCGACGAACACCTGGACGCGCTCAACAAGTGCGACTGGAACCGCTTGATGGCGCAGTACCCCAACGATGTCGAGATCCACCTGCCCGACGGCGCGGTGATCAAGGGCCGCACCAAGGTGGGTGAGCTGTTTGCCGGCTTTTGCAAGAAGCGGCCCGACGGACTCAATGGCTTGAAGTTCACCTCCGAGAGTTCTTTCCTGGTGGGCAACACGCTCAACGTGTTGTGGCGCGCCGAGGCCGACTTCCTGACCGAGCCGTACAAGGGCTCGGATGCCTACGTCACCCGCGACGGCCTGATGGCCGCGCAGGTGACCACCTTCGACGGCTCCAAACTCAAGTTCAAGAAGTAAGGTGCAACTGCAGCGGGTGGTTCGCAGCGCCGTGATCGACGCGCCCATCGAGCGCGTCTGGGCGGTGCTGCGCGACTTCAACAGCCACGACCAATGGCACGACGTGGTCGATGCCAGCCGCATCGAGGCCGGCGAGAAGAGCGACCAGGTCGGCTGCGTGCGCAACTTCACACTCAAGGACGGCAACCACATCCGCGAGCAGCTGCTGACGCTGGACGACCGCCACTACAAGAGCACCTACTGCATCGTCGAGGCCACTGTGCCGCTGCAGCGCTACGTGGCCACGGTGACTCTGAAGCCGGTGACCGACGGCGACCGCACCTTCTGGCACTGGGAGAGCACCTTCGCCACGCCGCCGGGGATGGAGCGCGAGCTGCGCGACATGGTGGCGCAGGGCGTGTACGAGGCGGGCTTCGAGAACCTGCGCAAGCATTTGCGCGTAGGCGGTGACCTGCGCGCCCCGGGTGCCTCGCGAGGTGCCGCCGCGGCCATGCCGCGTGCATTGCCCGTGGCCTCGCGCCGCATCGTCGTCAAGCACTACGGCGGGCCCGAGCAGCTGCAGGCCGAAGACGCCGACTGCCCCGCGCCCGCCCCGGGCGAGGTGCGCATCCGCCAGCGCGCCATCGGCGTCAACTACATCGACATCTACCTGCGCCGCGGCTGGATCGCGCCGATGCTGGCCGAGGGCGGCACGCCGGGCATGGAGGCCGCCGGCAGCGTGCTCGACTGGGGCGAGGGCGTGCACGGTTTCCTCGCCGGCGACCGCGTGGCCTATCTCGGCCCGGTGCCCGGCAGCTACTGCCACGTGCGCAACGTGCCGGCCGACTGGGTGGTGCGCCTGCCGCCCACGGTGGAAGACGAGACCGCCGCCGCGCTACTGCTGAAGGGCCTGACGGCTGACTACCTGGTGCACGACCTCGGCCAGCTCGACCGCCGCGGCCCCGGTGGCGCCGCAGGTGGCACGCGCGTGCTGGTGCATGCCGCCGCCGGCGGCGTGGGCCTGCTCGTGTGCGCGTGGGCCCGCAAGCTCGGCGCCACGGTCATCGGCACCGTCTCCAGCGAAGCCAAGGCGCGCGTGGCGCGCGAGTACGGCTGCCAGCATGTCATCGTGACCGACAACTACCGCTTTGCCGACGCGGTGCAGCAACTCTCGTCCGGGAATGGGGCCGACGTGCTGATCGACGGCCTGGGCGAAGCCGCGCGCGACGAGAACCTCGCCGCGCTGGCGCGGCGCGGGCACTGGATCAGCCTGGGCAACGCCACCGGCGCGCTGGCGCAGGTGGACACGCACGCGCTGCTGGCCAAGAGCATCACCTTCTCGCGGCCCGTGGTCTTCGACTACGTGGCCACGCGGGCGGAGCTGGAGCGGCGCGCCACGCGGCTGTGGGCGGCGCTGGCCGACGGCACTTTGCGCGTGCCACCGGTGGAACGGCACTCGCTGGCCGGCGCGGCCGAGGCGCATGCGCGGCTGGAGCGACGGGCGACCAGCGGGGCGCTGGTGTTGCTGGCCTGAGCGGGCCGGGCGCCGCGTCAGCCATCGGCCAGACCGGCAACGTGCCGGGCACCGCGCAGGCGGCTCGCCCCTGAGGCTACGGACCAGCGCCCAGGATCCGTCGCACGTTCTCGCGCAGCGTGGGCACGTTCACAGCGGTCGCGCTTCGGCCAGGATGCGGTCTTTCAGGGCCGGGTGCAGTTCGCGCTCGGTGCAAAGGTCCACCTTCACGCCGAGCGCGTCCTCGATGTCAAGCTGAAGACCGACAACGTGGAGCAGCGATGCGCCCGTGGCCAAGTCGACGAGAAGGTCGAGATCACTGCCCTCGCCGTCAAGCCCCTTGGCCACCGAGCCGAACACGCGCGCGTTGCTCGCCCCGCGTGCGGCGAGCAGAGCGAGCACTCGGTCGCGTTGAGAGGCCAGGGCTTGGGACGGGCGCATTGGCGGATTTTCGCAGGTCCTTGCAGAGTTGCCCAGGCTGATCCAGTGCATCTGATCCGGTGCATCGCGCCGCGCCGCAAGGTATGGATCGGGCAAGTCAACGTCGCCACGCGGGCCGAGCCGGAACGGCGCGCCACGCGGCTGTGGGTGGCGCTGGCCGATAGCACTCTGCGCGTACCGCCGGTGGGACGGCATTCGCTGGCCGGCGCGGCCGAGGCGCATGCGCGGCTGGAGCGGCGGGCGACCAGCGGAGCGCTGGTGCTGCTGGCCTGAGTTTGCTGCTCGCTGTGCGGGCAGCCGACATCCACGGCCGGCGCGGCAAGGCCACCTGCGCCGAGCCGCCGTCGGGGCTTATGTCGGCGGTCGGCGCCTGGGGCACCGACTCCGCTGCGATGCTCGCACCCGTGGCCCACGCCGCGGAACTCGCTGCGCTCACTTCGTTCGCTGTGCTCAGACACCCGCGGCGAGCATGATGTGGATGCGCGCGAGTACGCGCGCGGGCCACGGGCACTGCGCTTCTCGCCGCCTCCGATGCGCCCCGCCAGCGACTCGGCGCAGGCGGCCTTGCGGCGAGAGCGGAGCACTTCGCTGGTGTGGCGATCAGGCCATGCTGTCGCTGTCGACCTACATCGGGCATGCGATGGTGACCAACACCTACTGGTATCTCTCGGCGGTGCCGGAACTGATGGCGCTGGCCGCAGGGCGGTTCGAGGCGTACATGTCACAAGCGCAGGCGAGTGATGAATAAGCCATCCACTCCGACGCCTCCATCATTCCCGGCGTTGGTCCAGCAGTTCTTCACCGAGTACCTGGTCGCACAGCGGGCAGTCAGTCCGCGCACGGTGGCCTGCTACCGAGACGCGCTGTCGTTGTTCCTGGGCTTCGCCAGCCACAAGCCCTGAGGGCGGGCCGGTCCGACACCGAAGTGATGCCACGCGCGCAGGCCCAAGCGCGCATCGCCGAACACAAGGCTGCTCAAGGCCCGGACCTGCTGATTTGCGGCAGCCACCTGCTCTACAACGGCCTGCTGGTGCATGGACTTGTTGACGAACTACGCCTGCTGGTCGGCAATGTGCTGTTGGGCGAGCGCGTACCCTCCTTCAAGCCCGGTCTGGCTCAGCCTAGGGTACTGCTGGACCAGCGCCTTTGCCGGGATCGGGCACAGCGGCCTTGCACTACAACTGCCGGCCGCGTTGAAGTCGCGAGCCGGCAACTTCGGCCCCTTCTTCATAGCTCCCGCCTTCGGCGAGGCGCCTTGTCAGGTCCTGCGATCGAACACCTCGATTTTCGGTTGCAAGATCCGATCGTCACGCCCGCAAAGGGGACATGCTGATGATCTGTGGCCACTTCCGACAGTTGCGGTCAGTCAGATCCCCGCCATGAAGCGATGCACATCGTCGAGCCGAGGCGTGGTGTCGGGTTGAGCCAAGACCAATTGCAGCGCGCCACCGGAGATGGCGATCGCGGCCACCAAGAACAGACAGACTTGAACAAATGCGCTGACCGATTGGCATGGCAGATCCCTTCTGTGATCTCGCTTCCTGTCCAAGGCGCTGGTGCGCCGTCGTGGCGTGCGGATGTTCGACGCGTCGAACTGCACCCGCTCATCCGAAAGCGCTGCTGGGATGATGTGGCGGTACGACGACCGGCTCGTTCAGTTCATGATGCAAACTTCGCCGCACACGCGCGGAAACTCGCATTGCGCTCGTCGAGTGCCTCCTGTGTCGCCGGCACCATGATCGGTGCACCTTCATGAGCAAATGCCTGACATTGGTCGACGTAAGACCGCAGGCGCTCGTGATAGATCGGGGATGCAGCCTTCATGTTGCCGCCGTACTCGGTCCAGGTCGTCGCGAGAGTTTCTGCGGCCACCATGGCCAATGTCGTGCCCATGCCTGACAACAGCGCT
>JANNRI010000058.1:0-7978 GCA_031401195.1 Burkholderiales bacterium
CTTCGCTTGCTTCGCCGCGCTACGCTCAAACAGGATGCGGCAGATCAGAGCACGAAGCACGCGAGTACGCGCGCCGACCCAAACGCTCCGCTCCTCGCCGTCGCATACTCACCCCGGCACTGGCCGGCCCGCAGCCTTGCCGAGACGACATTGCAACTCGCGCCCAAGGTGGCGCCGGTGCCCGCAAGGCCGGGGCTGGGCTGCCGCTGGGCGCGCCTGTGAGGCGACGAGGAGCAGAGGGCTTGTGGCCCGCGTGCGTACCCGCACGCTTCGTGATCTGACTCGCAGCATAGGTTCGACCACAGCGAGCGTAGCGAGCGGAGGGCGTTATGCAGCGGGGCCACGAGACCGAGCACCGCAGTGCAGTCGGTGTACCCACCGACCGCCTCACCGAAGCGCTCGGCGGCAGCCCAGCCACGGACTTGCAAGAGCGAACATCCACGCAAGTCGGACTGCGGACTTCGAACGTCGCAGTAGGGCCGCGAGCCGACGATCGGCGTCGATCATCAGCGCTCGAGCGTAGCTTCATGCCACGTCGCTCCCGGAAGAATGCGTTTCACCATACAGGCACCGCCCGGCCACATAGGTGGCTACGACATTGCGTTCATCGCCCAGCGTCATCCAGGCGAACAGGCGCTCGTGCAGGGAGGTGGCTGCGGTGTCGCGCACGCTGGCCACCGGCCCCACGGCGTAGTGCCACAGCGTGAGGTCGGCCATGCAGCCGACATCGAGAGAGCCGATTTCGCGCTCCAGGCCGAGCGCGCGGGCCGCGCCGCGCGTCGCCGTGTACAGCGCCTTCCAGGCCGAAAGGCGCTGGCCTTGCAGGGCCTGCACCTTGTAGGCATCGGCGATGGTGCGCAGCATCGACAGGCTGGTGCCGCCGCCGACATCGCTGGCCAGGCTCACCGCGCCGCCGGCGTCTTCGAGCCCGCGCCAATCCATCAGGCCGCTGCCCAGAAAAAGGTTCGAGCTCGGGCTGTGTGCGATCTGCGCGCCACTGTGGGCGAGCAGGGCGCGGTCGTCGGCGTCGAGCCAGATGCCGTGGGCCAGCACCGAACGCGGGCTGATCAGGCGGTGGCGCGCGTACACGTCGAGGTAGCTGCGCGCATCGGGGAACAGCTCGGCCACCCAGCGCAACTCGTCGCGGTTCTCGGCCACATGGGTCTGCATGTAGGTGCCCGGGTAGGCGGCGAGCAGGCGGCCGGCGAGCTCGAGTTGCGCGTCGCTGCTGGTTGGCGCGAAGCGCACCGTGTGGGCGTAGGCGGCGCGACCCTTGCCGTGCCAGCGCTCGATCAAATCGACGCAATCGCGCTCGGCACTCGCGACGGTGTCGGTGAGGGCCGGCGGCGCGTGCCGGTCCATCAGGCACTTGCCGGTGATGACGCGCATGCCGCGCTCGGCCGCGGCGGCAAACAGGGCATCGACTGACGCCTTGTGCACGGTGGGGAAGACGACGGCTGCCGTAGTGCCGTGGGCCAGCAGGGCATCGAGAAAAATCCGCGAGCCGGCCGCGCAGACCTCGGGGTCGGCATAGCGCAGCTCGGCCGGGAAGGTGTAGGTGTTGAGCCAGTCGAGCAGCTCGGTGCCGAAGCTGGCGATGACTTCCAACTGCGGCATGTGCACATGGGTGTCGATGAAGCCGGGCAACAGGAGTTGGCCGCGCCGGTCTTGCTGCGGCCACGAGGCATCGGGGGCTTCGCGTTGCACCGCAGCGATGCGGCCATGCTCGACCAGCAGCCAATGGTCGGGCCGCCAGCGCAGGCCGGGCGAGGCATCGCCCGGTGCTTGCCAGCCGGGGTCGCCAGTGAAGTCGAGCAGGTCGGCTCGGAGGGCGAAACGGCTCACGCGGCCTTCCCCCCGCGCCGCACCGGCAAGGCGTGGCTGGACAAGGTGCGTGCCACTTCGCGCACCTGCTCGCGCAACCACTTGCCGCGCGCGCTGGCATGCGTCACGTCGTGCCAGAGCTGGTAGTAGGTGAGGGGCGGGAAGGCGATGGGGCACTTGACGATGCGCACCGGCAGTGGATCGATGTAGCGGGTGCAGAACAGGCGCCCGGTGGTCAGCACCAGTTGCGTCTGCGTGAGCATCAGCGGGATCAGGCCGAAATACGGGCTGCGCACGACGATGTTGCGCGCCAGGCCCAGGCCGGTGAGGTGGTCGTCGAAGACGCCGCGCGCGCCTTCGTGCATGGGCGTGGGCGCCACATGCTCGGCACCGAGGTAGCGCGCCTCGGTCCAGGTGCGCGGGCTGCGCACGGCCTGGTGCTCTTCGCCGACCAGGCAGACGATCTCGTCGCTGAACAGGCGCGCCAAGTGCATCTCGCCCGGCGGTTCGAGCCAGTTGCCGATCACAAGGTCGACCTCGCCTTTGGCCAGGTTCTTGCGGTAGTCGTAGTCGCGCGACAACGGCAGCAACTCCACGTTCACGTTGGGCGCCTGTTGGCGCACGCGCGCCACCAGCTCGGGCAGGAACAGCGGGTCGAGAAAATCGCTGGCCGCAATGCGCAGCGTGGTGTCGCTGTGTGCAGGGTCGAAGGCGCGGTTGCGCTGGCGCACGCCGAACAGGGTTTCGGCCTGGCGCAGCAGCAGGGCCGCGGGCTCCACCAGTTGCAGTGCCGCTTCCGTGGGCACCAGGCCGGCGCCGCTGCGTACCAGCAACTCGTCGCCGGTCAGCGCACGCAGGCGCTTCAACTGCGCGCTGACGGTGGGCTGCGTGCTGGCCAGTTTCATGGCCGCGCGCGAGACGCTGCGTTCGGTGATCACGGTGTGCAAGACCCTGACGAGGTGAAGCTCGATCTTGTCGAAAAGCGCACGTTCGGTCATACGGGCTCTCGCATACACGGCATGAGGCCTATCGTATAGACAAGCCGGCCATGCGGCGTATCTTTCGGGTATCTCCCAAGCCACCGCCGCCATGACAGCCCAGCCAACCGCCGAGCGCCCGATCCGCTTCTTCCACCGTGGTCAGATGGTCGAAGTGCAGGGCGCCGCGACCACCCACACCGTGCTCGACTGGTTGCGCGAAGACGCGCATTGCAGCGGCACGAAGGAAGGCTGCGCCGAGGGCGACTGCGGCGCCTGCACCGTGATCGTGGCCGAGTTGGCCGAGCGGGCCGAGGCCATCGGCACCGCATCGGCACGAGCGACAAAAGTCGGCGGCTTGAGCCTGCGCACGGTCAACGCCTGCATCCAGTTCCTGCCCACGCTCGACGGCAAAGCGCTGTTGACGGTCGAAGACCTGAAGCCCGCGGCGCAGGCGCAAGGCGCGGCCTTGCACCCGGCACAGCAGGCGCTGGTGGAGTGCCACGGCTCGCAGTGCGGCTTCTGCACCCCCGGCTTCGTGATGTCGCTGGCCAGTTGCTACGAGCGCCACTGCACGGCCGGCACCCGGGCCACGCGGCAGGAGCTGGCCGATGAACTCTCGGGCAACCTGTGCCGCTGCACCGGCTACCGGCCGATTCTGGATGCCGGCGAGCGCATGTTCGAGCTGCCCGCCGCGCGCCTGGACACCGCCCCGATCGCCGCCGCGCTGCGAACGCTGGCGGCGGCGCCGGCGCTGGCCTACACCGACGCGCAGGGCGCGACCTTCGCCGCGCCGCGCAGCATCGAGGCCCTGGCCGCGCTGCGCGCCGAGCGGCCCGCGGCGCGCCTTTTGGCCGGCTCGACCGACATGGGCCTGTGGGTCACCAAGCAGTTCAAGCCACTTCCCGATCTGATCTACCTTGGCGAGGCGGCGGGCCTGGCGTGCATCGAAACCAAACCCGGCAACGTGCTCTCGATCGGTGCCGCTGCGCCGCTCGAAGACGCCTGGAGCGTCCTGGCCGCGCGCCATCCCGAGCTGCAGGAAATGTGGCTGCGCTTCTCGTCGCTGCCGGTGCGCAACGCCGGCACGATGGGCGGCAACGTCGCCAACGGCTCGCCAATTGGAGACAGCGCCCCGGTGCTGATCGCGCTCGACGCTTCGGTAGTCCTGCGCCGCGGCGCGGTGCAGCGCCGCGTGCGGCTGGAAGACTTCTACCTCGACTACATGAAGAACGCGCTGCAGCCCGGCGAGTTCGTCGAGGCCATCGAAGTGCCGCCGGCCGCGCACACCGCGCTGCGCGTCTACAAACTGTCCAAGCGCTTCGATTGCGACATCTCGGCGCTGGCCGCAGGCCTGGCACTCGCACTCGACGGCGACACAGTGCGCGAGGCTCGTTTTGTCTTCGGCGGTATGGCCGCCATCGTCAAGCGCGCAGCCAAGGCCGAAGCTGCGGTGCGCGGCCAGTTGTGGAACGAGGCCACGGTGGATGCCGCCATCGCGGCCCTGGCCAGCGACTTCACACCGCTGACCGACATGCGCGCCAGCGCCAGCTACCGCCGGCGCGCGGCCGGCAACCTGCTGCGCCGCTTCTGGCTCGAAACGCGGACTGAGGCACCACTGCCAGCGAGCCGAACATCCGTGTTCGCACGGGAGATCGTTGCATGAACAAACAAGCCGAACCCTTCCTCATCGAGGCCGCGCCCCAGGTCGGCCGCGATCGCCCGCACGAATCGGCGCACCTGCATGTGGCCGGCGAGGCGACCTATATCGACGACATCGCCGAGATCGGCGGCACCCTGCATGCCGCGCTCGGCCTCTCACCCGTGGCGCATGGGCGCTTGCTGGCCATCGACGTGGCCGCACTGCGCGCCCTGCCGGGCGTCACCGCGGTGTTCACCGCCGCCGACATCCCTGGCCCCAACGACTGCGGCCCGATCGTGCATGGCGACGACCCGATCCTTGCGGACGGTGTCGTGCACTTCCTCGGCCAGCCGATGTTCGCCGTGATCGCCGAAGACCGCCGCGTCGCGCGCCGCGTGGCCGCGCGGGCCAAAGAGTTCGTAAGCATCGAGCCGCTGCCGGCCCTGCTGACGGCGCGCGACGCGCATGCGGCCAAGGCCTACGTGGTGCCGCCGATGCATCTGGCGCGCGGCGATGCGCTCGCCGCACTGGCCAGCGCGCCGCACCGCTTCAAGGACAGCCTCTCCGTCGGCGGCCAGGAGCAGTTCTACCTCGAAGGCCAGATCAGCTACGCCATTCCGCTCGAAGACAACGGCCTCCTGGTGCATTGCTCGACCCAGCACCCGAGCGAGATGCAACACCTGGTGGCGCATTCGCTCGGCCTGGCCTCGCACCAGGTGCAGGTGACCTGCCGGCGCATGGGCGGAGGCTTCGGCGGCAAGGAATCGCAATCGGCGCTGTTCGCCTGCGTGGCCGCGCTGGCAGCGAAGAAGCTGAACCGCCCGGTCAAGCTGCGCCTGGACCGCGACGACGATTTCCTCATCACCGGCCGCCGCCACGGCTTCGAGTTCGACTACGACGTGGGCTTCGACGACGAGGGCCGCGTGCTCGGCGTGGCCATCGACCTGATCGCCAACGCCGGCTTCTCGGCCGATCTGTCGCCGCCGGTGATGACACGCGCGATCTGCCACTTCGACAACGCCTACTGGCTGCCCAACGTATCGATGCACGGCTACTGCGCGCGCACCAACACGCAGAGCAACACGGCGTTCCGCGGCTTCGGCGGGCCGCAGGGCGCGATCGCCATCGAGTTCATCCTCGACAGCATTGCGCGCAAGCTCGGCAAGGATCCGCTCGACGTGCGGCGCGCGAACTACTACGGCATCACGGCAAAGAACGTCACGCCCTACCTGCAGACGGTGGAAGACAACATCCTCGAGCCGCTGACCGAGCAGTTGGTGCAGACGAGCCGCTACCGCGAGCGCCGCGCCGAGATTGCGGCTTTCAATGCCACGAGCCCGGTGTTGAAGCGCGGCATCGCCTTCACGCCCGTGAAGTTCGGCATCTCCTTCAACGTCAACCACTTCAACCAGGCCGGCGCATTGGTGCATGTGTACACCGACGGTTCGGTGCTGGTGAACCACGGCGGCACCGAGATGGGCCAGGGCGTGAACACCAAGGTGGCCCAGGTGGTGGCACACGAGCTGCGCATCCCGCTGTCATCGGTGCGCTGCACGGCCACCGACACGCAGAAGGTGGCCAACACCTCGGCGACAGCAGCCTCGACCGGCGCCGACCTGAACGGCAAGGCCGCGCAGGACGCGGCGCGCAAGATCCGCGCGCGCCTCGATGCCCTGCTCGACCAACAGTTCGGCGGCCGCCGCGACATGCCCTTCAGCGAACTGGTGCAGGCCGCCTACGTGGCGCGCGTGCAGTTGTGGAGCGACGGCTTCTACGCCACGCCCGGCCTGAGCTGGGACCGCGCCACGATGACCGGCAAGCCCTTCTTCTACTTCGCCTACGGTGCGGCGGTGAGCGAGGTCATCGTCGACACACTGACGGGAGAACACAAGCTGCTCGCCGCCGACCTGCTTCACGACGCCGGCACCTCCCTCAACCCTGCCATCGACATCGGCCAGGTCGAAGGCGCCTACATCCAGGGCTACGGCTGGCTGACGATGGAAGAACTGGTCTGGCACCCGAAGACGGGCCTCTTGATGACGCACGCACCGAGCACCTACAAGATCCCCACCGCCAACGACGCGCCGGCGCGTTTCAACACCGCGCTGTTCGACGGCCCCAACCCGGCCGACACGATCCACCGCAGCAAGGCCGTCGGCGAGCCGCCGCTGCTGCTGCCGTTCTCGGCGCTGTTGGCGATACGGGATGCGGTGTCGGCCGTGGGCGGGCACAAGATCGATCCGCCGCTGCGGGCGCCGGCGACGGCGGAGGCGGTGCTTGATGCGGTCGAGGCAGTGCGGTCGTCGATTGCGTGAACGTCGAGAGGCGCCAACCGACGCGTGCAAAGCGTCAGGCACTCCCGGTGGCGCTGATTGATAGGCCGCTATCAAACGACGACAGCGCGCTCGTCGCTATGAGCGCCTCGCACGACGTACGCGGACCCCCATAGCCGCCAGGCCCACCAACATCAGCGCATACGAGCTTGGCTCGGGGACGGCTGAGACATTCGCGATTTCGTTGCCCACGCCGGGTGTGATGATGAGACGGGCGCCCGGATTGGCGCCCAGAAACGCCGCGTCAATTTCAAGATGAGGATCAATGAAAGCGTTCGCGCTCGAGCCTACGAAGAAGGCATTGATGTTCGCTCCAGCAGAAAGCCGGACTGATCCAATGACCTTCCCGTCCGCGCCGGTCAGCATATCGAATGTGCCGTCGAATGAACCGTCCACATGATAGGCGTCGGACTCTGTGTACGTAAGGGTGATGTTGTTGAAGATCGTGTGCTGGAGGCAGATTGATGCGCCGCAGTCCCCCTGGAACAAAGAGTCAAAACTCGCAAACGTCGAAACGCTCGAATTCACGGTCTGGATGCTGAAGCTTGTTGCGGCCCTGGTGTCGGCTCTTGCCGCGCTCACAAATGACGAATAGAGCCCTGAAAAGTCGATGGGGACATTGGTGAACGGTTGAGCCTCGACCTCGAACCTGTACGTCATCACGCCGCCCCCGCCCAGGACTATTTGGCCTAGAGGATTGAAAGCCGTGGCTGCATAGCTTATGGAGGCGATTGGGCTGCTGGTGAAGGTGACAACCGCCGAGCGTTCCGTGCCGTCGACAAAGCTGTAGGACACGTCTCCAGGCGTGGTCGTGGAGCCAATACTCAGGCCGCCAACGAATGCATTCGCGTCGTACTGCGCAAAGGCACTGGGCGTGCCGGCCAGGACCCCGGCAGCGCTAAGCACCAAGAAGATGCGGCGAAGGTTCGGGAATCTCCCGGAAAGGTTCGTCCGGCCACTCTGGATCGATTTCATTGTGCTGCTCCTCGTTAAGGGTCAACTTGACTATCCGTGCCGCCGACGGGGGCCGTCATCACCCTTTGGGGTGAAGCTTTCGGAGACCCCCTGGTCAAGGGGCTTACCGGGTTACCGTGACCGCCCGTCCATCGGGGAACTGGCCTTCAAGGGTGGTTGGATTTACGCGTTTCAACTCGAGAATAATGTCGTTGCAGCCGACTATGAGCTTTGAGGAGTTCACGGTG
>JANNRI010000059.1:0-5834 GCA_031401195.1 Burkholderiales bacterium
GCACGTCATTGGCGCCACAGGACGGTATCAGTGCGTCGTCGAGCTGCATCTGCTCGGGGCCGCCGTAGGCGTGGATTCGGATGGCCTTCATGCAAGTTGCTCCTGGATAACGTGCGGGCCCGGGTCAATGGGCGGGGACAAGCTCAACCATCAACCGCTCGTCGAGCCACAGGTCCATCAGACCGGGCCAGCGCCAGCCGTGCAGCTTGCCACTGCGCGCGCATGCCGCTTCGACCTCGCTCGCCGTCAGCGGCACGATCAGGTTGACGTGCGAGCCGGCGCCGGTCGCGCGGCCACCTTCGACGGGGGCGAACATCGGGCGCGGTGTCTTGCTATCGATGCGAACGAGCTGCGTGTCGCGCGGGTAGAACTCGATGAACTCGTGTTGCCAATCGGCGCGCTCTGCCGAGAGGAAGCAGACCCAACCACCGGCGTGCGGTGGGAACGGCGCAGCCCTGCCACCGAGCAGATCCGCCAGAGTTTCGGCGGCCTGTTGCGGGTCGTCGGCATAGACCGAGACGTGGCCGATCACCGTGTGCGCCACTGATGCCGGCGCGTTCACTTCTTGAACGCCTGTTCGGAATCGGCCTGGGTGACGATGAGCAGCACCGCGAGCAGCCAGTGCAGCACAACCAGTGCGCGGTGGTATCGGGTGGGGTGCGTGTTCATCAGACCTCCTCGGCGTGGACGATGGCCACTGGTGGGCCCTCACTGCGGCCCGGCGTCGCTAGCGCTTCATGGGTGCAAAGGTGCCCGGATTGATGTCGCCGACTTCGCCGGCCGCAGCGACGAGCTTCTGGAACTCGGGCTTGAGCCACAGCGCTTCCCATTCCTTGAAGGACTTCCAGCGCGACACGCCAACGAAGTCTGGCTTGCTGCCCGAGTTGCGGTTCTCCATCAACGCGTTCTCGATATAGCCCGGCTGCTTGCGGATGTAGTCGCGTATCGCGCCCATGCGCTCCTGCAACTGGGCGCGTGCGGCGGCATTGCGCGCAGAGAACTGCATCACCGTGACGACGGTGTTCGGATCGTCCAGGGCAGGCAGACCCTGCGCGGACACTGCGGCGCTCGAAACAGCAAGCGCAAGGGCGAGTACGGCGGCATGGAGCTTCATGGTTGGCACCTCCGGGGGAACAGTGATGTGAGCGACACGGCCCCAATGGCCCGCAGCGCCGGTAATGTCCTGGGCTCTGCCGCACCGCGGAAGTCCGCAAAGTGGAAATGACTCTTCCATCCATGGAATAGACTGAACCTCATGGGCGACCTGTCCGCGCTGCACGACATGACGCTGTTCGTCGAAGTGGCGCGCACCGCCAGCTTCAGCCGCGCCAGCCGCAACCTCGGCGTGCCGGGCGCCACACTGTCGCGGCGCATCGCCGCGATGGAGCGCGAGTTCGGCGTGCGCTTGTTCGACCGCACCACGCGGCGTGTCGAGCTCACCGAAGCCGGGCGACGCTACTTCGAACGCTGCGGGCATCTGGTGGACGAAGCTCGCTTGGCCCAGGAAGCGCTGCGCGAAACCGCCGTGCAGCCCAGCGGCCATGTGCGGATCTCGATGCCGGTCGATCTGGGCGTGAACGTCATCGGCCCGCTGCTGACCGACTTTGCGCGCCAGTTCCCCGGCATCACCTTCGATCTCGATCTGTCGCCCCGCAACACCGACCTGGTGGGTGAACATGTCGACGTGGCGATCCGGCTCGGCACCGTGAAAGATCAAAAGCTGGTCGCACGCCGCATCGGCAGTGTCGATCAACGGCTGTTCGCCTCTCCCGCCTACCTGGCCCTGCGCGGCAGGCCCACCCAGCCGGCCGATCTGGTCGAGCACGAATGCATCCTGCTTCGCGGCGCGCAGCGGCAGGCACTGTGGCGGCTGCAGGGTGACGCCGACGCCGCAGAGGTGGTGGTGCGTGGCCGCTTCATGGTCAACAACGTGGGCCTGATGCGCGTGCTGGCCGAGCGCGGCATGGGCATCGCGGTGCTGGACCCGTCTTTGGTGCGCGAAGCGCTGGCCGGCGGCAGGCTGTTGCAGGTGCTGCCCGAGTGGGCTGCGCCGCGACTGCCCATTCACGCGGTGATGTCGTCGCGCATGCAGCCGGCCAGCGTGCGCGCTTTGCTCGACTTCCTGGTGGCGCGATTGGTGGTGGTCTGACGCCAGCGCAGCGAAGTCGTCTGACTCTCACGCGCGATCTCCTCAGTGAACGGCGGCAGCGCCGGGCCGGTCTTGCGGGTTGCCGCGGCGACTAGTCCTTCGTCAGACTCATCAGCACATCCGCATACCACGCGCAGTTGAGCCCGAGCGACTCGTCGGCGACGAGGTCGCGCCCGCCCATGTCCATGCGCGCGGAGTGGATGCCGAGCAGCTTCCAGGGCAGCGCGTCGCGCGCGGCGGTGCGGGCCGGGTCGCGCATCACCACCGGCGCGCCGCTGCTGCCGCGATGCAGGCGCGCATCGGTGAGAAAGAGGCCCTGGCCCTGGAAGCGCGTGCCGAAGGACGAGGCCACCGACGCCAACCTCGCCACCGGCAAGTGGTGCACGCTGTCGTGGAAGCCCAGCGGGAAGCCCACCACCAGCAGCGGCGTGCCGACCTCGATCTCGCCGAGCTGCTCCTGCAGGTGCGCCGGCGTGAAAGCCGGGGGCGTGAAGCCGGCCAGCAGCGCGCGGTCCAGCCGCATCACGGCCACGTCGATCTCGCCACCACTGTCCTTGGCCTGGCGCCACACTGATTTGCCGTCTTCGTACAGCAGCAGCGAGAGCACGGCGGTCCGCGTCAGGTCGTGCGCATCGGTGTGCAGCTCGATCTCGATGCGGTCGGGGAAGTGCTTCGTCGGTTCGTCGATCAGCACATGGCGGCTGGTGACGAAGTACAGGCGCCCTTCGCGCTCGAAAAAGAAGCCGCTGGCGCCGGTGAGCCCGTGAGTGCCGAGAAAGGTGGAGACGCGCGGCACCGCGAGAAGCAAGCTCTCGGCCGAGGCGCGGCGCGCGGCGGCGGCGGCGGCGGGCGGTGGCCACGGGGCTGACGCTGGCATTGCAGGCCCTGCCGGACTGATCGAAGCGGCCCCGGCGACTTGCACCACCTGGGCCACCTGGGCCACTTGCGCCACCGGCGCCACCCGCGCCACCTTGGCGTCTTGCTCCAGCGCCGCCACGGCCATCTGCACGAACTGCGCGGTGGCCTCGGGGGCGAGCCAGCGCGCCACGATCACCGCGTTCAGCCGCGGTTCGATCAGCACGAGGTGTCCACCCGCCCCGAGCATCGCAAAGGCCTCTGGCGAAGCCGCCGGGTACAGCGTGCCGGTGCCGTTGAGCCACACGAGGTAGCCGTAGAACGGCGCGATGGCGCAGGGCTCGCGCATGCGGCGCACCCAGGCCGCACCGATGAGCTGGCGGCCATCCGAACCAGGGCCGTGTCGGCCCTCGTCGAGCAGCAACTGCCCGATGCGCGCCTGGTCGCGCGCGCCGATCGACATACCCGCACCCCAGTGCGTGCCGCCCGGCACCGATTGCACGCGACGCCCACCCACCTGCGTGAACGCATCGTCGTAGCCGAGCCAGGCCCAATGGCCACGCGCGCCCAGCGGCTGCATCAGCGCTTCATCGAACACCTCGGGCAGCGGCCGGCCAAACAGGTGCAGCAGCGCCAGCGAGAGCTGGTTGATGCGCACATCGTTGTATTCCCAGTAGGTACCCGGCGCGCCGAGCGGCCGCGCATCGCCCTTCGTGCCCGGGGGATACTGGACCGGGCGCGGGTCGTTGGCCACATGGCGCCAGCGGTCCACCTGGTCGGGCAGGCCGAAGTTGCTGCCTTCCCATTCGCTCGTCTGCTGCAGCAGGTGGTGCCAGGTGATGGGCGCGTTGTGCGGCGTTTTGAAGCCGATGCCGGGCAGGCGCCGGCCCACGGGCTCGTGCACGTCGGGCAACAGGCCGCGCGCGTGAGCCACGCCGGCCAGCAGCGCGAGATAGGTCTTGGCGACGCTGAAGGTCTGGTCGGCGCGCTCGGGCTCGCCCCAGGCAATGAGCTCCTGGCCGTGCTGCCAGATCACGCCGCTCGGCCCGCCGCGCACATGCAGCGGCCCGCGCAGCCGGTTGAAGGGCACGGGATCGCCGTGGTGCACGCCGAAAGGCAACTGCCCCGGCGCAGGCACGGCCGCGGGGTCGCGCGGCCACGGGGTCTCGTGGGCCAGGGCGAAGGCGCTCACCTCACTCAGCTCGCTCACCTTGCTGACAGCATCGGATGGGTTCATGGCGGTCTATCCTATGCGCAGAGCCTGCCGCCCCTCTGTGCGGCGCACCGCAGCCGCACGATGACCCCTCGGATGACGCCAGGATGACCCCCGCCGACGCCGCCCCGCGCGTGGTGCGGGCCGATGCCATGCCGCCCGGCACGCCCGAGGTGCCGGTGGCCATCGTCGGCGCCGGCGCGTGCGGCCTCACCGCGGCGATCTTCCTGCGCGAGGCGGGCATCGAGTGCGCGCTGCTCGAGCGCGATGCCACGCCGCAGGGCAGCACGGCGCTTTCCAGCGGCCTCATCCCCGCCGCGGGCACACGCGTGCAGCGCGAGGCCGGCGTGCACGGCGACGATGCCACCACCTTCGCCGCCGACATCCAGGCCAAGGCGCACGGCACCGCCGCGCCGCACCTCGTGCAGGCCTATGCGGAGGCGGTGGCGCCCGCGCTCGATGCCCTGCAGCAGCGCCACGGCCTCGGCTTCGAGTTGCAGGGCGGCTTTCTCTACCCCGGCCACACGCGCCGGCGCATGCACACGCTGCGCGAGCGCACCGGTGCCGCGCTGGTGGCCGCTCTGCACACGGCGGCCGAACGCGCCGGCGCGATGATCGTCACCGAGGCGCAGGCCACCGAGCTTTGGTGTAGCGACGGTGATGGCGCAGGTGATGGCGGGGGCGATGGCGATGGCGGGGGCGATGGCGGTGGTGGCGGCCGCATCCTCGGCGTGGGCTACCGCCGCCCCGACGGCCGCATGGAGCACCTCGCCTGCCATGCGCTGCTGCTGGCCAGCAACGGCTTCGGCGGCAACGCCGCCATGGTGCGCGAGCTGCTGCCCGAGATGCGTGATGCCACCTTCGCCGGCCACGCCGGCAACGACGGCAGCGCCATCGCCTGGGGCCGCGCGCTGGGCGCGGGCCTGGCCGACCTTGGCGGCTACCAGGGCCACGGCTCGTGGGCGGTGCCGCAGGGCGCCTTGATCACCTGGGCGCTGATGATGGAAGGCGGCATCCAGGTCAACGCACGCGGCGAGCGTTTCCACGACGAGACTGCCGGCTACAGCGAGGCCAGTGTGCATGTGCTGGCGCAGCCGGGCGGCGTGGCGTGGAACGTCTTCGACGACCGGCTGCTCGCACTCGGCCGCACCTTCCCCGACTTCGTGGCCGCCGAGGCGGCGGGCGCGGTGCGGCATGCGGCCGATGTGCCGGCGTTGGCCGCACTCATCGGATGCGATGTCGGCACACTGGCCACCACCTTGACCACCACGCTCGCCGGCACGCACGACCGCATGCACCACCGCAAGCACGACCGCACGCACGACCGCATGCACACCGGCACGGACATCCGCACGCGCGACCACGGCCGCCTTGCCCCACCGTGGCACGCCATCAAGGTCACCGGCGCGCTCTTCCACACCCAGGGCGGCCTCGACATCGATGCGAAGTGCCGCGTGATGCGTGCCGCTGACGGCATGCCCTTCCCCAACCTGCTGGCCGCCGGTGGCGCGGCGCGCGGCGTCTCGGGCAATGCGGTGTGGGGCTACCTCAGCGGCAACGGCCTGCTCAGCGCCGTGGCCGGCGGCGCCATCGCAGCGCGCGCCGCGGCTCGAGGTC
>JANNRI010000060.1:0-10578 GCA_031401195.1 Burkholderiales bacterium
GCCTTCGGGTGACGCCAGCGCGCCGGCGTGGCGCTGGTGCATCCGCGCAGCACACCGGGCGCTGCACCGTCGGTGCGCCGGGCAGTTGCGATCGCATCCAATGTGCCGGGCGGCACGCGCGCATCGGCACCGGGGTAGTTGCGCGCGCCGCCTGCGACCCACTCCAGCACATCGCCCCAGGCGAAGCCGCGGCGAGTGGCCGTGTGTGCGGCGAGCTCCCATTCAGGCTCGGTGGGCAGGCGCCGTCCGGCCCAATGGCACCAGGCCTCAGCTTCGAAGCGTGTGATCTGCATCGCCGCCTGCTGCCTCGGTGCACGCTGCAATTGCCCGCCGCGCGAGACGAGCACGCCACCGGCCAGTTGTTCCACGTCGCGCGGTGCACGGCGGCCATCGCGCTGCAACCAGGCCCAGCCGGTCGGGCTCCAGCACTCGTGGCGGTCGTAGCCGCCGTCCTCGGTGAACTCGGCGAACTGCGCCCAATTCACGCACTGCGCATCGATCTCGAACTCGGGCACCACGACCTCGTGCGCCCAGCGTTCGCCGTGCGGCACAAACCCGCCCTCGCGCGCGCTGCCCAGCTGCCAGCGCTGCCCCGGCACGCCCAACGGCTCGCGCTGGGGGCGCGGCGCGGGCAGCAGCGGCGTGACGAAATGGCCCAGTCGCTCGGCGATCCGGTCGTCGTGGTGCAGCGCAAGGCGAAAGAAGTACAGCCCCGTGTCGTCGTCCGCGGCGTTGGCCAGCAGGTCCAGCGTCTGCTCCAGCGTCTGACCGAGGTAGTGCCGGATGGCATCGGCCTCGTCGGCCCGGGCGCGGCGCAGCCAACCCTCGGCGCGCGGCTCGATGCCGGGCAGCCTCGGCGATGCCGCATCGGCCGCTTCGCCACGCGCGTGCTGCACATGGCGAGCCAGCCACCATTCCTGGAACCAACCGGCACGCGCGGCCAGGCGCGGCGGGTCGGCCCGAGCCTGGTGCATCGAGTCGGCGGCCTGGATTCGCAGTGTCTTGCGTTCGGGCGCACCTGTTGTCCCCTCGCCAGGCCCCTCGCCTTTCTCCCCATCCGCGCCCGGCCCCCCGGGCAGCGACAGCGCCAGTCGCGCCAGCAACTCGTTGCGCGCCTCCAGCAGCGCCAGCGAGAGCCACTCGCGCCCACCGCGCCGCGCTGCCACGATGGCCTCTTCGCCGATGCCAGCCATGCCCACGGCTTCGTTCAAAGCCGGCCGGACCTCACTGCCCCACCAACCCATGGCGGATGGCGTAGACCGTGAGTTCGGCGTTGTTGCTCAGCTGAAGTTTCTCGAGCACGCGGGCACGGTACACCGACACCGTCTTCGGGCTCAGCGCCAGCTTCTCGGCGATGTCGGCCAAGCGCTTGCCGCTGGCGATGAGCACCAGCGTCTCCATCTCGCGGTTGGAAAGCGTCTGGTGCCGGTTCTCCACCTCGGGCGCGTTGAGGTTTTCCACCAGCATCTGCGCGATCTCAGGCGTCACGTACTTGCGTCCGGTGGCCACCTGCCGCACCGCCTGCACGATGGTCTGCGGCTCACCGCCCTTGTTCACGTAGCCGTAGGCGCCGGCGCGCAGCGCGCGCAACGCGTACTGGTCTTCGGGGTACATGCTGACCACCAGCACCTTCACCGGTGAGCCCTCGTCCTTCAAGGCCTGCAAGGCGTCGAGCCCGCTGCGCCCGGGCAGGTTGATGTCCAGCACCAGCACGTCGCAGGGCGCGGCGCGGCCGGTGCCGAGGCTGCGCATCAGTGTGCGCAGTTCGCCGTAGTCACAGGCCTCGCCGACGACCCGGATGTCGCTGGCATCGCAAAGTGTGTCGCGGATGCCGCGCCGGATGAGCGCATGGTCGTCGCAAAGAATGACATCGATCATCGTGGGGTGCTTGCCAAGCTGCTTCGGGGAAACATCAGTACCGCGTCGACCAAACCTGCTCCTCTGCATCGTCGGGCTGGCCGCGGCTGCCGGTGCCAGTGTCTTCCGGTGACTGCACCGGCACCGAGAGAATGAGCGTGGTGCCGCGACCGATACCGTAAGGCCCCTCGCCACCGCTGCTCAGCTCCACCCAGCCGCCCACGGTCGAGGCACGCTCGTGCAAGCCGCGGATGCCGAAGCTCTGCGCCTTGGCCAGGTCGGCCTGCGCGACGCCGCGCCCGTCGTCGCTGATCTCCAGCGACAACACGCCACGCCCAAGCGAAAGATCCATCGTCACCCGCGTCGCGCCGGCATGCTTGCTGACGTTGGTGAGAGCCTCCTGCGCCGTGCGGTAGGCCGCCAGCGGCACCATCGGCGGCAACGTCATGCGCTCGTGGCTGGTGCGAAAGCTGCAACTCACGCCCGTGCGCTTCTCGAATCCGCTGGCCATCCACTGCAACGCCGCCGCCAGCCCTTGCTCGAGTATGGCCGGGCGCAGGTTCTGCATGATGCGCTGGCTCGCTTGCGTGGCATTCGTCAGCAGTTCGAGGGCGGTGACCATGCGTTGCTGCACACCGCGCTCGGCGCTGTGGCGGCGCACCCAGTCGAGCTCGAAGCGCAGCGCAGTGAGTGAGCCACCGACATCGTCGTGGATCTCGCGCGCGATGGCGTGGCGCTCGCTCTCGACGCTGGTCTGCAGATGCTGCGCCAACTCCGACAGCCGCTGGCGCGACGCGGCCAGCTGGCGGTCGGCCTCGGCGCGCGCGCGGCGTGCCTCGTTGGCCGCCATGGCGTGCTCCACCGCCGGCGCCAGGCGCGCGAGGTTGTTCTTCAGCAGGTAGTCGCTGGCGCCATTGCGCATGGCTTCCACCGCGGTGTCTTCGCCGATCTGGCCCGAGACCAGGATGAAGGGCAGCTCCAGGCCGCTCTGGCGCAAGTCGATCAACGCCTGCAGGCCCGAATAGCCGGGCAGGTTGAAGTCCGACAGCACGACGTCCCAGGGTTCGGCCAACGCGCGCGTGAATTCGTCACGGCTCTCCACGCGCCGCGGTTTCACCCGCACGCCGGCGCGGTCGAGGTAAGCCAGGGCCAGCGAGTGGTCGAGTTCCGAATCCTCAAGGTGTAGCAGGCGGCAGGCCTGGGTCCGCCGGGAGGGTGGGGCAATCGTGCCGCGCATGGCGGGCAGTATGACAAAGCAGGTGCGCCAAGGTGGCCCTCACGGCCGGGAAATGGGCGGCATTCCGACCCAAGTTCGGCTCAATGTTTCAAGGCCCGCGCCTGGATGGCATTGGCCTGACCAAGAAGCTGCTCTCATCAACCTGGTGGGCGAACTCGTCATCGACAGCGCCGAGGACACCGTCAAGACCATCAGCGGCAGCGGCCGCGCCTGCGCGGCGTGATCGTGCCCATCGTCGATCTGCGCCGGTCACACCGCCCCGACCCGGCGCAGCGTTTCCAGCACGGGCCGCGCCAGCACCTCGCGCAGCCCCCACCAGCCCGCGGACAGGGCGAGCACCGCTCCGGCCGCGGCACCGGCCAGTGGCACCCAAGGCGCGGGCGTCCAGCTGAACTCGAAGGCATAACGCGCGAGCAGCCAACCCACCACCAACGCCGCCACCGAGGCCAGCGCACCGGCCAGCGCACCCACGCCGAGCAACTCGGCACGCTGCACCTGGCGCAACAGCCTGGCGCTGGCGCCCATGGCGCGCATCACCGCGAACTCGCGCGAGCGTGCCTCGCGCGTGGCGGTCACCGCAGCGAAGAGCACCACCAGCCCTGCCGCCAGCGTGAAGCCGAACAGGAATTCGATGGCGCGGATGACCTGGTCGAGCACCCGCTGCACCTGGGCGATGCTGGCCGAGACGTCGATGTTGGTGATGTTGGGAAACCCGCGCGAGAGCGCGTTGTCGAAACCCGCCACCGGCGGCGCGCGGAAGGCGCTGATGTAGCTGATCGGCAGCCCGGGCATCTGGGTGGCGGGGAAGAGGGCGAAGAAGTTGACGCGGAACGAACCCCAATCCACCTTGCGCAGGCTGGTGATGCGGGCGCTCACGCGCCGCCCCGCGATGTCGAAGGTGAGCGTGTCACCGAGCTTGAGCGCAAGCGTCTGCGCCAGGCCCTCCTCGATCGAGATGGCGTCGGGCTCGTCGGCCACCCACTGGCCGGCGCTCACGGGGTTGTGTGCCGGCAACGTGGCACTGTGGCTGAGGTTGAATTCGCGTTCCACGAGGCGCGCGGTGCGTTCGTCTGCGAAGTCGGCGGCGGCGACGTTGCGTTCATTGATCGCCACCAGCCGGCCGCGGATCATGGGGTACCAGTCGTATCGCTTGACGCCGGCTTGCTCCAGCGTGCGCTTGAACGCCTGGCCCTGATCGGGCTGCACGTTGACGACGAAACGGTTGGGCGCATCGGCCGGCGTCGCGCGGCGCCAGCTCGCGATGAGGTCGGTGCGCAGCAATACCAGCAGCACCAGCGCCAGCAGCCCCACCGCCAATGACGCGATCTGCAGCACCGCAAACGCCGGCCGCGCCGCCACCTGGCGCGTGGCCAGGACCAGCCAGCGCGGCGCGTGCGCCTCGGGCACGGCAAGTTGCAGCAGCCGCACCGCCAGCCAACCGAGCAATGCGAACAGCGCGACCGCGGCCGCGAAGCCTCCCACCGCGATGAGCCCGAGCTTGCTGTCGGCCGAGACCGCCATCAACAGCGCCACGAAACCGGCCGTGCCCGCCGCCAGCACCAGGAGCGATCCCGCCTTGAGCCCGCCGACATCGCGCCGGATCACCCGCAGCGGCGGCACACGCGCCAGCTGTAGCACCGGCGGCAGCCCGAACGCCACCAGCAGCGTGAGCCCCACGCCCAGCCCGAGCAGCGCCGGCCACAGGCTGGCCGCCGGCAACTGCGCGTCGAGCAACCCCGCCAGCAGCAGCACGAATACGAAGTGCACCGCGAACCCCAGCGCCACGCCTATGGCGCTGGCCACCAGGCCGAGGAGCCCGAACTCCAGCGCGTAGGCCCCCGCGATGCGCCGCTGCGACAGACCCAGCACGCGGAGCATGGCGCAGTCGTCGAGGTGGCGCTGCGCGAAGTCGCGCGCCGCGATGCCCACCGCCACCGCCGACAGCAGCGCCGACAGCAGCGCCACGAGGTTGAGGAACTTCTCGGCGCGGTCCAGCGTCTGCCGCATTTCCGGCCGCCCGCTGGAGAACGCATCGACCCGCGCGCCGCGCAGCGGCACGGCCTTGATGCGCTCCTCGGCATGGCGCACGAACTCGCGCACCGCCGCATCGCCCCGCGAGACATCGCCCGGTGCGGCCACGGCCAAGCGGTAGGTCACGCGGCTGGCAGGCTGGATGAGCGCCGTGGCGGGCAGGTCACTCTCGGCCATCAGCACCCGAGGCGCGAAGGCCATGAAGCCGGCGCCGCGGTCGGGCTCGACGACGATCAGGCGCGTGATCTTCAGCGAGGCGTCGCCCAGCAGCAGCATGTCGCCCAGGCGCAGCTGCAAGGCGTCGAGCAGCGGCGCGTCCACCCACACGGTGCCCGCGACCGGGGTCTCGGCGACTACGCGCACCGGGCCGTCCTGGGCATCGCGCACCTGCAGGCGCCCCCGCAACGGGTAGCCCGCCGTCACCGCTTTCACCGAGACCAGCCGCGTGGCGCCTCCTTGCGCCTCGTTGGCGCGGCCCATGCTCGGGAACTCCACCGTCTGCGCGGCCTCGAGCCCGAGTGCCTGCGCCTTGGCCTTGAGGTCGGGCGGCGCGGGCCGGTCGCTGGCCACCACCGCGTCACCGCCAATCAGCTGGCGGGCGTCACGCTGCAGGCCATGGGCCAGACGGTCGGCGAAGAACCCCACCGCGGTGAGCGCGGCCACCGCGAGCACCACGGCGACGCCGAGCAAGCGCAATTCGCCGGCACGCAGGTCGCGTAGGGTCTGCCGCCAGGCGAGCGCAGCCATGCCCGTTGGGCGGAGTGCCTGCGCACGCTGCGGTAGGCCGTTCGGGCCAATTTGTGGGTTCACGGGGATCCTTCGTGGGGCGACGTGAACTCAGGGTAGCCGATATCCGCTCGCCCAGCGTTCCAGGCCCCAGCCCGCATGTGGGCGCGCGGGTGGCGGCGAATCGAGCGTGCAAGGCGCTTGAATGCCCGCCCGCTGCGGCAATGCTCCAATCCGGCTATGAACCGAGCCACCTCCGGCCCTGTCCTGCCACCGATCTTCGTCAGCCACGGCTCGCCGATGACCGCACTTGAGCCTCGCGAGGCCGGCGCCTTCATGCAGGCGCTGGGCCCGGCCATCGCACGCGGGTTCGGCCGCCCCAAAGCCATCGTGGCCATATCCGCGCACAGTCTCATGCAGGAGCCCGTACTGCTGGCCGCGCCGCGCCACGCGGCCGTTTACGACTTCGGTGGTTTCGATCCGAAGCTGTACACGCTGCGTTATGACGCTCCCGGTGCGCCCGAGCTGGGGGCCCGCGTGGCGGCCTTGCTTGCCGAGCACACCGTCGCCGCCCACGTAGTGCCCGATGGTGGGCTGGATCACGGCATCTGGACGCCCTTGCGCTACATGTTTCCTGACGCTGATGTGCCCGTGCTGCCACTCGCCTGGCCACCGGACTGGGCGCCCGAGCGCCTGTTCGCGCTGGGTGAGGCGCTGGCGCCACTGGCAGCCGAAGGGGTGCTGATCGTTGGCAGCGGCGGTATCACGCACAACCTGCGGCGCGTCTTCGCCGGCGGCATGCGTGACGCCGACGGCGAAGCGACCCCGCAGAGCACGGCATTTCGCGAATGGTTTCAGCAACGAGGCGGTGAAGCAGACTGGGACAGGCTTTTCGACTACCGCCGCCAGGCGCCGCACGCGGCGCTGATGCACCCCACGGACGAACACCTGCTGCCGTGGTACGTGGCCGCGGGCGCTGGCGGGCGCGCAGCGCCTGCACGGCGCATCCATGCCAGCGTGATCTACGGTGATCTGGGCATGGACGCCTACGCCTTTGGTGCTGGCGCGGGGCGGCTGGCGGAGTCTGTGGCCGCTTGAACGGAAGGTGGCGTGGTCTCTCAGCGCACGCTGGCCATCGCCCCCAGCAACTCCTGCGATCCGCTGGCCAACATCCGAGCGTCTGAACTCAGCGTGACGAACCTGAAACCCAGGCCGATGCGCGCCAGCGCCACGTCGGCACGCCCGTTGTGGACACCCGCCCGCACACCGTGGGCCTTTGCACTCGCGCAGATGTGTTTGATGGCCTCGGCCACCTTCGGCTCGACATCGTCGAACACGGGCTTGCAGCCGAGCGCGAGCGAGAGGTCGGACGGGCCGATGTAGATGGCATCCAGGCCCTCCACGGAAAGAATGGCATCGAGGTTGTCCAGTGCCTGCGCCGTCTCGATCATGGCGAAAGCGACGATGGTGTCGTTGGCACGGCTGGCGTAGTCGGCCCCGCCGTACATCGCGGCGCGGATGGGCCCGAAGCTGCGCGTGCCTTTGGGCGCGTAGTGCGTGTAAGCCACGAGCCGCGCCGCGTCGTCGCGCGTGTTGACCATCGGGCAGATGACGCCGTAGGCGCCGGCATCGAGGCTCTTCATGATGATGCCCGGCTCCAGCCACGGCACGCGCACGATGGGTACCGTGGCGGTCGTGCTGATGGCCTGCAGCATCGTCACCATGGCGGCGTAGTCGATCACGCCATGCTGCAGGTCGACGGTGAGCGTGTCCCAGCCCTGGTGCGCCATCACCTCGGCAGCGTAGCTGTTGGGGATGGCCAGCCAGCCGTTCAGCGCAGGCTTGTCAGCGGCCCACAGGGTGCGCAGGCGGTTTTCTCTCATGGTGTCGTGTCCTCGAAGTGGGTGGTGCAGTCGGGGCGTGGATGGTGGTGCGCAGGTCGAGGGTCTGTTGCCCGCGCCCGACGGGATGGGTTGAAGAGACGCGGTCATCGTACAACCCGTCGGCCGGAAAACCGTGCCGACGGCGCCGGCGCCTCGCGGCGCCGACGCTCGCGGCTGTTGGCCAGGTGGGTGCGCATGGCCGCACGCGCCGCGTCGGCATCGCCGGCGGCGATGGCGTCGTAGATGCTCTCGTGCTCGCCATGCACGCGCCGCAGGTAGGCCAGGCGCTCGGGGTTCATCGTCAACGCTGGATCGAGGCGCGCGCGCGGGATGATCTTCACGCCCAACATACCCAGCAATTCGGCGAAGTGCCCGTTGCAGGTGGCCTTGGCGATCTCATGGTGAAACTGGAAGTCGGCCACCACCGCGTCCTCGCCGGCCTCGATTGCACGCGCGAAGGCGGCGAGCGCCGAGCGCATCGCCGCCAGATGCGCTTTGCTGCGCCGCTGCGCAGCCAGGCCGGCAGACTCGGTTTCGACGCCGATGCGCAGCTCCAGCACCGCAATCACATCCTGCAGCGTTGCCATCTGCTCAGGCGCGATGCGGAAGGTCGCGCGGCCATCGGCGCCGATCACAAACGTGCCGACGCCGTGGCGCGTCTCCACCAGACCCGCCGCCTGCAGCTTGGACAGGGCCTCGCGCACCACGGTGCGGCTGACGCCGAAATCGTCCATCACGGCGGCCTCGGTCGGCAGCTTGTCGCCCGGCGCCAGCGTGCCGCGGCGGATGCGCTCGCCGAGCGCCGCCACGAGCTCGTGCGCGAGCCCGCGCGGCCGCCGGCGCGCCGTGGCGGCACCCGTGCTGCCATTGCGGGCAGGCACGGTGCCGCGAACGACGCCAGGCTTCGGCGCAGAGGCCGGTGCAGAGGCCGGCGCCGACGCCGCCGCCGCCGCCGACAGGGGCGCCGAGCGCTTGCCCACCGCAGGGCCTCGCAGGGATGCGGGTTTCTTCGCGGGTCGCAAGGGGCGGTGGATGGCTTGACTTCGCATGGACACGGGCTAGCATGGTTGTATGACAACTGATCACTGTGCGCAAGGCCGTCGGCCCTGATCGCGGGCGCGTGGCCCGCCTTCCCCCTTCCCCCTCCCCCTTTCCCGTTTTGTCTGACCGAATGAATCCCCACCCCGAAACCGGCCTGCGCCTGGGCCGGCTGCTGCTCACCGGCGCCGCCGGCGACCTCGGCCGTGTGCTGCGTCCGCGCCTGAAGGTGGTGTGCCACACGCTGCGCGCGAGCGATATCGCCGAGCTGGGCGCTGCGGCCACAGGCGAGGAGGTGATGCAGGCCGACCTTGCCGACAAGGCCGCAGTGATCCGCTTGCTGCACGGCGTGGATGCGGTGGTGCACCTGGGCGGCGTCTCCACCGAACATGCTTTCGAGACCATCCTGCCGGCCAACATCGTGGGCAGCTACCACGTATATGAAGCCGCGCGCCTCGCCGGCACCAAGCGCATCGTCTTCGCCAGCAGCAACCACGTCACCGGCTTCTACAAGCAGAGCGAGACCATCCACCCGGCCATGCCGCCAAGGCCCGACGGGTACTACGGCCTGAGCAAGGCCTTCGGCGAGAACCTGGCGCAGTTCTACTTCGACCGTTACGGCTTGGAGACCGTGAGCCTGCGCATCGGCTCCAGCTTTCCCGAACCGAGAGATCGCCGCATGCTCGCCACCTGGCTGAGTTACGACGACCTCGAGCGCCTGGTGGTGGCCGCGCTCACCGCGCCTGCGGTGGGCCACACGGTCATCTACGGCATGAGCGACAACCGCCTCACCTGGTGGGACAACACCCGTGCGCGCCATGTCGGCTACCGCCCACGCGACAGTTCCGAGACATTCCGCGGCGCCGTCGAAGGCCGCCAGCCAACAATCAATCTCGCCGACCCGGCGGCGCTGCATCAAGGCGGCGTCTTTGTCACCCAGGGCCCGTTCGAGTGAACCCTCGGCATCCCTCCCGCTCCCGAAACCATGGAGACATCTCGATGAACCACATTCGCAGAACCCTGATCGCCGCCTGCACCGCGCTGGCGGCCTGGACCGGTGCGCCGCTGGTGGCGCAAGCACAGACCGTGTGGAAGGCCTCCGATGTGCACCCGCTCGGCTACCCCACGGTGGAGGCGATCGTGCGCATGGGCAACAAGCTCGACGCCGCCACCAAGGGGCGCATCAAGATCCAGATGTACCCGCTGATGCAGCTCGGCGGCGAGAAGGAGATGATCGAACAGGCCCAGGTCGGCGCACTGCAGATCGCGCGCATCTCGGTCGGCGCGATGGGGCCGGTGGTCGATGACCTGAACGTCTTCAACCTGCCGTTCATCTTCCGCGACGAGCTGCACATGCGCAAGGTCATCGACGGCCCGATCGGCCAGGAGCTGCTCGAGCGCGTCACCGCCAGCACCCAGTCGCGCCTGGTGGTGCTGGGCTGGATGGATGCCGGCACGCGCAACGTCTACTCGAACAAGCCGGTGACCAAGCCCGCCGACCTGAAGGGCATGAAGATCCGCATGATGGGCAACCCGATCTTCGTCGAAACCATGAACGCGATGGGCGGCAACGGTGTGGCGATGGGATTCAACGAACTGTTCGGCGCGCTGCAGACCGGCGTCGTCGACGGTGCCGAGAACAACCCGCCGACCCTGCTGGCGCAAAACCACTACACCGTGAGCAAGGTCTACAGCCTGACCGGGCACCTGATCATTCCGGAGATCTTCGTCTTCTCCAAGCGCAGCTGGGATGCGTTGACACCCGCCGACCAGGCGCTGGTGCGGAAGGTTTCGCGCGAGGCGCAG
>JANNRI010000061.1:0-36970 GCA_031401195.1 Burkholderiales bacterium
ATGATGTTCGGCGGGCGCTGGCGCACGTCGCCGCACTAGGCAATCGCGGCGCCCGCCGGGCGGTGCGGGCGCAGCACGAACAACGCCACGAAGCTCAGCGCCATGACGGCGCAGCTGGCGAGCAGTGCCGTCTCCACGCCCGCCGACTCGCTGCGCGCGCCGGCCGCCAGCGCGCCGAGCAGCACGCTGCCGCCGAGCAGGCCGAGGTTGGTGAGCAGGGCCACGGCACTCTGCGCCAGCCCTTGGCCGGCGCTCGGCACGGCGCGCGCCGCGGCGTAGCGCAGCGGCCCGCCGCACAGCCCCGTGATGCCCAGGCCGAGCGCGCCGGCACCGGCCATGAAGGCCCAGCGCGAGGCCGGTGCCGCCACCGCCAGCAGCACGCCGCCAAGCGTCGCCAGGGCACCGGCCACCAGCAGCGGGCGTGCGCCTACGCGGTCGAGCACGGCCGTGATGGCCAGTGTGGCCGCGATGCCACCGGCCACCAGCGGCAGCATCAGCAATGACGTGGCGCTGGTCGGCACACCCAGGCGTGCGATGGCCAGTGTCGGAAACCACACCAGCACCGCCTGGCCCACACCCGTGCCGAACGAGAGCACGGCGATGGCCATCATCTCGCGGTTCAGCAGTGCGCGAAGACCGGTGCGGTCGCCAGCAGGTTCGCCGGCGGTCCGGCCGGTGTCCCCGCTCTTTTCACCCGGGCCGCTGCTGCCGCGCAACGAGCCCGCCCAGGACACCGCGGCAGCCACGAAGGACAGCACGAAGGTGGCACGCCAGCCCCACTGCAGCAGCATCGGCGTGACCACCGTGGCGGCCAGGAAGGCCCCGCCGTAGGCCAGCGACAGCGCACCCACCAGCCTTCCCTGGCGGCCGATGGGCCACCGCTGCGCGACCAGCGTCGCCGCCAGCGGCAGCATCGGCCCTTGGCCCAGGCCCTGCAGCATGCGCGCCACGAGCAGTGCGGCCATGCCGTCGGAGCTGAGCGCCAGCAAGGCGCCGGCAGCCGCGAGCAAGACGCAGCCGCGGAAGAGCCTCTGCGCCCCGAACCGTGCCGCCGCACCGCCCGTCAGCGGGATGGCCACGAGCATGCCCACCACGTACACCGATACCAGCCAGGATGCGGTCTGCGCGTCGGCGCCGGTGGCCGCGCGCAGCGCCGGCAGCACGAAGCCCACGGCGCCGGCGTCGAAGCCGCTCAGTGCGGCGCCGACAAGCAGCGCCACGGCGCCGCGCGCCGCGGGGGGTTCATCGTGGCTCATCGTCGCTGACCGTCGCTGACCGTCGCTCGAGGCAGGGCGCGAAGGCGCGCTCACTGAAAGTCGCGGAAGGCGCGGTCGAACAGCCGCTGCGCACCGGCCCCCAACAACCAGCGCCGCACCTCGTCGAGCTCGAGCGGCGCGGCCTCGGTCCAGCCGGACTCGAAGAATTCGAGCAGCAGCGTGGCCAGGCCCGCATCGCGCACGACGAGGTTGGTCTCGCAGCACAAGCGTGGCGAGAAGTAGTCCAGGTTGTGGCTGCCGAAGCTCAGCCACTGGGCATCCACCACCACGTATTTGCAGTGCAGCGTGCGACCCACGCCGCGGCGGGCGTGCACGCTGCCGCTGGCCTCGAGCAGGCGGCGCATGCCTTCGTAGGCGGTCCAGGTGGCAAACGGCAGGTCGTTGGACTCTGCGGAATTGGTCAGCAGCCGCACCCGCACACCGCGCCGCGCCGCGCGCGCCAGCGCCTCGCACAGCGGGTCGTGGGCGACGAAGTAGGCCAGCTCCAGCTCGACCCGCTCTTGCGCCGCGCCCACCGCGGCCAGCACGAAGCGCAGCATCGGGTCGGCCAGGATGCCGGCCGGCACATGGTCCAGCCAGGGAGCGACCGTATGCGCGCCGTCGCCGCCGCGCGTGGCCCCGGCCCAGACCGCCTCGAACACCTCGGCCAGCGGTGCCGCCGATGGCCCTTGCAGCACCAGGTCGACATCGCGCCAGGCGTCACCGCGGTAGTGGTCGGCGAAGTTGCGCCCGCCCACCAGCGCCTGGGCGCCATCGACGACGATCATCTTGCGGTGGTTGCTGTCGTAGGGCCGCTTCGGATCGTGCCACTGGGCGAGCTCGATGCCGCCCGCCTGCAGCTCGGCCAGCAGCGCGGCCATGCCGGGCACCTCGCGCGTCTTCTTGAAGGTCATGAAGCGGTCGACCAGCAGGCGCACGCGTACGCCGCGCTGCACGCAAGCGGCGAGCGCGCGCACGGTGGCGCGGCCGGTATCGTCGGACTGCAGGTAGTAGCTGGCGATATCGATCGAGCGGGTTGCGCCCGCATAGAGCGCCTCGCGCCTGGCGAAGCCGGTGGCGCCGTCGGCGATGAGCTCGACCCGGTCCGAGGTCTGCAGACGGCCGGCGAGGGCATCGCGCAGCGCCAGATCGCCCTCGGCGGCGCACCAGGCGCGGTGCACCGCCGGCCAGCCGGGCTCACGCCGCAGGAGCGTCCACGCCCGCGCCTGCAGCATGTAGGCGATGCCCGCGGCATAGCCCCGCGCTTCGCCCGCGCTCAAGCGTGCCAAAGCCCGCGGCCAACCCAGGCGGCGCAGTACCTGCAGCAGCAGGGTCAAGACGGTCGTCAGCAAAGCTGCACCCGCATCGGCACTCCGCGCTCGTGTGGGGGGGCGGGCGCGAGGATACAAGGCGCGGGCACAGAGCCGGCCGGCAGGCGGCCGCGGGCGGGTCGGCCCCGACAACGGCAAGCTTTTTGCGATGCCACGCTGACCAAGGGCAACGTGCCGATGCCCGGCGTGCTGCTGCTGGGCGGGCCGAACTTGTTCTTCACCGGCCTGCAGGAGGCCTGGCGGCATCACCTGCACGAGTTGTGGGCCGAGCGCGGCGTCGAGGTACCCGCCGGCATCGACCCGGTGCAGGTGCCGCGGCAGGCGCTGTACTACGCCTGCCTGGGCTGCGTGGCCGTGGCCGATGGCGAGCCGCCGACTGCCGGTGTCTATGCCGGCACCGAAGCGCTGCAGCACTGGATCGACAAGGGGCAGTGGGAACACAAGGCGCGCGAAGGCGCCGGCGGCCTGGTGCGCGATGCTGACGAATTGCAGTCGTTCATGCGGGTCTACGGGCCGCCGGTACGGGGGGCCGACGCCTCGGCCTGCGCACAGGCCGCGTCGACCGCCTCGGCTGCCAAGGCGCACACCGCGACCGGCGCCATCTTCCTCGGCTGCGATTTCGGCAGCACCACGGCCAAGGCGGTGGTGCTGGACGGCGAGGCGCGGCTGCTGGCCAGTTGTTATGAACCCTCGGCCGGCAACCCGATCGAGGATGCCAAGGCGCTGATGCGCCAGGCGCGCGGCAGCGGCTTCGAGCACATTGATGGCCTGGGCATCACCGGCTACGGCAAGGACCTGTTGCGCGACATCGTCGGCGCCGATGTGAGCGTCGTCGAAACCGTCGCGCATGCCACCGCGGCGCTGCACTTCTTCCCCGACGCCGACGTGATCTGCGACGTCGGCGGCTGCGACGTGAAGATCATGATCCTGCGCCAGGGCACGGTGTCGGACTTCCGGCTGAATTCGCAATGCTCGTCGGGCAACGGCGCCTTCCTGCAGGGCGTGGCCGAGCGCTACGACGTGCCGCTCGGCGAATATGCGGAACGCGCCTTCAAGGCACGCACGATGCCGGCGCTGGCGATGGGCTGCGGCGTGTTCCTGCAGTCCGACATCGTCAACCAGCAGCGCAAGGGCTGGTCGGCCGAGGAGATCATGGCCTCGCTGGCGGCGGTGCTGCCGCTCAACGTCTGGGTCTATGCCGGCCAGCTGCAGAACCTGGCCGCGGCGGGCCGAAAATTCGTGCTGCAAGGCGGCACGCACCGCAATCTGGCGGTGGTGAAGGCGCAAGTCGACTTCATCCGCGTCAAGGTGCCCGATGCCGAAGTGGTGGTGCACCCGCACTGCGGCGAGGCCGGCGCCATCGGCGCGGCGCTGGCCGCACGGGAGCAACGTTCGGCGCGCAAGACCGGCGAGCCCGGCCCGGCCACGCGCTTTCGCGGCTACGACGCCATCGAGCGGCTCGAGCATGTCAGCATCACGAGCGAGGCCACGGTGTGCCACTGGTGCGCGGTAAATTGCCGGCGCACCTTCATCGACGTGAAGCTCGAAGGCGGGCGCGGCCGGCCCTGGAGCAAGGTGCCGCTGGAAGCGGGCTGGACGCGCGTCATCAGCGGCAACACCTGCCCCAAGGGGCTGCTGGAAGATATCGACGAGATGAAGATCGTCAAGGCCGAGCTCGAAAGCGTCAGGCATGCCCACCCCAACATTGCTCAAATGGTTCGCGACCAGGCCTTCAAGCCGCCCCGCGTCGGCGCCGACATCGCCTGAGGGCGGTGCGGCGGGAGCGCAGGCCTCGCCGCCAACTTCGGCCAAGCAGGCCAAGGCGCCCAAGCCGCGCGAGTTGCTGCGCCTGGGTTTGCCGCGCACGCTCAACCTGTGGTCCACGCATCAGTTCTGGGTCGGCTTCCTCGTCGCGCTGGGCATCGATCCGCGACGCATCGAGTTTTCGTCCGATACCTCCGACGCGCAGGGCCGCGAATTCGGCATGGGCCGCGGCACGGTGGATTGCTGCTATCCGGTGAAGTGCATGTCGGGCCACTACGGCGAACTGCTGGCGCGCGAGAAGCGCCCGATCGACATCCTGCTCACGCCGATGATCGCCGCGCTGCCGTCGTTCCTGGGCGGGCATGTGATGGCCTCGCTGAGCTGTCCGCGCGTGATGGCGGCGCCCGAGAATATCCGCGCCGGCTTCGTGCGCAGCGGCGATGCCTTTGCCGAGCATGGTGTGCACTGCGTTGCGCCGCTGGTGAACCTGGACGAGCCGCTGCTCGCGGCGCGGCAGCTGCATGCGGCGCTGAAGGATGCCCTTCCCGGCCTCGGCGCCGCCGAGACCTTGCGCGCGGTGCAGGCCGGCCAGCGCGCATTGGCCGATTTCGGCGCGCGCATGCGCAGGCGCTCGCTCGAGATCCTCGAGCAGTGCGCGCGCGACAACCGCCCCTGCCTGCTGGTGCTGGCGCGCCCGTACCACATGGATCCGGGCATCGGCCACGAGATCGAGGTCGACCTGCAGGGCTGCGGCTATCCGGTGCTGTGGTCGCAATACCTGCCCACCGACGAGGCGCTGCTGCAGTGGATGTTCCGCGCCGACCTCGATGCCGGGCGCGTGAAGTCGCCGCTGGACATCGCCGATGTCTGGCCCTCGTCGTACAGCGCCAATACGAACGAGATCCTGTGGGGCGCCAAGTTCGCTGCGCGTTTGCCCTGGGTGGCCTGCGTGGTGCGGCTGTCGTCCTACGAATGCGGCATGGACCAGCCGACCTATACGCCGGTGCAGCAGATCGTCGAGAGCTCGGGGACGCTGTTCTTCTCGTCCCAGGACCTCGATGCGACCAAGCCCGCCGGATCGGTGAAGATCCGCGTCGAGACCATCGCGGCCTATCTGGGCAGCATGTCCGCCGGCATCATCGAGCGCAAGCTCGCCGCGGCTGCGCCGGGCTGCCCTTTGCCTTTCCCGGCATCACTCCAGCACGCCTAAGTCGACGACCTCGAAGGCGAAGAAGCCCAGCAGCATGTGCGAGACCGATACGCCGGCCAGTCCGCGCTGCCGGGCGTAGAGCCAGCCCCAGAAGAGCCCGGCGACGAAGGCGCTCACCGACAGCCCGGGCGAGATGTACAGGTGCGCCGCCGAGAAGATGATGTTGGAACCGATGATGGCCAGCGCCCGGCGCCAGGGGCCGGTGAGGAAATGCTCCAGCGCGCCCTGCAGCCCGCCGCGGTAAATCAGTTCCTGCAAGGGCACGAACAGGACGTAGGCGAGCGCCAACCAGAGGTTGAAGGCGCTGGCCGGCAGCCCGGGTGCAGCCGGCGCTGCCATCTGGATCAGTGGCTGGCCGAGCATCGAGCCCACGTTGTTCACCATCCACCACTTGAGTGCCACCGCCAGCGCCATCAGCGGCAGCGTCAGCAGCAGCGCTTCGAGCACATGCCGGCCGGCGCGCTTGAGCGTGATGCCGAAGAAGGCCGCCGGGTAGCCCGACGAGCGCATGAACCAGAACAGCATCCCCACCGTCACCAGCACCGCCGGCAAGGTGACCAGTTCGCTGCGGCCGAGCACCTGCTTGACCTGCGTCGCCGTGCCCAGCACCCAGGTGTAGAGCGAGTAGGTGACGATGAGCGTGAAGGTGAACTTGCCCATCGCGCTGCGCGTGCGCTCCTCCACGAGCGCGCGCTCCAGCGAGTGCACGGCCGTCGAGGTGGAGTTGCGCAGCCGCTCGGCGATGAGGCGGGCCATGCCCAGCAGGCCGAGCGCGAAGCCGGGCCGCTCGGCGGCCAGCGCCAGCAGGTCGTTGATCGGGATCGCCAGCACCTCCACCGGCCCGGCGGCGCGCACCGTGGCCGAACGCGGTGCCGGATCGATCAGGGCCAGCTCGCCGATGCAGTCGCCGGCGCCGAGCCGGTTCACCTCGTGCTCGCCGCCGCCGTCGCTGCGCTTGAGCACGCGCGCCTCGCCCTCGCGCATCACGAGAAGGCGCGTCGCCGGCTCGCCTTCGCGCACGATGTCGGCGCCATCGGCATAACGAGTGAACTGCAGCGCGTTGGAGCGCCCGATCAGCGCCTCCAGGTCGTCCGTGTCGAACTGGCGGAAGACGGCCACGCGCGCCAGCAGCGCAAGCGCCGCGGCGGCCTGCGGCGAGCCGGGCGCGAAGGGAGTGCCGGCGCTGGTGCGCGTGCTTTCCGGGATCAGGTCGCTCATGGGCGAGCGACTGTAGCGAAGGCCACCATGCGGCGCTGCTCCTCATCCCACAGGTGGCAGCGCAGCGAGCGCAGACTGCCCCTCATCGTCAGCGTCGGTGCGCCCTGGAACCTCGGCTCCCGGCGGTGGCAATCCGCCAGGCGGTAGTTGGGGATGCGAGGCGACAGGTGGTGGATATGGTGGTAGCCGATGCTGGCAGTGAACCAGTTCAAGAGCGGCGGCAGCCTGTAGTACGAGCTGCCGTGCTGGGCCGCCGAAAAGCCGTCCCAGTGGCCCTGCGGCGCCCAGTAAGCCTGCTCGAACTGGTGCTGCACGTAGAACAGCCACAGCCCGAACAAGCTCGCCAGCCAGAAGACCGGCAGCAGCACCAGCAGCAGCTCGCGCCAGCCGAGTATCGCCATCGCAGCGCCGTAGACCACCAGCAGCGCCAGGTTGGTCATCGGCACGCTGCGCCAGGCCGGCTGTGGCGCCGGGCGCGGCCTGAGGCGGTTGTAGAGCGTGAACTTGAAGCTGGGCAGGACCAGGAACAGGAAGACCGGGTGGCGCGAAACGCGGTAGGCGAATCGCCTGGGCCGGGGCAGGGCCAGATACTCCTTCACCGTCAGCGTGTCGTAGTCGCCGGTGCCGCGGCGGCCGAGATGGCCCGAGGTCGCATGGTGCACGGCGTGGATGTGCCGCCAGTAGTGGAAGGCCTCCCACACGAGCAGACTCAGGACCAGGCCGACGCGGTCGTTGGTTTTGCGGCTGGCGAAGAGGCTGCCATGGCCGCAATCGTGGAAGAGCACGAAGATGCGCGCCAGGAAGGCCGCGCTCGGCACGGCCAGGAGCAGCGTCAGCGCATAGGGCCCGCGCAGCGACCCGACCATCGCCGCCAGCAGCGCCAGATAGGGCAGCACGGTATTGGCAAGCTGCAAGGCGCCGATGCGATCGTCCGAGCGCTGGTATTGGGCGAGAGTCTCGCGCCAGCCGGGTGGCGGGGCGTGCGGCGCGGCGCCGGCCGCGGGCTGAGGCCCCTCGGTGCTCGTGCCCATCGGCGCTTCAGATCCCGCGACGGTGCTGCTGCGCCGGCAGTTGCCGGCGCACCTCGGCGATGCGCTGCGCGCCGAGAGTGGCGATGACCACGCCTTCGCCTTCTTCCCGGTTGCGGCCCACATCGGGCGTGGAGACCATCTGCAGCGCGACGATCTTGATGCGGCTCATGCAGCGATTGTGCTGCGGAGTGATCCGCGCATCGCCCCAACTTCAATGACCCGGGGCGTGAGCCGGCCACTGGAGTCGGGCCATCCAGGACCCAGCCTCAGAACGCCTCGCATTTCAGCGTACGCCGCGCTGCCTCCACCGCCTCGCGTTCGGCCGCGTAGTCGCCCACCAGCACGCGCATCAGCAACAGACCCCTTGTGCCGGGGGCCGTGACCCGCCTCACACCGGCGGGCAGTTGCGGAGTCGTCATGCCGGGGGCCGTCAGCACGAGGTCGACCGGGGCGCCCGCCGCCTGGCGGTCGTTGAGCACGAAGAAGTTGTCGGAGTTCGCGGCGTACAGCGCGATCGACCAGTAGCGCGCGAGCTTGGGCTCGGCACGGATGCGCAGGGCCCGCTCACGCAGGTCGAACAAACACAGCGCATACAGCAGGTCGGGGCTCGGCATCACGATGCGGCGCTGGTGATGGTCGGTCATCGGCGGCAGGAAGACGTCGCCCGCGCGCTCGATGCCCGCCGGGCCCCCCATGACGCGTTGCATGATCACCCGCGGCAGCGCCCACACCGTGAGTGCATGGCAGGCCAGGGCCAGCGCCAGCGCGCCCAACGCGTGCGCCACCCAGCGCCTTTTCACCGTCAGCATGCCGGCGCTCCCGCCAAGCGCTCGATGAGCGGCGGCACGAGTGCGCCCGGCGCGGCCACAAGGGCGGGGCCGGGGTTGTAGATCCGCAGCGTGAAGACGAGGCCGCGGTCACCCGGCGTGGGCAACCAGGGCGCGCCGGCGCGTTGGGCGGCGGGTGGCTCGGCCGGGGCAGTGACCAAGGCGAAGCGACCCTCGGCGTCGAGCCGCGCATTGAGCCCGTTCACACTGTAGCGGTGTGCCTCGTCGGGGAAGAGGTAGAAGTCGCCGGCATAGGCCGTCACGCTCCACCATCGTGCGGCGGGCGGCACGCCACTCACGCGATAGGTGCAGCGCGAACGCAGCGGCCGCCCTTGCGAATCGACCTGGGCCAAGTAGTACATCGTCTCTTCGCGGTTCAACGCGAGCAACCCACCCAGTGCCACGCGGGCCCGCGTGTGGGCGTCGGCATCGGCACTGCCGGCCAGCAGGCTCACATGCCAGGGCCCGGCCGCGCGGCCCATGCCTGCGGCCTGGGTGAGCACGACCCAGGCGCTGCCCACGCCGATGGCGGCGGCGCCCAGGTACAGCAGCGCCAGCAACCCCTTGCCCAGGGCACTGCGCCGCACATCGGACATGGCATTCACTCCTCGCACCGTTCTCATTCTCTATCCGGCTTGCACCGCAGACATCCGGCATTCCGCGCACCCGGTCCACGCCGCAGGGGCGGTGCGACACTTCGTCATGTCGCACCGCCCTTCTTCTTCGTGGGAGAGACCGCCGCGTGAGCCCAGCCCAACCAAGCCCCGCTTTGCAGAGCCCTGTGCTTCAAAGCCATATCGCCGGACGCTGGGTCGGCCAGTTGCCCGCCCAGGCGCTGCACTCGGCCATCAACGGCCGTGCCGTCGCGCACACCCACGCCGAAGCGCCCGACTTTGCCGAGGCGCTCGACCACGCGCGCAGGCGCGGCGTACCGGCGCTGCTCGCGCTCGATTTCCAGGAACGCGCCGAGCGGCTGAAGGCGCTCGCAAAGTTCCTCGGCGAACGCAAGGAGGAGCTGTATGCCATCTCCGCGCACACCGGGGCCACGCGCAACGATGGCTGGATCGATATCGAAGGCGGCACGGGCACGCTCTTCGCCTACGCCAGCGTGGGGGTCAACGAGCTGCCCTCGGGCAACATGGTGCACGAGGGGCCGGCGCTGGCGCTGGGCAAGAAGGGCGGCTTCGCGGGCACGCACATCCTGGTGCCGCGACGCGGCGTGGCGGTGCACATCAATGCCTTCAACTTCCCGGTCTGGGGGCTGCTCGAGAAGTTCGCGCCGACCTTTCTCGCCGGCATGCCCACGATCGCGAAACCGGCCACCGCGACCAGCTACCTCACCGAAGCCTGCGTGCGGCTGATGCTCGCTTCGGGGTTGTTGCCGGAGGGCGCGCTGCAATTGATCATCGGCGGCACGGGCGACCTGCTCGACCGGTTGGAGGAGAGCGATGTGATCACCTTCACCGGCAGCGCCGATACGGCGGCCCGGCTGCGCACGAATGCAAACCTGGTGCGCCGCTCGGTGCCCTTCAATGCCGAGGCCGACTCGCTCAACTGCGCGATCCTCGCGCCCGACGTCGCCGAGGGCGATGAGGAGTTCGACCTCTTCATCAAGGAGGTGGCGCGCGAGATGACGGTGAAGGCGGGCCAGAAGTGCACCGCCATCCGGCGCGCCATCGTGCCGCGCAGCCGGCTCGATGCGGTGGCAAGCCGCTTGCGCGAGCGCCTGGCCAAGGTGGTGGTGGGCGACCCCGCATTGGAGACGGTTCGCATGGGCGCCTTGGCCTCGAAGGCACAACAAGGCGACGTGGCCGAGCGTGTGGCCGCGCTCGCGGCCGGCAACGAGGTGATCTTCGGCGAGCGCGACGGTTTCAAGCCGCAGGGCGAAGGTGTGGGTCAGGGTTCGTTCTTCGCCCCGACCCTGCTGCTGTGCCGCAAGCCGCTGGCCAACGCGGTGGTGCACGATGTCGAGGCCTTCGGGCCCGTGAGCACGCTCATGCCCTACGACGATATCGACGAGGCGATGGCGCTGGCCGCGCGCGGCCGCGGCAGCCTGGTGGGCACGCTGATCACCAGGGATCCCACCACCGCGGCGCATGTGGTGCCGCAGCTGGCGGCGCTGCACGGCCGCATCCTCGTGCTCGACCGCGAAGCCGCGGTCGAATCCACCGGCCATGGCTCGCCGCTGCCGGTGCTCAAACACGGCGGCCCGGGCCGCGCCGGCGGTGGCGAGGAGCTCGGCGGACTGCGCGCGGTGAGGCACTACTTGCAGCGCACGGCCGTGCAGGGCTCGCCCACGATGCTGGCCGCCGTGACCGGCGAGTTCGTGCGTGGTGCGAAGCTGATCGAGACCGAGATCCACCCCTTCCGCCGCCACTTCGAAGACCTGCAGATCGGCGAGAGCCTGCTCACGCACCGCCGCACAGTGGGCGAGGCCGACATCGTGGCCTTCGGCGGCATCAGCGGCGACTTCTTCTACATGCACTTCGACGAGGTGGCCGCGGCCAAGTCGCCGTTCGGCAGGCGCATCGCGCACGGCTACTTCGTGCTCAGCGCTGCGGCCGGCCTCTTCGTGAGCCCGGCGCAGGGCCCCGTGCTGGCCAACTATGGGCTGGACACGCTGCGCTTCGTGAAGCCGGTCGGCATCGGCGACACCATCCAGGCGCGGCTCACCGCCAAGCGCAAGATCGATCGCCGCAAGAAGGGGCCCGACGGTGTCGGCCAGGGTGTGGTGGCGTGGGATGTGGAAGTCACCAACCAGCTCGGCGAGGTGGTGGCGAGCTATGACATCCTCACGCTCGTGGCCAAGCGCGGATGATTTGGACCACCTCCGAAGCGCCTTTGGCGCTTCCTCCTCAAGGGGGCGCCGCTGGCGGACCGGCAGAGCCGGATCGGCGGCGGCCACTGGGGGGAGCGGGGAGCTGAGGCTCCCTGTCCCTTGCCGTCCCGAATCGTCGTCAGCGCGCGTGGTCCCAGGCGGCACCTTCGTCGGTGAGGATGACGTCCAGGGGCACGTCGTGCGGTTCGGCGTCGAGCCAAGGCACGAACCCCTGGGAGTAGGCCACACCCACCGTCGCCGGGCGCGGCTGCAACTGCGCCAGCGTGCGATCGTAAAAACCTCCGCCGTAGCCCAGGCGCAGCCCGCGCGGGCCGTAGCCCACGCAGGGCACGAGCAGAAGCTCGGGGTGAAAGGCCTCGGTGTCCTTGGGCTTGGGGATGCCGTAGGCGTCTTCCTCCATCGGGCAGCCCGGGTACCAGACGTGGAAGCGCAGCTGCTTGGTTTCGCGGTCCATCACCGGCAGGCCGATGCGCCGGTGGTCGTGCGCCTCACTCCAGCGGTAGAGCGCCGGCAGTGCATCGAACTCGCCTTTGATGGGCCAATAGGCGCCTATGCTCGACTCGCTGCGCGCCACCAGCCACACGCGCAGCACCTCCTGCAACTGCACCGAGCGCTGATGGCGGTCGAGCAGGCCCTGGCGCTCGGCCTGCAACTGCCGACGCAGCGTCTTCTTGTCGCGGGAGGGCTCGAAGGATGGCAACGGAAGCGACATCGCGCTATTGTCGGCTCTGCGGCAACACCGCTGCGCACGGCAGCGCCACGCCGCCACCGCATGAGCGGGGCCTTCGTCGACCATGGCCTTGAATTGCTGGCTTACTAGCCAGCAGGAGAACGGCGAGGTCACCCGCCCGCAAAGGCCAAAGGGCTCGATCAGATCGCGGCGCTCGAGCAACACGTTGACGAGCAGGCGCACGTTTTCCTGCACGCAAGGAACGTGCACCGCTGGCCGCCTTCGAACGTTGGTTGCTGCAAGAGGCTGCACAGACACAGGCCGAGATCGGCCCGCTGCCGGCGCAGGCCCGCGGCGCCGCGACCACAGGCCGCCTGTGTTGCCAAGCCAAACGCCGGAGATGCGCCACATTCACCGCTAAATTCGCGACCATGCCGATGACCCCTTTGCCTACAGTGGCCAGCGTGAAGCGCCGCATCGTTGCCGCACTCGGCTTCTTGATCGTCGCCACTGCCGTGGCCGCGCCACCGCGTATGGCCCGCGCTCAAGGCGGCGGCGCCGGCCAGGCCGCCGGCATCCAGGGCGAAGATCTGGCCGTGCAGGCGCGCGAAGCGTTCAGGCTCAAGGACAAGGCACAGCTGTTCACCTTGCGCCAGATCGCCTCGGCGCAGAGTCACCCGCTGGCTTCGTGGATCGAGTACTGGGAACTCGGCAACCGCCTCGCAGAGGCCCAACAGGGCGAGCTCGAGACCTTCGCCGAGCGCTGGCGCGGCACCTACGCCGAAGACCGCCTGCGCAACGACTGGTTGCTCGAGCTGGGCCGCCGGCGCGACTGGACCAACTTCCGCCTCGAGTTCCCGCGTTTTCGCATGAACGACGACCGCGAGGTGACCTGCTATGCCCTGCTGGCCACCCACCTCGAGGGCCGGCAGGACGTGCGTGTGGCCGCGCGCAATGCCTGGCTCGCTCAACGCGAATCTGACGACGGCTGCCAGCTGCTCGCGCAGACGATGTTCGAGCAGCGCATCTTCGGCGCGGCAGAGGCCTGGCAGGCGCTACGCAGCGCCACCGAAGCCAACCGTCCGCGCCTGGCGCGAGAGCGGGCGGCGCTCTTCGACGCCCAGCTCGCCGCCGGCATCGATGCGGTGTTCAAGGATCCCGCCCGGCTGCTGCGCGAGAAACGCGGCTCGCGCAGCGAAGCCAGCCACCAGCTCGCCGTGCTCGCCCTTTGGCGCCTGGCAGCGGCCGACCCCGATCTCGCGGTGACCCACCTCGAGCAGCACGAAGCCGCACGCCTGCCCGCCGCTGAACTCGCACGCGCCTGGGCCGGCGTGGCGCGCCATGCGGCCTTGAAGCAACATACCCGCGCCGCCGACTTCGCCAAGCGCGCCTTCGTCGCCTGGGACAAGGCCGTGACGCGCGGCAGGCCGACGCTGGTGGCCGCCGTGGCAGCTCCTACTGCGGCAGTGGCCGCGGTTTCGACGGCCGCGTCAGCGGCCGCGGCGACAACCGACTCCGCACCGGTCTCGACACCGGCCTCGACACCGGCTTCGACACCGGCTTCAGCGGCGACCTCTGCACCGATCGCTGCGCCAGGCTCGCCAGCCATCCGCGCACAGGAACCGCTGCTCGGCGACGAGACGCTGGCGTGGATCGTGCGCGCCGCGCTGCGCGCCCCGGCCGCCGACAAGACACGCTGGACGCTCGTGCATCGCGCCATCGAAGAGATGAGCGCCACCGAACAGCGCGAGCCGGCCTGGGTGTACTGGCGCGCGCGCGCCATCCGCGCCGGCGCCGCACCGGGCCCCGACGGCGAGGGCGCACGGGCGCTGGCGCGCCTGACGCTGGAGTCCATTGCCGGGCCACTCGGCTTCTACAACCAGCTCGCGCTCGAAGAACTTGGCCGCCGTTTTGGTCTGCCGGCAAGTCCGGTGCCGTTGGTCGAGACCGAACGCGAGCCGTTGCGCCAGCACGTTGGCCTGCGGCGGGCGCTGCACCTGATGTCGCTGGGCCTGCGCGCCGAGGGCGTGCGCGAGTGGAACTACACGCTGCGAGGCATGAACGACCGCGAGCTGCTCGCCGCGGCGGCGCTGGCCTGCGAGCGCGAAGTCTGGGACCGCTGTATCAACACCAGCGAGCGCACACGCGACGTCGCCGACGTGTCGCAGCGCTACCCGCTGCCCTTCCGGGAGTCGGTGCTGGCGCGCGCAGCCGAGAGCGGCGTCGACCCGGCGTACGTGTACGGCCTCATTCGACAGGAGTCGCGCTTCATCATCGACGCGCGTTCGCACGTGGGCGCCTCCGGGTTGATGCAGTTGATGCCCGCGACCGCGCGCTGGACGGCGCGCCGGGCTGGCATCACCGACTGGAAGCCAGACCAGGTCAACGACCGCGACGTCAACCTGCTTCTGGGTACGACCTACCTCAAGCTCGTGCTCGATGAGTTCGGCGGCGCGCAGGCCATGGGCGCTGCCGCGTACAACGCCGGGCCTTCACGGCCACGGCGCTGGCGCGAAGGGGCCGTCGTCGAGCCCGCGGCGTGGATCGAAGGAATCCCGTTCAACGAGACGCGCGACTACGTCAAGAAGGTGCTCTCCAATGCCGTGGTCTATGCCGCCAGGCTGGGCCCGGCAGCGGTGGCTCGCACGGCTGCAGGCTCTGCCGCTGCGCCGTCGGCCGGTACTGCCACACCCGCCGCCCCCGCCACGCCCACCAACCCGTTGAGCCTGAAGGCGCGCCTGGGCGGCCCCATCAGCCCGCGCGATGCCGGGGCGCCCGCCGAGAACCGCGACCTGCCCTAGGTCGCGAGGGGCCATCCCTCCCGCCCCCGCAGGGCCAGCGCCTAAACTCCTCCGGCAAAGTGAGCCGCGCGTCCCGATGCGGCACTCGACAACGTTGGGCTGGTTGAAGATGAAGAAGATTCTGGTACTCGGTGGCAGCGGCTTCGTCGGCCGCTCGCTGTGTGAACAACTCGTGCGCCGCTTTCCCGGCCTGCATCTGGTGGTGCCGACGCGCCGTGTGGCCCATGCCGGCCACCTGCGCATGCTGCCCGGCGTGGAGATCGTGCCGGCCAACGTGCACGACGCCGCCACGCTCGTGGCGCTGGCGCGGGAGTGCGACGGCGTCGTCAACCTCGTGGCCATCCTGCACGGCCGTGCGGCGGAGTTCGACGCCGTGCACCGCGGCCTGCCCGAGGCGCTGGCGCGTGCGATGCACGGCGCCGGGGTCAAGAGGCTGGTGCACGTGAGCGCGCTGGGCGCCGCTCACTATGCGCCATCGCACTACCTGCGCAGCAAGGCCGCGGGGGAAGATGCGCTGTTGACGGCGCAGTTGAGCGTCACGCTGCTGCGCCCTTCGGTCATCTTCGGCGAGCACGACCGCCTGCTCAACCTGTTCGCCAAGCTGCAGGCCTATGCGCCCGTGCTGCCGCTGGCGGCCAGCCACGTGCACTTCCAGCCGGTGTGGGTGGAGGATGTGGCCGAGGCCATCGTGAAGACCTTGGCCGATGCGCAATGGGCTGGGCGGACTTTGGAGTGCGCAGGGCCACAAGTGATGACGCTGTCCGACCTCGTGCGGCTGGCCGGGCGGCTGGCCGGCCATGAGCGGCCGCAGATCGCCTTGCCGGACTGGGCGGCGCGGGTGCAGGCCTTCGTGCTCGAGCGCCTGCCCGGCCCGCCGCTCATGACGCGCGACAACCTTGATTCGATGCGTGTGCCCAGCGTGGCGACAGGGCGGTTGCCGGGGCTGGCCGATCTGGGCATCACCCCGGCCGCGGTGGCCGCAGTGGCTGGCGGCTATCTCACGCCCGGCCAGGGTGTGGCGCGCCTGAATGCCTGGCGCGCCAATCACCGGTAGCCCGAGCCGGGCGGCAGCGATGCCGGGCCGGCATCGGCACGATGCAAGCGGCTGGTCCATGGCGCAACCTGACGCCGTAGCATTGCGCCCCTGTCCAAACCCACGCCACCCAGGGGCTACGCCATGCAACTCGTGATCGGCAACAAGAACTACTCGTCGTGGTCGATGCGGCCGTGGGTGGCCATGCGCGGCCTCGGCATCCCATTCGAAGAACGGCGGCTGAGTTTTCTTCTTGGTTTGGGTGGAGGCTTTCGCGAGGCAATGCTGAAGATCAGCCCGGCGGCCCGTGTGCCGGTGCTGCTCGACGGCGCGCTTGCCGTGTGGGACAGCCTGGCCATCGTCGAGTACCTGCACGAACGTTTCCCCGCGCAAGGCGTGTGGCCGGCCGAACTGGCCGCGCGCACGAGGGCGCGCTCGCTGTGCGCGGAAATGCACTCGGGCTTCGGGGCCCTGCGACAGCATTTTCCGATGAACATCGAGGCCGCTTTGCCGCAGATCGGCCCGCGCGTGCTGAACGAGCAGCCCCAGGCAAAGCGCGATCTGGCACGCGTCGACGAGATCTGGAGCGAGGCACTGCAACGCAGCGGCGGCCCGTTTTTGTTCGGCGCGTTTGGCGCCGTGGACGGGTACTTCGCGCCGGTGGCGCTGCGCGCACGGACCTACGGACTGCCGCTGTCGCAGGCAGCCGCTGCCTATGTCGAGCGGCTGCTCGCGGCGCCCGGGCCCGCGGCTTGGATCACCGATGCGCTTGCCGAGCACGAATTTGTGCCCGAGGACGAGCCGTACCGGGTCAAGTAGGGCCTAAGCCCCGGCCGGGGCATGATGGGCGCCATGCAGCTGTTCATCGTCGGCGGCGCTGTGCGGGACCGCTTGCTCGGCCAACCGGTGCACGACCGTGACTGGGTTGCCGTGGGCACCACACCCGAGGCGTTGCTCGCGCTCGGCTACCGGCCGGTGGGCAAGGACTTCCCGGTCTTCCTGCACCCCGACACCACAGAGGAGGTCGCGCTCGCGCGCACGGAGCGCAAGAGTGGCCGCGGCTACCATGGCTTCACCTTCCACGCGGCGCCCGAGGTCACGCTCGAGCAAGACCTGGCGCGGCGTGACCTCACGATCAACGCCATGGCCGAGGCCACCGACGGCACGCTGATCGATCCCTTCGGCGGCCGGCGCGATCTGGCGCGTGGTGTGCTGAGACATGTCTCGCCTGCGTTCGCGGAAGACCCGGTGCGCCTGCTGCGGCTGGCGCGCTTCGCGGCCCGGTGGCCCCTCTTCACCGTGGCCCCCGAGACGCAGGCGCTGCTCGTGCAGTTGGTCGAGCACGGCGAGGTCGATGCGTTGGTGCCCGAGCGGGTGTGGCAGGAGCTTGCGCGTGGCCTCATGGCCACGCGGCCGAGCCGCATGTTCGAGGTGCTGCGCGGTTGCGGCGCGCTCGCGCGGTTGTTGCCCGAGCCCGCGCTCGATGCGCCCGCGCTGGCGCGAATCGATGCTGCCGCCAGGGCAGGCGCGGGCCTGAACGTGCGGTTTGCGCTGCTCGGTTGGCCCGACGAGCCGGCAGCGGCGCAAGCCAGTGCCCGCCTTCGAGCGCCTGCGGAAGTGCGCGAACTCGCGCAACTCTTCGCCCGCGAGGCTGCCGGTGTGCTCGAGCGGCTTCAGTCCGGCCGACCGTTGACACTTGCGGACGCGGCGCCCGTGCTGGAGCTGTTTGAGCGTTGCGACGCACTGCGCCGGCCGAGGCGGTTCGAGGCGCTGCTCCAGGCATGCCGCGTGCATGCAGGTGCGGTGTCCGGTACCGTGATCGATGATGCGCGTGGTGATGCGCATGTTGACGCGCAGGGTGATGCGCAAGGTGGTGCGCAAGGTGGTGCGCATGCTGAAGGGCTGGCTCGACTGCTTCATGCGGCACTGGGCGCCGACACCACCGCGGCGGCCAGCGCCGCATTGCGGGCAGGCGCCAGCGGCCTGGCGGTCGGCGAAGCGGTGCGGCAGGCGCGGCTGGCAGCCCTCGAGTCTGCGCTCGCGCCTGCAGCATGAGCGGCGACATGACCGGCAGCGCGACCACTCGCACGGTGTGACAAGATGGCTGCGGTGGGCCCTGCGGGGGCCGTCAACGCTGCACCGAAAGGGCACCGATGAGACTGGCCGAAGGCATCCGCCGCCACGGCTTTCGCAAGTGGTACGAGCGCCAGCTCATGCGCAGCCACGGCCACCTCTTGCTGACCTTTGTGTGTCTGGTCGGCTTGTTCGCGGCGTTGGACTCGATGCGCAGCGCGCACGGCTGGGGTGAACGCGTCGAGGAGATATTCACCCTGGCGCTGTGCGCCGGCGTCGGGGTGTGGGCTGTGCGGCGCTACTTCTACCTTCTGGGCCAAGCGGAACTCGCGGCGCATCAGGCCGTGTGCACGCAGTGCCAGGCTTACGGCCGCCTGGAACTGGTGCAATCCAACGACAGCGGAGAGCGGGTGACCGTGCGCTGCCGCGGCTGCGGCCACGGCTGGCGCATGGAACTGTGAGCCGCAGGCGTGGGCGTGGGCGTGGACCCCTGAGCCGCAGGCGTGGGCGTGGACCTGAGCCGCAGGCTCAGGTGGCGCTGCGCAGGCTGTCGAAAGGCGCTGGCCGGCCCGTGAGATAGCCCTGCAGGAGGTCGAAGCCGATCTGCCGGCACATCTCGGCCTCGGCCTCGGTTTCGACGCCCTCGGCCAGCGCCATCGAGCCCAGTTCCTTGACCATGCGCACAAGATCGGCCACGAGCTTCTGCTTTGCCGCGCTGGCTTCATTGAGGCCGTGCACGAGACCGAAGTCGAACTTCACGAAGTGCGCCGGCACCTCGGCCAACTCGTTCAACCGCGCCTGCCCGGCGCCGAAGTCATCGTAGGCAAAGCGCACGTTCAGGTCGGCCAGGCGGGCGGCCAGCTCGCGCATGCGGTCGACTTCCATGACCGCGGTTTCATGCACCTCGATCACGAGGTCGATGTTCACGCCCTGCTTGGGCAGCCGGGCCAGCGCTTCGACGAAGCTCGGGTCGAAGGTCTCCTGCGGATGCGTGTTCACGAACAGTGTGCTGCCCGGCACCAGTTGCGCCACCGAGCGCACACCGTGCTCGCGGAACGCGCCTGAAAGCTCCGCCTCGCGACCCAGACGCGCCGCCAGCGCGAACAAGTGCACCGGCGAAGAGGGCAACTCAGGGTGCGAACTGCGGCCGAGCAACTCCAGCGCATAGCGCTCGCCACCGGTGGCGCGCACGATCGGCTGCACCGCACCACCCAGACCCGTTCCGGAGAGCAGCTCCAGCATCTGCCGCTCATGCGGCACGAAGTGCCCCGACAGCACCGCACCGGCCGGCGCGATCATCGTGCGCTCTTCTGCCACGGGCACCGAGACCTTGCCCAGCACGCCCAGGCGGAACTCGGCGTTGCCAAAGTGGATGACATCGTTCTCTTCCAGCACACAGGCCGCAGCCAGCCGCACCCGGTTGACGTAAGTGCCGTTGGTGCTGCCCAGGTCGGTGATGCGCAGCCGCCCGTCCTCGGTGGCCACGAGCACCGCGTGCTGGCGCGACAGGCCGGGCGCTGCCGGCGCCAGTTCGCTGGTCGGGTCTCGTCCGACACGGAAGGGCACCACCATGACCTCGTGCACGGTGTGCGAGCCGTCAGCCGCCACACCCTCGAGGAACCAGCGCCGCTGGGTCGGAGACGGGCTAGGCGCCGGGGCGCCGTCGGGGGGCCCTAGGGCTTCCTTCGCACCCATGATCGAGTTGTCGGTTGATGCACCTCAGACCCCGGGGGCCTCGATGCGGCCCCGAACGAATGACATCTTACGCGGCAGCCGGTCCCTTGCGCCGGGGCAAGCCCCCCCGTTCTCGCGGCCCTGCCTGCGCCAGATGGTCAGATCAGCAACCCGATCACGGAAGCAATGACCGTCAGCACGATCGAACTGGTCAGCGGCACGAACCACAGGCGCCCACCTGCCCGGAAGCTGAAGTCACCCGGCAGCCGGCCGAGGCCGATCTTGGTCAGCCAGCCTTGCAAGGCGCTGAAGACCAGGCAGGCGAGCAAAAAGACGAGAAGCCAGCGCATCGGGGGAGGGGTCGGGCCGCGGGTGACGACCCGAAGCTACAGCATGTGGGTCCGGTCACCGTCACGGAAACCCAGCGGGCCCTGGGCAGCGAAGGGCACGCCGCGAGCGAACCCGAGCACTTTGCAGAGTTCGCCCATCTCGTGCTCGGCGAGCAGCTTCTGCGCGCCGGGCAGAGCGCGGACATCGGCGCTCTCGAGCGACTCGAGCAGGCCGCAGTTGATCAGAAAGCGCGCCTGGCTGGTGTATCCGACCACTTCGGCGCCCGCCCCTTGCGCCGCCAGCGCCATGGCGGTGAAGTTCACGTGCGCGGAGATGTCTTTGGTGCCGGGCTCGACCAGGGGCTCGGTGTCGCTGCGGTGCGCGCGGTGGCACATCAGCGTGCCCTGGTGACGCTGCGGGTGGTAGTACTCGGGCTCTGGAAAGCCGTAGTCGATGAAGAAGGCCGCGCCGCGCGCAAGCCGTTGCGCCAGCGTGGCGATGAAGGCCTCGGCCTGGGGGTGAATCTCGAGCACCGCGCCGGGCAAGGCCCTCTCGGCCAGCGGCGGGCGCAGCGCGGTGGGCCGGTCGGCAAAAGCCAGTAGCGACGTCGGCGCCACCGACACGCCGCGCTCGAACCACCCCTGGCCGTCGAAATGGAGCAGCTTGACCGGCATCGCATCAAGCACTTCGTTGCCGATGACCACCGCCTCGAGAGTCTGGGGCCAGGCGTCAAGCCACATCACGCGCGAGCCAAAGCGTGCCAGGCGCGCCTGCTGGCGCGCGCGCAACGCGCCCGGCAACTCGACGATGGCATAGTGCGTCTGCGTCCAGCTGTCGGCGGCGAGCGCGTCCAATACTTGTTCGGCCAGCGCACCGCTGCCGGCGCCAAACTCGATCACCTGCTGCAAGCCCGCGAGCCGCAACACCTCGGCCACCTGCCGCGCGACCGCGACACCGAACAGCGGCGACATCTCGGGGGCGGTGACGAAGTCGCTGCCCTCACTCCTGTGGACACCCGGAGCCCCCAGGGCGCCGGGCCACTTGCCGAACAACGCCTCGCCGCGCGCGTAGTAGCCTAGCCCAGGCTCATACAACGCCATCGCCATATAGCGATCGAAGGGCAACCAGCCGCCGGCCTCTTCGAGAACGGCAAGCACGCGCTGTTCGAGCAGCGTCGATAATTCGCCAGCCCCGGTGCGATCCACGCGCCATATTGTAGGAAGCATGAGCCCACCCGCCCCTGCCCCGCAGGGTCTCCACGCCGACGCTGCCACGGGCGTGGGCCCCGGCACCTCCGCACCTGTCGTGCTCGTCACCGGCGGCGCGCAGCGCATCGGCCGCGCCATTGCGCTGGAACTGGCAGCCGCGGGTTGGCGCGTGGCCGTGCACTACCGGCAATCATCGGTACAGGCGGCTGCGCTGGTGAGCGAACTCGCTGCGGCACATGGTGGCGGCACCACCAGCCACCCGCCGCGCGCGCAAGCTTTCGGCGCCGACCTGGCCGACGAGGCTCGATGCCGCGCCCTCGTGCCCGAAGTCTGGCGCGCCATGGGCCGCATCGACGCGGTGATCAACAACGCCTCGCTCTTCGAGCACGACAGCGCCGCCGACTTCAGCTACGCGACGATGGAGCGCCACTGGCGCACGAACACCGCGGCCCCGTTGTTGCTCTCGCAGGCCCTGCACGACGCCGGTGGCCGCGTGGTGGTGAACTTGCTGGATCAGAAGCTCTGGAACCCGAACCCCGACCACCTTTCGTACACGCTCTCGAAGGCCGCGCTCGAGGCGGCCACACGCATGCTGGCGATGGCCCTCGCGCCGCGCACACGCGTGTGCGGTGTGGCCCCTGGCATCACGCTCACCTCGCCCGAGATGAATGAGGCCGAGTTCGCCGCCGCGCACCGCATGACGCCGCTTGAGCGCGGCGCCTCGGCGGAAGACGTCGCTCGCGCCGTGCGTTTCCTCGTCGAGTCGCCGGCCATCACGGGCACGACGCTGCTCGTGGACGGCGGGCAACACCTGAGCAGCCAGCCACGCGACGTGGTCTTCCTCGCGCGCGCTGCCGTGCAGGATCGCTGAGCGGCCGCCCCCGCACTGCGCTCACCGGCCCGCGTTGCGGCCCTTGCCGCCCGATCAACTTCCCCCTCCCACAGCGGGTGACGCCATGAATCCGATGCCACATGCCACCGCGCCGACCGCCCTCGGCAATGCCGTCAGTGCGGCCAGTGCGGCCCATGCCGAATCCACCGCCCAGCGCAAGGCCGCGTTTGAGGTCAACAAGCTCTCCAAGCGCCTGCACCGCCAGGTCGGCCAGGCGATCACCGATTTCCAGATGATCGGCGAGGGCGACAAGGTCATGGTCTGTCTCTCAGGCGGCAAAGACAGTTACGCCCTGCTGGACATCCTCATCAACCTGCGCGAGCGGGCGCCGGTGGGTTTCGACCTCATCGCCGTCAACCTCGACCAGAAGCAACCGGGCTTTCCGGCCGAGGTGCTGCCGAACTACCTCAAGAGCCGCGGCGTGCCCTTTCACATCGAGGAGCAGGATACCTACTCCATCGTCAAGAAGCACATCCCCGAAGGGCAGACGATGTGCAGCTTGTGCTCGCGGTTGCGGCGCGGCATTCTCTACCGCGTGGCGGGCGAACTCGGCGCCACGCGCATCGCGCTCGGCCACCACCGCGACGACATGGTGGTGACGCTGCTCATCAATATGTTCTTCGGCGGGCGCATGAAGGGCATGCCGCCCAAGCTGGTGAGCGACAACGGCCAGCATGTCGTCATCCGCCCGCTAACCTACGTGGCCGAGACCGACCTCGAACGCTGGGCCACGCACCGGCAGTTCCCGATCATCCCGTGCACCCTGTGCGGCAGTCAGGACAACCTGCAACGCGTGCAGGTGAAGAAGATGCTGCGCGAGTGGGAGCGCCAGTACCCCGGACGCAGCGACAACATGCTGCGGGCCATGGCCCATCTTGTGCCCTCGCACCTGATGGACCGGAACCTGCACCCCTTCTCCACGCTCGAAGCCACCGGGGTGCCCGATGCCGCCGGGGACATCGCGTTCGACGACGATCCCTGCGGCCCCGCGCCCACCATCGAGCAGCCGTTGCGGCTGCTGCGCCCGGCCACCGTAGAGGAAAACGCATGAAGCACGCTCCCGAGATTCACCTCAGTGCCCGCTGGCAGGTGGCAACCGCCGCCGCGATTGCGGTTTTGCTGGCCGGCTGCGCGACGATCAACTCGGTCACCAGCGAAGTATCGAGCTTCGGCGAGTGGCCCGCTGGCCGCGCCCCCGGCACCTACGCCTTCGAGCGCCTGCCCTCGCAGCAGCAACGCGCCAGCGAGACCGAGACGCTGGAGGTGGCGGCGCGCCCGGCCCTGGCCAAAGCCGGCTTGCAGCCCGTGGCCGACGGAGTGCTACCCGACGTCACCGTGCAGGTAGGCGCGCGCAGCACGCGCGCGGAGTACGGCCCGTGGAACGATCCGCTGTGGTGGCACGGCGGGTTCGGCTACTGGCGCCGCGGCCCCTGGATCGGGCCCGGCTGGTCGATGTCGGTCCATGCCAGCCCGCCGCGCTACGACCGCGAGGTGGCCCTGCTGATTCGCGACCGCGCCACGGGCAAGCCGCTGTTCGAATCCCGGGCCAGCAACGAAGCGGGTTTTTCGGCGAGCCCCGCCGTCATCGCGGCAATGTTCCAGGCGGCGATGCTCGATTTTCCAAAGACCGGACTCAACCCGCGCCGCATCAACGTGCCGCTGCAGTGAGTTGCGGCTCCTCGCTGCGCGTGGCGGGCACAGCGCATCGGCCAGTGTCGGCTCGCGTCGATCAGTTGGTGGCAGCGGCGGCCGGGTCGGTGGCGCCCGCAGGGCTTTGCATGATCGCGCGCACATCCTCCTCCCAGCCCTTGAAGTTGGCTCGCGCTCGTTGGCGCTGCACGGGTGTGGTGGCGTTGTGGATGCGCGCGGCGAACGCACAGTTGTAGTCGACGAGCCGCTGCTGGTAGGCGCGGTAGGCCGGGTCGGGCGACCGCCCGCTGCGATCAGCCAAGACACGCAACGCCGCCAGGCGCTGGTCGCGGTCGGCGCGCTCGGTCAGCAGCCGGCGCAGCGTGTTGAGGGTGTCGCGCTGGCGCTGCTGGCGCTCCTCCATCCAGCCCTTGGGGTCGAACGGTGAAGCGGCCACGCCTTCGGCGATGACCTTGCGCTGCGGCTCGTCGAGCCGGCCATACACCTGCTCGGCACGCGAAACGGCGCGCTTGACCGAGGCAGCCTGGCGTTCCGCCACGTCGCCTTGCAGGTACTCTGCCTGCATATCATCGATGCCTTTCGCATAACGCTGCTCGAGGTGGCGCAATTGCGCATCGGTCAGGCCGGGCGCGAGGTCGGCTGCCTGCTCGAGCGCGCGCGCCACGGCTGGGGCCAGCGTTTCGGACAGGCGCACGCTCCACTGGCATGCCACCGCCGGCGTGAGCGGCTCCGGCACCTGCACCTGCGCAGCGGCGAGAAGTGCCGCGTAGCCGGGCAGCTGGGACTGTCGGTGCCACTCGAACCAGCGATCGATGGCCGCCTTGACCTGCGGCGACTGCTCCCGCGAGAAGTCCATGTAGCCGTCCAGCCACCACCACGCGAGTTGCGGGCCCGTGTTGTAGACCACGCGCAGCGCGCCGCAGCCGGCCAAGAGCACTGGTCCGAGCAGGATCAGCGTGCCGATAATCGCCGCTCGTCTCCAGACGGCCTTACACGAAATACACCACCGCATGGCACTCAACGTCGTCATCATGGCCGCGGGCAAGGGCACCCGCATGAAGTCCACCATCCCGAAGGTCTTGCACAAGATCGCGGGCCTGAGTCTATTGGATCACGTCGTGCGCGCCGCCGCTTCGCTCGGCCCCGGACGCACGGTGGTCATCACCGGCCACGGCGCCGGCCAGGTCGAGGCCTCGCTCGCGGGCACGGGCGCGCGCTTCGTGCGGCAGGAGCCGCAACTGGGCACGGGCCATGCCATGCAGCAGGCCGTGCCCGCGCTCGACGACAGCCTCGGCACGACCCTCGTGCTTTACGGCGACGTGCCGCTCATCGGCAGCGATACGGCGCGCAAGCTCGTCGAGGCCTGTGGTGGCCGGCAACTCGCGCTGCTGACGATCGAGCTCGCCGACCCGAGCGGCTACGGCCGTATCGTGCGCGAGGGCCAACAGGTGCGGGCCATCGTCGAGCACAAGGATGCGAGCGTGGCGCAGCGCGCCATCCGCGAGACCTACACCGGCATCATGGCCGCGCCCACGGCCCTGCTCAAGCGCTGGGTGATGGCGCTCAAGAACGACAACGCGCAGCGCGAGTACTACCTCACCGACGTCGTCGCGATGGCCGTGGCCGAGGGCGTGCCGGTGGTGGCCACGCACCCGGGTAGCGAAGCCGAAGTGGCGGGCGTCAACAGCCCGAAGCAGCTCGCCGAGCTCGAGCGTTGCCACCAGCTGGCATGCGCCGAGGCGCTGCTGGAAGCCGGTGTGCGCCTGGCCGACCCGGCGCGCCTTGACGTGCGCGGCAAGCTCACCTGCGGCCAGGATGTCGAAATCGACGTCGGTTGCATCTTCGAAGGCACCGTGCACCTGGCCGATGGCGCGCAAATCGGCGCGTATTGCGTGATCCGCGACGCGCTCGTCGGCGTAGGAGCGAGCATCCAGCCGTTTACCCACATCCGCGGAGCCTTGGTGGGGCCACGCGCCGAAGTCGGCCCTTACGCGCGCCTGCGCCCCGGCACCGAACTGGGCGAGGGGGTGCACATCGGCAACTTCGTCGAAGTGAAGAACTCGACGCTCGCCGCTGGCGCCAAGGCCAATCATCTTGCCTATCTGGGCGACGCCACCGTGGGCGCTCGCGTCAACTACGGCGCCGGAAGCATCACCGCCAACTACGACGGCGCCAACAAGCACCGCACCGTGATCGGCGACGACGCGCACATCGGCAGCAACTGTGTGCTGGTGGCGCCGCTCACCATCGGCGAGGGCGCCACGATCGGCGGCGGCTCCACGATCAACAAGAACGCGCCGGCGGCGCAACTCACGATCTCCCGCGCCAAGCAGATGTCGTTCAGCGGCTGGCAGCGCCCGAAGAAGGCCCCCAAGCCGGCCTGAGCGGCTCGCCGCGCGCTTGCAGCCACTGGAGCAGTTGCGGCTCCTCCATCGGCATCGCCAGCAGGTAGCCCTGCAGGCCATCGCAGCCCATCGCCTGCAGGGCCTCGCGCTGTGCGTTTGTCTCGACGCCCTCGGCCACCACCTGCAGCGAAAGCCCATGCCCCATCTCGACGATGGCGCGCGCGATGGCCGTCGCGCGGGCGTCCTCGGGCAGCCCATTGACGAAGCTGCGGTCGATCTTCAACCGGTGCAGAGGCAGGTCCTTCAGGTGCGCCAGCGAGGTGTAGCCAGTGCCGAAGTCGTCCACGGTGATGGTCACGCCCATCGCACCCAACCGCTCCAGGGCCCGGCGCACCTCGCTCAGGTTGTCCATCAGCATGCGCTCGGTGATCTCGAGCTCGAGCATCGAGCCTTCGGCGCCAGCGGTCGCCAGCGCCGCGGCCACTGCGTCGGCGAAGCCCGTGGCCTGGAACTGTAGCGTCGAGAGATTCACCGCCACCGGCACCTCGGACAGGCCCGCGGCTCGCCAGCGCACCGCGGCGGCCAGCGCGTGCTCCAGCACCCAGGCGCCGATGGGCAGGATCAGCCGCCGCTGCTCGGCCAGCGGAATGAACTCGTCGGGGGCGATGAGGCCGCGCTGCGGATGCGCCCAGCGCACCAGAGCCTCCACACCCAGCACACGTGCGCCAGCCAACGCCACCTTGGGTTGGAAGTGCAGCACGAACTCGCCTTGCCGCACCGCCTGCGCGAGGCGGCTCTCCATCGCCAGCTCGCTGAGCGCCGCCTCGGCCATGCGAGGCTCGAAGAAACGGCAGCGCGCACGACCGCTGGACTTGGCGCGGTACATGGCCTGGTCGGCGTGGTGGATCAACTCGGCCGGCGTCTGGCCGTGCTGCGGGAACATCGCCACGCCTATCGAGGGCGTGACCGAGATCGATACCCCCGCGGCCAGCAGCGGTTCACCGATCGCCGCGAGCAGGCGCGCCGCCACTTCGCCGACCGCGGGCGCGCCCGCGCGCGGCGCCAGCAGCACCAGGAACTCATCGCCCCCGAAGCGCGCCACCATGTCGCCTGCTCGCAGCGTATCGGTTATTCGCGAGGCCACGGTCTTGAGCAAGGTGTCACCCACGGCATGGCCGAGCGAATCGTTGATGCGCTTGAAATGGTCGAGATCGACGAACATCAGCGCCAGCGACTGGTTGCTGTCGCGCGCATCGGCCAGCCGCCGCTCGAGCCGCTCCGAGAAGGCCAGCCGGTTGGGCAGCCCGGTGAGCGCATCGTGGTGCGCGAGGTGGTGAATGCGCTGCTCGGCCTGCAGCCTGTCGCGCAGGTCACGCACGATGGTCATGCGCTGCGCCTCGCCTCGGTACTGCATGCTGCGCACGACGAACTGCACCGGGATCCGGGTGCCATCCTTGTGCAATGCCACGCTGTCGTAGCGGATCTCGGGCGCGGCGGCCATCACCTCGGCCACCCTGGGTTGCGCATCGGGCGCGATGAACTCCAGCGTCAGCCGCCCCAGCATCTCGGGCAGGGTGTAGCCGAGCAGGTTCAGCAAGGGCGGGTTGACGTCGGTGATGTGGCCACCCACGTGGAAGACGATCCCCTCCTCGCTGGCGAGCATGAACTTGGCCAGCCGCTCCTCGCTCTCGCGCAACGCCGCCTCGGCGCGGCGGTGGTGCGTGATGTCGGCGATGAGCACAAAGGCGCCCAGGCTCTGCCCGTCCTCGCTCACATGCGGCAGCAGTCGCACCTCCACCACGCGCTCGATGCCGTCGGCACCGTGTACCTCGCGCTCGTAGGCTGCAGCGGTCTGCTGCTCGATGACGCGGTGGCGGTGGGGCTCGATCATCGTGGCCGCCTCGTCGCCGATGATGGAGGCGAGAGTGCGCCCGACGATGCCGTCCTCGTCAAAGCCGAACATCTCGGCATAGCGCCGGTTGGCCATGCGGCAGATGCGGCCCTCGGCCGCATAGTAGGCAATGGCCACTGGCACGGTGTTGGCCATCAGGCGCAGCTGCGCCAACTCGATGCGCAGGCGCGCGACTTCGTCACTCATGATGCGACCTGCGCGCGGCGCACTGCGGTGTTCGGCAGGGCAGCGCTGCCGCGGTTCATTGGCGCCCCAACTCCGCCTGGGCCGCCATCAGGTCGGCGGCCAGGCACAGGTCTTCCCAGGCCCGCGCCTTGTCAGGCAGGTTGCGCAGCAGATAGGCCGGGTGGTAAGTCACAACGAGCGGCACCCCCTGGTAGCGGTGCGCCCGCCCGCGCAAGCGGCCGATGGGTTCGGTGGTGCGCAGCAGCGCCTGCACCGCAAAACGCCCCATCGCGAGGATGACGCGCGGGCGCACGAGCTGGATCTGGCGCACGAGAAAGGGTTCGCAGCGTTGCAGCTCTTCGGGCTGCGGGTTGCGGTTGCCTGGGGGCCGGCACTTCAGTGTGTTGGCGATGAACACGCGGTGGGCCGGCTCCCCATCGGCGGCGCGGCTGAGGCGCAGCGCATGCAGCATGGAATCCAGCAGCTGCCCGGCGGCGCCGACGAACGGCTCGCCCTGCTCGTCTTCCTGCGCGCCCGGGGCCTCGCCAACGACCATCCAGTGCGCGTCGAGATGGCCGACACCGAACACGGTCTGGTTGCGGCTCTCGCACAGGCCGCAAGCGCGACAAGCGGCGACGGCCTCGCGCAGTGCTGGCCAGTCCAGGCCCGCGGCGTCGAGCGCCGCGGCCGCGACGTGAGGGTCCGCAGGCATCGCGACGACCGCTGCGCCCCCGGATGCCGCCGGTGCGACCGCTGTCCCCAGCTCACCATGGCGCGTAGCGACCGGCAGCGGGGCCGCGGGCGGTGGCGCCGGAGCGTGCGGCACCGCGGCATTCGCTGCAGTCACCGCGGCCGCCGCGGGCTGCCACACGCGCAGCCGCATCTCGCGCAGCATCGCGAGTTGGCGCTCAGTCCACGGCATCGCACCCCCGCACCGTCGACACGTGCTCGGGCCGCGCGGCGGGTTCCATCGCGCGCCGCATGACGACGGCGTCTTCGCGGTCTGGGTGGGCCGGATAGTAACCACGACGCACGCCCACTTCCTCGAAGCCGCGCCGGGCGTAGAGCGCGCGGGCGCGGTGGTTGCTGGCCCGCACCTCCAGCCACACCGTGGGCAAGTGGCGCACCAGCGCGTGCGCGAGCACGGCGTCGACCAGCGCCATGCCGTGGCCGCGCCCCTGCCACGCCGGCGCGATGGTCAGGTTCAGCAGATGCAGTTCCTCGAAACCGACCAGGGCGACAAAGTAGCCGATCAGGCCGTCAGCCTCCAGCACCTCGGCCAGGTGCCCGGCGGCAAGCGAGTCGACAAAATTGCCATGGCTCCAGGGATGGCCGTAGGCGCGCACCTCCAGCGCCAGCACGACAGCGAGGTCGCCAACCGTCATCGGGCGCCGCGCGGGCTGCGGCGAGGCGTGCGCGACGTTCACCGCACCGTTCCGCCACCGGCGGCCGCCGCCTTGACGGCAAGCCGCTCCACCGTCGTGAGGGCGATCTTGTCGCGCAGGTACAGCGGCAGGGCCGCGGCTGCGTCGATCGCCTCACCCGCCTCGAATGCCCGCTGTGCCAGGCGCATCAGCGCGAGGGCGCGGTGGCTCTCGACGGGCCACTCCACCTGTCCCGCCCGGCGCTTCAGGCGCTCACCAAAGACGTTCAGTGCCGAGCCCGCCTGGCAATGCACGCGGCCACCGGCCTCTTCGAACACGGCGTTCCATGCTGCCAGCGTGTACAGGGCGGGCGAGCGCAGCACGCGCCAGCCCGACGCCTCGCTCTCGTAGATGGCGCCATAGATCTCGTCCATGCGGGCATCCATCGCCACCGCCACGCGCGCTGCGTCCGCGGGCAGCCGTTGCGGCAGCGCGTCGCGCGCGTCTTCGGCCACGACAAGCAGGCTGTCCAGGGGCAGCAGCGGCCGGCCGAGACCGAAACCCAGGCCCTGCGCCACGGCACAGCTCGTGCGCAAGCCAGTGAAAGCGCCCGGGCCGCGGCCGAAAGCGATGGCGGCAAGGTCACCGTAGACCAGGCCCGCCTGGGCCAGCACGGCCTCCAGCGCGGGCAGCAATTGCGCGGAAGCCGCGGCACCGCCGGGCAGGTTGGCGGCGAACACACCACGCGGTCCCGCGGCCGCGACCGCCATCACATCGGTGCTGGTGTCGAAGGCCAGCAACGGCTTGGCGGGTGTGTTCACTTCAGCCCACTGTTCACGCGCCGCGGCCATGCGATGACGCCGTTGCCCACGAGCAGGCCAAGCGTGACGCAGGCGAGGCCGAACAGCGCCGACGCGGCCAGTGGTTCACCCAGCAGGGGCACGGCCGCCAACGCAGCCAGTGGGGGCACGACGGCGGTGAACATGGTGGTGCGCACGGGGCCATAGTGCGCCACCACCTGCGTGAAGGCATAACCCGCCACCAGCATCGACAAGCCGCCCTGGTAGGTGGCCTGGAACACGATCTCCTGCCAGGGCGCCGCGGCGAGGTGGCTCGTGAGCGCGCCGCTCGCCACCGCCACGGCGTAGGCAGGCACGGCGACGGAGAAGCTGACCAGCGCGACCGCCGCCGTGGCCGCCAAGGCGCCCACCCGCCAGCGGCGGCAGAGCACGCCATACGTGGCCCAACTGATGCCCGCGGCCAGGTACAGCAGGTCCCCACGCCAGGTGCCTTGCCCGCCGAATGCGTCGAGCAGACTGCTGCCCGCCACCGCCACGCCGCCGGCCCCGATGAGCGCCAGTCCCGCAACGCGCGGAGCCGTGAGCCGCTCGCCCAGCAACAGCCACGCACCGATGACGCTCCACAACGGCAGACACCCGGGCATCAAGACCGCGGCGTGCGCCACGGGTGCGAGGAAGAAACCGCTGTAGGCCAAGCCGCTGTAGGCCACGCCCCCGATGAGGCCGAGCACCACGGCCCGCCTCAGCGCGGGGCGGCCACCGGTCTCGTTGGGTAGCCCAACGGCGAGCCCTCGCGCAAGAGCGTGCCGAAACTGCCAGGCCAGTGACAGCACCACGAGCCCGGAGAAGACGAAGCGCAGCCATGCGATGTCGAACGGGGTCAGCGTGGCACGGGCGCTGCCGCGCGCCACGAGGATGAAGGTGATCCAGATCACCAGAACCGCCACCGCGCACAACATCGCCAGCCTGCGACCGGGTGCCGCATCCATCGATCCCGCGGCACCGATCGACGGGACCACGGCCAAAGCCGCGGCGCCTGCGCCCTGAAGGGCTGGACGCGCGTCGGTACGAGATGGCGGCGACCCGGGCATGCAGTCAGTTTAGCCGTGCGATCATGGTGGCCATGCTCCGCACATTGTTTGTGGCCCGCGCTGCCGCAGCATGCCGATGCGCCTGGCTCAACGCGGCCGCGTTGCGCCGATGCGCCACGCTGATCACCCTGGCCGGCCTCGGTTTCGCCTCCGAGTCGCACGCCCAGCCGCCGGACGAAGTGCGCTCCGCGCTGCGCCAGGCCGGCGTGCCTGACGAGGCTTTGGCGTTCGTGGTCGTCGACCTCGCAAGCCGTCGCACGCTGCTCGAGTGGCAACCCGCGCGGCCGATGAACCCCGCCTCGCTGGCCAAGCTCGTCACCACGCAGGCGGCGCTCGAGCGCCTGGGCCCGGCGTTCACCTGGGCCACCCCGGTGTGGCTGCAAGGCGCTGTCAATGACGGAGTTCTCGACGGCAGCCTGCACATCAAGGGCAGCGGCGACCCCAAGCTCGTGCACGAGCGCCTGTGGCTGCTGCTCAGGCGTGTGATGCAGCTGGGCGTGCGCGAGATCCGCGGCGACATCGTGCTGGACGGCTCGGCCTTCGCGGTGTCCGACACACCGCCCGGTGAGTTCGACGGCGAATCGCTGCGGCCCTACAACGTGCGGCCCTCGGCCTTGCTGCTGAACTACGGTGCCGTCGTCTACACCTTCACGCCCGACGCTGCTACCGGCGCGGCCCGCGTGAGCGTGGAGCCGGCGCTCGCGCGCTCCGAGGTCGACCGCACGGTGCCGCTCGCCACCGGCCCCTGCAACGACTGGCGCGGCGCGCTCGATGCGCGCTTCGGCCAGGGCGCGAGCGCCAGCGAGCCGCGCGTTCGATTTGCGGGCCGCTACCCGCTGGCCTGTGGCGAGCAGTCCTGGGCGCTGGCCGATGCGCACCCGGCGAGCTACGAACAGCGCTTGCTCGAAGGCCTGTGGCGCGAGATGGGCGGCACGCTGCTGGGTCGTGTGCGCGAGGGGCCGGCACCGGTGGGCGTCAAGCCCAGCTTCGAGCACCGCTCGCCGCCGCTGGCGGAAGTCGTGCGCGACATCAACAAGTTCAGCAACAACGTGATGGCCGAACAGCTGTCGCTGACGCTTGCGCGCGAGGCCGCGCCCTCGGTGCCGGCCACGCCCGAGGCCGCGCGCGCCGGGCTGCTGCGGTGGGTGAACGAGCGCGCCGGCGTGGCCGCCGCCGCCGGCACGGTGCTCGGCAACGGCTCCGGGCTCTCGCGCGAGACGCGGCTTTCGCCAAGATTGCTGGCACGCCTGCTCGTGCTGGCACATGCGACGCCGACGATGCCGGAGCTGATGGCGTCCCTGCCCGTGGCCGCCGTTGATGGCACCACGCGTGGCATGCGCAGCGGCGCTGGCCGGGCGCACCTCAAGACCGGCTCGCTGCGCGATGTGTACGGCCTGGCCGGCTACGTGCTGGCCGCCGACGGGCGCCGTCTGGTAATCGCGGCGATGATCAACCACGCCCAGGCCAACGCAGCGCGGCCGGCGCTCGAGGCACTGGTGCAGTGGGCTTCTTCCTCCACCCCCGCGCGCGCACCCTGACACCGCCAGCCCTCAAGAAGCCCAGGGCCGCCGCGCGCTTTCCTCACCAAAGTGTGCGGTGCAGGCAGAGCGCTGGCGAGGGCCTCAGAACGGATTGCGCTGCGCCCGCGTGATGGCCAGCGACGCGATCTCAGACTGGCCGCGCCAAGAGAGCCAGAGATCGCTCGCCCAGAGGAAGGTGCTCGGGTTCGCGCCCGGGATCAGCGTGATGGTGGTGCACGCCGGCGGCGGCGTGGCGCAGGCCGCATCGACGACATTGGTCATCGCGAAGCTTCCCGGCTGGCGATAAATGACGAGCATGCGCTGATCGGTCTGGGCCAGGCCGACGTAGCGGCCGTCGAGCAAGATGCCCACCCCCAGCCTCTCGTTGAAGGCGGATGACAGGCGCGAGATCAGCCCGGCGCGGTCTTCGCCCGGATGGCTCACGTTCTCCTTCTGAGCGAAAGGGGAGTAGCCCATGTCGGGGATGTTGGAGACCACGACTTTGGAGCTGAGCGCGATGAGCCGGTTGACGATCGCGGCGGCGCGGTTGCCGCGCTCCCGCGCTTCGGCGAGCAACGCCGGCTCGTTGCTGCCATCGTAGGAGCGGTACAGCTCGACGATGTCGTTCACGCCCACCATCACGGTGGAGATGTCCTTGTCGCGGAACCCACCGGCGGCCGCCTGGGCGTCGACTTGCTGCGCCACTTCGGCCACGCGCGCGCCGGGGGCGGCCCGATTGAGGGCCTGCGGCGCGGCCACATTGCCAGGGTTGCACTCGGCAAAGGCAAAGCCGTAGTAGCTCGCCATGGACTGTGCCCAGTTGGGCTGCAGGCTGCAGTCGAGAAAGTCGTCGGCGGTGGTGTCGGCGGTGTTGTTGCCGTTGATGCCGTTGATGCTGTAGTTGCGGCCGGCGGGGGCATCGGTGGTGAGCGCGCTGGCCTCGTCGCCGAAAGCAAACATGCGCAGTGGCACGAAAGGCTCGTACTGCGAAGTCCCGCCACCGCAGGCCGTGAGCGTGGCCGCCAGCAGGGTGGTCGCGGCGCCAAGCAAGGCGGCGAGCCGTGCCGACAGCGCGGCCGAGCGTCGGCTTGGGCGCAGGTGGGGCAGTAGGGAGGAGGGAAACATCGGGGCTCCGGGAAGATGGCTCTGACCCCGTGGGGTCGTGCTGTTGGGATCGCGGCGGACAGCCGGGCTCGAAATGTGTCGCGCGGGTGGGCGCTGATTGTCGTTCGTGCGCGAGGGGCGCCTGCTCGTCACTGGCCTGGTGGCGCGTGACCCGCAGCCGCCCGCGCGATGCGGTCACGCACGCCTTCCCACGAAGGGTCGGAAGGCACCTGCTCCAGCCAGATCGAGGTCGCCCCCATGCCGTCGAACCAGCGCAACGCCTCAAACAACTCGTGCGCGGCCGCGTCAGCTTGGGCTGGCATGGGCCGATGCAGCCAGCCCTCGGCGGCAGCGCGGCGGGAATATACCCCGACGCCCCGCTCCGCCGGGCCCGGCGGGCGGGCCACGCGAGCAGCCAGGGCGTTGCCTTCCCACAGGCACAGCGGCGCGTTCGGGGCGTAATGTGTTTCGAGCGTGCCCGGCGCACGCGGCGAACCACTGCTTCGCTCTGCCAATGAGGTAGCGAGCACCGCCTCGATCTGCCGCCGCGAGAGTTGCCCCGGCCGCAAGAGGGCAGGCGGCTCGCGCGTGCAATCGACGATGGCCGACTCGATGCCCACTTCGCATGCGCCTCCGTCGAGCACGCGCACGGCCACCCCGAGTTCCTCGCGCACGTGTTCGGCGCGCGTGGGGCTGATGCGGCCGAAGCGGTTGGCGCTGGGCGCGGCGACCCCGGGCACGCCGCGCAGCGCAGCAGCGCGCAGCAAGGCCAGCGCCATCGGATGCGCGGGCATGCGCAGGCCGATGCTGCCCTGCCCGGCCGCCGCTGCGGTGGCCATGCCGGCGCGGCGCGGGATGATCAGCGTCAAGGGCCCGGGCCAGAAGGCCTGCATGAGGGTGCGCGCCGCCGTGGGCATCTGGCTGGCGAAGAGTTCCGCCGCCGAGCCGTCGGCCACGTGGACGATGAGCGGGTGGTCGACGGGCCGTCCCTTGGCCGCGAAGATGCGGGCCACAGCCTGGTCGTCGTCGGCGCGTGCACCGAGCCCATACACCGTCTCGGTGGGGAAGGCCACGAGTTCACCGCGCGCCAGTGCGTCGGCGGCGGCCTCGATGGCCCCAGCGCCTGCATGCCCATTCATCGGCTGGTGTCGTGCTGCGGCAGTGGCGGCAGGCCGAGCAGACCCGCGGCTGCACCTGCAATGCGGCGAGCTTCGTCCAGGTCGGGTGCCGTGACAGTCAGGTGGCCCATCTTGCGGCCGCGGCGCGCTTGCTGCTTGCCATAGAGATGCAGGTGCGCGCCGGGCAACGCCAACACGGCGGGCCAGTCGGGTTCGTGCGCTGCACCAGCATCGAACCACAGATCGCCCAACAGGTTGAGCATCACGGCGGCGGAGTGCTGGCGTGGCTGCACCAGGGGCTGGTCGAGCATCGTGCGCAACTGCAGGTCGAACTGCGAGACGTCACAGGCGTCGATGCTGTAGTGGCCCGAGTTGTGGGGACGCGGCGCCATCTCGTTGGCCAGCAGGCGGCCATCGTCGAGCACGAAGAACTCCACACAAAGCACGCCGACATAGTCGAGCACCTCGGCCAGACGGCTGGCGTGGGCCACGGCCGCCGCGGCCGTGGCGGCGGGCACGCCACGGGCGGGCACCTCGGTGACGGCGAGGATGCCGTCGCGGTGCAGGTTGCGCTGCACCGGCAGATGCACGAGCGTACCTCGACGGGTGCGTGCGACGATCACGCTCAACTCGGCGGCCAAGGGCACCAGCCTCTCGAGCACGCATGGTGCGCCCTTGAATGCGGCGAACGCCGCGGCCAGATCCTGGTGCGAGGCCACCCGGGCCTGTCCCTTGCCGTCGTATCCCAAGGTGGCAGTCTTGAGGATGCCGGGCAGCAAGGGCTCGATGCGGTCATCGTTCAGATCGGCTACGCGCTCGAGGCCCAGGTACGGCGCACAAGGCACGCCGGCGCGCTTGAAGAGCTCCTTCTCGCGCAGGCGGTGCTGGCACATGGCCACTGCATCAGCGGCCGGCGCTACGCGGCAGCCCTGCTCAGCGAGTGTGCGCAGTGCCGCCGCGGGCACGTTCTCGAACTCGGTGCTGACGGCCTCGCACAAGGTGGCCAAGCGGGCCAACGCGGCAGGGTCGGTGTAGTCGGCGCGGAGGTGCTCGTCGGCCGCGACCGCGGCCGGGCCAGCGGGGTCGGGGTCGAGCACGGTCACCCGGTGGCCTTGCCGCTGTGCCGCATGCACGAACATGCGCCCGAGTTGGCCTCCACCCAACATACCCAGGCTCGCAGGCTGCGTGGCGACACTGCCGGCGGCGGGCGCGGCTTTCGCGCTGGCGCGGTCCGGTGGACTCGCGCTCACCGGTCCCTCTCGGGTCATTGGGTGGTGAGGTCTTGCGACATGGCGCGCGCCGCTTCGGTCTGACGAGACCTAAAGGCGTGCAGCCGCGCGCGCAGTGCCGGATCGTCGTGCGCCAGCATGGCCACCGCGAACAGCGCTGCATTGGCGGCCCCCGCCGCGCCGATCGCGAAGGTCGCCACGGGCACGCCCTTGGGCATCTGCACGATCGAATACAACGAGTCGAGCCCGCTGAGGTGCCGACTGGGCACGGGAACACCGAGCACGGGAACTGTGGTCTTGGCCGCCAGCATCCCCGGCAGATGCGCGGCCCCTCCAGCGCCGGCAATGATCGCCCTCAGTCCGCGCGCTTCGGCCTGCTCGGCGAAGCGGAACATGTCATCGGGCATGCGATGGGCAGAGACCACGCGGACTTCGTAGGTCACACCCATTTCGTCGAGGATCTCTGCGGCGGGGCGCAGGGTCTCCCAGTCGGAGGAGGAGCCCATCAGAAGGGC
>JANNRI010000062.1:0-7109 GCA_031401195.1 Burkholderiales bacterium
CGCCGGCAGCAACGCGGCGAAGACGGTGCGTGGAGCGAGGGCGTTGAGATCACTTTGCCCGCGCGAGCGATCTTCATAGCCGCCGGCACTTCGCCGAATACGGTGCTCGCGCGCGAGGACGCGGCGCACTTCAAGCTCGACGGCAAGTATTTCGCGGCCATCGATGCGCAGGGCCAGCCGGTGCGGCCCGAGGCGGCCAGCAGCAAGCCCGCGCAGGCGCAGGTGCTGATGTCACGCTCGGACGACGGCCGCTTCGTCTCCTACTTCGGCGATCTGCACCCCTCGTATTTCGGCAATGTCGTCAAGGCGCTCGGCTCGGCCAAGCAGGGCTATCCGATCGTCAGCGAGGTCATGCGCCAGCGCGCGCCGGCCAGCGCCGACCGCGACGCCACGTTCTTTGCCCGGCTCGACGGCGACTGGCGCGCCAAGGTGCAAGAAGTGCGGCGGCTGACGCCGACCATCGTCGAGGTGGTCGTGCATGCGCCAGCCGCGGCACGTGCCTTCCTGCCCGGGCAGTTCTACCGCCTGCAGAATTTCGATGCCTATTCGCAGCGCACGAGCCGTGCCGGCACGGCCACCAAGCTGACGATGGAAGGGCTGGCGCTGACCGGTGCCTCCACCGACCCTGCGCGCGGCCTGCTGTCGACGGTCGTGCTGGAGATGGGCGGCTCTTCGGACCTGTGCGCCGACCTCGCGCCCGGCGAGCCCGTCGTGCTGATGGGCCCCACCGGCACGCCGACGCATATCGCCGCCGGCGAGACCGTGCTGCTGGTCGGTGGGGGCCTGGGCAACGCGGTGCTGTTCTCGATCGGCGCCGCCTTCCGTGCCATGGGTTCGCGGGTGCTGTACTTCGCCGGCTACAAGCGTTTGGCCGACCGCTACAAGGTCGAGGAAATCGAGGCCGCCGCCGACACCATCGTCTGGTGCTGCGACGAAGGCCCGGGCTTCACCCCCACGCGCGCGCACGACAAGAGCTTCGTCGGCAACATCGTCCAGGCCATGCGAGCCTATGCCGCGGGCGAACTCGGCGCGGCGTCGATCGGCATGCCGCAGGTGGACCGCATCATCGCCATCGGCTCGGACCGCATGATGGCCGCCGTGGCGCAGGCGCGGCACACGGTGCTGCGCGAATACCTGAAGCCGGCGCACAACGCGGTGGGTTCGATCAACTCGCCGATGCAATGCATGATGAAGGAGATCTGCGCGCAATGCCTGCAGCCGCAGCGCCTGCCCGACGGCAGCACGCGCATCGTCTTCTCGTGCTTCAACCAGGACCAGGACCTCGACCATGTCGACTGGCCGGCGCTGAACGAGCGCCTGCGCCAGAACAGCGTGCAGGAGAAGCTGACGGCGAAGTGGATTGCGGCTTGCCGCGTGGCAGCAGTCGAAAGAACGATGTAAACTATTTATATCGTTTAGAGGATGCCTGCCATGCCTGCCACCAAGACCCCCGCCCGGCGCGCCGCGCCCCGCAAGACGGTGCGCGCCCAGCGCCGCGCCGCGCCCGTGGTGGCGCCGCCCCCGGCCCCGGCCCTGGCCGTTTCGCCTGTGAAGGCCTCCAGACCGGCCAAGCTCTCCAAGCAGGCCAAGCCCGTGAAAGTGGTAAAGGCGGTAAAGGCGGTGAAGGCGGTCAAGCCACCCAAGGTGCGCCGCAAGCCCGTGCGCGACAGCTTCACCATGCCCGAAGCCGACTTCGCGCTCATCGCCACGCTGAAGGCGCGCACGCTTTCCGTCAAACGCGAGACCAAGAAGAGCGAACTGCTGCGCGCCGGCTTGCACGCCCTGGCCACGTTGGACACTGTCGCGCTGGTGGCCGCCATGGAAGCGCTTGAGCCGGTGAAGATCGGCCGGCCGAAGTCGAGTCACTGAGGCGCCTGCCATGGGCGCGGACACGCAGGCCTGGTGGGCGCTGCTACGCAGCGTCGCCGGTTTGAACATCCTGGTGTGGAGCGGCGCGGCCTGGGCACTCTGGCGCTGGCGCGAGCGCTGGCCGCCCGACGCCTGGATGAGCCGCCGCTGGCAGCTCGCCCTGTCCGCGGGCTACGTGCTGGGCTGCGGCTACCGCTCGCTCTTGCCGGTGTTCGATGTCGAGCGCCTGGTGATGGTGGACAGCTTCTGGTCCAGCGTGCTCGTGGGTCGCAGCGTGGCCACCGTGGCTGAGATGTGCTTCGCTGCGCAGTGGGCGCTGTTGCTGCGCGAGGCGGCACGCGACGCGGGCAGTCCCACTGGCGCGGCGGTGTCGCGCGCCGTGCTGCCGTTGATCGCCATCGCCGAAGTGTTCTCCTGGTACTCGGTGCTCACCACCTCCAACCTGGGGCATGTGGTGGAGGAGTCGCTGTGGGGGCTGTGCGCGGCCGCGGTGGTGTTCAGCCTGCTGCAGATGTGGTCCCGCGTCCACGCCGCTCGCAGGCCGCTCCTGCTGCTCTGGTGTGCGGCCGGATCGGCCTACGTGGCCTACATGGGCTTGGTGGACGTGCCGATGTATTGGGCACGTTGGGTGTCCGATGAAGCACTGGGCCGCCACTACCTGCCTCTGGCGCAGGGACTGGCCGATGTCGCGCAGCGCTGGGTCGTGTCGCACGAGTGGATCCATTGGCGCACCGAGGTGGTCTGGATGTCGGCGTACTTCAGCGTCGCTGTCTGGTTTAGCGTCTCGCTGGTGCTCGCGCCCAGGATGAGAGCTGCGCGGGCTTGAAGCGCTCCATCCGGGCAGGCGCTATCCGAACCCCGGCTCGGCGCGGGGCCATGAAATCCAAAGCCGGCGGCCGATTCGCGCACAGCCTTTGGCTGTACGATGTTTAGAAGAAGAATCAGCCTCGCACATGCTTGACCTGCTCACCAGCCCCGAGGCGTGGATCGCCTTCGCCACCCTCACCGCGCTGGAACTGGTGCTGGGCATCGACAACATCATCTTCATCTCCATCCTCGTGGACAAACTGCCCAAGGAGCGGCAGGAGATGGCGCGGCGGCTGGGCTTGTTCATGGCGATGTTCATGCGCATCGCGCTGCTGTTGGTGCTGGCGTGGATCGTCGGCCTCGTGGAGCCGCTCTTCACGGTGCTGAGCAAAGCGTTCTCCGGACGCGACTTGATCCTCATCCTCGGCGGCCTGTTCCTCGTATGGAAGAGCACGACCGAAATCCACGGCTCGCTGGAAGGCGAGGAAGGCGGTCCCGAAGGCAAGGCGGTAAAGGCCACTTTCGCCGCCGTGATCCTGCAGATCATGATCATCGACCTCGTCTTCTCGCTCGACTCCATCATCACCGCCGTGGGCATGGTGGACGACGTGCGCGTGATGGTCGCCGCCGTCATCTTGAGCGTGGCGCTGATGATGCTGTTCGCCAGGCCCATCGGCCACTTCGTCTCCGACCACCCCACGATCAAGGTGCTCGCGCTGTCGTTCCTGGTGGTGGTGGGTGTGGTGCTCATCGCCGAGGGCTTCGACCACCACGTGCCCAAGGGCTACGTCTACTTCGCGATGGCCTTCTCGCTCGGCGTGGAGATGCTCAACATCCACATGCGCAAGCGGGCCAAGAGCGTGGTCGACCTGCGCAGCCCTTACGAGGGACCGCCCGGCGCTTGAGGCGCTGCCCGGCTCAGCCCGACGTTCAGGTCACGGCCTTGCGCGCCGTGAACTCGGGCCGGTCCCAGGCGCGCGTGTGCATCACGTCCTTCAGCACGGCCACCGCATCCCACAGGTCGGCGTAGCGCACATACAGCGCCGCGAAACCAAAGCGCAGGATGTCGGGCGCACGAAAGTCGCCAATCACGCCGCGTGCGATCAGCGCCTGCATGATGGCGTAGCCGTCCGCGTGCGTGAGCGAGACCTGGCTACCGCGCTGCGCGGCCTCGCGCGGGCTGGCCAGGCCGAAGCCGTGATCGGCCAGTTCCTGGTCGACGAGCGCGATGAAGAGGTCACCCAGGGCCATGCCCTTGGCGCGCAGCTGCTGCAGGTCGACCCCCTGGAAGACCGTCAGCGCCTCTTCCAGCGCGATGAGCCCGAGTTGTGAAGCCGTGCCCACCAGCATGCGGTCGATGCCGGCGTGCGGCTGGTACCCGTGCGTGAAGGCGAAGGGCTGTGCATGCCCGTGCCAACCCGCGATGGGCGAGTGCAGTCCGGCCAGATGCCGCTCGGCCACGAAGACGAAGGCCGGCGCCCCCGGCCCGCCGTTGAGGTACTTGTAGCCGCAGCCCACGGCGAAATCGGCATTGCAGTGGTTGAGCTGCACCTGCAGCGTGCCCGCGCTGTGCGCCAGGTCCCAGGCCACGAGGCCGCCCGCGCGGTGCGCGGCGGTGGTGATGCGCGCCATGTCGTACAGGCGCCCGGTTTTGTAGTTCACCTCGGTCAGCGTGACCACGGCGAACTGTTCGCCAGCCGCATCGATGGCGGCTTCCACCTCGTCCGCAGGCACGCAGCGCAGCTCGGCGCCCATCAGCTCGGCCACGCTCGCGGCCACGTACATGTCGGTCGGAAAATTGCCGATCTCGCCGACGATGATCCGCCGTCCCGGCCGCAGGCGCAGGGCCGCGCCCAGCACCTTGAACAGGTTGACCGAGGTCGAGTCGCACGCCACCACCTCGTGCGGCAGTGCCCCCACCAGCGCGGCGATGGTAGCCCCCACGCGCAGCGGCGCCGGGTACCACTGCGCGTCGTTCCAGGACCGGATGAGCCCGCGGCCCCATTCCTCCTTGATCGCTCGCTCCATGCGCCGGGCCACGCTCGTCACGAGCGCGCCGAGCGAGTTGCCGTCGAGATAGATCACGCCCGGCGGCAGCGTGAAAGCCTCGCGTTTGGGTGCCAGGGGGTCGAGCTGGTCGCGCCGTGCCAGCGCTACACGCGTGAGTGGAGTCATGGACGATGATGATGAGTGGATCTGCGGTCTGTTGGTGCCGGCCTCAAGCCGATGATGCGCTGCACCGAGACGGCGGCCTCAATGCTGCGGCATGTTCGCCGCCGTGTAAGCCAACGATACCGTGGCGTCATCGGGGATCGGCGGCATCGTCGCGTTCCAGGCCAGCCAGCGCTCGCGCAGCTGCGCAAAACGCTCGGGCTCGCGCCCCGCGAGGTTGGCTCGTTCGCGTGCGTCGGCTTCGATGTCGAACAGGTACTCGTGCGCGTCCACCTTCAGGTACTTCCATCTGCCCGAGCGCAGCGCACGCTGGCTGCGGTGGTTCATGCGCCAGTGCATCTCGCGCTCGATGTGCCGGGCCGGATCCTGCAGCACCGGCAGCAGCGAGATGCCGTCGATCGGGTGCGAAGGCGCCGGCGTGCCACCGCCGGCTTCCAGCAGCGTCGCCGACCAGTCCATCGTCATGCAGTGCTGCGCGGTGGTGCGCCCCGCGGCGATGACGCGTGGCCAGCGCGCGATCCACGGCACGCGGATGCCGCCTTCGGTGAGGTCCATCTTGCCGCCCACGAGCGGCCAGTTGTCCGAGAAACGCTCACCACCGTTGTCGCTCGTGAAGACGACCAGCGTGTCCTCGGCGAGGCCCTCGGCGTGCAGGGCGTGCATGAGGCGGCCGATGCCCTCGTCCATGTGGTGGATCATGCGCAGGTAGGTCAACACGTTGCCGCCATCGAGGTGGAAGAGGTTGGGCAGCGCGCGCGCCAGCGCGTCGTCGTCGCGTGTCTCCCAGGGCCAGTGCGGCGCCGTGTAGTGCAGGCTCAGGAAGAACGGCGTGCCCGCCCGGGCGGCGGGCGCACTGCGATGCACATGGTCGACGGCGCGGCTGGAGAGCAGGTCGGTGAGGTAGCCGGTCTCGTGGTGTTCGGCTTCGCCGACGTAGAGATCGTGGTCACCCTTGGAGGAAGCGTGGGTGTAGTAGTCCACCCCGCCGGCCATGATGCCGTAGAACTCGTCATAGCCCGAGCGCAGTGGGCCGCTGGCCGGTGGGTAGCCCAGGTGCCACTTGCCGATGAGCGCGGTGGCGTAACCGGCGTCGCGCAGGCGCGAGGGCAAGGTGGGCATGTCGGCCGGCAGGCCCAGGCGCGGGTCGCCGCGCGATTTGCTGTTGATCGGTTCCTCGAGCGCGCCGCGCAGCCGGTAGGGGTAGCGCATCGTCATCAGCGCGAAGCGCGTGGGCGAGCACACCGGCGAGTTGGCATAACCCTGCGTGAACCGCAGGCCCTCCTGCGCCAGGCGGTCGAGGTTCGGCGACACGGCCCCGAAGTCGGCCGCGCGGCCGCCGTAGCAGCCGAGGTCGGCATAACCCAGGTCGTCGGCGACGATGAAGATGATGTTGGGGCGTTGCATCACGGCTCGCGGAGTGTCCGTCAATCGAACTTCAGCCCAGCCTTGTCGATGGCCGGCACCCACGCTTTCTTGAAGGCCTCGATCATCGCCACCGACTGCGCGCGGTTCATCGATACCGGCACCGATTTCATCGCCGCGAACTTTTCGCGCATGGCCGGCGTGGCCATCACCGCCGCGATCTCACGCGACAGCCGCTCAACCTTCTCGGCCGGCATGCTCGAGCGCGCCACGAAGACGTTCCAGCCTTCGGCGACGATGGGCGTGCCGGCCTCCTTCAGCGTGGGAATGTCCGACAGCGCGCGCTTCGTGCCCGAGGTGGCGAGGATGCGCAGCTTGCCGGCCTCGTGCAGCGGGAGCAGCGTGTCGTAGGTGTCGATGGCCACCGGCACGTGGCCGCCGATGAGGTCGGTGGACAGCGGCGCCGAGCCCTTGTAGCCGATGATCTCGGCCTTCGCCTGGGCCTGCTCCGTGACCATGAGCGCGAAGAAGTGCGGCAGGCTGCCGGTGGCCGGCACGCCGATGCTGGCCTTGTCGGGGTTGGCCCGCAGCCACGCCATCAGGTGCCTGAACTCACGCACCGGCACGCGCGTGGCCACTGCGACACCCATCTCGTAGGTGCTGACGACGCTGACGGGTTGATAGTCCTTGTCGGGGTCGTAGCCGTTGTTCTTGAATACCTTGGGTGCCACCACCATCAGTGCCGGGTTGGCGATCAGCAGCACGTTGGCATCGGCCGGCGCGCCGGCGAACTGGCGCATGGCCAGGCGCCCGCCCACGCCAGTCACGTTCTCGACGATCACCGTCTGGTTGATGCGCGGCTGCAAGGCCTCCGCCACCAGACGGGCAGCGCGGTCGGT
>JANNRI010000063.1:0-2079 GCA_031401195.1 Burkholderiales bacterium
CGAGTTGCCGTACCTGGCCGCGGCCTCTTTCTCGGCTTGACGGGCTTGCGTGTCGTCGCCTGTGGGCTGAATCGATTCGATCAGTTTCTCGAAGCTGCTCTTGAAACGGTCGTTGTCTTTCGCAGCCCGCTCGACGAACACCGCCTTGGTGATCATCACCCAGATGCTGACGATGGACATCAAGATGCAGATGCCCACCACCACCCAGCCGTCCACCGTCAAGGCAGCAAACAGGATGCGCATGTGGGACGGGCCCGCCTCTTCGGCGCCGCCGCCTTCGGCCGCGCCATAGGTGATGAGCTTGGGCTCCTGACCCTGCGACAGCGCCGCCAGCTTGAGCCAATCGGCCGAGCGCGCGGTGGTGGCTAGTTGCAGCTCGTCCATGTCACCCTTGAAGCCCTTGCCGACCACGCCACCGGCGGCGATGTCCGGTGCAGCCCCTGCTGCGCGCGCGCTTTCCTGGCCGTTGATGTAGAGCGTGAGGCCGTCCTTGACGACCACCGCCACATGCTGCCAGGTGGCCGGCACCACCGCCGCGGCGGCCGTGGCCGTGAGGCTGCCGGCCTGGGCCACCAACTTGCCGCCACGCACCGCCAGGCGCAGGCTGTTGGTGCCCTCGCCCAGGCTGAACACGGGCACATCGGCGCCGTCCAGCGGCTTGAGCCAGAGCGATAGCGTCAGGCCGTTGGCACCGGCCTTCAGAGACGGCGTGCCCGGCAAAGCCAGCTCGACCGTGCCGTCGAAACTCAGAGCACCGCCGATGACGCCTGCCGCCGACGCCTTGGCCGACGACGAGACGGCATGGTTGGCATTCGCCGTGGCGTCTTGCGGCAGCGGCTCACGCTCGCCGAAGTGATAGACCAACGCCTGCGCCGCGTCGTACATGGTCTTGGCGTCGCTGGCCGGCGGCGCGTTCGGGTTGCCGTAGTACAGCCAGACGGATTCGGTCTTGAGGCCCGGCGCCAGCGTGGGCAGTTGCACCCAGACCAGGGCCAGCTCGTTCAGGCCGTCGAACTTTTCAACATGGAACTTGAGTGGCGTCTTGTCGTCACCGGCAATGAAGCGAAGGTCACTGCCGTCAGGCTTGGCCTCGACGAACTGGAAGTTGCCGGTGTGCAGGCGCACCAGCACCGGCGCGCCGGCCACCGGGGCGGCAATCGCAAGACCATCGGCAGCGGTGTTCAAGCTGAGCTTGACGCGCTGCTTCCACTCCGCGTTCCACGCGGCGTTGGCAATGCCTGCGCTCAGCAGGCCAATCAGGGCCAAGCCCAGTACAACGAATTTTTTCATGGCCAGCCGGTCGGCTCAGAGGCATGCGGAACTCGCTAGCCTAGGCAGGCTTTGTTTCAGGGCTGTGAATCGAGCCTAAGTTCACCCGTGGGTGCCGCCAGCGGGGTGTGCGGGCGAATGGTGTCCACCAGGCGCTGCGCCGCAGCCGCCATGTGGAAATGGCGCTGGTAACAGGCGGAAGCAGCCGCCCGCATGGCAGCGCGCTCGGCCGGGCTCAGCGCCAACCACTGGCGCAAGGTGGACTCGGTGCCCGCCGGCGTGTCTGCCGCCGCCAGCCCGGCCCCGGCGGCAACAATCTCGCGCCAGATGTTCACCTTGTCGGAAATCAGCACCGGCACACCCAGGGCCAGGGCCTCGGCCACGGCGACACCGAAGTTCTCTTGGTGCGAGGGCAGCACGAAAGCCTCGGCCGCCCGCACGGCAGCCCACTTCAGCGTGCCGCTCACCATGCCGCACCAGGTGATGCGCTCGGCAATGCCCAGCGCGGCAGCCTGCTGCTCCAGCGCGCGGTGCCAGCCCACCTGGTCGGGCCCGGCCATCACCAGGTGCAGGCTCGAGTCAGCCGCCACCTTGGCGAAAGCGTCGATCAGCAAGTCGCACCCCTTCTTGGGGTGGATGCGGGCCAGGAAGAGCAGGATGCGCTTGCCGCGCAACTGCGGGTACAGGCCAAAGAAGTCTTCGGCCGTGGCGTCCAGCGCCGTGGCATCCAGCGTGAGGCCGTAGCCCACCACCGCCGGCTTGGCCTGGTAGAGCCAGAACGACTGCGCCGCCAGCCGCGCCTCTTCTTCG
>JANNRI010000064.1:0-18422 GCA_031401195.1 Burkholderiales bacterium
CGCCGAAGTGGCGTTCTTCCCGCCCGTCACCGGGGGCTGACCGACGATTCGAAGCCTGCGCGCCTTTGCGGCGATGCCACAATCCGTGGCGACATGATCACCGCGGCGCGAGTGCGCATCCAGAGCGAAGACTTCGACCTCGCCACCGAGGTGGCTGCGCTGCGCGCGGGCGACGTGGCCGTGGGTGCGGTGGCCACCTTCATCGGCACCGTGCGCGACCGCAATGGCGGCCATGCCGGGGAGGTGAGTGCCATGGAGCTTGAACACTATCCGGGCATGACCGAACGCTCGATCGAGGCCATGATCGACGAGGCGCGGCGCCGCTTCGAGATCCGTGGCGCACGCATCGTGCATCGGGTGGGCGTATTGCAGCCGGGCGACCAGATCGTGCTCGTAGCCGTGAGCTCGCCGCACCGCGGCCAGGCCTTCCAGGCCTGCGAGTTCCTGATGGATTACCTCAAGACGCAGGCACCGTTCTGGAAGAAGGAAACCACCGCGGAGGGCGCGCGCTGGGTCGACGCCCGCGTGGCCGATGACGCGGCCCTGGCGCGCTGGGGCATCCGGGCAGAGAACGCGGCGTGACTTGAATGCCCATGGCCGCTGACGCCACCGCCGCGCAGGCCGGCGACGGGGTGCCGAACCCGCAGGCGCTGCGTGGCGCGCTCGGTCGCTTCGCCACCGGCGTCACCATCATCACCTGTGTCGATGCGGCCGGCGAGCGGGTGGGCCTCACGGCCAATTCGTTCGCCTCGCTGTCACTCGAGCCGCCGCTGGTGCTGTGGTCGCTGCGGCGCTCGAGCCCCAGCCTCGCGGCCTTCGAGCACGCCACGCACTTCGCCGTCAACGTGCTGGCCGAGTCGCAGGTCGAGTTGTCGCGGCGGTTCGCGGCGCCGCGGGCGGACGGCGCGAGCAAGTTCGAGGACGGCACATGGAGCAGCGGCCTGGGCGGTGCGCCGGTGCTGGCCGGCTGCGCGGCGGTGTTCGAGTGCCAACGTGCCGCTGCTCACGATGGCGGAGACCACCGCCTCTTCATCGGCCGCGTGCTGCGGCTGGTCGATATCGCCACTGCGCCGCTGCTGTTCCAGGGCGGCCGCTATCACATGCTGGGAGAGGTGTTGTGACCGTCGGCATTCAGGGCAGCGGGGTGCGCATCGAGGCCAAATGGATCGACAGTTTCTGCGAGGTATTCCGTCTGTGCGGCGTGGTGCCGGGGTTAGCCTGCGCGGTCTTGTCGGAGACGCAATCGCGCCCGGTGCTCGTGCATCTGGCCGAACTCGCCCTGGCGCGACTGGGTGCGCGCTGGTTCCATCTCACCGTGCCCACGCCGCGGCAGACGGCGCCGGTGCCGGTGCGGTCCACCGGAGCGTCCGACGCCATTGGCCGGCTGCAGCCGGTGGTGGCCGCGCTCGCCGGCAGCGGCTTCGTCGTCGACTGCACGGTCGAGGGGTTGCAGCACGCGGTGGAGCTGCCGCAGATCCTCAAGGGCGGTGCGCGCGTGCTGGTGGTCAGCAACGAGCACCCGGAGATCCTCGAGCGCACGATGCCCAAGGCCGAGGACGAGGCCACCGTGCGCGAGGCCATGCGTCGGTTGAAGGCGGCGCGCGAGATGCGCGTCACCTCCGCCGCCGGCACCGACCTCGTCGTGGGCCTGGCCGGCGCGCGCGTCGGCGGTGTCTGGGGTTTCACCAGCAAGCCCGGCACGCTGACACACTGGCCGGCGGGCCTGGTGCTCGCCTTCCCGGCGGCCGGCACGGTGAGTGGCCGGCTGGTGCTCGCGCCCGGTGACGTGAACCTCACGTTCAAGCGCTACCTGACCGACGCGGTGACACTGCAGATCGAGCACGACCATGTCGTGCAGATCGTCGGCACCAGCGTCGATGCGCAGATGATGCGCGGCTACTTTGCCGCCTGGGCCACGGGGCCGGACGACCGCGCCGCCTACGCCGTCTCGCACCTGGGCTGGGGCCTGAACCGCAGGGCGCGCTGGGACGCGATGACCTTCTACGACAAGGCCGACTTCAACGGCACCGAATTGCGAGCCTTCGCCGGCAATTTCCTCTACTCCACCGGCGCCAACGAGGTCGCGGGCCGCCACACGCTCGGGCACTTCGACTTGCCGATGCGTGGCTGCACCGTGGCGCTGGACGGTGCAGTGATGGTGCGCGATGGGGAGCTGGCGTGACAGGCGCTGGCCGGGCAGGCACTCCGGTGACGGATACGTCGGTGCCCGATGGCGCGCGGCCGCGCCTGGTCACCGACGCGCCGCTGGCGCATCTGGAGTGGTGCCCGTCCGATCGCCGCTCGGCGCCACTGGCCGTGCTCTTGCACGGCGTGGGCGGCGGGCGCCAGGGCTGGTTGACGACCGGCGCGGTGCTGGCGCGGCAGGGCTATCGCGTGCTGGCGCCCGACCAACCCGGCTACGGCCTCAGCCCCTCCATCGCCCCGTACGACATGGCCGGCATGGCCGATGCCGTGCGGCGGCTCATCGGTTGGGCCAACAGCGGCGCCGCGCTGCTCGTGGGTCACAGCATGGGTGGCATGGTGGCGCAGGAACTGGTGGCGCGTGCACCGCAGGATGTGGCGGCGCTCGTGCTGGCCGCCACTTCGCCGGCCTTCGGCGCACCGGGCGGCGCCTGGCAGTCCGAGTTCCTGCGCGCGCGCTTCGCCCCGCTGGAGGCGGGCCTGGGCATGGCCGGACTCGCCGCGCAGCTCGTGCCCGCGATGGCGGGGCGCGATGCGCCGCCCGAACTCCTGGCCGAGGCGCTCGAGTTGATGTCCGGTGTGCCGCAGGCTACCTACCGCAGCGCGCTGGCCGCGCTGGTGCAGTTCGACCGGCGCGAGGCGCTGGCGCGCATTGCGGTGCCCACGCTCGTTGTCACCGGCGAAGACGACCGCACCGCCGCACCCGAAGTCGCGCGTCGCATGGCCGCGCGCATCGCCGGCGCGCAGATCGCCATCGTACCGGCCACGGGGCACCTGCTGATGCTCGAGCAGCCCACGCGCTTCAGCCAGGTCCTGCTCGAGTTCGTGGCCCGCCTGCCCCGGGTGGCAGAGCCCGGACCCGCCGCCCAACCAGGAGTGAAGTGATGCCTGCATCCAGCGCCGTGCCCCCCGTGCGCCGACAGCGCTACGAGCCCTCCCACATTGCCGGCAATCCCGAGCGGCTTACCGCTCAGCAGCGGGACCTGATCGCGCAGGTGGCCGAACTCGGCCCGGGCTTTGCGGCCCGCGCCGAGCGCCACGACCGCGAAGCCAGCTTCCCGTTCGACAACTATGCCGATCTGCGCAGTGCCGGCCTGCTCGGCATCTGTGTGCCGCGCTCCTGCGGCGGGCTGGGCGCGGACTTCGCCACCTACGTGCTGGTGTCTGCCGAGATCGGCCGCTGGTGTGGTGCCACGGCGCTCAGCTTCAACATGCACGTGAGTTCGTGCATGTGGAGCGGCTTCATCGCCGATGCGCTGGACATGACCCCCGAGCAGCGCGCCAGCCACGAACGCATCCGCGCCGCGCACTACCGGCGCATCGTCGAAGAGGGCAAGGTCTACGCGCAGCCCTTCAGCGAGGGCGGCGCCGCCGCCGCCGGTGCCGCCCCATGGGGCACCATCGCGCGCCCGGTCGACGGCGGTTTTGTCATCAACGGCAAGAAGATCATTGCCTCGCTGGCCGGCGCCGCCGACTGGTACGGCGTGCTGTGCACGCTCGAGCGCCCGGGGCAGGAGGGGCGCGGCTCGCGGCGCGATTCGATGTACCTCGCGGTACCGGCCGGCGCACCCGGTCTCGAGATCTATGGCGACTGGGACCCGCTCGGCATGCGCGGCACGGTGAGCCGCAACCTGAGCTTCAAGGATGTCTTCGTGCCTGCGGATTCGTTGCTGATGCCCGAAGGCCTGTACTTCCAGGCCGCGAGCCGCTTTCCGCACATGTTCGCCACGCTCTCGCCCACCTACATGGGCATCGCCCAGGCGGCCTACGACTTCACGGTGCGCTATCTGCGTGCCGAGGTGCCCGGCATGCCGCCGGTGAAGCGGCGCATGTACCCCACCAAGCAGATCGCGGTGGCCGAGATGCGCGTCAAGCTCGAGGCCACGCGGGCGCTGTTCCTGCAGAACGCGCGTGACGCGTGCATCGACCCCGACAAGGATGCGCGCATGCGGCTGTACGCGGCGCACTACACGATCATGGAGAACGCCAACGACCTGTGCCGGCTGGCCATCCGCACTTGCGGCGGCCAGAGCATGCTGAAGTCGCTGCCGTTGGAGCGCCTGTACCGCGACAGCCGCTGTGGCAGCCTGATGCTGCCCTGGACCGCCGAGTTGTGCCTCGACCGGCTCGGCCGCGAGTGCCTCTACGAGGCCGGCGAGAGTGACGAGCAGATCGAAAGTTGAACCGGCCCCGGGCCGCCGGCCCGTGCTCGGCGGCATCGTGGCGCCGGCCCAGCTCGACGATGCACGCCAACGTCTCGACGCGGCGCAGGTCGGTCCCGGGTCGATCGTGGCCTGGCTCGGCCACAACAGCTGGCGCCTGCTCGCCACGCTCGCCGCCTGCGAGGCGCGCGGTGCCGTGCTGCTGCCGCTGAACTGGCGGCTGACCGCGGCGGAACTGGCGCGCATCGTCGAGCATGCGGGGGCGGGCTGTCTCATCGGCACGCCGGAGTTGGAGGATCTGGCCGCACAGGCGCGCGCGCTGGCCACACTGAGCGAGGGCCCGGCCAACGGCGTGTTGCCGGGCGACCTGTTGCTGGTTTACACCTCGGGCACCACGGGCGAGCCCAAGGGCGCCATGCACACTGCCACCGGCATCGAGGCCAATATCGCGGCGGCCGTGAGCGCCCAGGGGCTGGACGCATCATCGCGCGTGCTGGCCGTGCTGCCGATGTTCCATGTCGGCGGGCTGTGCATCCAGACCCTGCCCGCGCTGGCCGTGGGGGCGGCGCTGAAGATCCAGGCGCGCTTCGACCCCGGGGCCTGGTTCGACGACGTGGCGATGTGGCGCCCCACCACCACGCTGCTGGTGCCGGCCGTGATGCGTGCGCTCATCGAGCATCCACGCTGGGGCCTTGCCGACCTGTCCAGCCTCACCTTCGTCAACAGCGGCTCGCAGATCGTGCCCAGGCCGTTCATCGAGGCGTTCCACGCGCGCGGCGTCCCGGTGGCCCAGGTCTATGGCGCCACCGAGACCGGCCCGGTGTCCATGGTGCTGCGCCCCGACGAGGCGATGGCGCACCTGGGGCGATCCGGGCGCCCGGCGCTCGGGGTGCAGGTGAAGCTGGGCGCGGCGGGCGAGATCCTGCTCAAGGCGCCGAACCTGATGCGCGGCTATCACCGCCAGGCGGAACCGTCGTTCGACGCCGAGGGCTGGTTCCACACGGGTGACCTCGCGCTGCTGCACGAGGACGGCTACTACGAGGTGGTGGGGCGCAGCAAAGAGCTCATCATCTCCGGCGGCGAGAACATCCACCCGGCCGAGATCGAGCAACTCGTGGCCACACGCCCCGAGGTGGCCGACTGCGCGGTGGTGGGGTTGCCCGATGTCCGCTGGGGTGAGGTGCCGGTGCTGGCGGTGGTGCTGCGCCCGGGCATGGGGCTGGACGAGCTGGGCTTGCAGCGGCTGTTCGAAGCGCAACTCGCGCGCTTCAAGCACCCGCGCCGCGTCGTCGTGTGCGAGGCCTTGCCGAAGACGGCGCTGGGCAAGGTGCAGCGCGCCGCGCTGGCGCGGGCGCTGGGGCACTGAGCCCGGCGCGCGGTGTGGTGCCGATCACGTTCGCCGCCGCCCGCCACTGGGCGCACGCCGGCAGTCGCGCCCGCTCCCGGCAGGCGTGGGCCGCATCATGCTGCCGCGGCCTGCCAGGCCAGCGAAGCCACCCGGAGCCGTTCGCCCAGGTGGGCGGCAATGTTCCGGTACAGCTTGGCCGCGATCTCCGGGTGCTCCTGCAGCAGGTTGTCCAGGCTTTCGCGCGGGAGCACCTGCAGGCAGGCCTCGCCATCGGCCACCGCATCGGCGCTGCGGCCCGCCTGGTCAACCAGGGCCATCTCACCGAACATCGTGCCGGGCCCGAGGCTCGCAAAGCGTTGCCTGCGCGTCACCGCGCCATGCGAAGCGGCCACGGCGCTGACGGAGCCGCGCGTCACCACATACAAGGCTTCGGCTTCGTCGCCCTGGTGGAAGACCACCTCGCCGGCGCCCAAGGTGCGCCGCCGCGTGGCCGCCGCGACCACCCGTTGCTCGCGCGGCGTGAGCCCGCGCATCAAGGAGCACGCCGCCAGCGGCAGTTCGGCATCGGTGGCCAGCAGCGTGGCCAAGGGCGGATCGTCCTGCGCCGCATGCGCCAGCAGCGCGCCTTCCGCGGCTTCCATCGCCTGGTCGGCGTCGGTGAAGACGCGCGGCGCGGCCAACGGGGTCCAGGGTGCGAACGCGCTCAGGTTGCGCGCCACCGGACCGCCCGGCACCACTCCGGCCAGCAACAGTTCCTGTCCGCGCCGCGCGAGACGTTGCGACACCTCATGCAGCAGCATGGCCCCGGACTCGTCGACCGTGCTCACACGCCGCAGGTCGAAGATGACGAATCGCACCGGGGGCGCGAGAGCCTCGACCCGCTCGGGCAGCTGCGCGCCGCTGCCGAAGAAGAGCGCGCCCTCGAGCTCGAGCAGTGCAATGCGCGAGCGCAGGCCGATCAGCCGTGCTTCGATGGCACCGGGGTAGATGCGGCGCGAGGGGCGTGCCATGCCCGAGACCTGCTCGCGCACAAGCGCCCGGTTGACGCGGCGCACGAACACCACCAGCGAAAGCACCACGCCCACGGCCACGCCCGCGGCCACGCCTTGCAGCAGCGTGAGGAAACAGACCACGGCCGTCACGGCCAAGCCGACCACCGTGTCGTCGCCTTGCGGCAGCTTGCGCTGTCGGACCGCGCGCCACCAGCGCGAGAAATGGCGCAGCGACCAGCGGTCGAACAGGGCCAGGCCCACCATCAGCATTACGCCGGCCAGCACGGCTTGCGGCAGCCACGCCAGTGCCTGCCCCGCCAGGCCGAACACGGCCAGCATCGTGCCGGCGGCGGCCAGGGTCGCCGGCGCGCCGCGTCCGCCAGCCTGCTGGATGGCGACGGCACCCGCACGCAACACCACCGTCGGCAGCGCGCCGACGAGGCCGCCCAGCACATTCGCCAGGCCGATGGCCGCCAGCTCGCGGTTCGGGGCCACGCGCCGGCCGCTACCCTGTTCGATGCTGACGATGGCCAGCATCGTCTCGAGCGAGCCGACGAGTGCCAACAGCAGCGCACACAAGCCCACCGCGGACGCGTGCCGCACGAGGAACGACAGCGTGGCTTCGTCCCACCACGGGAGCAAGGCATGTCCAGCCGGCAGCGCGGGCTGGACCGCGCCGACCATCGTTCCCAGGGGCGCGGCGGGCCAGGCGAGAAGCAGCAGTGCGGCCACCGACCCGCCCAGCGCGAGCCCGATCAGCAGTGCCGGCCAGCGCGGCCGCAGCCAGGCGACGATGGCAATGATGGCGGCGGTGCCGAGCCCGAGCGCGAGCGCGAGCGGCGCATACCCGTTTGCTGCCAGCGCGGGCAGCCACTGCGCGCCCGCGGCGCCGGCGCTTGCCCCCAGCAGGGCCGGCACCTGCGACAAGATGATCAGCAGCGCCACGCCGTTGATGAACCCGGCCAGCACCGGCTGGGGCACATAGTGGGCGAGGCGCGCCAGGCTGCACGCGGCGAGCGCCAGCTGCAGCAGGCCCATGCCCATCACCGCACAGGCCGCTGCCGTGACCACCCATCGCGCCGCATCGACCGGCGAGCCGTTCGTCGACGACAGGGCGGCCGCGATCTCGGGGTCCTGCGCCAAGCGCGCCACCAGGCCGGCGAGGGTCAGCGCGGTGGCCGAGCTCGGTGCCGCCAGCGGCACGCTGCACCGGCTGAAAGCAGCCAATACGACGGTGCCCAGGATGCACGCCGCGAAAGCGCCGGGAACGCCGACAGCCGCGGCCAGCGGCCCGAGCGGCGCGAAAGCCACCAGGCCAAGCGTCAGCACGACCGCCAGCGTGGCCAGCGCGCCGAGCGTGCCGGCGAGGAGCGACCGTGCCGGGCTCGGCCCCGCGCCGGCCAATGATGCTGCGGCGTCAACCATCGGCCGCGCAGTGTAGGCGTGGGGTCGCGTTGCGCGCCCCGGGCTTGCCCGGGTTGTCCGAGATCAAACGATGTTGCCCCGCGATCCAGGTTGACGCCTTGAAATCGCCACCGCGCGCCCAATGTGCATCGGCCACGGAGGCTCATTCCCATGCGACAGGACAAACTCACCACCGCCTTCATGCAGGCCCTGGGCGACGCGCAAAGCCTGGCGGTGGCGCGCGACAACCCCTACATCGAGCCGGCGCACCTGCTGGCCGCGATGCTGCTGCAGCCCGACGGCCCCAAGGCTTTGCTCGATCGGGCAGGCGCCAATACCGCCGCACTGGGCATTGCAATGGAGACCGCGATCCGCAACCTGCCGCAGGTGCAGGGCGGGGGGCAGCCGGTGCAACCCGGGCGCGAACTCCTGCAATTGCTGCAGGCCGCGGACAAGGAGGCCACCAAGAGCGGCGACCAGTTCATCGCCAGCGAGATGTTCCTGCTGGCCCTGGCCGATTCGAAGACCGACATCGGCGGCGTCGTGCGCGGCCACGGCCTCTCCCGCAAGGCACTGGAGGCCGCCATCGAGGCCGTGCGCGGTGGGCAGAAGGTCGACTCCGCCGAGGCCGAAGGCCAGCGCGAGGCCCTGAAGAAGTACACGCTCGACCTCACCGAGCGCGCACGCCAGAACAAGCTGGACCCCGTGATCGGCCGCGACGATGAAATCCGCCGCGCCATCCAGGTGTTGCAGCGGCGCACGAAGAACAACCCGGTGCTGATCGGCGAGCCCGGTGTCGGCAAGACCGCCATCGTCGAGGGCCTGGCGCAGCGCATCGTGAATGGCGAGGTGCCCGAGAGCCTGAAGGACAAGCGCGTGCTGGTGCTGGATATGGCCGGGTTGCTGGCGGGTGCCAAGTTCCGCGGCGAATTCGAGGAGCGCCTGAAGGCCGTGCTCAAGGAAGTGGCCGCCGACGAGGGCCGCATCATCCTCTTCATCGACGAGCTGCACACCATGGTGGGTGCCGGCAAGGCCGAAGGCGCCATCGATGCCGGCAACATGCTCAAGCCCGCACTCGCGCGCGGCGAATTGCATTGCATCGGCGCGACCACGCTCAACGAATACCGCAAGTACGTCGAGAAAGACGCTGCGCTCGAGCGCCGCTTTCAGAAGGTGCTGGTCGATGAACCGAGCGTGGAGGCCACCGTCGCCATCCTGCGCGGCCTGCAAGAGAAGTACGAGGTGCACCACGGCGTGGAGATCACCGACCCGGCCATCGTCGCCGCGGCCGAGCTGAGCCACCGCTACATCACCGACCGTTTCCTGCCTGACAAGGCCATCGACCTCATCGACGAGGCCGCGGCCATGTTCATGAACGAAATCGACTCCAAGCCCGAGGCGATGGACAAGCTCGACCGCCGGCTGATCCAGCTCAAGATCGAGCGCGAGGCCGTGCGCAAGGAGAAGGACGAGGCCTCCATCAGGCGCATGGGCCTGATCGAAGAAGAAATCGGCAAGCTCGAACGCGAGTACGTCGACCTCGAAGAGATCTAGAAGAGCGAGAAGGCTGCGGCACTTGGCAGTGCGCAGGTCAAGGAAGAGATCGACCGCATCCGCCACCAGATCGATGAGCAAAAGCGCAAGGGCGACTTCAACAAGGTCGCCGAGCTGCAATACGGCAAACTGCCGGAGTTGGAGAAGCGCCTCAAGGAGGCCCAGGCCAAGGAGACCGGCAAGAAGGGCGCCGGCCGTCCGCAGTTGCTGCGCACCATGGTGGGCGCCGAGGAGATTGCCGAGGTGGTGTCACGCGCCACCGGCATCCCGGTGAGCAAGCTGATGCAGGGCGAGCGCGACAAGCTGCTGCAGATGGAGGCCAAGCTGCACGAACGTGTGGTCGGGCAGGACGAGGCCATCGTCGCGGTGGCCGATGCCATCCGGCGCAGCCGTGCCGGCCTGTCCGATCCGAACCGCCCGCTCGGCTCGTTCCTCTTCCTCGGCCCCACGGGCGTGGGCAAGACCGAGCTGTGCAAGGCGCTGGCCGGCTTCCTCTTCGACAGCGACGACCACATGATCCGCGTCGACATGAGCGAATACATGGAGAAGCACTCCGTGAGCCGCTTGATCGGCGCGCCTCCCGGCTACATCGGCTACGACGAAGGAGGGGCGCTCACCGAGGCCGTGCGGCGCAAGCCCTACAGCGTGCTGCTGCTCGACGAGGTGGAGAAGGCACACCCCGATGTCTTCAACGTGTTGCTGCAGGTGCTCGACGACGGACGCCTCACCGATGGCCAGGGCCGCACAGTGGACTTCAAGAACACCGTCATCGTGATGACCAGCAACCTCGGCTCACCGCTCATCATGCAGATGGCGGGTCAGTCCACCGAGAAGATCCGCGACGCCGTGTGGGCTGAGGTCAAGCAGCACTTCCGGCCCGAGTTCCTCAACCGGATCGACGAGACGGTGGTCTTCCATGCGCTCGACCAGAAGCACATCGAGAACATCGCGAAGATCCAACTGCGCCTGCTGGAGCAGCGGCTGGAGAAACTGGAGATGAAGCTCGACGTCTCGCCGGCAGCCCTGGCCGAGTTGGCCAAGATCGGCTTCGACCCGGTATTTGGTGCGCGGCCACTGAAGCGCGCGATCCAGCAACGCATCGAAAACCCAGTGAGCAAGCTCATCCTGCAGGGCCGCTTCGGGCCCAAGGATGTGGTGCCGGTGGACGTGGAGGGCGGTGAGTTCGCGTTTGGGCGCGTGGTGCACTGACATTGCGCCGCTGTGCGCCAGCCGCGCGCCGGTGCGCGCTGATGCGCGCCGATGCACGCTACTGCGGTGGCTCGATCCGGTCGAGTTGCATGCGGGCAAGTGTCAGGTTGCCGGCGCTGGCGAGCAGCACGATGTGCACCGCCATGCCCGGGTGGCCAGGAATCGGACGCAGGATGAGGTGATGTCCGCTGGTGCTGAGAGTCAGCTCGGGTTGGCTCGAGCCGAGCCCGAGTGCGCGCGTGCCGTCCAGCGCCGAGACAAGCAGGTTCGCACCCTGGTGGGCCAGCCGGTCGGCCGCTGGCACCCCGCCCGCGTAGGCGAGCGATTTGGCGCCGTGGATGTCGAAGACGCAGCAACTCACCGTGCCCTTGATCGCCATGCAGCGGTTCACGAAGTCCTGCCAGCTCGTGCCGCCCGGGCTCGGCATGGCCCGCGCGGGCGCCGCCGCGGAGATCAGGGGCACACCGGTTTCCAGCGTGGCGGGCGGCGACAGACCGGCTTGCACTGTGGGCGCGAACCCCTGCTGCAGATTGGCCGGTTGTGTGGCTGCCTCGGACATCGGTGGAGCGGGTTTGGGCACCGCGCGTTCGATGTCCTGCTCCATGGCGCGCGCGTTGCCGCTGGCGCCGCCGTTGACGCGGTTCCAGGCCCCAGCGATGAAGTTCCAGATGTGTTTCGGCTTGATCGCCTGCGGCGTGACCTGCACCGCAACAGACGTGCCCGCTGTCAGCGCGGTGGCCTGCGAGGCCAGTGCCGGGCTCGAGCCGAGCGGCACCACCAGGATTTCGCGGTTGGCCCACCCGGTGTGCGCAATGGTCTCGCGCAACGCTTGCAGCGCCGAGGCAATGACTTGGGCGGGAACCTCGCCGGTGATCAGCACACCCAGGCGGCTATGGGACAGCAGCGTGCGGGCGATGGCCAGGCGCGTGGAGCTGTCCGTGCTGGCCTCGGTGGAATACACCCGTACCGCGCCACCTGCCGAAAGCGGCACCTCGACAAACTGCAGCACCGCCAGCGCCAGCCCGTAACCTTGGCGGCGGATGGTGAGCTTCTGCACCGTTGCCTGCGCCGCGCCGGCCAGGCCGGCCAGCAGGCGCAGCGAGGCATTGGCGCCGACATCGTGCACCGCGATGTATTCGGTGGCGTGCAGTTCGAGCTCGCGCTGCAACGAGGGCGCGGCGTCGCCAGTGACGAAGAGCTCGACCTGATCGTCCGAGATACGCCGGCCCACGTCGTGCCGGCCCTGGCCAAGATAGACGTCACGGTCGGCCACGATTTGCGTTGCCGGGGCGAGCAGCTCTTCGCGCGACTCCGCTGTCGACCGGCTGCCGCCCGTGCGTACGGTATCGGGCCAGGGTTCGTCTTCGCGCACTCGGTTCATCCCGGGCTCTCCCGGCCCCCGCATCACGCGAGGCCCGCAGGGTTGGTGGACTCTGGTGTGGTCATCATAGGGGTTGCTTCGACCCCGTATGGACCGGCCTGCCGGCGCTCTCCCTAGAATCGGCAGCTTGTCTCTTTCCCGCACCCCACCATTGCTGTCCTCTCCGAGACCGCGAAGCGAGCGGCGCAACCAATGAACGCTGCCTCTTCGTTGGGCGGCCGCCCGGTGGTGGTCATCGGTGCCGGTCTGGCCGGCCTCGCTGTCGCACTGCACCTGGCCGACCGTTTGCCGGTGGTCGTCCTGGCCAAGCGCCAGCTCGACGAAGGCGCGACAGCGTGGGCGCAGGGCGGCATCGTGGGCGTGCTCGGCAGCGACGACAGCATCGAGTCGCATGTGCACGACACCCTCGATGCCGGCGCGGGCCTGGTCGACGAACGCACCGCCCGCCACATCGCCGAGCGCAGCGCCGACGCCGTGCGCTGGCTGGTGGATTCGGGCGTGCCCTTCTCGCCTGACCCAATGGGGCCGCTGGGCCTGCACCTCACGCGTGAGGGCGGGCACGCCGTGCGTCGCATCGCGCACGCCGCCGACGCCACGGGCAAGGCCATTCACGACGCGCTGCTTGATCGCGCCCGCAAGCACCCGGGCATCACGCTGCGCGAGCGCTGGATGGCGGTGGACCTGGTGACGAGCCGCCATGTCGGCGCGCAGGGCGCGCGGCGCTGCTGGGGCGTCTACGCGCTGGACATCGACCGCCGCCACGTCGAGACGCTGCCTGCCGCCGCCGTGGTGCTGGCCACTGGCGGTGTGGGCAAGGTTTACCGCTATACGAGCAACCCCGATACCGCCACCGGGGATGGCATCGCGATGGCCTGGCGCGCCGGCTGCCGCGTGGGCAACATGGAGTTCATCCAGTTCCACCCCACCTGCCTGTACCACCCGCAGGAACGCAGCCTGCTGATCACGGAGGCGCTGCGCGGCGAGGGTGCCAAGTTGCGGCTGCCGAGCACCGGGCCGGGTGACCCGGGTGGCCAGCGTTTCATGCCTGCTCACGACGAACGCGCCGAGCTCGCGCCGCGCGACATCGTCGCCCGTGCCATCGACTTCGAGATGAAGAAACACGGGCTGGATCACGTCTGGCTCGATGCGACGCACCTCGGCGAGGCCTTCCTGAAGGAACACTTCCCGACCATCCACGCGCGTTGCCTGGCGCTGGGCATCGACATCGCACGCCAGCCGATTCCGGTGGTGCCGGCAGCGCACTACACCTGCGGCGGCGTGGTCACCGACCTGGATGGGCGCACCGACTTGCCGGGCCTTTTCGCCGTCGGCGAGACCACGTATACCGGCCTGCACGGTGCCAACCGGCTGGCCAGCAACTCGCTGCTCGAGTGTGTGGTGCTCGGCCGCAGCTGTGCCCAAGCCATCCTTGCCGCCGGCCCGGCACCCGAGCAGCCGCTGCCGCCCTGGGACGAGAGCCAGGTCGAGGATGCCGACGAGCAGGTGGTGATCGCGCACAACTGGGACGAGTTGCGCCTGCTGATGTGGAACTATGTCGGCATCGTGCGCACCACCAAGCGGCTGGAGCGAGCTCTGCACCGCATCAAGCTGCTGCGCGACGAGATCGAGGACTACTACGCCAATTTCCGCGTCACGCGCGACCTGCTGGAGCTGCGCAACCTCGTCGAGTGCGCAGAGCTGATCGTGCAAAGCGCCTTGCACCGTCACGAGAGCCGCGGCCTGCATTTCAGCCGCGACTTCCCGCAGACGCTGCCGGTGAGCTTCCCGACCGTGCTGACACGGCCGGCGCGCAGCCGCGATTCGTAGGCCCCTCACGGGTTCGGCGAACCGGCGAACCGGTGAACCGGTGAACCGGTGAACCGAGGATGGCGCCGCGCTGCGGCGCTACGCGACCCAGTCGCGGTGCCGGCGCAGGCCCTCGCCGCCGAGCCACACCCAGCGGCTCTTTGGCTGCACATCGGTCACCGGTGCCGGCCATGGCACCAGGGCACTGCGCCAGCGCAGCCGCCCGTTGAAGTCGAGCGAGCGAACGCGGTGCCGCACCTGGAAGCCGGCGGCGAGATGCGCCTTCAGGGAGGCCTCGTTATCCCAGTCCACGTCCGACCAGGCGGATTCGAAACGGGGCAGCCATTGCGCGGCCACCAGATGCAGCAGATGCAGGAACAGCCCCTGCCCACGCAGGGCAGGCGCCACGAAGACGTCGCGCACCCAGAACTGTCGCGGGCCCACCGGCAGGCGCCAGTTCATCTCGTCGATGTAGCGATGGGCGTCATGCACGACCCACAGCGAGCCGGCGATCTGAGCGCCCTGCCACAGGCGGCCGAAGCGCAAGCCGTTGGCGTAGCGGCGCTCGGGCCGGCCCTGCGGCTGGCGATGACCCAGAGCGCGGTAGGTGTCGAGCACCGTGTCGATCTGCCCGGCCTTCAGTTCCTCGAGCCTGAGCGCGGTGGTCGGCGGTGCGACCGGCTTCAGCACCGGGGCCTGCAGCAGCGCAAGATCGTGGCGGGCGACGTACAAGCGCGGCATGCCGGGCGGACCACGGGCCAGCTAGAGCCGGTCCAGCACACGCATCGAGAAGTCCACTGCCTTCACGTCCTTGGTCAGGCGCCCGATCGAGATGCGGTTCACGCCGGTGGCGGCGATGTCCCGCAGTTGTGCCAGCTCCACGCTGCCCGACACCTCCAGCGAGGCCCGTCCCCGGTTGATCGCGACCGCCTCGCGCATGCGGGCAAGGTCGAAGTTGTCGAGCAGCACGCTCTGGGCTCCACTGGCCAGCGCTTCCTGCAGTTGCACATTCGACTCGACCTCGATCTGGATCTCCACGCCGGCGTTCAGCGCGCGCGCGGCCGCCAGCACCGGACCGATGCCACCGGCTGCGGCGATGTGGTTCTCCTTGATCAGGATGCCGTGCCACAGCGCCAGGCGCTGGTTCTGGCCGCCGCCCACGCGCACGGCGTACTTCTGCGCTTGCCGCAGGCCGGGCATGGTCTTGCGCGTGTCGAGGATGGCGCAGCCTTGCGGCAGCGGCGAAGCACCGGCCACTGTGTCAACGTGGCGGCGCGTCAAGGTGGCGGTGGCGCTGAGCATCTGGATGAAGTTCAACGCTGGCCGCTCCGCCGCCAACAGAGCGCGGGCGTCGGCCTCGATCAGCACCACGGGTTTGTCCGGCTCCATCCACGCGCCTTCGGCCACCTGCCAGTCGAGCCTGGCCTCGGCGTCGAGCGCGCGCATCACGCCGTCGAACCACTCGCGGCCGCACAGCACCGCCGGTTCACGCGCAATGACGCGCGCGCTTATGCGTTGGCCCTCGGGCACGAGCAGGCCGGTCCAGTCGCAGGTGCCGATGTCCTCGGCGAGCGCCTCGCGAATGTTGCGCGCGCGGGCTTCCGTGAGCGTTTCATTGCGCTCGGCAAAGGCGATGCGGGTCATGTCAGGCCGCGCCGATGTGGCGCACCAAGCCGCCTTGGCCCGAGCGGGGCTGGGCCAGCGCACTGGGGTTCTTCTTGACGAAGTCGAGCATGCGATCGATGCAACCCAGGGCCTGGCTGCGCGTGGGCTCGGACACGAGGATCTCGCCGCTGCCCTGCTCGAGGCAGGCGACCACACCTTGCAGAGCGTTCATGGCCATCCACGGGCAGTGCGCACAGCTCTTGCAGGTGGCGCTGTTGCCGGAGGTGGGCGCCTCCATCAGCGTCTTGCCCGGTGCCAGCTGGCGCATGCGGTGCATGAGGCCGTTGTCGGTGGCGACGATGTACTCGCGGGCTTTGCCGTCGACCACCGCTTTCAGCAATTGGGATGTCGAGCCCACCACGTCGGCCTGGGCCACCACGCTCTGCGGCGACTCGGGGTGCACGAGGACCATGGCGCCGGGGTGCTCCTTGCGCAGCAGTTCGAGTTCCAGCCCCTTGAATTCGTCGTGCACGATGCAGGCGGCCTGCCACAGTTCCATGTCGGCGCCGGTCTGCTCCTGGATGTAGCGGCCCAGGTGCTTGTCAGGTGCCCAAAGGATCTTCTGCCCCTGGTCCTTGAGGTGTTGCACGATGGCCAGCGCGCAGGAACTGGTCACCATCCAATCGGCGCGGGCCTTGACCGCAGCACTGGTGTTGGCATAGACGACTACCTGGCGGTCGGGGTGGGCGTCGCAGAACTTCGCGAAATCGTCGGGTGGGCAACCGAGGTCGAGCGAGCAGGTGGCCTCGAGATCGGGCATCAGCACGCGCTTGTGCGGCGACAGGATCTTGGACGTCTCGCCCATGAAGCGCACGCCCGCCACCACCAGGGTCTTGGCTGCGTGGTCGCGGCCGAAGCGCGCCATCTCCAGCGAATCGGCGACGATGCCGCCGGTGGCCAGCGCCAGGTCCTGCAGATCGCCGTCGACGTAGTAGTGCGCCACCAGCACCGCGTCATGCGCTTTCAGCAGTTGCGCGGCACGCTCGCGCGCGACGAGTTTCTCGGCCGGCTTGAGAGGCAGCGGCACGCGGGTCCACGCGTGCTGCGTGCTGCACAGGCCCTGGGCGTCCTGGCGGGTGTATTCGAAGGTGGAAGTGGTCATCTGGGTGCGCGGCGCAAGCGTCGAGGCAGCCATGGTATCGCCGCGCGAGCCGCGTCGGGTTTGCGCAGGCGAGCCGCAGGGTTGCGGCCTGAGGGTGCGGCCTGCGGGTGCGGCCTGCGGGTGCGGCCTGCGCATACTATTGTGCGCATGAATGCGATCCAACCCACCGCAGCCGCGCTGTCCTCACCGGGAGCCACGCTGGCAGGCGACGTGCGCACCATCTCTGTCGTATCCGCGGCCCACGGTGGCTCGCACTTCTGCCAGCTCATGGTGCCACCGCTCTTCCCATGGATTGCGCCGGCCTTTGGCCTGAGCAATACGCAGTTGGGTTTGTTGATGTCGGTGTTTTTCGTGGTCTCGGGCTTCGGGCAGGCTTGGGCCGGCTTCGTGGTGGACCGCCATGGCGCCGAACGTGTGCTCTTCGGCGGCCTCGTGCTGCTGGCCGTGGCCGCGCTCGGCCTCGGGGCGAGCCCGAACTACGCCACGCTGCTGGTCTTCATGGGGGTGGCGGGCCTGGGCAACTGTGTCTTCCACCCGGTGGACTTCTCGATCCTCAATGCGCGCGTGCACGGCACTCGCCTGGGGCACGCCTACGCGGCACACGGCATCTCGGGCAGCCTGGGCTGGGCGCTGGCGCCGGTGTTCGTGGTGGGCATTGCGGCGGCGGCTTCGTGGCGCACCGCGCTTTTCGTCGTGTCAGGCGCGGTGAGCCTGCTTCTGGTGGCCATGCTCTGGCAGCGGGCCTACCTGGTGGTGCCGAGAACGGCCCCCGACCAAGCAGGCGCGATGGCTGCCGGCTCCACCGGAGCGGCTGCACTGAGCGATCGGGCTGACGGTGGTCCCGCAGCGGACTCGAAGTTCGCCTTCCTGCGGCTGCCGTCCGTGTGGGCCTGTTTCGGCTTCTTCTTCATCTTTGCCGCCGCGCTGGGTGGCCTGCAGAGCTTCGCTCCGGCGGCGGCCGCGAAGATGCATGGCATCAGCACCGAGCAGGTGGCGCTGTGCTTGTCGGCCTACATGGTGTGCGGTGCGATGGGCATGGTGGTCGGCGGCCAGTTGCTGCGCGACCCCCGGCGCACCGCGCTCATCGCCGGTCTCGGCTTTGGCTTTGCCGCGCTGGTGGCGGTGGTCATCGCGCTCGGAAGCTGGCCACCGGCCTGGGTGCCCGTGATGTGCGGCGTGATGGGCTTCGGTTCGGGCATCGCCGGGCCTTCGCGCGACCTGCTTGTGAAGCAAGCCACCCCGCCCGGTGCCACCGGGCGTGTCTACGGCGTCGTCTATTCGGGCCTGGATGCGGGGCTGGTGGTGTCGCCGCTGCTGTTCGGGGTGCTCATGGACGCGGGCCACTACCGAGCCGTGTGGCTCGGCGTGGCGGCCCTCTTCGCGCTGCTCATCGTGACGGCGCTCAACGTCAAGCGCTCGTCGCGTGTCGGCGTGCGGGCCGCGGTGGCCTGATCGACCGCGGTTGCGGCCGTGGGGGGGGGGGGCCCCCCGCCGGGGGGGCCCCCCCCCCAGGGACCTAAGCAACGGGGGCCGGGGGGGGGGGGGGGGGGGGTGGGTGTAAGTGTGGGGCGGGGGGGCCCGGGGGGGGGGGGGGGGG
>JANNRI010000065.1:0-27224 GCA_031401195.1 Burkholderiales bacterium
CCGCCGCCGCGGCGCGGCTGGCCGGTGTGGCCCGACGCACGCCGGTGACCACCTCCCGCACAGCGGACTTGCGCACCGGCGCAAAGCTATTCTTCAAGTGCGAGAACTTCCAGCGCATGGGCGCGTTCAAGTTCCGCGGCGCCTACAACGCCTTGGCGCAGTTCAGCGCCGCGCAGCGCGAGCGCGGCGTCATCGCCTTTTCTTCGGGCAACCATGCACAGGCCGTGGCGCTGGCGGCGCAGCTGCTGGGCATGCCCAGCGTGATCGTGATGCCAACCGACTCTCCGGCCGCCAAGCTGGCCGCCACCCGCGAATACCAAACCGGGCAGCGCGGCAGCGAGGTGGTGCTCTACGACCGCTACACCGAGGACCGCGAGGCGATAGGCCGGCGCCTGGCCGGCGAGCGCGGCATGACACTGATACCGCCCTACGACCATCCGCACGTGATGGCGGGGCAGGGCACCTCGGCCGCCGAGCTCATCGCCGAGGTCGGGCCGCTGGACAAGCTGGTCGTGTGCCTCGGCGGCGGTGGCCTGCTTTCGGGTTGCGCGGTGGCCGCGCACGCCGCCTTGCCCGGCATTGAGATCATCGGCGTCGAACCCGAAGCCGGCAACGACATTCAGCAAAGCCTGGCCGCGGGTCGCATCGTCAAGATCGACACCCCGCGCACCATCGCCGACGGCGCGCAAACGCAGGCCGCGGGCCAGCTCACCTTTCCGGTCATCCAGCGCCTTGTGCGCCGGGTGGTCACGGTCAGCGACGCGCAGCTCGTGAGCACGATGCGTTTTTTCGCCGAGCGCATGAAGATGGTCGTGGAGCCCACCGGTTGCCTGGCGGCAGCGGCGCTGCTCGAGGGTGTGATCGAGGCGCGCGGCCAGCGCGTCGGCATCATCATCAGCGGCGGCAACGTCGACATGGCGCGCTACGCTTCGATGATCGCGGCAGGCTGAGCCGGCTTGGCACTACACCGGGCCCAGATCGCCCGTCTCAACAAGGAAACACCGTGAGTGAACCCACCGCGGCCGCGGCCGCCGCCACGACCCTCGACACCGATGCCGCCAAGCGGCAAAAGGCGCACGTCGAGCGACTTCTCGCCCGTGCCGCCAGCGAGAGCGCGGGTTCGGTGCAGATCGGTGCGGGTCGTTTCGACTACACCGCCTCGGCAACGTTCATCCCTGTCGGCGCCGAGGGCATGCACGGCGCCAGTGGTGAACCCCAGGCCGCGGTACTGACCACCGCCTACCTGCTCAAGGACGCCACTGCAGCGGAGCGGCCGGTGTGCTTTGCTTTCAACGGTGGCCCCGGGTCGGCCTCGATCTGGCTGCACCTGGGCGCGCTCGGCCCCAAACGTGTCGTGGTGCCGGACGACGGCAGCATGCCGCTGCCGCCCTATGCGGTGGAAGACAACCCGCAGAGTTGGTTCGAGCACTTCGACCTCGTCTTCGTCGACCCGCCGCACACGGGCTGGTCATGCACCGTCAACGAGGAGGCACGCAAGAAGATGCTCTCGGTGGACGGCGACATCGACGCACTTGCCGAAGTCATTCGCCTTTGGCTTACGCGGCACAAGCGCTGGGGCTCCGCCGTTTACCTCGCCGGTGAGAGCTATGGCACCACACGCGGCGCCGCCATCGCCGACAAACTGCAACAGATGGGCGTGGCGCTTTCGGGCCTGGTGCTGGTCTCGTGCGCGATGGACCTGCAGAGCATCGTCTTCGCGCCGGCGAACGACTTGCCCTATGCGCTCTTCCTGCCCGGGTTCGCCAACGCCGCGCAGTACCACGGGCTGCTGCACGGCAGCCTTGGCGCTACGCCCGAAGCGGCGCGAGCCGCGGCCGAGTCCTTTGTGCAGGAGGACTACGCTGGCGCGCTGCAGGCCGGCGCGCGCCTTACCGAGAAGGAGCGCGCCCGCATCGCCAAACGCCTGTCTGAGCTGACGGGACTTCCGCGCGCGCTGGTCGAGGAGAAGAACCTGCGCATCAGCGACCAGACCTTCTTCTTCGACGCGCTGCGCGAGCGCGGGCTCATCGTCGGCCGGCTCGAGTCGCGCGCCACGGGCCCGATGGCGGCCAGCCGCACGCGCGAGTGGGAGTTCGACCCCGGCATCGAGGCCATCAGCGCCCCCTACACCATGGCGGCAATGGCGTACTTCCGCGAGCAACTCGGCCTGGATCTGGAGGCGCGCTACGAGGTGCTGAACCTCGAGGTGAACCGAGGCTGGACCTGGAGCCGCAGCGAAGCCAAGGGCTTTGACCGCATGGGCTTTGCTTCCACCAGCCCCGACCTGGCCCGCGCACTGCGGCGCAACCCGCACCTCAAGGTGCTGGCTGCCAGCGGCCGCTACGACCTGGGCACGCCGTACAGCGCGAGCGACTGGTCTCTCGCGCAACTGGACATCCCGGCCGAGGTGCGCCAGCGCGTCACGCACCGCTACTACGATGCCGGGCACATGATGTACACGCGTGAGGCCGATCTGATGCAACTCAAGGCCGACCTCGCCGCTTGGCTGCGATCATCGCGACATGCACGCCGTCCCCCTGCGGGTTCCCCACGTCGCGATCCTCACCGGCGGGGGTGACTGCCCGGGCCTGAACGCCGTCATCCGTGCGGTGACGCTGGGCCTGCGCCGCCAGTGCGGCGCCCGCATCACCGGCATCGAGCGTGGCTTTCACGGCCTGCTGGCCAGGCGCGTGCGCCCGCTCGACGTGGCCGACGTCACCAGCATCCTGGCCGAGGGCGGCACGATCCTCGGCACGCACAACCGCTGTGACCCCTTCCATTGGGAGGGGGCCGACCACTCGCCGCGGGCAATGGCCTATCTGCGCGAGCTGGGTGTCGATGCGATGGTGGCCATCGGCGGCGACGGCACGATGCAGATCGCCGAGCGTTTCCAGCAACTTGGCCTGCCGGTGGTGGGTGTGCCCAAGACCATCGACAACGATTTGCCCGACACCGACCGCAGTTTCGGCTTTGACAGCGCGGTGGCGGTGGTGGCCGAGGCGCTGGACCGGCTGGCCACCACGGCACGCAGCCACGGGCGCGTCATGATCCTCGAGACCATGGGGCGCAACGCGGGCTGGATTGCTCTCGAGGGCGGTCTCGCGGGTGGTGCTGACGCGATCTTGATTCCCGAGGTGCCGTTCTGTTTGCCGGCGCTCGCCGAACGTGCGCGCGAACATGAACGTGCCGGTGGCAGCCTGCTCGTGTGCATTGCCGAAGGCGTGAACATCGAAGGCATCGGGCCCGTCGTGCGCGAGGTGGCGGCCGACCCGGCCGCACCGCTGCGATTGGGCGGCGTCGGCCAGGTGCTGCAGTCCCGATTGCAGCCGCTCGTGGCCTGCGAAGTGCGCAGCACACTGCTCGGCCATCTGCAGCGCGGCGGCACGCCCACGGCCTTCGACCGCGTGCTGGCCACGCGCTACGGTTTTCATGCAGCCGAGCTGGTGGCGGCGGGGCACTTTGGCCGCATGGTGGCCTTGCAGGGTGACTGCGTGACGAGCGTGATGCTGACTGATGTGGCGGGGCGATCGCGGCCCGTGCCACCTGACCACGAACTGCTGCGCGCTGCACGCGGCACGGGCGTGCTGCTCGACTGAACCGAAACACGCCTGTCAGGTCGCGTTGCGCGCGTCCGCCACCGGCTGCGAGCCGAGCTCGCCGTGCTGGCCGCTCGCAATGGTGTCAAAAGGGCGCCGGGCTGAGGCAGTCCATGCGCTGCGAGTCGCGCGGATGCTCGAACACAAGCCGTTCGGCATGCAGCAGCAAGCGGGGCTCGCCAGCGACCTCTTGGCTGTACAGGGCGTCGCCGACGATGGCGTGGCCGATGTGGCGCAGGTGCACGCGCAGTTGGTGGGTGCGGCCGCTCACCGGTTCGAGTTCGACGCGCGTGCGCTGCCTCCTCTCATCGCGAGCCAGCACGCGCCAGCGCGTGAGCGCAGGCCGGCCGTGCTCGGTGTCGATGCACTGGCGCGGGCGGTTGGGCCAGTCGGAGGCAAGCGGTGCGTCGATCGCGCCCGCTGCCCCCGATATCCACCCGTGCACGATCGCGACATAACGCTTGCGCACGCGCTGCTCGGCGAATGCGGTGCTCAAGCAGCGCTGCGCGGCGACGCCACGTGCGAGCAGCATCAAGCCCGAGGTCGCCATGTCGAGCCGGTGCACCACGAGCGCGTCGGGCCAATGGGCGGCGACACGCGCGCTCAAACAATCGCGTCCGACCAGACCTCTGCCAGGCACAGCGAGCAGCCCGGCCGGCTTCTCGGCCACGATCAGATCCTCGTCGACGTGCCACAAGCTGAGCGGGCAGGTCATGGCGCGCAAGCATAGCGAGCGTGTGCGGGCGCGTGTGCGGGCGCGCACGCAGGCGTGAATGCGGGCCGCGATGTGGATGCCGGGCCACACTCGGCACACACGCGCAGAACAGGGGCCTTGACGCGAGCGGCGGGCACGAGCACATTGCGCACCTCTGCGCTGCGGCCATTGCAAAGCGCACGCGTAGAGGCAGAGCGCGACCGGCCCCGCTGGTTGCCCGTTGAAGCCGATCCCGGTTCAGGCCGGGGCCCGAACCCACCGCCACAGGAGGCTTGCCATGCGAACCACTGACATTGCCCGCCTGTCGGCCCGCGCCCTCGACATGACTTGCCTCATGCGGAGCACGCGTCGACGCTGAACCCCGGCCGCGGCGGCACCGCTGCGGCAGAGAACGGTTCCGCGCCGCCGTGACCCCAGGGTCGCGGCCCGACCAGCCCACTCATCCCTGAGCGCCGCACGGCGCGGCTGCTTGCCGTGCTGCGGTACATCGGGGCGGCGCCATCGCAGCTTTGCGCATGGCCTGCCCGGTTTGAACCTGGACGGAACCCACCGATGTGGAACGACGAAGACTTCGATCGGCTGAGCGCCATCGGCCTGGCCCCGGCGATGGCCCAACACGCCGCCGCCCGCATGGCGGCACAGGCCGCTGCATCCGCGCAAGAGAACGCCCCGGCATTGATGCGCGTGGCACAAGTGCAGCGCGAAGGGCTGAGCCTGCACGATGGTGAACGGGAGCATGCGGCGCGTCTGCTGCCCTCGCTGCGCGCCGAGCTCGCCGCGCAGGCGGACGCCATTGCCGTCGGCGACTGGGTGGTGGCCCGGCGCAATGCGTTCGGCGAATGGTGGGTCGGTGAACGCCTGCCGCCGCTGAACCAGCTGGCGCGCCGGCTGCACGATGGCCGCGACAAGGTGGAACGCGTGGTCATCGTGAGCAACGTCGACACCGCGATGCTCGTGATGGGCCTCGATCACGACTTCAACCTGCGCCGGCTGGAGCGCTATGTGGCGCTGGTGCGCATGGCCGGTGTGACACCGCTCGTGGTGCTCACCAAGGCCGACCTGCGCGCCGAAGTGAAAGAGCAGACTGCTGCGGCGCAGGCGCTGTTGCCACCAGGCGCGATGGCATTGGCGCTGAGTGCCTTGGGCGACGAGCCGCTGCCCCGACTCGCGCCCTGGCTCGGCGCCGGGCAGACCGCGGTGATGCTCGGCTCCAGCGGCGCAGGCAAGAGCACGCTCACCAATGCCCTCGTGGGCCTCGAGGTGCAGCGCGTGGGCGCCAACCGCGCCGGCGACAACCGAGGCCGCCACACCACCACTGCGCGCGTGCTGCACCGGGCCGCAGCCGGCGGCTGCATCATCGACACGCCGGGCCTGCGCACGCTGCGGCTCGACGGTGATGCGCGAGCCCTTGCGCAGGTGTTCGATGACATTGCCGAACTTGCCTGGCACTGCCGCTTCCACGACTGCCGGCACGAAGCCGAGCCCGGCTGCGCCGTGCGTGGCCACGTCGGCGAGGAGCGATTGCAGAACTGGAACAAGATGCAGCGCGAGGCGCGGCGCGATACCCTCACCGCGCTGGAGCGCAAGGCGCAAGTCTCGCAATGGAAGGCCCGCAGCCGCGGCGCCCGCGCCCGCCTGCAGCAAAAGCGCGGCGTATGAGAACCCACCCGCGAAACAGCGGCTGCGTGCTGCCCACTTGTTCGATCACCGGCCCCGTGCCGCCGCACCGGTCTGTCCCGCCGCACGCGATGCGGCCTGGGCCACCATCGCGGCCGTGCCGGGCTGGACCAGGGCGTCGCGCCCGGCCAGCGCCGGGAACATGCGCCACCACAGCAACGCCACGGCGAGGGTGCCGAGACCCCCCAATACGACCGAGCCCACCGGGCCCAGCCAGGCCGCGGTGGCGCCGGACTCGAACTCGCCCAGCTGGTTCGAAGCCCCGATGAACACCGAGTTGACGGCGCTGACGCGGCCGCGCATGTCGTCGGGCGTCTCCAACTGCACGAGCGTTTGGCGGATCACCACGCTCACCATGTCGGCGGCGCCGCTGAGCGACAGCGCTGCCATCGAGAGCCAGAACGTGGTGGACAGGCCGAACACGAGCGTGGCCAAGCCAAACGCTGCCACGGCCAGCAGCAGCTTGCGCCCTGATCGACGGCGCACGGGCCAGCGCGTCAGTGCCAGCGACATCACGAGCGCGCCCACCGCCGGTGCGCTGCGCAGCAAGCCCAGGCCCAGGGGCCCGACGTGCAGGATGTCCTTGGCGAACATCGGCAGTAGTGCCGTGGCGCCTCCCAACAGCACAGCGAAGAGATCGAGCGAGATGGCACCCAGCACCACCTTGTGGCGCGCCACGTAGTGCACCCCTGCGATCAGGCGCGCCCAACTCACCGGTTGCAGGCTCGGCGCATGGGCGTAGCGGATGGTCATGCACAGCGCTGACGCCAGCGCGAAGAGTCCCGCACCGAGCGCGTACGTGGCCGCGGCGCCGCCGATGTAGACCAGGCCACCGATGGCCGGCCCGGCGACGATGGCGCCTTGCATTCCCGCCGAGCTGAAAGCCAACGCCCGCGGCAACAGCGCAAGTGGCACGAGCAGGGGCGTCAAGGCCTGCTGGGCCGGCATCTGGAAGGCCCGCACCGTGCCCAGTGCCACGGAGACCGCGAGCAGCGCCTCGCGCGTGGTGGCGCCGTGCGCCGCGGCCACCATCAACGCCAGCGCTGCGACCACCTGTGCCGCCAGGCACAGCGCCAGGATGCGGGCGCGCTGGTGCCGATCGACCACGTGCCCGGCCACCAGCACCAGGGCCAGCGCCGGAGCGAACTGAAGCAGGCCCACGAGGCCGAGGTCCCAGGCAGAGCCAGTGAGGTCGTAGATCTGCCAGCCCACCGCCACCATCAACATCTGGCTGGCGGCGGTGCCGGCCAGCCGCGCCACCCACAAGCGCAGGAAAGCGGGGCAATCGCGCAGCGAAGCGGCTTGCGCGCCACCCGAGTCGTCGGCTGCGAGGCTCAAAGCGGTTTGGGCAGCGCCATGCCTTTGCGCGCCAGTGCTGCGCGCACGCGGTCGGGATAGTCGGTGATGAGGCCGTCGACACGCCACTCGATCAGCCGATCGATCGCCGCCGGCTCGTTCACGGTCCACGGTTTGACCTTGAGACCCAGCGCGTGAGCTTCGGCCAGCAGTGCCTCGGTCAGATCACCATGGAAAGGCGACCATACCGCGGCGCCTGCCGCATGCGCCATTTTCGGCACCGAGTGGCCATGGGCGGCCAGCGTAAGGCCCGCGGTCCAGCGGCCGTCGGTGATGTTGTCGAGGAACTTTTGCTGCGCGCTCAGAGCCGCCGTCTGTATGTTCGGTGCCAGGCGTGCCGCGACGGCCAGCGTGCGCCAGTCAAAACTCTGGATCGTCACCCGCGAGGCCATGCCGAACTTGCGCACGACCTCGAGCAACGCGTGCACGAACGGCTCCGGCGCTGGGGTGAGCTCGGGCGTGTTCGGATTGAGCTTGGTCTCGATGTTGAAGCGCACTGCGGCAGCGCCGCGCTTGTTCACCTCATCGAACAGGGCGGCCAGCGTGGGCAGCCGTTCGCCATCGATGCCGCGTTGCTCCGGCCACTGCTGGGCGTAGCGCGATCCAGGCTTGGCGCGGCCCACATCCATGCGCTGCAATTCGGCCAGCGTGAGCTCGATCACCGCCGGCCCTGGCTCGTCTATCCAGCGCCCTGAGGCGTCGCGGGTGAAAGCGGGGTTCAAGCGCGGATCGTGGGTGATCACGACCTCGCCGTCGCGCGTGATGTGCACGTCGAGCTCCAGCGTCGTCACGCCCAGCGCCAAGGCCGTGCGAAAAGCGGCCAGCGTGCTCTCGGGCGCGAGGCCGCGTGCGCCACGGTGGCCCTGCAAGTCGAACGCCTGCGCTGCGCCCACCGGCACCACGAGCGTGAGCAGCACCAGACCGGCATGCAGGCAAACCCGCAGCGCCGCCCAGGGGACCCCCCGTCTCGGCGTCGCCTGACTCGGGGATTGTTGCCGTGTCTGCATGGAACCTCCCTGGTAAGCTCGTTGGCCTACCCCCTAGATTGACATGTCTGAAGCCACCCGAGCCCTGCCTGAGTCTGACGGGGCTCTGCCAGCGGGTACGCGCTTGGCTGAGTTCGAGATCAAAAGTCTGCTTGGGGTGGGTGGATTCGGCATTGTCTACCTCGCCTTCGATCACGCACTCGAGCGCGAGGTGGCGGTCAAGGAGTACATGCCTGCCTCGATGGCGGGACGAACCGCAACGCTGCACGTCTCGTTGCGTTCGCAAGGCGATGCGGAGGTGTTTGCGCTGGGGTTGCGCTCGTTCGTCAACGAGGCCAAGCTGCTGGCGCGGTTCGACCACCCCTCGCTCATCAAGGTGCATCGGTTCTGGGAAGCCAACGGCACCGCCTACATGGCCATGCCCGTGCTGCGCGGGCGCACGCTGAGGGACATCCGGCGCGCCACCAGTCGCGGGCCTGACGAAGCCTGGATACGCGCGGTGCTGACGCCGCTGCTCGGTGCCCTCGAAACCCTGCATGCCGCGGGCGTGTTTCACCGCGACATCGCACCCGACAACATCCACCTCGAGGCCGAAGGCCGCCCGGTGTTGCTCGACTTCGGCGCGGCGCGGCGCGTCATCAGCGGCAAGACGCAGACGCTCACGGCCATCCTGAAGCCGGCCTATGCGCCCATAGAACAATATGCCGAGAGCGCGCTGGTGAAGCAGGGGCCGTGGACCGACCTCTACGCACTTGGCGCCACCTTGCACTACATGTTGCTCGGGCACCCGCCCGCACCAGCCACCACGCGCACGGTGTCCGACGAAGCCACCGTCCTTTGCACGCAGGCCGTGTCGGGTTGCTCGCCGCAGATGCTGGCCATCATCGAGTGGATGCTCGCGCCGAGGCCGACGCAGCGGCCGCAGAGCGTGGCCGAGTTGCGGGCGGTGCTGGATGGGCGAGCCCCGGTGCCGCAACGCCCGAAGGCTCAACCACCAGCAATGCAGTGGGACAAGACCGTGCTCTCGCCGCCGATGATGACGATTCCTATGGGCGATGTCGTGGGCAGTGACCTCGACCCTCAAACCGGCGCGCCGGGCGTGTCTGTTCCCGCGGGTCGCGCACGCGGAGCGACCGTCAGCGCGCACGCGCAGACCCTGGCGCCCGCAGGCGAGCCGCTCGCCGTGGCCAGCGACGACGCGCATCGGTTGCACCCCCCGCCGCCCACACGTGCGCGCGTGCTGCCGTTGGCGATGGCCGCTCTCGTGCTGGCCGGCGCTGCAGGCTATTTTGGTTGGGCCAAGTACGGGGCCGTGGGGCCCGCCGGCACAGCGTTGGCGGGAGTGGCTGCGCCCGCGGCAGCGTCTGCGGTGAGCGCGGCGGTGAGCGCGGCATTGAGTTCCGCGACACCATCCACTGTGCCGGTTCCGCGCGTCTCCGCCGAAGGCTCGGCCGGCGCCCCGCAACCGGCCGGTGCGGAGGGTGCGGCCGGTGCGGAGGATGCAGCCGGTGCGGCGGGTGCGGCGGGCGCCGCCGGTAAGCGTGCTGCTGTCAGTGACGGAGCTGGTCCTTCCCCGGTGGCCGCTGCGCGGGTCGGTGGCGCGGCACCGGGTCCGCCGCGCGCCAATCGCGCGACGACGCCGTCAGCGGAGACCGCGGTGGCGGGCCGCGAGGGCGATCGGCCGGTCTCCATCGCGCCGGTCACGCAAAGCGACACGATGGCAGCGCCTTCGAATCCGGCGGGCGCAAGTCCTTCAGCCCAGGGCGCCGCCAACGCTGTGGGCGGTACCAGCGCCGGTGCCACCATCAGGACGGCCTCGCCCGCTGCGGCGCTCGCGCCAAGCGTGGCGGGAGCCGCCGCGGCCGCGGCTGCGGCGAGCGCGGCGACAGCAACCGCACCCGAGGCCCGTTGTGCCGGCCGCAACCCTGTTTCGCAATTCCTTTGCATGGAGCGGGAGTGCCTGCGCGGGCGCTTCAAGAACCACCCCGAATGCCTGGCCTGGAGAAAACAGGCCCGACCGCCAGATGCCGCCAACTGAAAGCAGCGACATGTCGCAAAAACTCGCCACCGGCGAGCCTCGACACGCGGCGGTCTGGCCCAGACGGCTGCCGCGCGAGGTGACGATCCCCGAGACGACGCTGTGGTTCAACCTCGAAGTGAGCGCAAGGCGCTACCCCGACAAGGCAGCCTACGTCTTCTTCGGCCGCACGCTCACCTTCCGGGAACTTCACGCCCAGTCCATGGCGCTTGCAGGCTGGATGCAGGCGCGCGGACTCCAGCGTGGCGACCGCGTGCTGCTGTTCCTGCAGAACTGCCCGCAGTTCGTGATTGCGTTTTATGCCGTGCAGCGCGCCGACGCCGTGGTGGTGCCGGTCAATCCGATGAACCGCGCCGACGAGTTCGGCCACTACATCACCGACCCCGAGGCGCGCTTCGCGATCACCAGCGTCGACCTCACCGGCATCGTGGCCGAGGCCAACGGGCGCCTGCCCGACGCGATGCGCCTGCGGCATGTCGTGGCCACGCGGCTGTGCGAGACGATGCCCGAGGTGCTGCACGAGGCCGAGCAACCATCGCCCGCGTGGCTCGAATGGTTGCGCTCTGATCCGCCTTTGCCCGCGGCGTTCACGCGCTGGGCCGATGCCCTTGCCGAGGGGTGCAGCCCGCTGGGCGTTGTGGCGGCCGGGCCGGACGACATGGCCTTGCTGCCCTACACCTCGGGCACCACGGGCCTGCCCAAGGGCTGCATGCACACGCACCGCACGCTGATGGCCAACGTGGTGGGCGGCGGCCTGTGGGGGCACGGCAGTGCCGAATCGGTGGCGCTGGCCGTGGTGCCTATGTTCCACATCACCGGCATGATGTACAGCGTGTTGGGCCCGGCGTACAACGGTGCCACCATGGTGCTGATGCCACGCTGGGACCGCGAACTCGCCGGGCGCCTCATCTCACGTCATCAAGTGACACACTGGACCTGCATCCCGACGATGGTGATCGACCTCTTCGGCAGCCCCAACTACAAGACCTTCAATCTCACCAGCCTGCGTTACATGAGTGGCGGCGGCTCGGCGATGCCGCTGGCGGTGGCCGAACGCCTGCGAGACGAGTTCGGCCTCACCTTCGCCGAGGGCTACGGCCTCACGGAGACCGCCGCGCCCACCCACGCCAACCCGCCCGAGCGTGCCAAGCTGCAATGCTTGGGCATCCCGATCTTCGGCGTCGACAGCCGCATCGTAGACCCCGACACACTGGCCGAGCTGCCCCCGGGCGAGGCGGGCGAGATCGTCTCGCACGGGCCGATGATCTTCAAGGGCTACTGGCGCCACCCGGAGGCGACGAAAGCGGCCTTCATCGAGATCGACGGCAAGCCCTTCTTCCGCACCGGCGACCTGGGACGCATGGACGAAGAAGGCTACTTCTTCATCACCGACCGCTTGAAGCGCATGATCAACGCCAGCGGCTTCAAGGTCTGGCCGAGCGAAGTGGAACTGCTGCTCTTCAAGTGCCCGCTGGTGCAGGAGGCCTGCATCATCTCGGCCAAGGACGCCTACCGCGGCGAGACGGTGAAGGCCGTGGTCGTGCTGCGCGCCGAGGTGCGCGACAAGACCAAGCCGGAGGACGTCATCGCCTGGGCGCGCGAGCACATGGCCGCCTACAAGGTGCCGCGCATCGTGGAGTTCATCGACGCGCTGCCCAAGAGCGGCAGCGGCAAGGTGATGTGGCGGTTGCTGCAGGAACGCGACGCGGGCTGAAGTCGCTGCGCGCCAGGCGGCTCAGCGCAGCCGGCGCCCCTGGCGGCCACCCCGCATTTGCAGCGCTCGCTGCATTCCTGTGTACGCTGCGGCCATGCCGGCCACGCCGGCCATGAAACACTCGCGCCCATGCAAGAGAGCTTCGACGTGGTCATCGTCGGCGGCGCCGTCATCGGCAGCGCCTCCGCCTTCTTCCTGGCGCAAGCGTTGCCCCGCTCGGCCCGCGTGCTGGTGCTGGAAGCCGACCCGAGCTACGCCCATTGCGCGACGACACGCTCGCTGGCCTCCATCCGGCACCAGTTCAGCACGCCCGAGAACGTGCGCATGTCGATGTTCGGCACGCAATTCCTGCGCGAGGCCGCCACGCACCTTGCCGTGGCCGGGGAGTCACCGCTGATCGGCTTTGTCGAGGGCGGCTATCTCTTCCTGGCCGGTGAGGTGGGCTGGCCGGTGCTGGAACGCAACCATGTCGTGCAGCGCGCCGAAGGTGCCGATGTGGCGTTGCTCGACAGTGCCGCACTGCGCGCGCGTTTCCCTTGGCTGACCTCGCACGACCTGGCAGGTGGCTCGCTCGGCCTGTCCGGTGAAGGCTGGCTCGATGGGCACGGGTTGATGAGCGGCTTCCAGCGCAAGGCGCGCTCGCTGGGCGTGGAGTACCGCGCGGCCCGGGCGGTGGCACTCGAGCATGAGGGCGTATCGGTGACCGGCGTGCGCCTGATGGACGGTACGCGCATCGCTTGCGGCAGCGTCATCAATGCCGCCGGCACCGGTGCGGCGGGGCTGGCACGCAGCGCGGGCATCGTCCTGCCGGTGCAGGCACGCAAGCGCTGCGTGTTCCACTTTCGCAGCCCCGAAGCGGCGCCGGGGTGCCCGCTGGTCATTGATCCGAGCGGGCTGTACTTCAGGCCCGAAGGGCAGGGCTTTGTCTGCGGCATTGCGCCAGACGAATCCGAAGATCCCGAGTGCCACGACTTCGACGTACCCCATGGCTGGTTCGAGGATCGTCTGTGGCCCGGCTTGGCGCGGCGCGTGCCTGGCTTCGAGGCGGCGCGCCTAGTGTCTTCATGGGCCGGGCACTACGACGTCAACACGCTGGACCAGAACGTCATCCTCGGCGCCCATCCGCAGATCGGAAACCTGCTCTTCGCCAACGGCTTCAGCGGCCACGGCTTGCAACAGTCGCCAGCCGTCGGGCGGGCGCTGATGGAGCTCGTCGTGCATGGAGGCTTTCGTAGCCTGGACCTTACCGCGCTGGGGTGGGCGCGTGTGCTGGCGAACCGGCCGATCGTGGAGTTGAACATCGTCTAGCCAGCGCGATGGTGTGCACAAGCCGCGTGTGCGCAGGTGCAGCGCGTGCAGGCAGGTGGGCCAGTCAGATCAACCCGGCATACGCACCGCCGTCGAGCTGCAGGTTCTGCCCCGTGATGAAGCCCGCGTGGGCCGCGCAGAGGAAGGCGCAGGCCAGACCCAACTCCTCGGGCCGCCCGAGCCGGCGCGCCGGCAGCGTGTCGGCGATGCGCTGACGTGCGTCGTCGCGCGAGAGGCTCTGCTCGGCCATCATCCGGCGCACGGTGAACTCCTGGCGCGCGGTGTCGAAGCGGTCGGGCAGCAGGTTGTTGATTGTCACGTTGTCGGCGATCACGTCGCGCGCGAGGGCCTTGCTCACGGCCGTGAGGCCCGCGCGCGCCGCGCCCGAGAGGCCCATCGCGGCGTGCGGTGTCTTCACGGCCGCCGAGGTGATGTTGACGATGCGTCCGAACCGTCGCGAGCGCATGCCGGGCAGCACGGCGCGCATCAGCATCACGCCCGAGAGCAGGTTCGCTTCGAGCGCCGCGAGCCAGGCCGCGTGATCCCAATCGGACAGATGGCTCGGCGTCGGACCTGCATTGTTGGTGACAAGGATGTCGGGTGTGGGACAGGCGCTGATCAGCGCTTCTCGTCCGGGCTCGGAATTGAGATCGGCCTGCACCGTGTGCACCTTGCCATGCGTGAGGCGGCGAATGGCCTCGGCGGCGCTGGCCAGGCGGGCACCGTTGCGGCCATTGATCCAGACCGCGCAGCCTTCGTTGGCCAACGCCACTGCGCATGCGAATCCCAAGCCCTGGGTGGACGCGCACACAAGGGCATTGCGTCCGTTGATATCGAGATCCATGTCCTGCGCCTCACCTTGGGCCACGCCGTCGCACGAGAAGCTCGGATTGTCGTGGCAGCGGCCTGGGCAGGACCCAACCCGGCGTTGGGCTCGACGTCACAGATGTGTCGAAATCGAGCCTGAGAGAATCGCTGGCCGTGCATGGGCTCGGAACGCAAGGGGGCTGTCGACGATGAGCGTATTCGACCTGCGGGAAGTCGATCGCGAACTGGCCGCCGAGTACGCCAAGTTTGCCGAGTTCGAGGCCGCCCGCCTGCCCGATATGCCGCTGGGCACGGGTGAGCGCCAGGTCGGGCGCGCCGCCGTGCTGGGAGCCGGCACGGTGGGTGGTGGTATCGCCATGGCTTTCGTCAACGCCGGTGTGTCCGTGACGCTCATCGAGCCCGACGCGTCGGGCATCGAACGCGGGCTCAAGCGCATCCGCGATCACTACCAGCACGAAGTACGACGCGGCCGCCTCGGGGCGGAACTCGTGGCCCGTCGCATGGCGCTCGTCCGAGCCGGGGTGCGCCTGGAGGATGCGGGCGATGCCGATCTCGTGATCGAAGCCGGCACGGCCGACCTGGCGTCGAAGTGCGATCGGTTTCGGCGGCTGGATGGCATCGCACGGCCGGGCGCGATCCTGGCAGCGCAGGCCAGCACGGGAACGGAGGTGAATGCCCTGGCTTCGGCGACGAGCCGTCCGGCCGACGTCATCGGCGTGCACTTCTTCGTCCCGGCCTACGCCGTGCGGCTGCTCGAAGTGGTGCGGACCGAGCGCACCGCGCCCGACGTGTCGGCCACGCTGATGGCCGTGGGCGCGCGCATGGGCAAGGTGGCCGTGCTCGTGCGCGCCTCCCCGGGGTTGATCGGTTCCGCGCTGTTCCGCAGGCTCGATGCCGACGCACATCGGCTCGTCGAAGACGGTGCGCTCCCGCACGAGGTGGACGATGCGCTCGGATCGCTAGGTTACGCGATGGGAGTATTCGTTCTGCACGATCTGGCTGGGATCGATGCCGGCCACGCCGCCTTCGTGTCGGCACCGGCCAAGGGGCTGGACGACCGGCGCCACGGTGACAGCGGTGGCGACGTTGACGCTGACCGCGGCCTCGTGCCCTGGCTGCTCGGCCTGGGGCGGCTCGGCCAGAAAAATGGCCGCGGCTGGTATCGCTACGAGGCTGGCAGCCGCACGCCGATGCGCGACACCGCGTTCGAGCAATCCCTGCTGGCCGAGTGCGCGCGTCGAGGAGTCCAACGCCGTGCCTTCGCGCGCGAGGAGATTCTCGAGCGATGTCTGTACGGCATGGTCAACGAGGGCGCGCGCCTGCTGGAGCAGGGCATCGCCCAGCGCCCGAGCGACATCGATATCGTGCTGCTCGCGGGCCATGGATATCCCGCGGCGCAGGGCGGGCCGCTGTTCATGGCCGACCGGATCGGCCTGCCCACCGTGGCCGAAGCCATGCAAAGGCTGCACGTCCAACTCGGGCCGCGGTGGTTGCCCGCGCCCTTGCTGTTGAAGCTCGCGCGCGCGGGCGGCAGCTTTGCGCAGTGGCAAGCCGAGCGCCCGGCGGCCGCGCACTGATCACGACGCAGGCATCATCGGGGTCACGAAAGGAAATTCGACGATGCGCTACCGCTGCCTGGTGATCCACGCCCCACACGATCTGCGCCTTGATGAGCGCGACGCCGCCGACCCGGGCCCCGGCCAAGTGCTGGTGCGCGTGGGATTTGGCGGCATATGCGGATCGGATCTGCACTACTTTCACGACGGCGGCTTCGGCACTGTGCGCATCAAGGAGCCGATGGTGCTGGGCCACGAGGTCGCCGGCACCGTGGCGGCCGTGGGCGAGGGCGTCGTCAGCGTCCTGGTGGGCGAGCGTGTGGCGGTGAACCCGAGCCGCCCGTGCGGCACCTGCAAGTTTTGCCTCGAGGGCCTGCCCAACCAGTGCCTGGACATGCGTTTCTTCGGCAGCGCGATGCGCATGCCGCACGTGCAAGGTGCCTTCCGCGACCTGCTGCTGTGCGAGGCGGTGCAGTGCCACCGCGTGGCCAATGGCATCCCGCTCATCGAGGCGGCGCTGGCCGAGCCGTTCTCGGTGGGGCTGCATGGGGTTTCGCGCGCCGGGCCGCTGCTGGGCAAGCGCGTGCTCGTGTCGGGCTGCGGGCCGATCGGCGCGCTGTCCATCGCCGCCGCGCGTGTGCATGGCGCGGCGGAGATCGTCGCCACCGATGTGGTCGACGAGCCCTTGGCCGTGGCCCGCCGCATGGGCGCCGACGTGGCACTGAACGCTGCCACCGACCCAGGCTGGGTCGCGCGTTACGCGCCCGACAAGGGCACGTTTGACGTCATGCTCGAGTGCTCGGGCAATCAGCGTGCCTTGCGCGACGGGCTGGAGGTGATGCGCCCACGCGGTGTGGTGGTGCAGCTCGGGCTGGGTGGCGATGTCAGCATTCCGCAGAACATGGTCGTAGCCAAGGAGCTCAGCATCTGCGGCTCGTTCCGCTTCCACGCCGAGTTTGCGCTTGCAGTGAAGCTCATCAACGAGCGCCGCGTCGACCTCTCGCCGGTCATCACGCGTTCGATGCCGATGCGCGATGCGGTGGCCGCCTTCGAACTGGCTGGTGATCGCAGGCGGGCGATGAAGGTGCTGATCGACTTCGCGCAGCCGGTGGCGACTGCATGAACGCCTGAGCCGCTGCGCGCCTCAGGCGCGCGCGGGCCAGGTCGGTGCATGCGAACCCGGCGGCATCGAGGGCCTCGCCCACCCTGTTTGCGCGTGCGAGAAGCGCACAGCATGCCGCACGGCCACGAGGCGGCCGAAGCCGCTGTCGGTTTCCTCGAAGCTGCCCTCAAAGGCGGGCGCCTTCGCTGCGGGCCCCTCGGCGAGGCGCCCCAGGCTGCGCACCCAGTGCCCGACCCCGGCCAGCGACACCCGCACACCCCAACTGCCACCACCTTCGCGTTGCCGCAGCAGTGCGGCCAGCGCACCGAAGGCGAGCAGGTAGCCAGCCCCGAAGTCCAGCGCCTGCAATGGCAGGGCGCGGGGCTCCTTGCTGCCAAAGGCGTCGGCCTCGGTGACACTCATGCCAGTCGCGCTTTGCACGAGCGAGTCGAATCCGCGCCGTTCGCGCCAAGGCCCTTGGTCGCCGTAGGCCGAGAGCGAAACGCTCACGATGCCCGGTCGCAGTCGCGCAAGATCCTCATGCCCGAAGCCGAGCGCCGCGAGTCCGCCTGGGCGATAGCCCTGCAGGAAGACATCGCATTCGCTGACCAGCGCGCGCAGCGCATCACGGCCGGTCTCCGTGTGGAGATCGATGTGCGCGGAGAGTTTGCCGCGGCTCGTGTCGGCGATGGCCTCGATGTTGGGCAGGTGCGGACTGTTGATCAGCAGCACATCGGCGCCATGTGCGGCCAGCGTGCGCCCGGCCACGGGGCCGGCCAGGATCCGCGTGAGGTCGAGCACGCGCAAGCCACGCAGCGGGAGTTCGTTGTCAGTCAGCGGCTTCAACGTGACGCGAGGGGGTGCTTCGCCTATGCGGTCGATGCCCACGAGCGGCTGCTCGGCCACCGCGGCGGCCTGCGGGTGCGCCTGCCATTGCTGCGGCGTGCGCACCGCCGCGGCCACCAGACCGCGCGCCGCGGCCGCGCTCTCGAAGTCTTCGGCCGACCAGCGCTGCAGTGCCTGGGCCACGGATGCACGCTCGGTGCCCGGGCCAGGCGACAAACCGAGCAGGGCGAGGGTGCCGTCTCGGTGGTGGGCGAAGTTGGTGTGCAGACGCACCCAGCCGGGTTGGCCGACATCGCTGCCGCAGCGGTACAGGCCGGAGAACTTGTCCCAGATCGGCGGCGTGCGGCCGTCGATGGTGTAACGGCAGGCGCTCTCGCGCACGACATCAGCGATGTCGAGGTTGACCGTCTGCGCGGCTGCGCCACGTTGGCGGCCGAGCTCGGCCGATGCGAGCGCGGCAGCACCCAGCGCGGCCTGCAAGGCGGTGCCGAGGGCAAACGGGGAGGGCATCACCGGGTCGCGGCCGGTGAGCTCGATGCGATCGAGAGCCAGCGCGGGCAACGCTGCATCGCGCCACAAAGCGGCGAGCACGGCGGATGCGTGCGGCGCCTGCGCAGCAGCGCGGTCAGACGGCCTCATGGCTTGATCAGGAATTTCTCTCCGGTGGCGCGCCGGCCATAGGCCGTGATGGCCTCGGCACTCAGCGCCCCGGCCAGGCTGATTTCGTGGCTGTAGTGGCTGGCGAAGGTGGTCTTCAACTCGTCGGCCACGCGTTGCTTGAGCCGCTGCGTGGTGGCTGCACCCGCACGCTGCAGGAACGGGAACAACAGCCACCCGCCCACGCCCCAGGCCATGCCAAAGCTGCGGCGAAAGGTCGTCGGGGCAGGGTCAAGCATGCCGTACAGGTAGACCTGCTTGTGTGTGCTGCTGCCATAGCGGCTGTACTCTGTGGCCTGGCGCTGCAGTGCAGCTTCCATGCCAGTGAGGATCTGGCCCGCAAGCGCGCCGCCGCCGATGGCGTCGAAGGCGACCGTCGCGCCTGTGGTGGCCAACGCGTCTGTCAGGCGCGCTTCGAAATCGGCCGCACTGGTATCGGTCACATGCACTGCGCCCTGGCCGCGCAGCAACGCCGCCTGTTCGGACTTGCGCACGATGTTGACGAGGCCGATGCCGTCCTTCAGGCAGATTCGATTGAGCATCTGCCCGAGGTTCGAGGCGGCCGCGGTGTGCACGAGCGCGGTGTGGCCCTCTGCGCGCATGGTCTCCACCATGCCCAACGCAGTGAGCGGGTTGACGAAACAGGAGGCGCCGTCGACCGCACTCGCGCCCTCGGGCAGCGGCAGGCAGGCTTCGACTCGCAGCGCGCGGTACTGGGCGTACATCTCGCCGCCGATGCCGGCCACGCGGCGGCCGAGCAGCGCTTGCGCCGTGGGCGACGTGCCGGCCGCGACCACAGTGCCCGCTCCTTCGTTGCCGACCGGCAGCGACTGGCCGGCGCGGCCGGCCATCGCCTTCATCGCTGCAGCAGGCACGGGTGCGTGAACCACGGGGCGCGCGGCGCTGCCGGTGACGCGCGCCTGCGAGATGTCTGCCGCACCAAACAGCAACCCGATATCCGACGGATTGATCGGGCTCGCCTCGACACGGAGCAGCACTTCCTCAGGGCCGGGCTTCGGCATCGGCACCTCGTGCAGGCTCAGTTCGAGCTCGCCCGCGGCGCTGATCAGCGAGCGCAGTTGCAGCATCGTTGACGGTAGGTGGTTGATCGCGTTCTCCTCATTTTTTCACTGTCACTGGAAGCCCACCACGGCGTGGGGCACGTAGGGCGCCTCGAGCGCCTTGATCTCGTCGTCAGTCAGCTTCAGCGCCAGCGCCGCGATGGCATCTTCCAACTGCCCGGGGTTGGAGGCGCCGACGATAGGCGCCGCCACGCCCGGTTTGGCGAGCAACCATGCCAGCGCCACCTGCGCGCGCGCCGCGTCGCGTGCCGCACTCACGGTGGCGAGCGTCTCGGCGACACGCCGATCGGCCTCTTCGGTGCCCTTGAACAGGCTCGCACCGAAGTCGTCGGTGGCGATGCGCGGTGTGGCCTCGCCCCAGGGACGGGCCAGGCGCCCGCGCGCCAGCGGGCTCCACGGGATCACGCCCACGCCCTGGTCCAGGCACAGCGGAATCATCTCGCGCTCTTCTTCGCGGTAGAGCAGGCTCCACTCGGGCTGCATACTGACGAATGGGGTCCAGCCGTGCCGCGCGGCCACATGCTGGGCTTTTGCGAACTGCCAGGCGTGCATCGACGAGGCACCGATGTAGCGGGCCTTGCCGGCCTTCACGATGTCGTGCAGCGCCTCCATCGTCTCCTCGATCGGCGTCTCGGGGTCCCAACGATGGATCTGGTACATGTCCACGTGGTCCATGCCGAGGCGCTGCAGGCTGGCGTCGATCTGCTGGAAGAGGGCCTTGCGCGAGAGGCCGCTCACGTTGGGTGCGCGGCGCAGCGAGAAGCGGCCCTTCGTGGCCACGACGATCTCGTCGCGCCGGGCGAACTCGCGCAGCGCGCGGCCGACGATTTCCTCCGAGGTGCCGTCGGAGTAGATGTTGGCGGTGTCGAAGAAGTTGATGCCGGCCTCGACGGCCTGGCGAATGAGCGGGCGGCTCGCTTCCTCGTCCAGCGTCCATGCGTGCGAGCCGCGACCGGGCACGCCGTAGGTCATGCAGCCCAGGCAGATGCGCGAGACGGAAAGGCCGGTGCGGCCAAGGCGGGTGAACTGCATCGGTTCGTTTGCTCGAGTGCCGATCAAGGAGGGCCTGGAGGGTAGCAGCAAGTCCGCGCCAGTGGCGTCCAGGGGTTGCGCACTTTACGGATGCGGGCCCCGGGTGCATGCTCTCAGCTGTTGCCCTGAGCCCGACCCGGAGACCTCCCCCATGAAGATCTACTACCACCCCGCCTCCACCACCAGCCGCCCGTTGATGATGTTCGTCGCCGACAACAACATCCCCGCCGAGATGCAGTTGGTCGACATCTTCACCGGCGAGCACATGGGCGAGGCCTATTCGGCGGTCAATCCGAATCGGCTCGTGCCGGCGCTCGAGGAGGGTGATTTCCGCCTTACGGAAAGCTCGGCGATCCTGAAGTACCTGGCCGACAAGATCGATTCGCCCGCATACCCGAAAGACCTGCGCCAGCGCGCGCGCGTCAACGAGATGATGGACTGGATCAATACGCAGCTGTGCCGCGATCTTGCCTACGGCACGGTCTACGTGCAGATCTTTCCCGGACACAAGCGCCCCACCGATGAGGCGCAGAAGGCCGCTGTGGCCTGGGGCCAGGAACGCGCGAAGACCTGGATGAAGGTGCTTGATGAGAAGCTGCTCGGCCCCGACAAGCTCTATCTGTGCGGGCGCGAGATCACCATCGCCGACTACTACGGCGCCTCGTTCGTGCACCTGGCCGAGGTGATCGGTTCGGACTTGTCGGCCTACCCGAACGTGAATCGCTGGCTCGACCGCATGAAGAAGCGTTCGACCTGGCAGAAGGTGTACGAGGCGATCAACGGTTTTGCGAGCCAGTTGCCCAAGGGCCAGCTGGCCACGGTGTAGGCGGCCGCGTGCGCCGAGGAGACCGAACATGATCAAGGGCCTGCACCACAACGCCTACCGCTGCCGCGATTCGGAGGAGACACGCCGCTTCTACGAGGGCTTTCTCGGGCTGCCGCTGGTCAGCACGCTGGAGATCGGCGAAACCAAGAGCGGGCGCAAGACTGAGACGCTGCACACCTTCTATCGCATGCACGACGGATCGTGTCTCGCCTTCTTCGAGGCGCCGGACATGCCCTTCGAGTTCAAGGTGCAGCACGACTACGACCTGCATATTGCGCTGGAGGTCGACCGGCCGACGCTGGACGGGATGTTCGCCAAGGGCCGGGCCAGTGGCATCGAGACGCGCGGTGTCTCCAACCACGGTTTCATCGATTCGATCTACTTCCGCGACCCCAATGGCTACGTGATCGAGCTCACCTGCAAGCGCGAAGGTCACGATGCGGCGATGGATCCGGCGCACAACGGGGCCCGCGCCAAGCTCGAGCGCTGGCAGGCTGGCAAGACGGCCGGGAACGCAACGGCTGCGGCGACCGCGACAGCACGGCCCGCCTGAGCAGCACGGCAAGCGGCGGGCGGCGGGCGCCGGGCGTCAATCCACCTGCGCCGGGTTCTCGCGCGGCGCACCGGCCGAAAATTGCGCCCAAGCCACGCCGGCGAGCGCAAGCACGGCGCCTAGCAGCTTCACCGCGCCGAAGCGCTCACCCGTGAAGAGCCAACCGCCGACGCCTGCCACCAGCGGCATCAGGTACATGAGGGGCGCGGTGCGCCCAACGCCGCGGCGCTCGTTGACCCACCCCCACACCAGCCAGCCGAGGAAGGCCGAGACGATGGAAGCCCACAGCAGCAAGAACCAATGCAGGGCATCCATCTGGCTCCACGGCGCATGCGCGGCCGGCCACGCGCTCACCAGCACCACCGGCACACTGCCGGCGAGCGTGGCGTAGGCCATCACCGCCACGCCGCCGTGGCGTTGAATGAGTGGCTTGGTCATCACCGTGTAGTAGGAGAAAAGCGAAGCGGCGAACAACAGCACCAGGTCGCCGCCGGTGGCTGCCCACTGGCGGCCCAGCAGCTTGTCGGACAGGAACACCAGCACACCCATGCATGCCAGCGCCACGCCCAGCACCTGGCCGCGGGTGAGACGCTCGATGCGCGCCAGGTGCAGGATGAGCAGCGTGAACACCGGTCCGCAGGCGAGTATGAGCGCGCTGGAGAATGCCGTGGACCAGTGGATGCCGTAGGTGACCAGGCTGACGTGCACGCCGTGCCCCAGAACACCCAGGCCCACCAGGCGCAGAGCATCGGCGCGCGGCAGTCGCGGCCATCTTCCGCGCGTGGCCCACAACAACAACGCAGCGGCGCAGAGCGGCATCACGAGGTAGCGCACGAACAGGAATCCCGCCGGCGGCAGCACGGCAAACAAGGCCTTCTGCAGCGCGAAGTTGGCACCCCACACGGCGACCGTGATGACACCGGCCAGCAGCGCGAGCTGCTGTGCACTGTGCGCCGCATCGGCTGGCTGTTCAGCGGATGTGGGTGAAGACACGGACATCGCTCGATTGTGCTGCCGCGATGGTGGCGTATGGACTCAGCACCGCCGCCTCTGCGTGGTGGACGCCTTGGGGCGCAGCGATACCCCCATCCCGGGACAAGCCAGCTTGACGAACCACGGGGTCGTGGGGCATGGTCCGGCGCACGGCGCCTGCGATGCACGCGCTGGCGATGCGCTTCACGCCGAGGCGCCGCAGGAACAAAGAGGAGACAAACCCGTCATGTGGAACCAAAGAAACATTGCGCTGGCCCTGCTGGCCCTCGTCACCGGCTGCGCCACCCCGGGCACCGGCCCCACGTCTGGCGCGCTCGGCCGCATCGAACTGGCCGCCCCTGAAGCGGCCGGCTTGTCGAGCCAGCGCCTGGCACGCGTCACCGAAGCCTTCAAGGCCGAAGTCGACCGCGGTGGCGTGCCAGGTGTGGTAGTCGCCGTGGCCCGGCGCGGCAAGCTCGTGTACCACGAGGCCATCGGCCAGCAGGACAAGACTGCGGGCACACCGATGAGCCGCGACACGATCTTCCGCATCTATTCGATGACCAAGCCACTCACCTCGTTGGCGGCGATGATCCTGGTCGAGGAAGGCAAGATCCAGCTCACCGACCCGGTCTCGAAGTTCCTACCGGCGTTTGCCAACATGCAGGTCGCCGCGCAGCGGCGCGAGACAGATGGCCGCATGGTGAGCGAACTGGTGCCGGCCACGAGGCCGATGCTGGTGCACGATCTCTTTCGCCACACCGCGGGTCTCGCCTATGGCGAGGTGACGCCCAATCCGGTGGTCAAGGAGGGCTACGCGAAGGTCGGCCTGTACAAGCCGCAGGTCATCGATTTCGATACGCGCGACCTGACGCCGGCCGAGTTCACCGAGCGGCTTGCCAAGCAGCCGCTGGTGGGCAACCCTGGGCAGATGTGGCAGTACAGCCTGGCCACCGACCTGCTCGGACGCGTCGTCGAGGCGGCCTCGGGCCAGCGCCTGTCGGCCTTCCTCGAACAGCGGGTGTTCAAGCCTTTGGCCATGAAGGACACGGCGTTTCACGTGCCGGCCGACAAGATGGCCCGCCTGGCGCAGCCCTTCGCGCGCCCGACGAGCGGCCCGTTCGTGAGCGCGCAAATCGACGTCTCGCGCCCGCCCGGAAACGACTCCGGCGGCGCCGGAGCCGTGGGCACGGCGATGGACTACCTGCGCTTTGCCCAGGCCATGCTCAACGGTGGCAGCCTCGACGGCCAGCGCGTCGTGAGCCGCCCGACCACCGAGTTGATGATGAGCGACCACGTCGGCGACCGCCCCAGCGTGCCCGGGCTGCCCTCTGAGTTGTTGCTGGGCACGCAGGGTTACGGATTCGGTCTCGGCTTCCTGGTGCGCAGCGGCGCCGGCATGGCGGGTGTACCGGGCAACGCCGGCGAGGCGATGTGGGCTGGTTATGGCGGCACGTACTTCTGGATCGATCCCAAGGAACAACTGGTGGCCGTGCTGATGTCGCAAGGGCCTGCGGCCACGCGCGCCTACTACCGCAAGATGGTCAAGACTCTGGTGTACCAGGCGATCGCCGATTGAAGATGACCCGATGAGCGGCCGCGCGATGGGCACGGCCGTGGTGGCGCGCCTGTTTACCCTCACGCAGCCGGCGCTGGCGTCTACGCCATCGCCTGTGATGACTTCGGGGGTTGCTTCCCTCGGCGGCGCCCCTCACCATCGCGGCCCTACCCGATCGGTGGATAGGCCCACGAAAGGAAACTCGACATGCCCACGGTGTACTTCGGTCGCAAAGGCGAGCCCGGCTTCGACCTGGAACTGAGCAACGACCTCATCGCGGTGCGCACGCGCAGTGGCCGCCCGGTGGCGCGCTCGGTCGGGCCCGTGGCCACGCCGTCTTCTGCGCAACTGGCTGACGGCAAACTTGTGTTGAGCTTTCCCGATGTCGGGGTGGAGGTGTACCGCGTACCGGTGACCCGTGGCATGCGCTCGCTCGAAGCGCGCAAGACCGAGTTGCGCGCATCGCCCGACGTGCGTTTCGCGGGCGGGGTGCTTGTCGACCCCGCCACCCAGGCGCCGGTGCTCTACACCGAAAACCTGTTCGTCAAGTTTGCCGACGTGGCCGATCCCGAGGCCTGCCGCACCGTGCTGCGCGAGCTCGGTTTGTCGATCAAGTCCGAGCCCGGTTATGCCGCCAACGCCTTCTTCGTCGGCGCGATGGAGGGCATCGGGCGCAAGGTGTTCGACCTTGCCGACAAGCTCAGGGAACGCGCCGATGTCGAGTACTGCCATCCCGAACTCGTGCGCGAGCGGCGCGCCAAGCTCATCTTTGCGCCGCAGTGGCATCTCAAGAAGACCACCGTGGGCGGCGTCACGATCGACCAGAGCGCCAACGTGGAGGCCGCCCATGCCGTGACCCGCGGCGAAGGCATCACCATCGCCATCATCGACGACGGGGTCGACATCGACCATGCTGAGTTCGGCGGTACGGGCAAGATCGTCGCCCCTCGGGACGTGCTGGCCGGCACGGACAACCCGCGCCCGCGCGGCAGCCGCGACAACCACGGCACGGCCTGCGCCGGCGTGGCCTGCGCCAACGGCGGCGTGGGCGCCAGCGGCGTGGCCCCGGCCGCGCGGCTGATGCCGATGCGTCTGGCCGCGGGCCTGGGTTCGCACACCGAGGCGGAGGCCTTCCGCTGGGCGGCCGACCAGGGCGCCGACGTCATCAGTTGCAGTTGGGGCCCGCCCGATGGTGACTGGTGGAACCCGAACGATCCGCAGCACAACGCGGTCGATCAGCCGCCGGCGCACACGCGCCTGGCCATCGAGTACGCGGCCACGCAGGGGCGTGGTGGCAAGGGCTGCGTGGTGCTCTTCGCTGCCGGCAACGGCAACGAGAGCGTGGACAACGACGGCTACGCCAGCCACCCGATGGTGCTGGCGATTGCGGCGTGCAACGACCGCGGCAAGCGCTCGATCTACAGCGACTTCGGCAATGCCGTGTGGTGCAGCTTCCCGAGCAGCGATTTCGAGCACTCGCCTGAGAACCACCCCGCGCCACTGACGAGCGGCATCTGGACCACCGACCGCGCCGGCGCCGTCGGCTACAACGCCGGCCGGGCGCAAGACGGGGATGCCGCGGGCCTGTTCACCAACAGCTTCGGTGGTACATCCAGCGCCTGCCCGGGTGCCGCGGGCGTGGCCGCGCTCGTGCTTTCGGTGAACCCGGCGTTGAAGCGCGAGGAGGTGAAAGACATCCTCAAGCGAGCCGGCGAGCGCATCGATCCCCAGGGAGGCCAGTACACCGCGGCCGGACGCAGCAGGTTTTACGGCTGGGGGCGATTGAATGCACGCACGGCGGTCGACCTGGCGCGACCGCAGCCTCGCAACGAGGTCACAGTGAGCCGGCGCTTCGACGCGACCATCCCCGACCTGCAGACCGTGAGCTTTGCGCTCGACTTGCCCGATGCACAGGCCGTGGATGCAGTGAGCGTGGCGGTGGATCTCGTGCACACTTTCATCGGCGACCTCGTCCTCACGCTGGAGCCGCCGGCGGCCACCGGCGCGGCGCCGATCGTGCTGCACAACCGCACGGGCGGCACGCGCAACAGCATCAAGAAGGTCTACGACAAGCTCAGCACGCCCAAGCTGGCGGCCTTCGCAGGCAAGGCTTGCAACGGGCGTTGGGTGCTCAAGGTCAAGGACGCAGCGGCGCAGGACTCTGGCACGCTGGCTACCTTCTCGCTGCGCTTGATCTTTGCCGCCGCGGGTGCGGCCCCTGCCGCGCCACCCGCGCCTGCCACACCTGCCGCACCTGCAAATTCAGCGCCGGCGAAACGGCGCCGTGCCAGTGCTGCGCGCAAGGCCACGGCTGCGAAGAGCCCGCCGGGAAAGGCCGCGTCGAAGCGCAGGCCGGCCCGAAAGACCACTCGATAGGTTACGCGCTCGGCCAGAGGGGGCCCGCGGTCAGCATCAGCGCCGAAAACAGAATCGCCACTCCGCAGTTCCGGCTCTGGGCAGCAACAATTCCCGTCTCGGCTCAAGTTCCTGAGCTTGGGAACGAGCTCCAGTTCGCCTGGCGCTTGCTTCGTTCGCGCGCGGCAGGGCAGCGCTCAAAGCCTCCGGCGCAGCGCCTCGAAGAACAGGTCGGACTGCAGACGCTCGCCTCGCGTCTCCTCACCCACGCGCTGCGCCAGGCTGGCTTCCACCGGCGCGAGCGCGCGCCCGGTCGAATGCGCCAACACCTGCACCATGCAGGCCCGTTCCAGGTAGTACAGGTCGTCGTATGCCCAGGCCGTGCGCTCGCCGCACACCACGACCCCGTGGTTGGCGAGGAAGGCCACGTCGGCATGGCCGTCACCGCGCTGCATCGCGCGCGCGAT
>JANNRI010000066.1:0-38594 GCA_031401195.1 Burkholderiales bacterium
CCAGTGCGTCAGTTGCGGCCCAAGCGCCCATGGCAGCGCGCACAAGGATGCTTCTCGAAGCGCCAATCCTGCCGACGCTGCTCCGACTTTCATTCCCGAATGTCCTCAACCTGCTCGCGCTGGCAGGGATGATCACCTTCGACGGGCTGTTTCTGGGGCGCCTTGGCGCCGACGCGCTGGTGGGTGTTTCGCTGGTCTTTCCGTTTGTGATGTTCGTGCAGCACGTCGCCGCCAGCGGACTGGGGGGAGCGGTGGCATCGGCGATTTCACGCGCGCTTGGAGCGGGCGAGAAAGAGAAAGCCGATGCCTTGGCCGCGCATGCGTTTGTGCTGGCCATCGGGGTAGCAATTCTGTTTTCCGCGCTGATGCTGACGGCGGGCCCGGTGATCTACAAGGCGATGGGCGGGCGCGGCGCCGCACTGGATGCCGCCTTGGCCTATTCGACCGTTGTCTTCGGCGGTGCAGTCTCGGTGTGGCTGCTCAACATTCTCGGAAGCGTGGTGCGAGGCACCGGCAACATGAGCCTGCCTGCCCAAGTGCTGGTCGGCAGTGTGCTGGGGCACGCGGTGCTTTCACCGTTGCTGATCTTTGGCTGGGGCCCCGTACCGGCACTGGGGCCAGCTGGCGCTGGCTGGGGGCTGGTCGTCTCGTTTGCGGTGGGCACTATGGTCTTGTGGGCCTACCTGCGTTCAGGCCGGGCTTCGGTGAGCCTGCGTCTGGGTTGGCGCGGTGCCGACGGCACCCGCTATGAGTGGGGCCTGTTCAGCGAGATATTGCGCGTGGGCATTCCTGGTGTTGCCAATGTGGCGATCAACAACCTGGCGGTGATCGTTCTTACCGGTATCGCCGGCCATCTGGGTCAGGCCAGCGCAGTGGGCTATGCCATGGGCGCGCGGCTCGAATACATCATGATTCCGCTCGCCTTCGGGTTTGGCACCGCGTTGCTCGCGATGGTCGGCACCAACTGGGGCGCGAGGCAGTTTCAGCGCGCGCGTCGCATCGCCTGGGTCGGTGCGCTGACAGTGGCCGCCTTTTGTGGTGCCGTCGGCGTCTTCTTTGCCCTCGTGCCTGCGCTATGGATGGGCTTGTTCACGGCGGACAGCGACATCACACGCGTTGGAACGCTCTATCTGCAGATCGTTGCTCCCTTCTATGCCGTTTACGGCGCCGGCATGGCGCTGTACTACTTCTTACAGGGAGTCGGCAACATTGTTCCCGCCGTATTGGCCAATGCGGCGCGACTTGCCGCCAGCGCAAGCTTGGCGTATGGCGCAGTCACCTGGTTCGATGCGGGGCCCATCGGCGTCTTCGTTGCCATTGCGGCCAGTTTTGTACTGTACGGAGCGCTTGTCTTGTGGGCCTTCCTGCGCACCCCCGATGCCGCAGCCCCACGCTCAAATGTGAACGCAAAGTAGTCCGACCACCGCATCACAGCGGCGCCCATCCTCTCGCTGCAACAGTCTCGGACGTGTCTTCAGCCAACCGCCGCGCGCAGTCCCACAGCCCCTGCAAGCGCCCGCTGAGCAGCGACCGCTCGGCAAAGACCCGGACGCGCAAAGGCACGTCCAGAGATGCCGGGCCGGCACGCACCAGCCGCTTGTGGTTCAGGTCATCGGCAATCAGGCTGCCGGGCAGCCACGCCACACCCAAGCCCTCCAGCGCCGTGGCGCGCAGGGCTTCGACCAGCGCGCTCTCGAACACGGCGTGCACGGCCAGGGGCGGCTCGGCGGTGTCGAGCGCCAGCGCAGCCATTCGACCCAACTGGGCTTCGGCGCTGTAGCTCAGCCATGGCACGGCACCGGTAGCGCGCGGCCGCAGGGCGTGCAACGGGCGGCCGTCAGCGCCGGCCTTCGACACCGGGGTGAGGACGTCCTGGGCCAGCGTCAGCGACGGGTAGCGCTCGGCGCTCAGCTCCAACGGCAAGCCCGGATGCGTATAGCAGACAAGCAGATCGACGCTGCCCTCTTCCAGATCGCGAACGCAGTCGTGCAGGTTGTCGGCGCGCACCTGCACCAGCAGGTCGTCTTGGGCCAGCGGCAGCGTCGCCAGCCAGCGCGCCAGGAAGCCGCTGGCCAGCGAGTGCTGGATGGCGATGCGCAACAGCCGGCGGTCGGCCCGCGCCGCGTGTCGCAGTTCCTGCCGCGTGTTCAGCAACGAAGCGGTGGCCTCGCGTGCCGTCGCCTGGAACCGCTGTCCCGCGGCCGTGAGGCGCGTGGGGTAGGACGAGCGGTCGATCAGCGCCACACCCACCCACTGCTCCAGCGACTTGATGCGGCGGCTGAAGGCCGACTGCGTGATGTGGCGCTCGGTGGCCGACAGCGAAAAGCTGCCGGTGCGGGCCACGCTGAGAAAGTCTTCGATCCACTTGGCTTCCATTCACGCTCCTGTTTCGCGCTTCCTGACCGCAGCGCCTGAGCGCTGTGCCAGTTTGCAGTGCTGGTTCGTCCGGCGGTTACGCGGTCTCGAGCGCCACGCACAGTATCTGCTGTCCAGCACGGATCGCGGTAGGCCCAGCGTCGCGTTGACACCCCCACTCCCCGCGACCGCCGAAACCGATGTGGCACCCGGGCCGCGGCCAGGCGGTTCGCGCTCGATGCGCCGGTGTTGCTGGCGCAAGGCCTGGCACGCATCGGCGCATCAGACTGGTTCGTCGTTGCGCGCTACATCTACCTCTGGACACTCAGTCTGAACCGCCGCTACATCAGCTTGGGGGCCTGCAAACGCGCAGCGATACTGTTCCAACTCGGCTGTCCGCTGTGGCCCGCTGAGTACCGCGCATCTCAGCTCTGTCCGGTCTGTGGACTTACACCCGTTCGCTGGACACGACCCTGAAGTGGACGCGTGGCGGCTTAGGCGCAGTAGGGTGCTATACAGTTGGACGGTTAGAAGGCTGGACTGTTGCGGCGTTAGACGTTGGTGCCGATGGCGCGCATCACTTCAGCCGGAAAACTGTCACCGGGTTTGCCGGCGTAAAGGATTTCGCCGCGCTCCAGCACGTAGAGCCGGTCAGCGTAGTCGGGGATGTGGTGCACGTTGGATTCGGCCATCAGCACACCATGGCCCAGCCGCCGGATCGATGCGATGCCGTCGCTGATGGCCGGGATCACGGCCGGGCCGAAGAAATGAAAGCACTGCTGATCTTCTGGGACGGCACCACGCAGGACGGCCCAGGCCAAACCCAACGCAAAGATCGGGTCGATATTCATGATGGCCGAGTTGCCCACTAAGGTGGAGTTCAAGTTGGCCGCAGATCCAAAGTGCTGGATCAGCGTGAGCGCGCCGCTGGTCCTTGCGCGGCTGCGGGCTGCGGGCTGCGGCGAGGAAGCGCTCGGCCATTGCCTTGCCCGGGCCGTGGCGCCGTCGGTGACGGGGAAACGCTGGCCGAGCGGCAGTTGCGGTGTGAACATGTCGCGCCTCCGAGAGCGGGCCGAGGCAGTCGCGGGCCAGCATAGCCCCGCGAGGTGGCCGACCACGCCGATCGGCGCTCGAAGGCGTGGTGCTGTCCAGGCACCTTGCGTCATCCGGCGGGTGGATGCGGAGACTGCACTCCCGGCCAAGCATGGCAGCCTGTGTGCGACGTGCAAGCCCTGTGGCCGCGCGCCATGCCCGCGAGGAGCTGCCCATGAGATCTACCGCGTACCCGATCGCGATCCTGTTGTGCATGGCCGCCTGTGCCGCCAGTGCGGAGTGGGAACACTGCGCTGCTCAGAAGGACGAGCGCAACCGATTCGGCGCGCATGAAGACAACTACCTGATGTGGAACGAGGTGCGCGATCGCGACTGGAGCGCGAAGCAGGAAGGCGCAATACGCGGGCGCTTCTCGGTCAAGTACACCATGTGCGGCACGCCCTACCAGCGATTCGCTGCGCGTGCAGGCGAGCCGGTCGATGCCTTGCCTCAGGGTGAACGTTCGCAACACCTCGTCGACCCTGCCAAGGACACGCTGGAACTGTTCTTCGCCTATACCGGCGAGATCGACTTCTACCTCGGCACGCGCACTTCCGACCCCGTGGTGAGCCGGCTCAACAATCCGGGGCTGCATCTGCGCATACCCACGCGCCGCTACCTCGGGACGGGCGGACGCGACGACAACCTCATAGTCAGTCTCGAGCACCGCTCGAACGGGCAGGCCACCGAGGTCTCGAGTGCGGAGCAGCTGCAGCGCGTGCAGCTCGCCTACGAGCGGGGCGATCGGCCCTACATCGACTCGATCGGCCGCGGCAGCAACTATGTCGGCCTGGCGCTGGAGACGACCTCGGAGGCCAAAGGCAAGTACGTGGAACTGGGCGTCAAGCTCTACCTGCAATTCGACCAGGACAGCGAAGTCCGCTGGGGTCCGGACGCCTTGCACTCGCGCCGGCTGACCGACTACGAGCGGTTGCGCCTGCAGGCGGCCCTGAACTGGACTCGCCACCTTTGGTTCGATGCCGAACTCAAGCTCGGCGACAAGCTGCACCGAACCGCCTCGGGCTCGCTGGGCTTCCAATTCCCACTGTTCGGCTTTCTTCCGGCCTACATTCGATACCACCGCGGCCCCTTCAACACGCTGGCAAACTACTCGCAGCGCAGCGAGTCCATCGGCATCGGACTCAGGTTCGCCCGCTACTGAGCGCTCCCGGGCCGGCCGCGTCGGTTGCTTTGCTCTGCCGACGCGGCGAACGCCAGGGGCGCCGCAGCGCGCATTCGCCCGCAGTGGCTCGGCCCATGAGCTTGCCGAGATGGCATGCTCCGCCCCCGATGACCGCCCCCGCTGCCGCACCCCCCCAGCAACGCCCCGGCCTGCTCGTCCTTCACGGCAACCGCCTGGAGCAGCTCGCCGAGGCCGTGTTCGCCTGGCTGGCCGATCACCCGCTCGCGCCGCTGGAAGAGGAAGTGCTGCTCGTGCAGAGCAACGGCATGGCCGAGTGGCTGAAGATGGAGTTGGCGTGCTCGCACGGCATTTGCGCCGCGGCGCGCGTGGAGTTGCCGGCGCGCTTCATCTGGCGTGCCTACCGCGCCGTGCTGGGCCGCGAGGCCGTGCCGCACCTGCTGCCGCTGGACAAGCTGCCGCTCACCTGGCGCCTGATGGGCCTGCTGGCCGAGTTGGAGGAGGGTGCTGCCGCCGACGTGCCCGCGGCCTTCGCGCCACTGGCCGGCTTTCTGCGCCGGGGCGACGCGCTGCGCCGCCATCAGCTTGCGCTGTGCCTGGCCGACCTCTTCGACCAATATCAGGTCTACCGCAGCGATTGGCTGGAAGACTGGGCCGCCGGGGTGGACCGCCTGCGCGGCCTTCAAGGCGATGCTGATGTGCCCGAGCCGCAGCGCTGGCAGCCTGCGCTGTGGCGCTCGGTGCTCGCGGGCCTGGCGAACAACGAACTGCAGGCGACGCGGCCGCGCCTGCACCGGCGCTTTCTCGAAGCGCTTCTTCAGGCGCCGCGGACGGGGCCGGTGGGGGAGCCACTGCACGAGCCGCTGCAGGAGCCGCTGCAGGAGCCACTGCAGGAGCCACTGCAGGGGCCAGTGCAGTGGCCATTGCACGGGCGACAGCAGGGACCGCTCAGCGCGCTGCCCCGCCGCATCGTGCTCTTCGGCACCACGCACCTGCCTTATCAAACCCTGGAGGCGCTGGCTGCGCTCTCGGGGCATGTGCAGGTGCTGATGGCCGTGCCCAACCCCTGCCGCTGGTTCTGGGCCAACCTCATCGATGGCCGCGAGCTGCTGCGTGCCGCGCGGCGGCGCCACCCGCCGCGGGGCGGCCGTGAGCTGGCCGGTGTGCCGCCCGAAGACCTGCACGCCCACGGCCACCCGCTGCTGGCCGCCTGGGGACGCCAGAGCCGCGACTTCGTGCGCCTGCTCGACGAGTTCGACGATGTGCAGGCGGCGCGCGAACGCTTTCCCGTCAAGCGCGTGGACCTCTTCGACGACGCACCGGCCACGACCCTGCTCGCGCAGGTGCAGGAGCGCATACGCGAGCTCGTGCCGCTGGTCGAGCACCCGAGAGTCGAGGTGGTGGCGGCCGACCGCTCCATCGTCTTCCACATCGCCCACGGCGCGCAGCGCGAGGTGGAGATCCTGCACGACCAGCTGCTGCATCTGCTGGCGCATCCGCCCGGTGGCGGCGGGGCGCCCAAGCCGCTGGTGCCGCGCGACATCGTGGTCATGGTGCCTGACATCGATGCCTTCGCGCCGGCCATCCGCTCCGTCTTCGGCCAGCATCCGCGTGGGCATGCCCGGCACATCCCGTGGGGCATTGCCGACCAGCGTGAGCGTGGGCGGCACCCGCTGCTCGTGGCCATGGAGTGGCTGCTGCGCGCGCCGCACCAGCGCTACACCTTCAGCGAGCTGCGCGACCTGTTCGACGTGCCGGCGCTCGCGCGGCGCTTCGGGCTGGGTGCCGAGGACGTGCCGCAACTGGTGCAGTGGGCCGAGGGCGCCGGTGTGCGCTGGGGGCTGCACGAAGCGCAGCGCCGCTCGCTCGGCCTCGAAGCCTGCGGCGAAATCAACACCTGGCGCTTTGGCCTGCGCCGCATGTTGCTCGGCTTTGCCACGGGCGAGCTGGCGCTGAATGGCGGAGTGCCGGGTGATGGGCAGGGTGATGGGCTGGGTGATGGACAGTGTGATGGGCTGGGAGATGGGCAGGGCGATGGACAGGAGGATCGGCACGATGATGCCCGTGCCAAGGGCTGTGCCGGCATCGAGCCCTATGCCGAGGTGGCCGGCCCGGGCGCGGGGCTGGCCGGCTCGTTGGCCGAGTTCCTGGGCGTACTCGAAGCCTGGTGGGCCGACCAGGCGCGCCCGCGGCCACCGGTGGCCTGGGGCGAGCGCCTGCGCGAGCTGACGCAGGCCGTCTTCCATGCCACCGACGATGCCGAACGTGCCTTGCTCGCAGCGCTGGACGAGGCGCTCGCCGAGTGGCTGCGCGCCTGCGAGGCGGCCGGCTTCGAGGCACCGCTCGACCTGGCCGTGGTGCGCGAGGCCTGGCTCGCGGCGCTGGAGGCACCGGGCCTGACCAAGCGCTTCAAGGCCGGTGGCATCACCTTCTGCACGCTGTTGCCGCTGCGCGCCATTCCTTTCGAAGTGGTATGCCTGCTCGGCATGAACGAGGGTGACTACCCGCGGCGCAATGCGCGCAGCGATTTCGATCTGATGGCGCTCCCGGGCCAGGCGCGGCCCGGTGACCGCTCGCGGCGCGACGACGACCGCCAGCTGATGCTCGATGCCTTGCTCTCGGCGCGCCGTGTGCTCTACGTGAGCTGGGCCGGACGCAGCCAGCGCGACAACCAGGAGCAGCCGCCTTCGGTGCTGGTGGCGCAACTGCGCGACTACCTGCAAGCGGGCTGGGGCGAGACGGTGCTGAAGCACCGCACCACCGAGCACCCGCTGCAACCCTTCGGGCGCCGTTACTTCGAGGCGCAGCCCGGTGAAAGCGAGGGCGAGCCGCTCTTCACCTATGCCGCAGAGTGGCGCAGCGCGCACGAGCCCGGGTCCATGCCGGGCGCTGGCTTGCTGGCAGCGACGGATACGAACGCGCGCCGTGCAGCGCCTGCCGCTGCTGTCTCCGCCGCTGTCTCCGCCGCTGTGACGGCTGCGATTGCCGCTGACGAATCGGCGCTGGCCCCCATCACGCTCGAGCAGCTCGCCCGCTTCCTGCGCAACCCGGTGAAGGAATTCTTCCGCCAGCGCCTGCGCGTGCGCTTCGATGAGATCGGCCCCGCGGCGCTGGACGACGAGGCCTTTGCCGCCACGGGCCTGGACCGCTGGCGCTTGCTGGACGAAGTGCTGCGCAGTGCCGATGCGGCGCTGGGCGAGCAGGCAAGTGCTGGCGAGGTTGAGCGCCACGTGCAGCGTCACCTGGCGCGTTTGCGGCGCGCGGGCCGCCTGCCGCTGCGCGGCCCCGGCGGCCATGCCGAGGCCGAGCTCCTGCGCACGCTCGTGCCGATGGTGCGGCAGCGGCTCGACCTGCTCGCCAGCCACCCGCTGCGGCTGGGCCGCGAAGCCATCGTACTGACGTCGGATGGGGCGCGGCCCGAACTCACTCCTGACCTCAGGCTCGAAGACAAGCTGCCGCCATTGCGCAGCAATGGTGCGGAGAGTGAGTTGCCCCTGTGGATCGAGCTGCAGGCGGGCAAGCTGGCCAACAAGACGAAGAAGAAGCTCATCCTGCCGCGCCCCGACAAGCTGATGCTGGCCTGGGTGCGTGACCTCGCTGCCACCGCCAGCGGGCGCCCGGTGCGCGGTGCCATGGTAGGTGCCGATGTGTGCGTGCACGTGGCGCCGCCTGTCGGCGTAGCAGCGCCTGACGCGCAGGCGGCGCGCGAGACCCTGCTCGATCTCATGCTCGCCCTGCGCGAGGGGCTCAGCGGTGAGCTGCCACTGCCAACCGCGGTGCGCACAGGCCTGGCTTTCCTTGGCGAAAAGCCCTGGGCGGCGCGTGGCGTGTACGAAGGCGGGCTGCATCAAGGGGTGCGTGGCGAGGGCGCCGAGGAGAGCCTCGCGCGCATTGCGCCGGATTTCGCGAGCCTCACCGTGCTGCCGGGCTTCGAGGCCGAGACGCGCCGCCTCTATGCGCCCTATCAGGCCTGGCTTGCCACGCACGTGACGATCACGGCGCTGCGCGACGGCGCTGCGCTGGACGATGAAGACGATGACGATGGCCGCGAAGGCGACGTGTGAGCCACCATGACTGACTCGGCCCAGGTTACTCCGCGCCCAGCGCCGGCACCGTTGCCGCTCGATGCGCTGACCTTGCCGCTGCAAGGCAGCCACCTCATCGAGGCCAGCGCGGGCACAGGCAAGACCTGGACCATCGCGGCGTTGTACCTGCGCCTCGTGCTCGGACATGGCGCCACGCGTCCGCTGCAGCCCGGCGAGATCCTGGTGATGACGTTCACGAAAGCGGCCACGCGTGAACTCTCGAGACGGATTCGCGAACGGCTGGTGGAGGCGGTGCGCTGCCTGCGCGGCGAGGCGCGCCCGCAGCCCGACGATGCGTTCCTGCTTGGCCTGATCGCCCACCATGCCGAAGCGGGCGCGGCATCCGCCGCGGCCTGGCGGCTCGCGCGCGCGGCCGAAGCCATGGACGACGCCGCCATCCACACCATCGATGCCTGGTGCCAGCGCATGCTGCGTGAGCATGCGTTCGACAGCGGTTGCCTCTTCGACGAAGAGCTGCAGGCCAACGAGGCCGCGATGTTCACCGAGGCCGCGCATGACTACTGGCGGCAACAGGTGTACCCGCTGGAGGGCGAGGTGCTGGCCGGGGTGTTGGCCGAGGTGTTGGCAATATGGCCCGACGTGAGCCGCCTGCTCGAGACCGTCCTCAGGCTGCTCGAGAAGCCGCTGCCGCATGCAGCCGGGCAGGGTGATCTGCGCGAGTGTGTGGCGCGGCACCATGCGCAGCGGCGGGCCGAACTGGCGGCGTTGAAGGCGGGCTGGGTCGATCGCGCGACGCAGATGCGCCAGTGGCTGAAGCCGCTTTGGGCGCGCAAGGACAAGCCGATCGATGGCCGCGTGCTCGGGCCGGCGCATGGCGGCAAGTGGCTCGACTCGCTCGCCGCGTGGGCGGCCGACCCCGAAGCGGATGGGGCGCCGAAGCTCGGCGAGGGGGCGAAGAAGCTCACCCTCGCCGGGGTGACGAGCGCGCTGAAGCCGGGCTTCGAATCGCTGCAGCCGCCGCAGTGCTTTGCGGAATTCGGCGTGCTGATGCAGGCCCTATCGCGGCGGCCGAGCTCGGATGTCGCGCTGCGCGCCGTCATCGCGCCCCATGCCGCCGCACACGTGGCGCGCCGCATGCAGCAGCTCAAGGCGCAAGCCGGCACCTACGGCTTTGTCGACATGCTCGCGCGCCTGAACCACGCGCTCGACGAAGCGCAGCAAGGCCCAAGCGCCGTGCGGCTGCGCGATCGCATCCTCCAGCAGTACCCGGCCGCGCTCATCGACGAGTTCCAGGACACCTCGCCCGTGCAGCTGAGCATCTTCGATCGCATCTACCGCATCGCAAGCAATCCGCCCGAGCAGGCCCTGCTGCTCATCGGCGACCCCAAGCAGGCCATCTACGGTTTTCGCGGCGCCGATATCCGCAGCTACCTCCGCGCACGCCGTGCCACCGCCGGGCGGCACCATGTGCTCGGCACCAACCACCGTGCGAGCGACGGCCTGGTGGCGGCCGTGAACGAGTTTTTCGGGCGCGCCGAAGCGCGTCCGGGCGCGGGTGCTTTCATGTTCGGTGGTGCCGGTGACACCGAGCTACCGTTCGTGCAGGTGCGCGCGCAGGGCCGCACCGAACGCTTCGTCACCGGGGCCGACGTGGTGCCGCAGCCGCTCGTGATGTGCCTGGATGCGAAGCCACGCGGCCGCGCCGACAGCCGTGAGCTCTTCGCCGCGTTGTGCGCCGAGCGCATCGTGCAACTGCTCAACGATGCCGGCGCCGGCTTCGAGCCAGCGGGTGGCGAGAGGCGGCGGCTGCGCCCGGCCGATATCGCCGTGCTCGTGCGCACGGGCACCGAGGCCGCGGCCATGCGCCTGGCATTGCGCCGGCGCGGCGTGGCCTCGGTGTATCTCTCCGACAAGGACACGGTCCTCGCCCGCCCCGAGGCCGCCGACCTGCTGCGCCTGCTGCAGGCCGTGGCCGCGCCGCGCGATATGCGCCTGGCGCGGGCCGCGTTTGCCACCACGCTGGCGGGCGCGAGCCTGCCCGAGCTGGCCCGGCTGGCCGACGACGAGGTGGCCTTCGATGCGCGCTGCGAGCAGCTGCGCGAGTGGCACGCCACCTGGCAAGCGCAAGGGGTGCTCGCGATGCTGCGCCACGCCTTGCACGGGCTGCAGTTGCCGGCCCGTTGGCTGGCGCCGCAGGCCGGACAGGCCGAACATGGCGGACAAGCCGAACAAGCCGGACAAGCCGAACAGGCAGGACAGGCCGGACAGGGCGAGAACGGTGAACTCCTGGAAGGCGAACGCCGCCTCACCAACCTGCTGCATCTGGCCGAGCTGTTGCAAGCGCAGAGCGCGCGCGTGCACGGCGAGCAGGCGCTCATCCGTTGGCTGGCGCAGGAGGTGGACGATGCCCACGCCGGCCGCGGCGCCACGGCCATGGGTGGGGGCGGCGAAGAGCAGGTGCTGCGCCTCGAGAGCGATGCCGACCTCGTGCAGGTGGTGACTGTGCACCAGAGCAAGGGGCTCGAGTATCCGATCGTCTTCCTGCCCTTCGCAGCAGACTTCCGCGGCGTGGACAAGCGCGACGAATTCGTGCTGCTGCCCGGCGAGGATGGCCGCCAGCTCGAACTGACCCCGGATGCCGAGCAGTGGCAGCAGGCCGACCGCGAGCGCCTGCGAGAGGACCTGCGCCTGCTCTATGTGGCCTTCACACGTGCGCGCCACGCGCTGTGGGTGGGCGTGGCGGCGCTGGCCGATCGGGCCGGCAAGCGTTTGTGGCAGCGCAGTGCGCTCGGCTACCTGGTCTCGGGGCCGGATGCCGGAGCGGCCGACTCGCAGGAGATGGATCTGCTCGCGCTGGCGCGCGCGGTGCCGCAGTTGGCCGTCGAACGGCCGCCATGGGACGCCGGGGCCGGCGAGGGTGGTGACGATGAGGCGACGGCCGGTGGAGCGGAGAGCCTGCCTGCGCTGCCGCTCACACGCCTGCGCGAACGCGCCGCGCCGCCGCCGCTCGGGCCGGCGCGCGCGTACACCGGGCGCTTCGATCGCCAGTGGTCCATCAGCAGCTATTCGGCGCTGGTGAAGGGTGTGGCCGGGGCGGCAGGCGCCGCGGGCGCAGCGGCTCCGGCGTCGTCGCGCGGCGCGCTACCGACGCAGGCGCAGGCGCAGGCGCAGGCGCATGGGATCGGGGGCGCGCCGATCGAGGCCGACGAGCTCCAGACCTGGGCGCTGCTGGACGACGAACCGGCCGAGGCGGCTGACGGGGCTGACGTGGCTGGGGCGCCCGGGCTGGCCGAAGCGGCCAAGCTCGCCCCGGTCGGCGCGAGCCAGCAGACAGCGGGCAGTGCCGAGCCCTGGCACCGATTCCCACGCGGTGCTTACGCGGGCCACTTCCTGCACGGCCAGCTCGAGTGGCTGGCCGATGAGGGTTACGCACTGGATACCTCCCCCACCGTGCAGCGGGCGCTGCGACGGCGTTGCGAGCACCAGGGCTGGGGGCACCGCGCCGAGGATGTGCTGGCCTGGCTGCGCGTGGTGTGCAGCGTGCCGCTGCCGGCGCTGGGTGCGGGTGCCAGTGCCGGCGGTCTGCTCGCCGCGGGTGCCGGTGTCGCCCTGGTGGGCCTGGACCGCACGTTGCCCGAGATGGAGTTCTGGCTGCCGAGCGACGGCCTCGATGTGCGCGCCATCGATGAACTCTGCTGCCGCCACATCCTGCCGGGCCAACCCCGGCCCGCGCTGCCCGAGCGCGCCCTGCGCGGCATGTTGATGGGCTTTGCCGACCTGGTGTTCGAGCACGAAGGCCGCTTCGGCGTGCTCGACTACAAGTCCAATGCGCTGGGCACGCACGATGCCCACTACACCGAAGCCGCGATGCAGGCCGCCGTATTGCAGCACCGCTACGACGTGCAGGCGGCGCTGTATCTGCTGGCCCTGCATCGCCTCCTGAAGCAGCGGCTGCGCGGCGCCTATGTGCCGGCGAGCCAACTGCAAGGCGCGGTGTTCTTCTTCCTGCGCGGCGTGCGCAGTGCTGCTGCGGGCGGTTTGCTCGTGCAGCCGCCGCTCGTGCTGCTGGAGGCGCTGGAGGCCATGGTGCAGCGTGTCGACAGCACGGCACCGGTGGCTGAAGGTGAGGGGCCCGCATGACACCGGCCGCCACCCTGGCGCAACTGGCGCGCTGGCGTGCGGCTGGCTGGCTGCGGCCGCTGGACCTGGCCTTTGCGAACTTCGTGCACGAGCTCGACCCCGGTGCCCCGGGCAGCCTGCTCGGCGCGGTGGCGCTGCTCACGCATCTGCAGGCCGATGGACACAGCTGCCTGCCGCTGGATGGCTGGGCCGATGAGGCGCCCGCTCTGCTGGCCTGGCCTGGCGAAGCGTGGGGCGAACTCAGCGAACTGCTGCGCGAGTGGCCGACCGATGCGCCCGCGGCGCACACCCACTGGGGCGGCGCGACCACCGCAATGCAAATCGAACCGCACGACGAGGGGCAGAGCAGCTCGCCGCTGGTACTGGACAACAACCGCCTGTATCTGCGCCGCCATTGGCGGCATGAGCGCGAAGTGGCCGCACAGGTACTGGCACGCTGCCACGGCACCACCGCACTCACCGACATCGACAAGCCCCGCGCCCGCGCCTTGCTCGATTCGCTTTTCGGCGCCTCCACGAGCTTCGGCAACGCCGCGCAGCCCGACCTGTTGGCCGAGGTGCTGATCGATTGGCAGAAGGTGGCCTGCGCCATGGCGCTGCGCAGCCGCTTCACGCTCGTCACCGGTGGCCCGGGCACCGGCAAGACGTTTACCGCCGCCCGCTTGCTGGTGGTTATGCAGGCGCTGCACGCCGGCCCGCAACCGCTGCGCGTGGCACTCGCTGCACCCACGGGCAAGGCGGCATCGCGTCTGAAGCAATCCATCGATGCGGCACTTCAGAACTTGCCGCAGCCCGTGCGCGACGCGCTCCCCATCGAGACCTGGGCCGCGCGCCTGGGTCCGGCGCAAACGCTGCACCGGCTGCTCGGCACGCGCCCGGGTACCCGCCGCTTCGTGCACGATGCGGCCACGCCGCTCGAAGTGGACCTGCTCATCGTCGACGAAGCCTCGATGGTGCATCTGGAGATGATGGCCGCGCTGCTGCAGGCGCTGCCCACAGGTGCGCGCCTCGTGCTGCTGGGCGACAAGGACCAGCTCGCCTCGGTGGAGGCGGGCGCGGTGCTCGGTGACCTGTGCCACGGCGCCGTGCCCTACGACGAGGCCACGCGGCAATGGGTACAGGAAGTCGCAGGCGAGGATTTGCCCGGCGCCCCGGCACACGCTGGCGACAGCGCCGAACACGCACTGGCGCAGCAGATCGTCACCCTGCGCAAGGGCCACCGCTTCGACGGCCCCATCGGCCGCCTGGCCGAAGCCATCAACGAAGGTGCGGGTGCCCAGGCGCTGGCGCTGCTGCGGCAAGGCGAGGCGGGTATCGCGCTGCGCGTGAGCGTCGATGCGCGCGAGGTGGCGCTGCTGGCCGCGGGCCAAGCGGGTAGCGCGGGCCAAGCGGGAAGCACGGGTACGGCGCGTTCCGCTGGCGCCGCGGGCTACCGTCGCTATCTCGAGGCCCTGCGCGAACGGCCGCGCGAAGCAGCGGCTTTTGAGCCCTGGGTGCGCGAGGTCGTGCTTCGCCACTTCGACGACTTCCGCGTGCTGTGTGCGCTGCGCGAAGGCCCCTGGGGCGTGGCTGGCCAGAACGCCGCCATCGAGCGCGCGCTCGATGCCCACGGCCTGCTGCCGTCGCGCCGCGGCGAGTGGTACGAAGGCCGCCCGGTGATGGTGACGCGCAACGACGCGGCGCTGCGCATCTTCAACGGCGACGTCGGCGTCGTTCTGCTCCCACCCGGCGGGGGCGAACTGCGCGCCTATTTCGCCGAGGGCGAGGGGCTGCGCTCGGTCTCGGTGGGAAGGCTGGCGGATGTGGAGACGGCCTTCGCGCTCACCGTGCACAAGAGCCAGGGCTCGGAATTCGGGCATGTGGTGCTGGTGCTGCCCGATGCCGATTCAGCAGTGTTGACGCGCGAGCTCGTCTACACCGGCGTCACACGCGCGCGGCAGGCGCTGACGGTGGTGGTGAGCGACCCAGTCAGGCTCGCCACCGCGGCAGCGCGGCTGACGAAGCGGCTGGGTGGGCTGCGGGCCAGGCTGTAGGCAGCCTGTGGTTGGGGCGAGGCTCTAGCCGCGGGCGGGGCGGCCGGGGCGGGCGAGGCGGGCGAGGCGGGCGAGGCGGGGTAAGGCTGGGTGAGGCTGGGTGAGGCTGGGTGAGGCGGGGTGAGGCCGGCTGCGCGGGCTGGCGCGGCAGGCTGCATAGGCGGGCCGGCGGGGCGCCTGCCGCCGCAGGACCGTGCATTTCGTCAGCGGCCGCCAGCAATGTGCTCAGCATGCAGCCGTTTTCGTGGCGACCTTGCCGATTTACTCTGGCGCCGACCGCCGGAACACTCTCTATCAGTGAACCGGAGCCCCATCATGAACCGCAGCAGCCCTCAATTCATCGCCGCGCGCACCGTCTCGCCGACGGCCTCGCACACGCTCTATCTCGGCGTGCCGCACATGGTGGAACTCGTGCGCAAGAAAGGCCTCTCGGCCTGCATTGCCGGTGTCGCCCAACGCATCGAGGCCGACTACCGCCGCTGGAATGACTTCGACAAGACGGCGCGCGTCGCCAGCCACAGCGACCTGGGCGTGATCGAGCTGATGCCGATCGCCGACGCATCGCGCTTTGCGTTCAAGTACGTCAACGGACACCCGGGCAACACCCAGGCCGGGTTGCCCACGGTGATGGCGTTTGGCGTGCTCGCCGATGTCGCCACCGGCATGCCGCGCCTGCTCTCAGAGCTGACCTTGACCACCGCCATCCGCACTGCGGCGATGTCGGCGCTGGCGACGCGCGTGCTGGCCCGGCCGGGCAGCCGTTCGATGGCGCTCATCGGCAACGGCGCACAAAGCGAATTCCAGGCGCTCGCCTTCCGCGATCTCGTCGGCGTGCGCGAGCTGCGCCTGTTCGATACCGACGCTGCCGCCACCGCCAAGCTCGCTGCCAACCTTGTGGGCCAGGGCTTCGAGACCATCCGCATCGCAGCCAGCACTGCTGAGGCCGTGCGTGGCGCTGACATCGTCACCACGGTGACGGCCGACAAAGCGCACGCGATCATCCTCACGCCGGAGATGATCGAGCCGGGCATGCACATCAATGCGGTCGGCGGCGACTGCCCGGGCAAGACGGAGCTGCACCGCGGCGTGCTCGAGGCGGCCGCTGTCTTCGTCGAGTTCGAGCCGCAAACGCGCATCGAAGGCGACATCCAGCAGATGCCGGCCGACTTCCCGGTGACGGAGTTCTGGCGCGTGCTCGAGGGTCGCTCGCCCGGCCGCACCTCGGCGGCGCAGGTGACGGTGTTCGACAGCGTGGGCTTTGCTTTGGAGGACTACTCGGCGCTCGGCTTCATGCACGATGCGGCACTGGAGTTTGGCATCGGTGAACGTATCGAACTCGTGCCGCGCCAGGAGGACCCGAAGAACTTGTTCGGTTTGCTGCGCTCAGGGGCAATGGCCCCGTCAGATCCGCCTGCTCTGCCAGCCCACTCAGCCTGTTCGGGCCCAGGGGCCATACCATCGCAACGCCATGAGCCCCACCTCGCTCTCCTCGACACGTCAGCCCGCCCTGACCGAAGCTCTCGCGAGCTCGCCGCTGCGCGCGGCCATCACGGAGCTCACGCGCAAGCCTGAGCCCGAGCTCCTTCCAGGCCTGCTTCGGCAGGCTGAGCTGACCCCGGCGCAGACGCAGTCGGCGCAGGCGCTGGCGTTGCGCATCGCCCGCGGTGTGCGCGAGCGCGCCCGCGAAGGCGGCCGCGCCGGCCTCGTGCAGGGCCTGCTGCAGGAGTTCGCCCTCAGCTCGGCCGAGGGCGTGGCGCTGATGTGCCTGGCCGAGGCGCTGCTGCGCATTCCCGACGCCGCCACGCGCGATGCCCTCATCCGCGACAAGATCGCCCCGGGCAACTGGCAGCAGCACCTCGGGCAGAGCCCGTCGCTGTTCGTCAACGCCGCCGCCTGGGGGCTGCTGCTCACGGGCAAGCTTGTCGCGACGCACAGCGACTCCGGGTTGACCACGACGCTCAGGCGCGCGGTGGCGCGTGGCGGCGAGCCGCTCATCCGCAAGGGCGTGGACATGGCGATGCGCTTGATGGGCGAGCAGTTCGTTACCGGCGAGACCATCGAGCAGGCACTCGCCAACGCGCGCGAGCGCGAGGCACAGGGCTTCCGCTACAGCTACGACATGCTGGGCGAGGCGGCGATGACCGCGGCGGACGCCAAGCGCTACCTGGCCGCCTACGAAGCGGCCATCCACGCCATCGGCCGTGCCAGCGCCGGGCGCGGCATCGTCGAGGGCCCGGGCATCTCGATCAAGCTCTCCGCGCTGCACCCGCGCTACGCGCGCGCCCAGGTGGACCGTGTGATCACCGAGCTGTATCCGCGTCTGCGGCAGCTGGCTCAGCTCGCGCGGCAGTACGACATCGGCCTCAACATCGACGCCGAGGAGAGCGACCGCCTCGAGCTCTCGCTCGACCTGCTCGAGCGTCTGTGCTTCGAGCCCGCACTCGCGGGCTGGAACGGCATCGGCTTCGTCATCCAGGCCTACCTGAAGCGCTGTCCGGCGGTGGTGGACTTCATCGTCGACCTCGCGCGCCGCAGTGGCCACCGCGTGATGGTGCGCCTCGTGAAAGGCGCCTACTGGGACAGCGAGATCAAGCGCGCGCAACTCGAAGGCCAGCCGGGGTACCCGGTGTACACACGCAAGCCCTACACCGATGTGGCCTACGTGGCCTGCGCGAAGCTGCTGCTGGCCGCGCCCGACGCCGTGTACCCGCAGTTCGCCACGCACAACGCGATGAGCCTGGCGGCCATCCACGAACTGGCCGGGCCCGCCGCCTATCGCAGCGGCCAATACGAGTTCCAGTGCCTGCACGGCATGGGCGAGCCCATGTACGAGCAGGTGGTGGGTGATGTGTCACAGGGCAAGCTGGGGCGGCCCTGCCGCATCTACGCCCCCGTGGGCACGCACGACACGCTGCTCGCCTATCTCGTGCGCCGGCTGTTGGAGAACGGCGCCAACACCTCGTTCGTGAACCGCATTGCGGACGAGAACATCGCCCTGGAGGCGTTGGTGCAGGACCCCGTGCTCACCGTGCGCGCCATGGCCGCGCGCGAAGGCGTGCTCGGCGCGCCGCATGCGGCGATCGGCTTTCCGGTCGATCTCTACGGTGCAGAGCGCGCCAACTCGATCGGGCTCGACCTGGCTGACGAGCGCAGGCTCGCGGCATTGGCCCAGTCATTCGCAGACGACGCGGGGCGAAGTTGGCAGGCCGAACCGTTGCTCGTCAACGGGGAACACCGGGGGGAGCATCAGCGGGAGCATCAGGCGGAGGTTCAGGCGGAGGTTCAGAGGCCGGGACCAGGGGAGCGCCAAGGCGAACTCCCGGGCGCCTGGCAGCCGGTGCGCAACCCGGCCGAGCACAGCGACATCGTGGGCCAGGTGCGCGAGGCCACGGTTGCCGATGCGCAAGCGGCTGTGATCGCGGCGGCAAGGGCGGCTTCGGCGTGGGCCGCCACGCCGCCGACCGATCGCGCGAATTGCCTGGACATCGCGGCCGATCGGTTGCAGGCGCAGATGCCGCAACTCATCCCGCTGCTCGTGCGCGAGGCGGGCAAGACCTGCGCCAATGCGGTCGCCGAGGTGCGCGAAGCCGTGGACTTCCTGCGCTACTACGCGGCCATCGTGGCGCGCGACTTCGACAACGCCACGCACCGGCCGCTCGGGCCCGTGGTGTGCATCAGCCCGTGGAACTTTCCACTCGCCATCTTCACCGGCCAGGTGGCCGCGGCGCTGGCCGCGGGCAACGTCGTGCTGGCCAAGCCTGCCGAGCAGACGCCCCTGGTCGCCGCTGCGGCCGTGCGCGCGCTGTACGAAGCCGGCGTGCCGCGCGGCGCGTTGCAGCTGCTGCCCGGCCGTGGCGAGACGGTGGGTGCGGCGCTTGTGGGCGACGCCCGGGTGCAAGGCGTGCTCTTCACGGGCAGCACCGAGGTCGCGCGCATCCTGCAACGCACGCTCGCCGGTCGCCTCAACGCCGACGGGCAGGTGGTGCCGCTGATCGCCGAGACGGGGGGCCAGAACGCGATGGTGGTCGACAGCTCGGCGCTGGCCGAGCAGGCCGTGGCTGACATCGTGAGTTCGGCCTTCGACAGCGCCGGCCAGCGCTGTTCCGCGCTGCGCCTGCTGTGCGTGCAGGACGACGCGGCCGATCGGATCATCGAGATGCTCCAGGGCGCGGTGCAGGAGCTGCAGTTGGGCGACCCGCGCCGGCTCGCCACCGATGTCGGCCCGGTCATCGATGAAGAGGCGCGCGCGGGCATCGAGCGGCATGTGTCGCTGATGGCGCAGCGCGGCCTTCGTGTGTGGCGCCTGCCGATGGATGCCGCGGCAGCCCGGGCCGGCCACTTCGTCGCGCCCACGCTGATCGAGCTCAGGCGTGTGGCCGACCTCGAACGCGAGGTGTTCGGCCCGGTGCTGCACGTGCTGCGCTTCGCGCGCGAGCAACTGGTCGACACGCTGGAGGCCATCAACGCCACCGGCTACGGCCTCACACAGGGCGTGCACACCCGCATCGACGAGACCGTGGCGCAGGTGCTGGCGGCGTCCAAGGCCGGCAATGTCTACGTCAATCGCAACATTGTCGGTGCCGTCGTCGGCGTGCAGCCGTTCGGCGGCGAGGGCCTGAGCGGCACCGGCCCCAAGGCCGGTGGCCCGCTGTACCTGCTGCGCCTGTTGCGCGAGCGCCCGGTGCAGGCCGCACGCCTGGCCGTGGCGCAGGCGGGGCCGGCCAGCCTGCCGCCGGTGCGCGGCGCGACGGCCGAATCACGCTCGAATGCCGACGCCGCCGAGGCGCTGGACGCGCTGCGCCACTGGGCCTTGTCGCAGGGCCGCGCGTTGCTGGCCGCGCAGTGCGACCAGGCTGCGGCCGAGTCTCCGGTGGGCATCTGGCACGCCTTGCCGGGCCCTACCGGCGAGGCCAACCTCTACGCGGTGCTGCCGCGCGAGACGGTGCTGTGCTTGGCCGCGGAAGGCGCCGCGGGCGACAACGATCGCCTTGCCCAACTGGCCGCCGTGTTGGCGGTAGGCAGCCACGCGTTGTGGCCTGCGCAGTCGCAGGCGTTGCGCGACCGGCTACCGGCCGACGTGCGCGAACGCATTGCGCTGGCGCAGGACTGGTTGTCCACGAGCGCGTTTTTCGACGCCGTCGTGCAGCACGGTGACGCCGCCGCATTGCTGGCCACCGCGGCCGCACTCACGCGCCGTGATGGCGTCATCGTCGGCCTCACGGGCCTGGCGCCTGGTGAAGCACGCGTGCCGCTGGAGCGGCTCGTGATCGAACGGTCCTTGAGCATCAACACGGCCGCTGCCGGTGGCAACGCGAGCTTGATGACGCTCGCCTGATTTGAGCCCAGAGCGCTCAGCGGTAGCTCGCCAGCAGGATGCTGGTCTCGGTATTGGCGATGCCCTTCACGAGCCGCACGCGCTCCAGCACCTGCGACAACTCCGCCATCGTCTGCGCGCGCAACTCGGCCAGCAGATCCCAGCGGCCATTGGTGTCGTGCAGCGCGGCCACGCCCGGCTCGCCGAGCAGGCTGGCGATGACGGCGCGCGTCTGGTTGCCCTCCACGCGCACGCCCATCCAGGCCTTGATTTCCTGCGGCTCGGCATCGGGCCGCAGCCGCACGCTGTAGCCGACGATGACGTGGTCATCCTCGAGCCGGCGCAGGCGGTTCGTGACCGTGCCGCGCGAGAGGCCGAGCTTGGCCGCGAGCGTGGCGATGTTGGTGCGCGCGTCCTTGCGCAGCAAGGCGATGAGGGCGCGGTCGGTGTCGTCCATGGCTGCAACGATAGCGCTGACGCTGGACCGTGACTGTGGGCGTGGCCTACGGGCGACGGTACCAGGCGCCGTTCTCGGTGCGTTGAAGGCCAGCCCGGCGCCAAGGCGGGCCGGCTGGGAGAGTGTGTGGGCTCAAACGCGTTCGAGCACGACGGCGATGCCCTGGCCGACGCCGATGCACATCGTGCACAGTGCGTAGCGGCCACCCCGGCCACCGTTCATGCGGTGAAGCTGGTTCACCGCGGTGGTGGCGAGCCGCGCACCACTGGCCCCCAAGGGGTGCCCGAGCGCAATGGCGCCGCCGTTGGGGTTGACGCGGGCGTCGTCGTCTTTCAGGCCCAGGTCGCGCAGCACGGCCAGACCCTGTGCGGCGAACGCCTCGTTGAGCTCGATCACGTCCATCTGCGCCAGCGTGAGCCCGGTGAGCTCGAGCACGCGGCGCGTGGCCGGCGCCGGGCCCATGCCCATGATGCGCGGGGCGAGGCCTGCGCTGGCCATGCCCACCACGCGCGCCCGTGGCGTGAGCCCATGGCGGCGCGCCGCCGCTTCGCTCGCGACAAGGAGCGCACAGGCGCCGTCGTTCACGCCGCTGGCGTTGCCGGCGGTGACGCTGCCCTCGGGGCGCACCACGCCCTTGAGCTTGGCGAGCGCCTCGAGGCTGGTCTCGCGCGGGTGCTCGTCCTTGCTCACGACGATGGATTCGCCCTTCTTCTGCGCGATCGCCACCGGCGTGATCTCGCCTTCGAAGAACCCGGCCTTCTGCGCCGCCACGGCCTTCAACTGGCTGGCCAGCGCCATGCGGTCTTGCGCCTCGCGCTCGATCTTGAAGTCCGCGGCCACGTTCTCGGCCGTCTCGGGCATGGTGTCGACGCCGTACTGCTCTTTCATCAGCCTGTTGATGAAGCGCCAGCCGAGGGTGGTGTCGTAGATGGCGTTGGCGCGGCTGAAGGCGCTGTCGGCCTTCGGCATGACGAAGGGCGCGCGGCTCATGCTTTCGACGCCGCCGGCGATCATCAGTTGCGCCTCGCCGGCCTTGATGGCGCGCGCGGCCGTGCCCACCGCATCAAGGCCGCTGCCGCACAGGCGGTTGATGGTGGCGCCGGGCAGTTCCTTGGGCAGGCCGGCCAGCAGCAGGCTCATGCGTGCGACGTTGCGGTTGTCTTCGCCGGCCTGGTTGGCGCAGCCGAACAGCACATCGGTCACGGCGGCCCAGTCGACTTTCGGGTTGCGCGCCATCAGGGCCCTGAGCGGGATGGCGCCCAGGTCATCGGGGCGCACCGAACTGAGCGCGCCGCCGTAGCGCCCGATGGGGGTGCGGATGGCGTCGCAGATGAAGGCTTGCGTGATGGTCATGGTGTGGTCTCGTTGAATGCGCTTGGTCCCGACGTGTCGTGTTCAGGCAGCCGCCGGCGCCTGGCGGGGCAGATCGAAGAGGCTGGTCACTTCGAGATCGAGCACCTCGGCCCCATGCTGATTGAAGAGCTGCCAGCGCCAGCGCAGCAGGCCGAGCGTGGCCTGGCTCTTCGCGCGGCGTGGCTCGATGACGGTGGCGCGCAGCGTGAGCCGGTCGCCGGGCCGCACGGGGTTGGGCCACTTCACGTAGCTGGCGCCGGGTGAGGCGAAGCTCTCGCTGCCGGTGAGCGCGGCCTGCGCTGCCAGCCGCATTGCAATGCCGCAGGTGTGCCAGCCGCTGGCAATCAGCCCCTGGAAGCGGCCCTTCTCGGCAAGTGCCTTGTCGGTGTGGAACCACTGGGGGTCGAAGGCTTCGGCGAAGCGCACCACCTCGTCTTCGCTCACGAGGCAGGGGCCGGCCTCGATGACCTGGCCGGCATGGAACTCGGCAAACTTCATGCGCGGGGATTGTGCCGGCGCAGCCAGGGACTGACGCGGTAGCGTTCGCCGCGGTAGTGGGCGTCGAGCGCCTCGAGCACGTCGATCACGCCGCGAACACCGTCGGGGCTCCATCCGGCCAGCCATTCGAACGGACCGGCAGGGTAGTTGACGCCGAGCTTCATCGCCGCGTCGGCACCCTCGGCGGTGCACACACCCTGCAGCACGGCATCGGCTGCTTCGTTGATCAGCATGGCGACCGTGCGTGCCACGACGAGGCCAGGCGCATCCGCGAAGGGCAGTGGCGCGTAGCCGAGCGCCGCCAGCCATGCCGGGGCCTGGGTGCGCCATGGGTCACTGGCGTTCGGCGCGAGCGCGAAGGCCAAAGCCGTCCCGGGCAAAGCGGGCACGGTCAGGGACCGGTCTGACACGGCCAGAGGTTGGTCGAACACGGGCAGGGGCCGGTCGAACACGGCCAGGGGCCGGTCGAAAACAGCCACGTCGCGCGTGCTCATGGCGGCGGCCATCTGCTTCGCGGTGCGCCCGTCGGTGAGCACGAGGCGCGCGCTGTCGATGCGCAGGCCCGTCCAGGCACTCTCGCGGTCGCGCGCCGGCCCCCAGCCCTGAGCGGTGAGCGCCTTGGTTGTTGCAGCCTCCAGCATGTCGGCGATAGGCCCCTCGCCATGCACCGTGACCTCGTGCGCCGTCGCCGGCGCGTCGTGCACCGCCACGGGCAGGGCAGGTGCAACGGCGCCTTCACCGTGGCGGTAGAAGCCCCGCCCGCTCTTGCGGCCGAGCAGGCCGCCATCGACCATCTCGCGCTGCACCAGCGACGGCACGTAGCGCTTGTCGAAGAAGTTGGCCTCGAACACCGACTGCGTGACCGCGAAGTTCGTATCGTGGCCGATCAGGTCCATCAGCTCGCAGGGGCCCATGCGGAAGCCCGCGGCCTTCAAGCACGCGTCCAGCACCTGCGGCGCGGCCGCCTGTTCGAGCAGCAGCGCCAGCGTCTCGGCGTAGTAGGGCCGCGCGATGCGGTTGACGATGAAGCCGGGCGTGCTCTTCGCATGCACCGGCACCTTGCCCCAGGCCTGGCTGAGCGTGAAGATGGCTTCGGCCACGCCGGGCTCGGTCTGCAATCCCGACACCACCTCGACCAGCTTCATCAGCGGCACGGGGTTGAAGAAGTGCATGCCGACGAGGCGGCCCGGGTGTGCGAGCCCGTTGGCGATGGCGGTGACCGAGATCGACGAGGTGTTCGTGGCCAGCACGCAACCGGGCGCGAGGATGCCTTCGAGCTGCTTGAAGAGGCTGCGCTTGACCTCGAGCCGCTCGACGACGGCCTCGATCACCAGCGCCGCCTCGGTCGCCTGCTCCAGCGCTGTGACGGGCGTGATGCGCGCGAGCGCGGCCGTGGCGGCCTCGGCGGCAAGCTTGCCCTTCGTGACGAGGCCGTCGAGCGTGGCGGTGAGTTTCGCCTTGGCCTCGGTAGCGGCGCCGTCGCGCGTATCGAAGAGCTTGACGGCATGGCCGGCCTGCGCAGCCACCTGCGCGATGCCGGCGCCCATGATGCCGGCGCCCACCACGAGAACCGGAGCATTGCGAAGATCCATGGCGAGATTCTCGGGCCTGCTCGGTCGCGGTTGGATTCGGCGGGTCAGTAGGTTTCGAGGTGCAGCCGGCCCTCGCGCTTGAGCGCGGCACCGATCTGCTCCCAATCGAGCCCGGCCTCCTTGGCCACGTCGTGCAGCGCGAGCACGACACCTTCTTCCATCGCCTTCAGGCCGCAGACGTAGAAGTAGGCGTTCGGATCCTTGAGCAGCGGCGCGAGGTCGGCGCCGCGTTTGCGCATCAGGTCCTGCACGTAGGTCTTGGGCTGCCCGGAGGTGCGGCTGAAGGCGAAATTGATGTCGATGAAGTCCCTGGGCAGGTTCTGCAGCGGGCCGAAGTACGGCAGCTCCTCTTTCGTGCGCGCGCCGAAGAAGAGCATCAGTTTGCCGCCCTCGAACTTCCCGCTGGCCCTCAGGCGCCGGCGCCACTCGGTCATCGCGCGCATCGGGGCGCTGCCTGTGCCGGTGCAGATCATCACGATGTGGCTCTTCGAGTGGTTGGGCATGAGGAAGCTGGCGCCGAAGGGGCCGATCACCTGCACCTTGTTGCCGACCTGCAAGTCGCACATGTAGTTGCTGGCCACGCCCCGCACCGGATTGCCCTGGTGGTCTTCGAGCACGCGCTTGATGGTCAGCGAGAGGTTGTTGTAGCCGGGTCGTTCGCCGTTGCGTGGGCTGGCAACGCTGTATTGGCGCGGATGGTGTGCACGGCCCTGCGCATCGCTGCCGGGGGGCACGATGCCGATGCTCTGGCCCTCGAGCACCGGGAAGGGCAGGCTGCCGAAGTCGAGCACGACGTGGTGCGTGTCGTACTCCTTGCCCACCTCGGTGACGCGCACGTTGCCGGAGACGGTGGCGGTCACGGACTTCTCGATCGCCTTGGGGCCGTAGAGGTTGGTGTACGCGTGGGCGGCCGACCACGGCGGCAGCGTCGCGCCGAACCGGGCGCTGTTGAATGAGCCTTCCGGGGCCACGGGTGCTGCTCCCACCGTCGCGGCCGGGGGCTCGGAGGGCAACGCATCGGCGGTGACGCCTGCGTCGGCCAGCTGCTCGGGGCTCAGCTCCGGGGGCAGCGTGTCCCAGCCGAGTTGCTCGTCCAGGCTGTACGCACGCACCTTGGCCAAGGTGCGCCAGTTATCGATGCTGCCGGTGGGGCAGGGGGAGACGCAGTCCATGCACAGGTTGCACTTCTCGGCATCGACGACGTAGTTGCGCGAGTCGTGCGTGATGGCCTTCACCGGGCAGATCGACTCGCAGGTGTTGCAGCGGATGCAGATCTCGGGGTCGATCAGGTGCTGCTTGATGACGGTGCTCACTGTCATGGCCAAGACGGTCTACTGCGCTTGTTTTACTCCCTCTCCCGCAGGGCGGGAGAGGGACGGAGTGAGGGCGGGCGGGCGACGGAGACCCTCACCCCAGCCGTCTCCCGCACGCGAAGCGGAGGCTTCGCCTCCGAGGGCGGGAGAAGGAGCAGAGCGTGGGCTTCAGTTGAAGCGGACGTATTCGAAGTCCACCGGCTGGCGGTTGATGCCCATCACCGGCGGGGCGATCCAGTTGGCGAACCTGCCCGGCTCGACGACACGGCCCATCAGGCTCGCGACGTAGGCGCGGTCGCTGCCGCTGGGCAGCCACTGGTCGACCTTGGCGTTCCACTCGGCCTCGCTGACCACCTGGCCCTCGGGCGAGACTTTCAGGCCCGCCAGGCCGCCGATGTTGCGGTGGAAGGCCTTGTGCGGCGTCTTCAGGCGGAACGGGATGCCCGCCTTCTCGATCACCTTGTTCCAGCGCTCGACGCCGGCGCGGCTGTCGGTGATGTAGTCGTCGCGCAGCACCTCGTTCAGCGCATTGAGCATCGGCACCTCGCGCTCGTTGAGCGCACCGTCCTTGGCCTGCAGCACCTTGTAATGCTGGCCGCGCAGCTGGTGGTCGTCGGCGCGCTTGCCTTCTTCGTAGCGGCCCTTGAGACCGGTGCTGTAGAAGGTGGCGGCGTTGCTGCTCTCGTCGGCACCGAAGAGGTCGATAGTGACGCTGAAGTGGAAGTTGAGGTAGCGCTGCAGCGTGGGCAGGTCGATCACGCCGGCCTCGCGCAGCTTCTTCGGGTCGTCGGTCTTCAGCTGGTTCATCGCCGCGCAGGTGCGCTGGATGACGCGGCTCACGCCGCTCTCGCCCACGAACATGTGGTGCGCCTCCTCCGTCAGCATGAATTTGGTCGTGCGCGCGAGCGGGTCGAAGCTGCTCTCGGCCAGCGCGCACAACTGGAACTTGCCGTCGCGATCGGTGAAGTAGGTGAACATGAAGAATGCGAGCCAATCGGGCGTCTTCTCGTTGAAGGCCTGCAGGATGCGCGGCGTGTCGGGGTCGCCGCTGCGGCGCTGCAGGAGCGCTTCGCCTTCCTCGCGGCCGTCGCGGCCGAAGTGCTTGTGCAGCAGGTAGACCATGGCCCACAGGTGGCGGCCTTCCTCGACGTTGACCTGGAACAGGTTGCGCAGGTCGTACTGGCTCGGGCAGGTGAGGCCGAGGTGGCGCTGCTGCTCCACGCTCGCGGGCTCGGTATCGCCTTGCGTGACGATGATGCGGCGCAGGTTGGCGCGATATTCGCCGGGCACGTCCTGCCAGGCGGCCTCGCCCTTGTGGTCACCGAAATGGATCTTGCGGTCCTTCTCGGCGGGATTGAGGAAGATGCCCCAGCGGTAGTCGGGCATCTTCACGTGGCCGAACTGGGCCCAGCCTTGGGGGTCGACGCTGATGGCTGTGCGCAGGTAGACATCGAAGTCCTGGCTGCCTTCGGGCCCCATGTCCTGCCACCAGTTGAGGTAGTTGGGCTGCCACTGTTCGAGCGCGCGCTTCAGGGTGCGGTCTTCGCTGAGGTTGACGTTGTTGGGGATCTTGTCGCTGTAGTTGATGTTGCTCATGCAGGACTCCTGTCTTTGCTCGAATTTGGTCAGACGCGATTCCAGTCGAAGGCGGCCTTGTCGCCCTTGCCGTAGACCTTGAGCGCACCCCTCTCGCCGACCGCGTTGGGGCGTTGGAAGATCCAGTTCTGCCAGGCGGTGAGGCGGCCGAAGATGCGCGTGAACATGTTCTCGGGGCCGTTGAAGCGCAGGTTGGCTTCCATGCCCGTCAGCGCATCGGGGCTCATCGCGACGCGCTCTTCGATGGCGATGCGGGTCTCGTCGGCCCAGTCGATGTCGTCGGGCGCGCTGGTGACGAGGCCGAGCGCAAGTGCCGCGTCGGCATCGAGGGCTTGGGCCGCGACACCTTTCGAGGTGTCTTGCGACACTGCGCGCACGGCCTCGAGCGCGGGCGGCTCGTCGTAGAAGCGGCGGCCGAGGCGGCTCTGACCCGTGACCATCGGGTAGAGGCCGAAGTTCGTCTCGCCCACGGTGATCTTGGGGGCGCGGGCGGTATCGTCCGGCAGCGCCAGCATGTAGCTGCGGTCGCAGGCGAGGGCTAGCTCGAGAAATGTGCCGGCGAAGGCCGAGCCCGATTCGATCAGCGCGAAGAGGCTGCGGCTGCTCACATCGAGGCGGCTCAATGTGCGGCGCAGCAGCCCGATCGTCTCGCGCACGAGCCAGTGCTCCTTGTGCGCCATCAGCGTGGCGTCCATGGCCAGCACGCCGGCCGCATCGCCCTCGGTCTTGAGGAGCCAAGTGCCGATGTCGAGCTCGTTGGTGCGCATCGACAGGATGGCGTCCTCGAGCTCGCGCGCCAGCGCAAGCGGGTACCAGGCGGCCCCGGCGGCCTCGATGCCGGCGATGCTGCTGGGCTGGGTGCCGCGCGGGGCCTTCACGGTGAAGGTGGCCACGCGCTTGGCGCGGTCAATCTCGACCGCCACGTTTGGATAGCGCAGGGCGTTCGCTTCGATGCTGCGCGTGAGGGGCGTCAGCGCCACGCCCTTGGCGCCGGCGGGCCGATCGCTTTTCTGCGCGAGCTGCAGCGCGCGCTCCTGCACCTTCGCTGCGAAAGCGGCCGGCTTGGCGATGTCGTCCACCAGCCGCCAGTCCTTGGCCCGCTGGCCACGCACGCCTTCGGTGGTGGTGCAGAAGATGTCGGCGAGGTCGTGGCGTACGTGGCGCTTGTCGGTCACGCGCGTCAGGCCGCCGGTGCCGGGCAGCACGCCGAGCAGCGGCACTTCGGGCAGGCTGACCGAGCTGTTGCGGTCGTCCACGAGGATGATCTCGTCGCAGGCCAGTGCCAGCTCATACCCGCCACCAGCGCAGGCGCCGTTCACCGCGGCCAGGAACTTCAGGCCGCTGTACTGGCTGCTGTCCTCGAGGCCGTTGCGGGTCTCGTTCGTGAACTTGCAGAAGTTCACTTTCCAGGCGTGCGAGCTGACGCCCAGCATGAAGATGTTGGCGCCTGAGCAGAACACCTTCTCCTTGGCGCTGGTAACGACGACCGTGCGCACCTCGGGGTGTTCGAAGCGAATGCGGTTGATGGCGTCGTTCAGTTCGATGTCGACGCCGAGGTCGTAGCTGTTGAGCTTGAGCTTGTAGCCGGGGCGCAGGCCGGCGTTCTCGTCGAAGTCGGCGACCAGCGTCGCGACGGGACCCTCGAACTTGAGCTTCCAGTGGCGGTACCGGCTGGGGTGCGTCTGGTAGTCGACGCGGGGGGCGGCGGCAGGGATTTCGGTCACGGCAGTCTCCACGGAAGTGCACAACAATGCATATCATCAAGGCGCGTTGAAATGCATGATAGTGCGTGTAAGTCGCCGAAGTCAAGCATTTTTGTGCATCTGATTCAGGCCTGGACCGAAGTCTGCAAAGCCTCGCGCACCAATCTGCGCAGGGCGGCGTCGGTCTCTTCCAGCGGTTGGGCACTGGTGTCGAGTTTGAACTCCGCCTTGGAGTAGAAGGCCGCGCGGCCGGCCAGAATGCTCTTCAGATCCTCCATCGCCTCCTTGCTGGCCGCGACCCCGCCCATGGGGCGCATGTCGCCCTGGGCAACGACGCGCTTCATGTGGTCTTCCGGGTCGGCATGCAGCCACACGGTCGTGCAATGCGCGAGCAGCAAATTGAAGGTTGCCGGGTCCGACACCAAGCCCCCGGGAATGGCGATCACCGCCTCGGGATAGAGCTGAATCGCCTCCTCGAGCGCACGACGCTCGTAGCGGCGATAGGCGTTCTGGCCGTAGAGCGCCTGGATCTCGTTGATGGTGCAACCCGCGAACTGCTCGATCTGGCGCGACAGCTCCACGAACGGAAAACCGAGGTCGTCGGCGAGCTTCTGCCCGAGCGTCGACTTGCCTGCGCCGCGCAGCCCGATGAGCGCCACGCGTGAGCTGCGCGCGACATTCGCGCCACCGGTGCCGAGCAGTTCACCGACGGCCACGCGTACGCGGCGCAGCGTGGCATCGTCGCGGCCATCGAGAAGCTCGCGCAGCATCAACCATTCCGGCGAGACCGTGGTCACGTCGCCGATCAGTTCAGCCAACGAGCACTGCAGCGCCTGCGCCACCTGCAGCAGGATGAGGATGGACGCGTTGCCGAGGCCATATTCGAGGTTGGCCAGGTGGCGTTCGCTGACCTCCGCGCTGGCAGCCAGCGCCTTGCGCGTGATGCCCCGGCGTGAGCGCAGGGCGCGCACGCGCTCGCCCAGTGCCACGAGGAAGGGGTGCTTGGCGGCCTCGGCGCCGTGTGCGGCGGCGGCGCTTGCGGGTGTCCGGGCGCGAGTCGTCTCGGACGCGCCCATCGTGCGCGACGCCCGGGATGCCGAGGGTCTCCGGCCGAGGGCCATGCCGCGCTCCTGCAGTATGTTGCTTGACATGTGGGCGAGTTGGAGGATACAGTGTGTAGAAGCACAATGCTGCAAGGACTTCCTGCTGACAAGTTCAAACAGCAGTTGAATTCATCTTCCGGAGACCTTGGCATGTCCACCGAATCCGCCCAGACCGCGATCACACCGGTGCAGCTTCGGGCGCAGATCGCCGATCTGGCCGTCCAGTTGCAGGGCCGCGCGCTCGATGCCGAACTCGACGCCTGGCTGAACACCCGGCATGGGGCAGGTTCGCCCACGTTCGCGGCATTGGTGGAACCGTGCCGCGTGGGCGTGCGCGACGGCTGGCTCTGCGACCGTGAGGGCGGTGGCATCAAGTACGGCCGCATCTTCAAGCCGGCGGAGGATCTGTGCGGCTTCTCGGTGGACGTGGTCGACATGCGGGATATCGCGGGTCCGCACCACACGCATCCGCTGGGCGAGATCGACCTCGTCATGCCGATCGAGGGCGAGGCATTGTTCGATGGCCGCCCGGCCGGCTGGTGCGTCTACGGGCCCGGCACCGCACGCCGGCCCACGGTGAGCTAGGGCCGGGCGCTCGTGCTCTACCTGCTGCCGCAAGGGCAGATCCAGTTCACGCGCTGATCCGCGCCGACCCTCCAGCCTGTCCGGCCCGCTTCGGGCGCCTGCGTTGGACCACAGAGCCACAGGAGACAACCACGATGGCCACCGGCAACACCAGCAGCACCAGCAGCACGCAGGGCGTCCCGGCGCCGGCCGACAGCTTCAACTTCGCCCAGCACCTGCTCGCTCTGAACCAGCCCCGCCCGTCGAAGGTGGCCTTCGTCGACGACCTTGGCGCCGTCACCTACGGCCGGCTCGACGAGCGCGTGCGGCGGCTCGCGGCCGGCCTGCGCTCGCTCGGCCTGAAGCGTGAGGAGCGAGTGCTGCTGCTGATGCACGACACCACGGACTGGCCAGTCGGTTTCCTCGGCGCCATCTATGCCGGCGTGGTGCCGGTGGCGGTGAACACGCTGCTCACCGCCGACGACTACGCCTACATGCTCGAGAACTCGCGGGCGCAGGCGGTGCTGGTCTCGGGGGCGCTGTTGCCGGCGGTGACGGCGGCGATGACCAAGTCCGAGCACGAGGTGCAAAGGGTCATTGTCTCGCGCCCGGTGGCTCCCCTGCGTCCGGCGGAGGTGGAGTTCGAGGCTTTCGTCGACGCGAACGCACCGCTCGCCCGGGCGGCCAATACGAGTGCGGACGATCCCGCCTTCTGGCTCTATTCCTCGGGCTCGACCGGTCGCCCCAAGGGCACGGTGCACTCGCACGCCAATCCGTACTGGACGGCCGAGCTCTACGGCAAGGGCGTGCTGCAACTCAAGGAGAGTGACATCTGCTTCAGTGCGGCCAAGCTCTTCTTCGCCTATGGCCTGGGCAATGCGTTGAGCTTTCCGATGAGTGTGGGTGCGACGACGCTGCTGATGCCCGAGCGGCCCACGCCCGAGGCCACCTTCAAGCGCTGGCTGGGCGGCGTCGCGGGCCTCAAGCCAACTGTGTTCTTCGGTGCCCCCACGGGCTATGCCGGCATGTTGGCGCACCCGGCTCTGCCCAAACGGGGTGAGCTGGCGCTGCGCCTGGCGTCGAGCGCTGGCGAGGCACTGCCTGCCGAACTGGGCGAACGCTTCACGGCGCACTTTGGCGTCGAGATCATCGATGGCATCGGTTCCACCGAGATGCTGCACATTTTCCTGTCCAACAAGCCGGGCCACGTGCGCTATGGCACCACCGGCTGGCCGGTGCCCGGCTACGAGATCGAACTGCGAGGCGAAGGCGACCAGCCCGTGCCCGACGGGGAACCCGGCGACCTCTACATCCACGGCCCCAGCGCGGCCATGATGTACTGGGGCCACCGCACCAAGACGCGCGAGACCTTCCAGGGCGCCTGGACGAAGAGCGGCGACAAGTACGTGCGCAACGCCGACGGCACCTACACCTACAGCGGCCGCACCGACGACATGCTCAAAGTGAGCGGTGTCTACGTCAGCCCCTTCGAGGTGGAAGCGACATTGGTGCAGCACCCGGCCGTGCTGGAGGCCGCCGTCATCGGCAAGGAAGATGCCGAGGGACTGACCAAGTCCAAGGCCTTCGTCGTGCTCAAGGCCGGCGCCCAGGCCACCGAGGACGAACTGAAGGCCTTCGTGAAGGATCGCCTCGCGCCCTACAAGTACCCGCGCTTCATCGAGTTCGTCGCCGACCTGCCCAAGACGGCCACGGGCAAGATCCAGCGCTTCAAGTTGCGCGAGCGCGAGGCGCGGCAGTCGGCGCGCTGAGATACATGCCGCATCCGGGCAGCGCAGGGGACCGCGCCGCGGGCATCGTCGATCGCATCGATGTCGACTGGGGCGGGCGCCGGGTCTCGCTCGAGCTGTCGTGGGTCGGCGCCGGCGCGCCGCTGATCGTCTTCCTGCACGAGGGCCTGGGCTCGGTGGCCATGTGGCGCGACTTCCCCGCGCGCCTGTGCGCTGCGGTGGGCGCGCGCGGGCTGATCTATTCCCGGCCCGGCTACGGCCGCAGCACCCCCCGGGCGCACGATGAGCGCTGGGCACCCGACTTCATGCACCGGCAGGCGCTGGAGGTGTGGCCGGCGCTGCTTGCGGCATTGCGCGCCCGCGAGCCCGGGATGATGGAGGGGCCCCTCTGGCTGTTCGGCCACAGCGACGGGGGGTCGATCGCACTGCTCTGCGCCGCGGACGACGCAGGCCAGGCCGGCCTTGCTGGCAGGCCCTCTCTGGCCGGCGTGGTCGTGCTGGCCCCGCACATCATGGTCGAGGACGTCTCGCTCGTGAGCATCGCCAAGGCGCGTGAGACCTACGCCGGCGGCGGGCTGCGCGCGCGGCTCGCGCGCTACCACGATCACCCAGAATCGGCCTTCTGGGGCTGGAACGACGCCTGGCTCTCGCCGATGTTCCGCTCCTGGTCCATCGAGTCGGAGATCGGCGCCATCGGTTGCCCCGTGCTGGCCATGCAGGGCCTGGACGACGAATACGGTACGCTCGAGCAGATCCGCGGCATATCGCGGCGCGTGCCCCACGCTCGATTGCTGGAGCTCCCCTCCTGCGGCCACTCGCCGCACCGGGACCAGCCCGGGCAGGTGATCGACGCCGTGACGGCCTTCATGCGTGACCCACGCGTGCCGTAGGCGGCGGTGGATCTTCGCTTGCTGGCTTGAAGGTTTGCACGCGACGCGGCCAACCCCCAACGAGGACCCCGTCATGTTGAGTTATCAGGTCGAGACCTTCGGCCGCCCGCTGGCCCGCGTGCTGCGCGACACGCCGAACCCCCGGGGCACCGAAGTGCTGCTGCAGGTGGGCAGTTGCGGCGTGTGCCACAGCGACCTGCACCTGCAGGACGGCTACTTCGATCTCGGCGGCGGCAACAAGATCGACATGACGCGCCCGATGTCGCCGCCGCGCACGCTCGGCCACGAGATCGCGGGCACCGTCGTCGCCGTCGGGCCTGAGGCCGGCGGTGCGGACGGTGAAGATGGCGTGCGCGTGGGCGACCGGCGCGTCGTCTTCCCATGGATCGGCTGCGGCAAGTGCAGCACCTGCAGCGCGGGCCACGAGCACCTTTGCGCCACGCCGCAGGCCCTGGGCTGCAACCGCGATGGCGGCTACGCAAGCCACCTGCTGGTGCCGCATCCGCGCGTGCTGCTCGCCTACGACCCGCTGTCGGAGGAGCAGGCATGCACGCTCGCCTGTTCGGGCCTCACCGCCTACAGCGCGTTGAAGAAGATCGGCCAACCGGCCCCGGGTGATGCGGTGCTGATCATTGGCGCCGGGGGCGTCGGCCTCTCCGGCATCCGGCTCGCGCGGCACATGCTGGGCGTGGCGCCGGTCGTGGCCGAGGTCGACAAGAGCAAGTGGGAGGTCGCGCGCGAGGCTGGTGCGTCCGAAGTCTTCGACCCCACGGCCGAGGGCGCGGCGCGCACGCTCGTCAAGTCCACCGGTGGCGGCGTGGCCGTAGCCGTGGACTTCGTCGGTGCGGCCTCGACTTTCAGCCTTGGCCTCGGCGCGCTTCGCAAGGGTGGCAAGCTCGTCTGCGTGGGCCTTTTCGGCGGCAGCGCGCCGGTGATGCCGACGATGGTGTCGATGAAGGCGCTCAGCATCGTCGGCTCGTACGTGGGCAGCCTGCAGGAACTGCGTGAGCTGCTCGCGTTCGCGCGCGAGGGGCGGCTGCCCGCGATGCCGGTGACGAGCCGGCCGCTGGACGAGGCCTCGCAAGCGTTGGACGACCTGCGCTCGGGCCGCGTGAAGGGGCGCGCGATCCTCAAGCCTTGAGTTCGCGCTACACGCCCACGTACTGACGCAGCAGATCGGGCGCTGCGCGTAGCGCCTGCGACGTCCCCTGCCACACGACACGCCCCTTTTCGAGGATGACGTGGCGGTTGGCCAGCCGGAGCATCGGCGCGATGTTCTTGTCGATCACGATCATCGCCAGCCCCGCTTCGCGCAGACGCTGCAGGCAATTCCAGATCTCCACCCGCACCAATGGCGCCAGGCCCTCGGTGGCCTCGTCGAGGATCAGCAGGCGCGGATTGGTCATCAGCGCGCGGCCGATGGCGAGCATTTGCTGCTCGCCGCCGGAGAGGTTGCTGCCGAGATTGCGCTCGCGCTCTTGCAGGCGCGGGAACATCTTGTAGACGGATTCGAGCGTCCAGGGCTCCGCCGCCTGGTGGCGGTTGCCCGCGGTGGCCACCAGGTTCTCGCGCACCGTGAGGTTGGGAAACACCTGTCGCCCTTCGGGCACGAGACCCAGACCGGCACGCGCCGCGACGAAGCTGGGCCGGCCCTGCAGCTCCACGCCATCCAGACGCACACGGCCGGCCCGGGGCGTGAGCATGCCCATGATCGACTTCACCGTCGTCGTCTTGCCCATTCCGTTGCGGCCGATGAGCGTGGTGACCTCGCCCGAGCGCACCGTGAACGAGACGCCGAACAGCACCTGGCTCGTGCCGTAGGCCGCTTCGAGACCCTCGACTTGCAATAGTTCGGGGGTGGCCATCAGTACGATTCCACTTGATCACCGAGGTAGGCCTCGCGCACCTCGGCGCTGGCGCGGATCTGTTCTGGCGTGCCGCTGGCGATGGCCCGGCCGTACACGAGCACGGTGATGCGGTCGGCCAGAGCAAACACGGCGTCCATGTCGTGTTCTACCAGCAGCACCGTGTAGCGGCCCTTCAGCTGGCGCAGCAGGGCCACCACGCTTTCGCTCTCGACATGGCTCATGCCGGCCATGGGCTCGTCAAGCAGCAGGAGCTTTGCGCCGGTAGCCAGCGTCATCGCGATCTCGAGCTGCCGCCGCTGGCCATGGGCCAGCACCGCCACCGGGCGCAAGGCGAGCTCGGCCATGCCCGCCTGCTCGAGCGCGGCGCGCGCGGGCTCCACCAGGCGCGGCTCGTCCATGGCGGCACGCCAGAACCTGAAGCTGTGGCCGGCGTGGCTCTGGACCGCAAGCGCCACGTTCTGCAGCACGCTGAACTCCGCGAAGACCGAGGTGATCTGGTAGCTGCGGCCGATGCCCGCAAGCGCGCGCCGGTGCGGCGGTTCGCGCGTGAGGTCGTGGCCGTCGAAGATGATGCGGCCTTCGTCGGGAAAGAAGTCGCCCGAGAGCTGGTTGATGAGCGTGGTCTTGCCCGCGCCGTTGGGGCCGATGACGGCGTGGATCTCGCCCGGCTCGAGCACGAGATTCAGGTGGTCGGTGGCCAGCAGGCCGCCGAAGCGCTTGACGAGGCCGTGCACCTCGAGGCGGCTCATCAGGAGTGCCCCTCCTGCTGCTGTTCGTCGCGCGCGTCCCGCGCTACAAGGCGACCGTATAGCCCCTGCTTCAGCACCAGCACCACCGCAACGACGAAGAGGCCGATCAACGCCATCCAGTGCTGGTTGATCAGCTTGTCGAACCCCTCCACGCCGATCTTCAGCGACGACAGCACCTCCTCCAGCGCCAGCAGCGCGGTGGCGCCGACGACCGGGCCGATCAGCGTGCCCATGCCGCCGAGCACGATCATCACGATCAGCTCGCCCGACACCGACCATGCCATGTACGAGGGCGCCACGAACTTGGTCAGGTTGGCCATCAGCACGCCGGCCAGCACGCACACCAGTGCCGACAGCACGTAGGCGGCGAGCTTGTAGCGCAGCGTCGGAAATCCTAGCGCGGCCATGCGCCGCTCGTTGACCTTGCAGCCACGCAGCACCATACCGAAGCGGGCGTGGATCAGGCGCCAGAAGAAGAACAGCACCGCAAGCAGCACCGCATAGGCCGCGTAGTAGAGCACCACGTTGTGGGCCAGAGAGAAGATGCCGAAGTCGCTGCGCGTAGCCACCGGCATGCCGTCGTCGCCGCCGTATTCCTTCAGGCTCACGGCGAGAAAGAACAGCATCTGCGCGAAGGCGAGCGTGATCATGATGAAGGCCATGCCACTGGTGCGCAGGCAGATCGCGCCGACAGCCGCGGCCACCACCGTGCCCGCCACCATGGCTGCCGCCAGATGCGCCCAACCGTTCGTGATGCCATGGTGCCCGAGCAGCCCCACCGCATAGGCACCCAGGCCGATGTACATGGCGTGCCCGAAACTCACCATGGCGCCGTAGCCGAGGATGAGGTTGAGCCCGCTGGCGGCGATGGCGAAGATGAGGACGCGCGTGAAGAGCGTGACGTAGAAGGGCTGGTTCAGCAGCGCAGCCACCACGGGCACGAGGCCGAGGGCGACGAGTACCAACGCGGCGACGACATGCCGCGCCCTGGGGCGCAGACCGAGCCTGGTGGCCGCCGATGAGCCGGCTTTGCCGGGCCACTGGCGGTTCCCCCCTGGGGGGGAGGCGCCGGAGGCGCTGCGGGGGGGGGCACGATCACACATGTTTGAGCGGGAACAGGCCGGCGGGTTTGAGCGCCAGCACCGCGGCCATCAGCAGGTAGATGAGCATGCTGGCGATGGCCGGGCCCGCGGCCTGCGCGACCGAGCGCTCGAGGAATTCGCGCAGCAGCGCGGGCAGGAAGGCGCGGCCGACCGTGTCGACGATGCCGACGATGAGTGCGCCATAGAAAGCGCCGCGAATCGAGCCGATGCCACCAGTGACGATGACCACCAGCGTGAGGATCAGAATCGGCTCGCCCATGCCCGACTGCACGCTGACGATGGGCCCGGCCATCAGCCCTGCCAGCCCCGCGAGGCCGGCACCGAGCGCGAACACCACGCTGTTGAGGCCCTTGATGTTGACGCCGAGTGCCGACACCATCTCGGCGTTGGCGGCGCCTGCGCGTATGAGCATGCCGATGCGCGTGCGGTGGATCAGCAGATTGAGCCCGAGCGCCACCGCCAGCCCGACGCCGATGATGGCGAAGCGATACGAGGGATAGGCGAGCCCGAACAGTTCCACCGTGCCCGACAGCGCCTTGGGCACATTCATGTACACCGACGCAGGGCCCCAGATGGCGCGCACGACCTCGTTGAAGAAGAGGATGAGCCCGAAGGTCGCGAGCACCTGGTCGAGGTGGTCGCGCCGGTAGAGCGTGGTCAGCAGCAGCCGCTCGATCGCGAGGCCCAGCAGCAAGGTGCCCGGCACGGCCACGAGCGCGGCGGCGAGGAAGCTGCCGCCGAATGCGTTGAACGCCGCTGCAGCGAAGTAGGCGCCCATCATGTAGAGCGACCCGTGCGCCAGGTTGACGAAACTCATGATCCCAAACACGAGCGTGAGCCCACTCGCGAGCAGGAAGAGCAGCAGGCCGAGCTGGATGCCGTTGAGCAGCTGCGTGAGCAGCAGGCCGAGCGTCACGGCTGGGTGTTCGGTCTGGCGTGACCGGCGTCGCCAGCGCGTGAGGCGCGTCCGTCAAGGCCAGGCGGTTGCCGCGGATCCGGCTTCATCGGTCCGCTGGCGGCGCCCCCCCAGGGGGGAGGCGACCGAAGGGCGCTTCCGGGGCGGGCCATCCCTACATCTTGCACTGCGCCGCGTACGCGTCGACATGCGCCTTCAGCGGCGTGCCGATGGTCTTCAGGCTGACGCGGCCCTTGGCATCGTTGGCGACCTCGAAGACGTGCATGTCCTGCACAGGAAAGTGGTTGGTACCGAACTTGAAGTCCCCGCGCACGCTTTTGAAGTCGGCCGCCTTCAGCGCCGCGCGGAAGGCGGCCTTGTCGGCAACGTTGCCCTTGACCTTGCCGATGGCGCTGTCGAGCAGCAACGCTGCGTCGTAGCTTTGCGCCGCGTACTGCGAGGGGATGCGGCTGAACTTCTTCTCGAACTCCTCGACGAACTGCTTGTTGGCCGGGTTGTTGAAATCGGGGCCCCAGAAGGTACCGCTGATGACGCCCAGCGCTGCTTCCTTCTGCGCTGGCAGCGTCGAGCCGTCGGTCGTCGAGCTCGACAGCAGCGGGATCTTGCCCAGCAACCCGGCCTGCTGGTACTGGCGCACGAAGTTCACACCCAGGCCGCCGGGGTAGAACACATACACCGCATCCGGGTTCTTGGCCGCCACCTGGGCCAGCTCGGCACTGAAGTCGGGCTGGTTCAGCGGCGTGTAGATCTCGTCGATGACCTCGCCCTTGTACATGCGCTTGAAGCCGGCGATGAAGTCCTTGCCCGCCTGGTAGTTGGGCGCCATGCCGATGACACGCTTGTAGCCCTTGTCGGTGGCGTACTTGCCCACCACCTCGGCCTGGTTGTCGTTCTGCCAGCTGACGATGAACTGGTAGGGCGAGCATTGCGCACCGGCAATCGGCGCCGGGCCGGCGTTGCTGCCGATCAGGAACACGCCCTTTTCGGTGATCGGCTTGTGCACCGCCATCATCACGTTGG
>JANNRI010000067.1:0-1703 GCA_031401195.1 Burkholderiales bacterium
ATGACTGCTGGGCCTTGACGCTCAACTTCGGCTTCAAGAACGATCCTGATGTACCCGAGGCACTCAAGCTGCTAGAAGGCCGCGGTGTGCCGCTCGATGACATGTTGACCAGCTACTTCCTGAGCCGCGACATCGTGATCCCGACGCTGGGCGAGGGCATGCCGCTGTGGCGCGAGAAGCTGTTCGCGTCGATGCATCGGAATGCCGCGGCGGCGGCGGATTTTCTGAATCTGCCAACGAACCGCATCGTCGAGCTGGGGGCGAAGGTCGAGATCTGAGGCCGGGCCTGCGCGCCCGCAGGTTCACACCAGCGCCACTTGCTCGACTTCGCGGCCAACGCGGTCGAAGCTCATCACGCAGCCCGCAGGCAAGAGCTGCCAGTTGCCGCCGTCGTCCAGCGGCTCCGAGGCAACGGCGGTGCCTCCGCTGCCCCGGTGGACATACAGCGAGGGCGGTTTGTCGTCGCTGGCCAGGCGAAAGACGTGCAGGGCTTCGCCGTCGGCAAGTGCCGCCGAAAAACGCAGGGGTGGGGTGACGCCGTGCTCGCGCATCAGGGCGACGGTGTCATCGAACACGGTGAGCACCGCCTCCGGAATCGACAGGCCCGCCTTGGCTTGCGCCAGTGCCAGCAGGAACAGCAGCTCCGAGTCGGTGGCGCCCTTGCGTGCGGCGTACAACTCGTCGGGCAGGCGCGCCTCGAGCGTGCGCCGCACCTGCGCATAGCCGCCGATCTGGCCGTTGTGCATGAACATCCAGCGCTGGTAGCGGAAGGGGTGGCTGTTCTGGCGCGCGATTGCGGTGCCGGTGGCGGCGCGCACATGGGCGAAGAACAGGGGTGAGCGCAGGGTGTGGCACAGGGCCAGCAGGTTCTCGTCTGACCACGCCGGCATGACTTCACGGTACACGGCAGGGGCTTCGCGCTCGCCATACCAGCCGATGCCGAAGCCGTCGCCGTTGGTCACCGTGGTGGCCCGCTCGGCCTGCAGCGACTGGTGCAGCAGCGAGTGTGCTGGTTCGCACACGAGGGTGTTGAGGAACACCGGCTCGCCGATGTAGGCCAGGAATCTGCACATGGGGCACTCTCCGCGTTGCCTGATTGTCGGCAGATCGCGGGCCCGCCCGAGGCGCTGCGCCCCCTCAGCGCGGGCCGCCGTGTGGCAGGTTGACGAATTCGGCCCGCTTCAGGAGGTCGCCGGGCGCGCGCGCAGGGTCGAGCCTTCGACCGTAACCTTCTGCCCCACCGCCGGGGCGGTGCTCTGCGTGACGCTGCGCAGCGTGCCGTCGTCCATTCGAACACTGACCCGGTACACGGTGGTGGCGCGGCTGCGCTTCTCGACTTCGTTGCCCGCCATGCCACCGCCAACGGCGCCGAGCACGGTGGCCACGTTCTTGCCGCTGCCGCCGCCGACCTGGCTGCCGAGCAGGCCGCCGACCACGGCGCCTCCGACAACGCCCAGGCCCGTGCCTTCGCCCTTTTGCACCACCGCCGCCACCGATTCGACCTTGCCGCAGGTGGCGCAGGTGCTGGCGCTGCGTTGCGGGCTCGGCGCGGGCTGCACGTTGCCGCGCTGGGTGTGCAGGGGCTTGGCCGTGGCGGCCGCAACGGGTGCCGTCTTCTCGGGGAAGTCGGCCGGCGCTTGCGGCGGGGTGCTGCTCTTGGCCGTCGCCGAGGTCTGGGGTTGGGCTTGCGCCATCAGCGTGGC
>JANNRI010000068.1:0-3604 GCA_031401195.1 Burkholderiales bacterium
TTGCGCCTCAATGAAAATCCCGCGAACTCGTCGCCAGCGCGCCCAGCCACGGCGTCACATCCACCAGCCGGCGCGCAATCAAATGCGTGCTGCCGTCCTTGGCCTGCCACTGGCCGGCCACGGCCAGCAGGCGTGAGCGCAGCAGCGCCGTGCGCTGGCGCTCGCGGATGTGGCGCCAGACGATGATGTTGACGCTGCCGGTTTCGTCCTCCAAGGTGACGAAGATGACGCCCTTGGCGGTTTCGGGTTGCTGGCGCATGGTGACGATGCCGCAGGCCCAGGCGCTGGCGCCGTCTTTGAGCTGAGCCAGTTGATCGGCGCTGCGCCAGCCACGTTGGTTCAAGCGGCTGCGCAAGAGTGCCAGCGGGTGGCGGCGCAGGGTCAGGCCGGTGGCGGCGTAGTCGAGCGTGATGGCTTCGCCTTCCGCGGCTTCGAACAGATCAGGCTGCTCGTGTGCGCGCTCGATGATGGGCGCGTTGGCAAGCAGGCTGTCATCGGCGATGCGTTCCTGGCCGGCGGCCGCCCACAGTTGGTGGCGGCGATGGCCAGCGAGCGATTGCAGGGCATCGGCTTGCGCGAGTGATTGCAAATCGCGCGCGTCGAGCCCGGCGCGGCGCGCCAGGTCATCGACGCTGGCAAAGCCTTGCGTGCGCCGTGCTTGTGTGATGCGCTCGGCGGCGGCTTGCGACAGCGTGCTCACCAGGCGCAGGCCCAGGCGAACGGCGGGGTGCACGCGACCAGACCCGTCCTTCGACAAGCTCAGGATGATCGGGAGCTCAGGGTGAGCGGATCCCGGATGTTCGAGCGTGCAATCCCAATCACTTGCACACACATCGACCGGCCGCACCTCGACGCCATGGCGCACGGCGTCCTGCACCAGTTGCGCAGGTGCGTAAAAGCCCATCGGCTGCGAGTTGAGCAGGGCGGCCAAAAAGATCGCCGGCTCATGGCACTTCATCCACAGGCTGATGTAGGCCAGGAGCGCGAAGCTGTAGGCGTGGCTTTCGGGGAAGCCGTATTCGCCGAAGCCGCAGATCTGCTTGAAGATGGCGTCGGCAAACTCGGCGTCGTAGCCCTTCTTCGCCATACCCTCCTTGATGCGCGTCTCGAATTTGTCCACATGGCCGTCGCGCCGCCACGCCGCCATGGCGCGACGCAGGCCGTCGGCTTCGCCGAGCGTGAAGTCGGCGGCGATGACGCAGATCTGCATCACCTGCTCCTGGAAGATCGGCACGCCCAGGGTGCGGCCGAGCGCGGCGTCGAGCGCGGGGTAGCGCGAGGGCTCTTTGCGGCCGGCGGCGGCTTCGTCGCGGCGCTTCAAATACGGGTGCACCATGCCGCCCTGGATCGGGCCGGGGCGCACGATGGCGACTTCGATCACCAGGTCGTAGAGGCAGCGGGGTTTAAGGCGCGGCAGCATGCTCATCTGCGCGCGGCTCTCGATCTGGAACACGCCCACGGTGTCGGCGCGACGGGCCATCTCGAACGAGGCGGCGTCGTCCTGCGGGATGTCTTGCAAACGCCAGCGCTGGCCGTGCCAGATGGTCATCAGATCCAATGTGCGGCGGATGCAGCTCAGCATGCCCAGGGCCAGCACATCGACCTTGAGCAGACCGAGCGATTCGAGGTCGTCCTTGTCCCACTGGATGACACGGCGGTTTTCCATTGCGGCGTTTTCGATCGGCACCAGGCGGCTCAACTTGCCGGCAGCGATGACGAAGCCGCCGCTGTGCTGCGAGAGGTGGCGTGGAAAGCCTTTGATCGTGGCGATGAGTTCCATCCAGCGCCGTGTGATGGGTGCGCTGGCGTCGATCCCGGCCTCACTCAGGCCGAGGGCCAGGCGCGTCGGGTCGTCGAACCAGTGCACCGAGCGGGCGACGGCGTCGATCTGCACCTCATCGAGGCCGAGCGCTTTGCCGGTGTCGCGCACCGCGCCGCGCGTGCGGTAGGTTGACAGTGCGGCGGCCAGCGCGGTTCGCTCATGGCCGTACTTGGCGTAGATGTACTGGATGACTTCTTCGCGCCGCTCGTGCTCGAAATCGACATCGATGTCGGGCGGCTCGTCGCGCTCTTTCGAGATGAAGCGCTCGAACAAAAGCGTGGTGTGCATCGGATTCACTTCCGTGATGCCGAGGCAAAAACACACCGCCGAATTGGCCGCCGAACCCCGCCCCTGGCACAGGATGCCCTGGCCACGCGCGAAGCGCACGATATCGTGCACGGTGAGAAAGAAGGCTTCGTAGCGCAGGGCCTCGATCAGGCCCATCTCCCTCTCGATCTGCGCCAAGACCGGCGCGGGTGTGCCCGCGGGATAGCGTTCCAGCGCGCCAAGGGTGGTGAGCGCGCGCAGATGCGCGATCGGCGTGCTGCCTTCGGGCACCAACTCGGCCGGGTACTCGTAGCGCAGCTCGCTCAGAGAAAAATCGCAGCTCTCGGCGATGGCCACTGCGGCCTGCAGCCACGCCGGCCGGTAGAGCTGGGCCAGGCGCAGGCGCGAGCGCAAATGCTGCTCGGCGTTGCGCGCCAAGGCGAAGCCGCAGTCGGCCAGCGGTGTCTTCAGGCGCACCGCCGTCAGCGTGTCCTGCAGCGGCTTGCGTGAGCGCAGGTGCATCAACACATCGCCGGCCGCCACCAGCGCCAGGCCGGTGTGGCTGGCCACGGCTTCGAGGCGCTCCACCAACAACGAGTCGTCGGCATACAGCAGCAACTCGACGGCGATCGCCGCGCGTTCGGCAAACGTGGCCTGCAGCCAGCGCGCTTGCGCCAGCAGCCGCTCGGGCGGGTCTTCGCGGCGCGGAATCAGCAAGGCGTGACAGCCGGGCACGCCTTGCAGCGTGCCGCTGTCGAGATCGCGCACGCTGAGCCGGTACTGCCCCTTCGCGCAGCGCAAGCGCGCCCGCGTGATCAGCTCGCACACATCGCCATAGCCCTCACGGTGGCGCGCGATCAGCACCAGCCGGCAGGCCGGCGTGGCGCCCTCGCCTTGCACCTCGAAAACGCTGCCGATCAGCAAGCGGATCGGGCTGCCGGCTTCGTTCTGGCGCTTGGCTTCTTCATGCGCGCGCACCACACCGGCGATGGAGCATTCATCGGTGATGGTGATCGCCGCGTAGCCCAGTTGCGCGGCGCGCGCGACCAGCTCTTCAGGGTGCGACGCGCCGATGAGGAAACTGAAATTGGAGCGGCAGTGCAGCTCGGCGTATTTGGGTAGGTTCTCCGGCAGCCGATCGAGCAGCGGCGTTGGCAGTGAGGCCAACGGCGGCTGCGGGCGCGGCGCTTTGGGGTGAGTTGGCTGGGGCATGGCCGCTCATCCATCTCTTCGCTTTTTCTGTTCTGCGCAGGCAAGGCTCGGGCGGGTTGGCGCAGCGGCTTCTGCTCGCGGTCCGTTGCGGCTGTTGGCGATCGTCTGCTGTTTCGTGCTTTCGTCGGCGCGAGCAAGTCGCCGGGCGCGGCCTGGGCCGGGCTCAAACGGCTTGCCCTTCGCTTTGCTCAGGGTTCCCTGCGATGCTCGGTCTCCTGACCCGTGGCCGAACTCACTTCGCTCGCTGCGCTCTCTACGCTCAGACAAGCGGCCACAAGTCAGAGCACGAAGCGCGCGGGTACG
>JANNRI010000069.1:0-10707 GCA_031401195.1 Burkholderiales bacterium
ACGGCACGGCCTCGAGCTTCGCCAGCGGCGCCATCTCGGGCTTCGGCTCGGTGATCGTGGGCGGCGTGCGCTTTGACGACTCGCTCGCTCTCATCGTCGACGAGGACGGCAACCGCGCCACGCGCGACGACCTCAAGCTCGGCCGCATCATCGACATCGACGGCGGGCGCATCGACCGCGCCGAGATGCGAGCGGTGGCCCTGCGCATCGCGCTCGGCGGCGCGCTGGTGGGGCCGGTGAGCGCGGTGGACACCGTCGCCACCACCCTTACCCTGCTCGGACAGACCGTCCTCGTCACCACGAGCACGGTGTTCGACGCGGCCATCACCGGCGGCCTGGCCGGCATCGCCGCGGGCCAGGTGTACGAGGTGCACGGTTTGTACGACCCCGGCAATCGCCGCTTCGTCGCCACGCGGGTCGAGCCCAAAACCGGCGCCACCGCATACCGCCTGCGCGGCGTGATCTCGGACCTGAACACCACGGTCAAGACCTTCAAGATCGGCAGCGAACTCGTCAACTATGCCGGCGTGCCCAACGCCGACGTGCCGGCCGCCTTGGCCAACGGCCAGTTCGTGCGCGTGCTCCTGCAGACCACGCAGGTTGGAGGCGCCTGGGTCGCCCTGCGTCTGCGCCACACGGTGCGCACGTTCGAATCCCGGCCCGAAGCGCATGTCGAGGGCGTGATCACCGCCTTCACCTCGCCCGAGTCGTTCGAGATCAGCGGCCTCAAGGTGAATGCGGCCAACGCGGCTTTCCCCGATGGCAAGACCGGCATCGTGCTGGGGGCTCGCGTCGAAGTCGAAGGAGCCCTCACCAACGGCGTGCTGGTGGCGACCAAGGTCGAGATCGAGGATCGGCGCGATCTCGGCCGCCGCACGCTCGAGTTCCGCGGCGAGATGAGCGGGCTCAATACCACCGCCAAGACCTTCGCTCTGCGGGGCCTTACGATCTCCTATGGGGGCAGCGTGACCTACCGCAATGGCACCGAAGCGACGCTGGCCAATGGCAAGATCGTGGAGGTCAAGGGCTTCGTTTCGGTCGACCGCACGCGCATCGACGCCGCGCGCATCGAGTTCCGCTGACCTCCAAGGCCAACCCGCCACCCCAGTGAGTGAACCCCCGCCCGCCGCTTCCGATCCGTCGGACATTGCCGGGGCCGCCAACGACGGCGGCCCCGAGCAGCGGGCGCTGCGCGAGGCGCTTTTGCAGTTGCTCGAACCCGTGGCCAGGCTGGCTGTGGCGCGCGGCCTGCCCTACCTGGTGGTGCAGGAAATGCTGAAGCAGGCTTTCGTCGAGGCCGCGTCGGCAGCGCACCCGGGGCTGGCTACACACCGCAAGGTCAGCCGCATCGCGACCACCACCGGCATCAACCGGCGCGAGGTGAGCCGGCTCACAGCGCCACCGCCGGGCCCATCGCCCTCCGGCAAGTCGTCCGCCGGACAGCCGCGGGCGGCGGCCCGCTCACTGGCAAGCGAGGTTTGCGCGCATTGGCGCACCCATCCGGCCTGGCTTGCTGCCGACGGACAGCCGCGCGCGTTGCCTCGCCTGGGGGTGGCTTCGAGTTTCGAGGCACTGGCGCACAAAATCACCCGCGACGTGCACCCCAGAAGCCTGCTCGACGAGTTGTGCCGCCTGGGTTTGGCGCAGCACGACGCCGCCACCGACACGGTGATGCTGCTGGGCGATGCCTTCGTGCCCAGCGGCGACCGCGTGCGCATGCTGGGCTTCCTGGGCGACAACGTCGGCGACCACCTGCGCGCCGCCGTCGACAACGTGCTCGCCAGCGGCCGGCCCCCGCATCTCGAGCAGGCGCTGTTCGCCGACGGCCTCAGCCTGGCCTCGCTGGAGGCACTGCGCCCGCTCCTTCGCGAACAGTGGGCGCAATTGCGCCATGCCGTGGTGCCCGCGCTCGAGGCGCGAATCGAGGCCGACGCCACCGCCTCCGGCCCGAAGGCGCGCGTGCGTCTGGGCCTCTACGCCTATCAGGTTGTGCCGGGTCTGGATGCAGGCGCGAACGCCGCGCCCGGCGCCACGTCCGACACACCCGCCCCATTGCGGGCCCGGCGCATTCCCGCGCGCCGCGGCCCACCCGCTGCGAAGGACCCGACAACATGAACCTTCTCCGTCCCGAACCTGCCGTGCGACCCAGGCAGCGCGTCGCCGCACGCTGGCTTCAGTTCGCCGCCGCCATGGTCGCCGTTGCCACTCTGACCATGGTCGCCCCGTTGTCCGGCTGTGGCGGGGGCGTTGGCGAGGGCGGTACGGGCTACGCCTCCGGGCCCATCACCGGGTTCGGTTCGGTGATCGTGAACGGCCTGATGTTTGACGACAGCACGGCGCAGATCGAAGACGGCGAGGGCATCGTGCGAGCGCGCGCCGAGTTGCTCCTGGGCATGACGGTGGAGATCGAGAGCGACGCCATTCGCAGCGGCGGCGCCCGCGCCGCGCGGGTGCGCTTCGACAGCGCCGTGCGCGGGCCGGTGGAGCGTGTCGAGGCCGATGGCTTCGTCGTGCTCGGCCAGCGCGTCGCCGTGGATGAAACCACGGTCTATGACAACGCCCTGGCAGCCGGGCTGGCTGCGCTGGCACCGGGGCAGATCGTCGAGGTCTACGGCCTCTACGACGCCGGCGCCGCCCGCTTCCGCGCCACGCGGGTGGAGCGGCGTGCGGCCGTGTTGCTCTACCGCTTGCGCGGCGTGGTCAGCGAAGTCGACGAGCGCGTGCGCACGTTGCGCATCGGCAATGCGCTGTTCGCCTACGGCGCTGCGGCCTCGGTGCCGTCCGACGTCGCGGTGGGCAGCTTCGTGCGCCTGTTCGTGGCCACCGGCGTGGACGCCTTCGGCCGCTGGCCCGTGCGGGGCTTCGCGGAGGCGCAACGGGTGCTGGCCGATATCCAAGGGGTTTCGGTGAAGGGCCACGTCACCAGCATCGCTACGCCCACCAGCCTGCGCGTGGACGGGCGCCAGGTCGATGCCAGCACCGCCACCATAGCCGGCGGCCCACTCGCCTTGGGCTCGCGTGTTGAAGTGAGCGGAAGCCAACGTGGTGGCGTGCTGGTGGCCTCGAGCGTGGAGGTGCGCAGCGACCAGTTCGAACGCGACCGCGGCTTCGAGTTGCGCGGCAACATCGAGTCTGTCGCCGCCGACCGCAGCAGCCTGGTGTTGCGCGGCGTCACGGTCGGTTTGACGCGTGCCGACCTGCGCTACCAGGGCGGGAACCAGAGTGCGCTCGTCGCGGGGCGCGCTGTCGAGGTTCGCGGCGTGGTGTCGATCGGTGACGGGGCGCGGCTTGACGCATTGGAGGTGAAGTTCAGGTAGGGGCGCCAGCGGTGCCGCCACCCGCACTGATACGCGGTACCGCGCGTTTCGCCCCCGCGGTTGCGCGGCTCGCCCTACACTGAGGCACGGCGCCCGGCCCTTCAAGACGGCCGGGCGTTGCACCCACCGCGTGATCGGAGCGGCCATGCAGCAAGAAGACCCGGCGCAACGCGCGCTCAACGCCTCGACCGTGTCCCTGGTGGCCGCTGTGGCATCGCTGCTGCTGTTCCTGCCGCCGTTCTTCGAGCGCTTTCTGAGCAGCTTGGCCTTGGTCGTGGGCAATGCGCTGCTGCTCGCAACCGCCCTCTTGCTGCACTGGATCTTCCTCGCCGTCGGTGCCCGGCGCATGCGGCGATCGGTACCGGGCTGGGTGGCGCTGGCGGTGCTGCTGTTTCCCGTCGGCGGCGCGGCGGCGTTGATCGTGCTCAGCTGGTTCAGCGACGAAGCCGCGGCGGCCGCGCCCAGCACCGGTTGATGCGCGTGGCCTAACAGCCGTGGCCTAACAGCCGCGGGTGACCACACCCGTGATGACGGGCGCGAGGCCCAGTGCCCCCGGCGCCTGGTAGGCGAAGCCGCACTGCAAGGCTTCCGGCACACCGGACAGCTGAACGCGCAGTGTGTCCGCCGTCCCAATGACATCGAAACCCTCGCGGCCCAGTTGTGCTGCGCTGGGCGTTCCCGCCACCGGCACGAGGCCCGCACTGGCCACGATGCCGGCCACGGTGGCGGCCGGATACAGCAGCGCGACTTGCACGCGACCGTTCTCGGTGCACAGGTTGCCGTTGCCCGCCACGTTCACCAATGGCGGGTTGGCGCCGAAGCCCACGCCGATACAAGGCGACTGCGGCTGGTTGTGGCGCGCCAGCGCGACGCCATGGATCAGCGCCGCGGCGGACTGGACTGCACCGTGCGCGGCGTGGAGTTTGGCGATGCGCTGGTCGCGCAATTGGCCGCCAAAGTGCGGCAGCGCGACCGCGGCGATGGAGCCGATGGCGACGACGGCGACGATCAGCTCCACGGTGGTGAAGCCGCGGCGGGCATGGCGCATGGAGGCACTCCGGGGGGGCAGGTTGATGGGCGGAACGTCGATGGCCCTTGCCCTATCGACCGCCGCGCCGCGAGCTTGACCCGCCGCACCCGCAAGCTCCCACCCGCCCCGCCAACTATCGACGCCCAGACCTGCGGGGCGCCCGCAACGCTGTTCAGCGCAGCCGCGCCAGGTGCCCCTCGATCTGGGCTCGCACCTGCGCCGGTGCCGTGCCACCGATGACGTGACGGGCCTTCATCGAGCCGCGCAGCGTGAGCACCTCGGCCACGTCGGCGCCGATGTCCTTGTTCAACACCTGCAGTTCGGCCAGTGGCAACTCGGTGAGATCGACACCGCGCGCCAGCGCCATTTTCACCGCGTGCGCCACCGTCTCATGGGCGTCGCGGAAGGGCAGGCCCTTCTTGACGAGGTAGTCGGCCAGGTCGGTGGCGGTGGCGTAGCCGCGCAACGCGGCGCGTTCCATGGCCTCGGGCTTGACGATGATGCCGCCGCTCCTCGCCCCGGTTGCGGGCTCGAGCGTGCCGCCCACCATCTCGGCCATGATGCGCAGCGTGTCGGCCAGCGTGTCGACGGTGTCGAACAGCGGCTCCTTGTCTTCCTGGTTGTCCTTGTTGTAGGTGAGCGGCTGGCCTTTCATCAGCGTGAGCAGGCCCATCAGGTGGCCGACCACGCGCCCGCTCTTGCCCCTTGCCAGTTCGGCGACATCCGGGTTGCGCTTCTGCGGCATGATGGAACTGCCCGTGCAGTAGCGGTCGGCGAGGTCGATGAAGCCGAAGTTCTGGCTCATCCACAGCACGATCTCCTCGGCCAGGCGCGACACATGCACCATGGCCAGGCTCGCGAAGGCGGCGAATTCAATCGCGAAATCGCGGTCGCTCACGGCGTCCAGGCTGTTCTGGCACAGGCCCTCGAAGCCCAGCAGTTGCGCGACCTTGGCACGGTCCAGCGGGTAGCTGGTGCCGGCCAGGGCGGCGGCGCCCAGCGGCAGCCGGTTCACGCGCGCGCGCACCTCGCACAGGCGCTCGGCATCGCGCGCGAACATCTCCACATAGGCCAGCAGGTGGTGCGCAAAGCTCACCGGCTGCGCCACCTGCATGTGCGTGAAGCCGGGCATCACGGTGTCGGTGTGCCGCTCGGCGACGGCCACGAGCGCGCGCTGCATCTCGATCAGCAGCACTGCGATGCGGTCGATCTCGCCGCGCAGCCACAGGCGCATGTCGGTCGCCACCTGGTCGTTGCGACTGCGGCCGGTGTGCAGGCGCTTGCCGGCATCGCCCACGATCTCGGTCAGGCGGGCCTCGATATTGAGGTGCACGTCCTCGAGCTCGAGCTTCCAGACGAAGTGGCCGGACTCGATCTCGGCGCGGATCTGCGTCAAACCGCGCTCGATGTCGGCGAGGTCGCTGGCGCTGATGATGCCTTGCGCGGCGAGCATCTGCGCGTGGGCGAGGCTGCCCTGGATGTCGGCGCGCGCCAGGCGATTGTCGAAACCCACGCTCGCGGTATAGCGCTGCACCAGCTCGCTCATCGGCTCGGAGAACAGGGCCGACCAGGCCTGATGCTTGTTGGCCAGGGGGTTGGGGGCGGACATGGGGGTGGTGTGCGATTGAGCGCGGCATTGAAGCGCGGTGTACTTATTATCCCGGCGCGGTCTCGGCTCCCGCCCGGCGCCCACATTGCCGCACTGAATTCCTCCATCGATGGCACGCGCCAAATTCACCACCCCGGCCGAACGCGACAGCGACTTCCACGGCGCGCCCAGCCGTCCGTCCAGCCTGTGGCCAGATACCTCGCAGCAGGCCGAGAGCGGCGCGCGGCGTTTTTCCGTCTCGCACTTCGACCCGTTGGGCGAAGAGCAGGCGCGCCTGCGCGTGCAGGCCGCGGCAGCCTTCGACGTGTGCCATCCGGCGCTCGCGCTGCGCGCCGTACTCGGCGTGCAGGGTGTGCTCGCACTGGTGGCCATGGCGGGTGCGACTTCGGTGCTGCATTGGGGTGAGCGCACCGCGGCGCTGGCTTTCGGGGGTGTGACGGGCACGGTGTTGTGGCTGGTGGTGGTGTGCGCACTCAGCCGGCCGCTGCGCCGCCTGGGGCACGGGGCGCGCGCGGCCGTCGTGTTCGGGCTCGGCGCCGGTGCTGCGCTGGCAGGGTGGTGGCCTCTGGCCTGGGCCGGGCTCGTGGCCGGGGCCGAGCCGCAGCTCGATGGGCTGCGCGTGGCCGCGGTGGCGCTCGCCGGCCTCGGGTTTGCGGCGGTGCTGTGGTCGTGGCTCGATGTGCGCGCGCGGCTGTGGCAACCCGCGCACGCCAATGCACGGCTGGCGGAACTGCAGTCGCGCATCCGGCCGCACTTTCTCTTCAACGCGCTCAACACCGCCATCGCGCTCGTGCGCGTGGACCCCGGCCGCGCCGAGGCGGTGCTCGAAGACCTGGCTGAACTCTTTCGCGTGGCGCTGGCCGACGCCGGTGCATCGGTATCGCTGGCCGAGGAGATCGAACTGGCCCGGCGCTATCTCGCCATCGAGCAGGTGCGTTTCGGCGCGCGGCTTGCGGTGACATGGCGCATCGACCCACGCACGACCACGGCGCGCGTGCCGCCGTTGATGCTGCAGCCGTTGGTGGAAAACGCCGTGCGGCACGGCATCGAGCCGCTGGCGGCCGGTGGTTGGGTGCGCGTGCAGGCAGCGATCATGCGCGGGCAGGTGGAGGTGGTGGTCAGCAACACCGTCGGCGACGAGGCGGGTGCCCCGGGCAACGGCATGGCGCTGCACAACCTGCGTGAGCGTTTGCGGCTGTTGCACGACGTGGCCGCGCAGTGCGATGTGTGGCGCGACGAGGAGCCCGGCGTGGCGGGCGCCGCGCCCGTGGCGGTGTTCCGCGCGCGGGTGATCTTGCCGCCGCCGTGAGTTGCCGTGATCCACTCTGAATTGCCCGCTGCGCCGCACCTTTCAGCGCCTTGCTCATGAGTCCAAGACCCGAGGCCGGTGAGGCCCTCAGACTGCTCATCGTTGACGACGAGGCACTCGCACGCATGCGGCTGAAGCAGCTAGTCGAGGGCCTCGGTGAACCGTCGGCGATTGTGGTGGCCGAGGCCGACTCGGCCGCCGCCGCGCAGGTGCAACTGGCGCGGCTGGCGCAGCCAGGGGAAGGCGGCGTCGATGCGCTGCTGCTCGACATCGGCTTGCCGGGCCCAAGTGGCCTCGCGCTGGCAGCGACCTTGCGCGCCATGCCGCAGCCGCCGGCGGTGGTGTTCGTGACCGCGCATGCAGGGCATGCGCTGCAGGCCTTCGAGTTGCAAGCGCTGGACTACCTCACGAAGCCGGTACGCAAGGAGCGGCTGCAGCAGGCGCTGGCGCGCGTGGCGCAATGGCGCCGCGCGGGCGCTGCCTCGGGTGCGCAGCCATTGGCCGAGGTCGCCGCATTGACGCCTGCGCCGGTGCTGGTGCTCAACGAACGCGGCCGCGTGCTGCGACTGCCGCACGGGGAGATCGTGAGCCTGCGCGCCGAGCACAAGGCGGTGGTGGTGCGCACGGCAGCCAAGGACTACGTCGTGGACGAGTCGCTCAACGAACTCGAGCAGCGTCTGGGCGAGGGCTTCTTGCGCGTACACCGCAACGCGCTGGTGGCACGCGGTGCCATTCGCGCGCTGGAGCTGCGCCCCGGTCTCGACGACGTGGGCGGCGCTGAAGGCGGCGAAGGTTGGGCGGTGCTGGTCGGCAACCCTGGAGGGGGCGCCGGCGAATGGCTGTCGGTGTCCAGGCGGCAGGTGGCCACGGTGAAGGGGGCGCTGGCGGTCGAACCGCCGCGCGGCGGGGCCGGCACTTAGCCTCACTTAGCCCGTGCCCTGGCTTGTCGCCGCTCAGACCCCGCGGCACGTGCTCATCCGGTGTTGCGCAGCCCAGCGGCGATGCCATTGATCGAGAGGTGGATGCCGCGCTGCAGCCGTTCCACCCCGGTGATGCCCGCGTGGCGGTCGCGGTCGCGGTAGCGGCGCAGCAGCTCCACCTGCAGGTGGTTGAGCGGGTCAAGGTACGGGAATCGGTGCGCGATCGAGCGTGCCAGCGCCGGGTTGGACTGCAGCCGCTGCGCCTCGCCGGTGACGAGCGTGAGCGCGCGGTCGACGCGGTGCCACTCGTTCTTCAGCTGCGTGAAGATGCGGCGGCCTAGCGCCTTGTCTTCCACCAGCTCCACGTAACGCGCGGCGATGCGCAGGTCGCTCTTGGCCAACACCATGTCGAGGTTGGACAGCAGCGTGCGGAAGAAGGGCCATTGGCGGTGCATGCGCTGCAGCAGGTCCAGCCGCTCGGCCTGCGGCGCTTCGAGGCCATGCACGAAGGCCGCGATGGCGCTGCCGAAGCCCAACCACCCGGGCAACGCCATGCGTGACTGGCCCCACGAGAAGCTCCAAGGGATGGCGCGCAGATCTTCGATCGCACGCGAGGCCCTGCCTTCCTTGGGGCCACTGGGGCGCACCGCGGGCCGCGAGCCGATGTTCAGTTCCGCAATCTCGCGGATTGGCGTCGCCGCGAAGAAGTAGTCGACGAAGCCCGGTGTTTCGTAGACCAGCTTGCGATACGCCGCCATGCTGGCCGCGCTGATCTCGCCCGCGGCGTCGAGGAAGGCGCGTGGTGCCGCGCGTGTGGGGTGCAGCAATGTGGCCTCCAGCGTGGCGGCCACCAGCGTCTCGAGGTTGCGCCGCCCGATCTCGGCGTTGGCGTACTTCGAGCCGATGACCTCGCCCTGCTCGGTGAGGCGGATCTGCCCGTTCACCGTGCCCGGCGGCTGCGCGAGGATGGCCTGATAGCTGGGCCCGCCGCCGCGCCCGACCGTGCCGCCGCGACCGTGGAACAAGCGCAGCGTGATGCCGTGGCTGCCCTGCAGAACACCGAACAGCTGCACCAGCGATGTCTCGGCACGGTAGAGCTCCCAGTTGCTGGTGAAGAAGCCGCCGTCCTTGTTGCTGTCGCTGTACCCGAGCATCACCTCTTGCTCGCCCCCGCTGGCCATCACCAGCTCGGCGATGCCGGGCAGCGCATAGAACTCGCGCATGATGGCCTCGCAGCGGCGAAGGTCGCCGATGGTCTCGAACAGCGGCACGACCAGGAGCGCGGCCTTCGCGCCGCCGCCGCCGCCGCCGGCTGGCCGGGCGGCCGCGCCAGGAGCGACTTGCGCCACCAACGCGCTGCCTTCGCCGAGCAGGCCCTCGAGCAGCCCGCACTCTTTTTGCAGCACCAGCACCTCGAGCAGATCGCTCACTTCCTCGGTGTGGCTGATGATGTGATGGCGCAGCGCCGCGCGACCGTACAGCGCCAGCGACTCGCGCGCGGTCTCGAAGATCGCCAGCTCGCCGAGCGTGAGAGCGGAGTACCCGGCGCCGCGCACGCGCAGGCCGCGCGCATCGGCCAGCGCCGTCAGCAGCCGCTGGCGCCGCGCGGCTTCGGGCAGTGCGCTGTAGTCGACCTCGAGGCGCGCCACGCGCAGCAACTCGGCCACCACGGCCTCGTGGCGGTCGGAGCTCTGGCGCAGGTCCAGCGTGGCCAGGTGGAAGCCGAACACCTGCACCGCGCGCATCAGCGGAGCCAGGCGCGGTGCCACCAGCGCTTGAGCATGGTGCCCGGCGAGCGAAGTGGCGATGGTCTGCAGGTCGGCCAGCAGGGTGGCCGCGTCGGCATAGGGGTCCTGCGGCGCCACTGCATGGCGCAGGGGCTCGGTGCCGGTGAGTGATTGCAGCGTCGCAGCCAACCGCGCGTAGATGCCCACCAGCGCGCGGCGGTAGGGCTCGTCTTCTCGGTGCGGGTTGTGGTCGGGCGAGCGTGCGGCCAGCTCGGTCATGGCCGGCGACACGCTCACCAGCGTGCCCGAAAGCGACAGCTCCGCGCCGAGCTCGTGCACTTCGGTCAGATAAAAACGCAGTGCCACTTCGGCCTGGCGGGCGAGCGCATGGCGCAAGGTCTCGGCGCCGACGTTGGGGTTGCCGTCACGGTCGCCGCCGATCCAGTGCCCCATGCGCAGGAAGCTGTGGATGTGCTGGCCCCCCAGTTCGCGCTCCAGATTGGCGTACAGCTTGGGGATCTCGCGCAGGAAGGTGGCGTCGTAGTAGCTCAGGGCATTTTCCACTTCGTCGGCCACCGTGAGTTTGGTAAAGCGCAACAGCCGGGTCTGCCACAGCTGCATGATGCGGCTGCGGATCTGCTCCTCGTTGGTGGCCAGCTCGCGCGGCGTCAAGGCGTCCTTGCGCGGCGCAGCGGCCAGCGAGTGCATGCGGATCGCGTCGCGCGCCGCCAGCAGTTGTGCGATGGCGCGTTCGGCATCCAAGATGCTCTTGCACTACCTCGGCGGAGAACTCTC